>JABWCN010000080.1 GCA_013359135.1 Pseudobdellovibrionaceae bacterium | reverse complement strand
TCATAATGAACAAGCTATCGATATATTTACAATTTATGATGCACACTATTTTATAAAAGCAGCAATGTCAGAAGCAAGACACTATTTTATTCAAACCTCACCGGGGTTGCCATGGACCCAAGAAAAAAATGGGATCTCTTATTGTAGTTATATAACAAATACAAAGGCACAGACTAAGTATCGCGAGATTTATAAAAGAACCAGAATAGAAAATAATGGTCAATTAAGTTTAGGGGAAATAAGTTCCTATAGGTATGATTGTTTAACAACAAATGACTTTATCATCGAAGAAGACCAGGTTTTTGAGGTGTATAATAAACGAGCCCATATAGAGAACGCGATTAAAGAATTAAAAGAAGACTATCAATTAGGAAAAATAGTGATGGATAGCTTTGATGCTAACGATGTTATAACCCAGATAACAATGTTCACGTATACATTAGTGCAGTTGATAAAAAATGAGGGGTTACCCCCAAAGAGATGTCACGGATGAGGCTCTCAACTTTAAGGACACAAGTCTTTAATGTTCCTGGATAATAAGCCAACCAGTATTTACCTAGAAATAAAATAAAGATTTAAAATGCCCTATTTTTGAAAGATACCAGATCTGAAGAAGAGTCTTGTGTTTAAGGTAGGCTCTGGCGCACATGATGTGTGATCTAGCTCGACTCAGCCCTGAATGGCGTCCTATTTTAAACACAAGACTCGTATTTAAATCTGTCCATGCGCTTGGAAAAACTACTTTTGGCAGTCAATACTTATTTTCTTAGATCTTATGAAAAATTTGGGTTCTTCCTGATTTTACTTGGTTATCTATAGCCAAGTAACAAAGATCTGGGTTTTTCTAAAATTTTTAACCAACTCACGGTTGAGGATCTATCGAAAATGGGTTCGATGCCCCAAAGATTTTGTAAAAAAATTTTCTCCTTTGGAAATTCTTGCAAACTTCTTTCACTTTCTTTGCGTGAGTTGATCAGTAAATGAAGACTTTTATTATTCAACAAAAACTGCTCTACGATTTCAGATGATAATCCAAGATGTTCACTCACCAAACACAAAAATATTTTTTTTATTTTGCCTTCTTGATCTTTACTAAAAAACAGCACATCACATTCAGAATCCAATCCCATAGAACGGTGATTTAAATTGGAGGACCCCACTTTAAAGAAAATATTATCAACAATCATCAGCTTAGAGTGAACATATAAAAGACTTTTATCTTGATAATCTATCCTAGGGTAAACAACTTTTAGTTTATTATATTGATCGTACTCTCTTAGTTTCATTAATGCATTTCTTTGCACTAAGTGAATGGTTGAATTCTCAAGCCAATTGAATGATTTCTTCGGAAGCACAACTGTGATCTCTATTTTTCCTTCTGTTAGTTTTTGTCCTAGGGCTTTAATCACCCTTCTATGCGTCAGATATTGATTTTCAATATAGATATATTTCCTAGCCAATTTAATCAACTCAAGAGTGGCTTTTAAGTTATCCATTTTTCTTTTAGTTTTAATTTTATGGGGAGAGGTTTCAATCACCATTCCTTTCAATCTAGAAGCAGTTTCGCCTATTACCACACCTGGGGTTTCCCAGTCCAAAGGCTCAGTTACAAAGGGTAATGAAATGTCTTTTTTTGTCGCTTGCAACCAACGTTGATTGGCTATATGAATCACAGGCTCTGCCATTTTTCCCCTTATAAGTACCTGAACATCATGGAAAGCTTTGTAGCTTTTACCTCTGGAATTTATTCTTAATGAGGTCTCCTTAAGATGTTCAGAGTTATCTAGACGATTCTCACAAAGATCAATACCACCAACAAAAACGACTTGGTCATCAACAGTTACTATTTTCTGATGCTGACTTGAAAAAAGAGGATGGTGATGATCCATAATGAATTCGATCCTCTCATGCCACTTACTTCCAAATAACCAAGGTCCCCACTCCCTCTCGGAACTTGTAAAGATGGAAAAATCCCAACAAAGAATATAAATATTTAGTTCACAATTATTTTGAACTAACTGTAATAGATGCTGTTTTAGCGTAAGTTGGGTATTAGGAAGTAATTTAGTACGTGAGTCCACATCCCAGCCTACAATGACAATTTTTTTTCTAGCTTTGAGCGTATGTTGATAAAAACTTTGGTAGTAATCTTGAGCGTCTATTAAAACTTTAAATTCATCCACATCAGTCCATGTTGCTTGAGACAAAAAACACTGTCTTTCTAATAAGAGCTTATCCATAACCCCACCTCTGTTAGATGATGACTAAACATAGTCTAATTTTAAGTCGTTCTTTTTTTAAGTTAGGAAAAGGTTATATTTATGTCAGGGAAAGGTGAGATTACCAAAACACTATTTAATCTGGTTTTAAACAAAAAAAAGCTCTGATTTTTTTAATCAGAGCTTTTACATTAGCCCACTGGAGGACCCGTTTCCGGATGATCTGTTAATTCTAACAGCTCCTGTTTAAGCTTTAGTTTGATTCCATTTTCAATTATTACTATTCTCATATTAACCTCCTTGAAAAATAAAATCTGATATTTTTCTATGAGGTACTTCAGATATCTGGTCGACTTGGCATCGACTCTCCTTTCTGATATTAGTACTTGGTTAACGGCCGGTTACGCTCTCGAGCTTATTTAACAATTGTGATATATAGATCGGACTAAAATCCAAAGACTTTAGTCCCTACTAATGTAATTTTTTATTTTTTATAGAAAAAAATAAGGAGTATTTTTATCTTGATAATTTTTTTGAAAAACTTAATGACAATAATTTCAAACATTTCTTATTTTGAGACAAATCAATGATAACTCTTCTACTTTTATTACTTCTTTAAAGAGTTACATCAAAGCGTAAATAAAAATAAGAAGTTTCGTTGTTTAGTATTTGTATATTCAAATCACCAGTAGTTTGATCCAAAGTTTTAGTTTTGTTTACATGCCCTAAAAATAGAGCAAAATTTTTAGTAAAACTATATCCAGCCTCTTGGGCCACCAAATAGACATTGGAATAGTCCTCATTATACTTCAAGCTATTAATAAACATAAAGACGAAATTAGCTGCTAAACTATTTTTAGTAAAACCAAGAGCCGTTGTACTTAAAGAAACCCAACTGGAGTTAGAATCTCCTTTAGTTGTTGTTTCTTGTTTTTGAAAGGCCTTTGAAAGACTCAAAGATGTTGCCAAGCTCATCCAAGGTATTTTTAATTTTTCACTATCTATCAATAAACCCACTCCAGGGCCAACGGCCCCATACTGGCCTTTTTCCTCGCGTGATACTTTTGATAAGCCTGCTGTACCAGTAAGATAGTATCTACCTTTTAAGGATGAATTAATGTTCTTAGGAATCGAAGATAAATTAAAAATAGCATCGTCCATAGAGCTATCCTTGGGGTTAGTCTCATTGTGTGAATACACAAATAGCGAAGTAAATTTCAAACTCTGATTTACATACACAGGATTTATAGAAAAATCTAAAGTCTGTTCAGGACTTTTTCCTTCATACAATTGATACTGATAATATCTGGCAACACTTAATACTGCACTAAAATTACTTGGTTTTAAATCTTGCTTAGAAATGGCAGTCGCTCTTGATGTCGAGGCCGTAGATGCAGGCGTTTTGGAATTAATCTTTTTAATAGCAAGTGATTGAGAATATCCGTCTACACTCATCACCATTAATCCAAGTAGCAAAGTTAAACTTAAATTTTTCATAAAAACCTCTGATCATTTTTCAGCAAATTTATTTTTTAATCATTTCCACAGTTCTATTAAAAACTCTGACTTTTCCACAAAATTGAATTTCCGAACTAGACGACTTAACAGCTAAATCTAAATACTTTTCTTGAACATCCTTAGGCCAGCTCTTGATACTTGAAAATTCAGCATTTAGATATTTGATATAGGCCTCGAAAGTAGAATACTCACCATCATCAATACAAGACGTAGAGCCTTGAGTGTGCTGACTACTAAATAGGTATGTTGCCTGAGAAAAACTGCCTATTATCAACAAAAGGACAAAGGTAAAACTAATTACGTAATTACGTCGACTGGCAATCATATAAACTCCTCGTAAAAAACTAAAAGAATTTTAATCATTCTTTTTTTAACAAAATTTTAACTCGTAGAGAATTTATACTACTGAGTGAACATTTTCCACTGTAGAGATTTAGACAAACTGCCATTTTTTGTCATAGCAGTAGCATGACGCTAGTATAGATTTAAGGACGATAGATGAGATGCCAACCAAATCGAGTTCGCACTGGTTTTGAAAAACAGCCTACTTTTAATAGTTCGAAAGCTTCAAGGAAATCTTCATCAAGGCGACTAACTTCAACCTCTCCAAGATCACCCTGGTTACGTGAACTAGGGCATAAAGAGAACTTCCTTGCTTGCCCTTTAAATGATTCCAAATCGGTTATTCTTTTAGCTATGTCTTCGGCCTCAAATTGATGTTTCACCAAAATATGAAATACTTTAATCTTCATGAGCTTCACTCTTACATTCTAGCAGGAACTGGGATACCTAGAAGGCTTAAACCATTTTTCAATACTAAGCCTACAACTAAAGCCAGAGCTAGTCTTGCCTTCTTTTTTTCTAAGTTTTCTATCGAAGCAATTGGACATTCATGATAAAAATAATTAAACCTTTTAGCAACATCATACATATAACTGCAAAATGTACTTGGTTTATAATTCTCTACGGATAACATCACTTGATGATGATAATGAAGTAAAATTTGAATAAGTTCTTTTTCTGCCTTATCCTCTAATTGAGTCCAATCGGGAATAACTTTTGAAAAACTAACTGACTTAAGCAGATCCAATTCATTGCCAAATACATCTTTAGATAATTTAACAAGCAAGCTATTAATTCTAGCAAATGAGTATTGAATAAATGGCCCGCTTTCGCCGTCAAGCTTGAGCCACTCGGACATATCGAAAACAATTTTCTTTGCAGGGTCCTGCTTTAACATTCCATACTTAATAGCACCTTTAGCGACAACTTCCGCTGTAGACTGAATATCTTCAGTACTCCACTCGCTGATATATCTGTCCAGATAATCGGTCTTAATCTTATTTTCCATCTGCTGAATTAGATTTACCAAAGGAACAATGTTACCCTTTCTAGAACTCATCGCCCCATCAGGAAGTTCAACAAAATTGTATTGTAAATGATAACAATCTTTAGCTTGTTTAAAGCCTAAAGTTTCAAGAGCTTTAAAAACTTGTTTAAAATGCAAGGCTTGTCTAACATCAACCACATAAATAGATTTTTCAATTTTATGTTCTTGAAATTTTCGTCTTGCTAACTCTAAATCTTTAGTAGCATATAGACCCGTTCCATCAGATTTTAATAACATACAAAAACCAAGTCCCTGCTCTGTAAAATCAAGACCTATCGCCCCCTGGGATTCTATTAACTTACCTTCAGCTAAATACTTTTTAACTAATTTCACCGAGTCCGAGTCGACATCAGACTCCCAATACCAATAATCGAAACCAACCCCAGCCCACTGATAAATTTCCTTCATCAAAGCGATTGACCACTCCCTAGTTTCTTTCCAAAGCTCAAAATATTCACCCTGTTTTTGTTCTAATTGCTTCAAAATTAAAGTAAGTTGCTCCCTATTTATGCTTTCCTGTGGTGTCCCGACTTCATCTTCAAGTTTATTATGAGCCTTGGAATATATTCTACCTATCCACTCACCTTTATTTTTGGCTGGAATAGATTCTTGATTGTGAAACTTTAAATACCACAGACATTTAGCCACATGAGTCCCAACGTCCCCCGGAAACGTAGAGGAAATAACCTCTATCCCAGCTGACTTCATCAACCTAATAATCGCATCTCCCAAACACATATTACGCATATGACCAACGTGAAGCTCTTTATGCGTATTTGGCTGCGAATACTCTACCATAGACTTAGGTGACTTGAGGTATATAGGCTGTTTAAAAAAATGAGAACTTAAAATAGGATTTAGAATTTCATTTCCTAATGTTGCCAAAGTGTACTTAAAATTAATATAAGGTCCTAAAATATGAACTTGGCAATAATCATTAGCAAAAACCCCATCAGTTTTTTTTTGCAACAGTATCTCATTTAATTTTTTACCTATACTTTGTGCCAAAACAGGTGGTGCTTTTTTTAAATTTTTTGCCAAAGAAAAAGTGCCAAAAGCATGGTCACCAAACTCTTTTTGCGGAGGTTCTACAATGAATTGATAAATTTGATCCAGAGTTAACTTAAATTCAGAACCAATGGCTGAATACTCCTCCGTACGCTCAAGTGCTTCCAATATTATCTGACTAGTTTTAGCCCTTAAGACATCATATTTGTTTTTAATGTATTCAGTAGATTCTACTTTTTCAGCCATATTAATTTCACACCCATTTGTTTAAATTATAGAAGACTTAACATAATAAGAATCTGATTTCAATATAAGCCTTCCATTTCCATGACCTTTAAAGCATTTGTACTTGGGCAGGGACCTGGTTTTTTAAGATAGTCAAAAACCATCTTGCCGTCCTCTATACGATCAACAAAATGCTCGTTAAAAATTTGAGAATTCACATCTGCCATCGAGGCCAACTCAAGATCATGAGTAGTAATAATGCCAAGCCCTTGTGTTTTGATCAGTTTTTCTATGTACCGTTGAGACCCCATAAGTCTTTCCCTGTTATTCGTACCTCTGAAAATTTCATCTATTAAGAACAACGTTGGCCCCTCAAAACAGTCATCTAAAATACGTTTCAATGTTTTAACCTCAGAATAAAAAGTCGAAAAAGACTCCTCTAAAGAATCCGTCCGCTTCAGCGAGGTAACTAATTTAAAAGCAGAGGACTGAAAAAAAGATGCCACCACCTTGGCTCCCATCTGCATCAGAAGGTGATTCATGGCAACAGTCCTTAGAAAAGTACTCTTGCCTGACATGTTGGAACCAGTAATCAACAATAGCTTATTGCTCTGTTCTGTTAGTACCAAAGAATTAGGAATACAATGATTTCTCATGAATGGATGTTGAATCTCATTTAAAACCAACGTTTTACCTTGAGGGATTACTTTGGGCCAAACTCCGTGATCAAAGTAACTACTCAACTCAGCAACCTGCAATAAAGCCTCTAATTCTGCAATTTGATCAAGCCATAGAAAGTAGTTTTGCTTAATTTCACCTTTAAGCTTATCAAGCCTTAGAGTCCAATAAAAATCCCACGGAAAAAAAGCATGAATAATCCCGTAAATAATGTAATTTTGCCTAACGCCCAAAGCTCCAGTTACCAAATCAAGTTCTCTAATAACTCTGAAAAATTGCTGTCTTCCTTCGTGACTCTGAAAATGACTTAATAAAGAAATATTTTTCTTACCTGCTGACTTGGCCAATCTTTCCAGGTCCTTAGCGATCAATCGTAGTCTTTTTACCTGGGACTCAAAACTATTTACCCATGGATAACTTTCGGTAACTCTTATTTTCAAAGAAGCTATATAAGAAACCAATAAAATAACGATCATTCCCAATATGTAAAAAGGTTTTGATGAAAAATAAAAACTTTGAAAATACAGAATCCATTGAATGCCATACACAACTACAAGAATTCCAAATAGATATGAAGGTTCTACAAGCTTTTTATTTAACAAACTTAGTTGATAATTTGAACTTGAATCGTCAGAATATAAAGTAAGCAAAGTGAGCCACTTTTTACGTGATCCCTTCTGAGAAAATAAAAAGGAGACTTTTTCTTGGCGTTCTTCAATAATTCGATCACTAACCCTGTCAGAGTCTATCAATTTAGTCAAAAACTGGATGGCTCTACGATTTTTAGTGCAGTCCAAAAAAGCCATTAAATTATTTTTTTTATGTAAATCCAAATCTTCCCAAATAGGATTTTGAGAGCTAACAGAATCTTGAAACTGGAAATCCAACGAATTGATCACGGAAGGCTTATTTTTGTAGAAAAGCTTTCTCTGATCTAAAGTAAACCGAAGTTGAAGGTACTTTAAAAAGTTTTTTAACTTTACTTGTTGATAGATAAGTACAGAAAAAACAGCTAGCAATATAAAACTCAGAGGATACAATAGAGTAACATATTTTTCTTCAAAAACTGGAATTATCCAGAAGAAAAATATAACTAAACCAAACAACATTCTCCAATTTGATAAAATAGCAATTTTTTTTGAAACAGAATGAAGTCGTAAATCAAGATAACTCATTAAAATTCCTTTTATTGTATTTAGTAATTAGTTAAATAATCAAAATACTAACTTAGTAAGCTCTGACTCGAAATAATAAAAGACAGGCGTCAAAAAATTTAATACCTTGAAAAACTCTTTTTTTGGTTTTTAAATCAAGTCTGTACTATTGAGAGGAAAATATGATTTTCAAGATAGTTATTCCCTTTTTAACTTTACTTTTTTTTAACATGACTTTCCCATTAAGAGCTATGGCATCAACTTTATTTTTAGGAAATAGTGGTGAAGCCTATCAAATTGGCGGTCATTATTACTTAAGAGATTTTGTAGAGGCGAACATCCATGAAAACCCTTATTTTCATTGTTCTCAGGAAAATCTAAGTTTAAACATCTAAGTTTAAACACTAAGTTTGAGCTTAAACAAAAATGGGTTGAAACTTTACAAATCAATAAAGTTTTAATGCAACAAAAGTTATGTGATTTAGAAAGTCTGTCTCCAAAACTTTCTTCCATGATGATTAAACTTATTGAATTTCATCAATGGGAACTAGTAGATCAAGAATTAGGACTTCTTCCTGATGATGGGCAAATAACAGTAATTAAGATAGACAAAAGACATCAACTAGCTAATAGATCTTTAAATCAGATCAAAATCAGCAAAAGAATTTGGAAGCTGTTATCTGATGAAAATAAAATCGGTTTGATTGTTCATGAAATGCTTTCATCTGCATTAACCCCTCTGTGCCAAGATAATTCTAATCACTGTAAAAACTATTATCAATCCTCTAGAATCGCTAGAAATCTTACAAGCTCACTTTTTATGAAGAAAACTTATTTAGAAGTAAATGAACTTGAAAAATTAGATATTCAATTAAACCAAGCATTAAACACAAATGATAAAAATTCTTTTCTAAAAGTAGATAGCGATTTTTTCAATATCAAGGTGTATTCCGAAAATGGTGAAATTTTAGCTCAATATTCTCATCCAAAGCTTGAATCTATTGAATCATTCATTGCTGACAGTTGCCAAAAAATTGCACTTTTCAAAAACTCTATCAGTGTTAGCTACTCTCTCAGAAAAAGCGCTGCCTTATCAGTAGAACTCATTTCATTTCCAACTACTTACAGTATTGAATATGGAACAAAAATCAATTTTTTTAGCAATGTTCTTATGGGAAAAGTTTTAAGTAATTATGGTGATGATTCTAGCTGTTATGAGTTCTTACTGAATATCATTGAACCTTAAGGTCTGGTCTTTTTTTTATTTAGAGGAAAAACCTGAATATTCATCTTATACACAGTATCTTTTTTCCCCTTGGACATCATTTTGCTTGCTTTGGTTAGAAATTTTCTGACTTCTTGCTTTAATAATGATAAATTTTTTGAGTTTCCAGGAAAAACAAAAGACGTAATATCTCTATCCTCCACTGGTAAATTAAGTAACGCTTCTTGTGCTTGAGTTAAACTATGAAGATGAGCTTTTCTAATGGATTCATTAGGAATATCATCTGTCGTAGTCCAAGAGTTAGAGTTAACAGTTATCTTATCACCTTCTACGACAAGAAAACCCCACTCCTCTAAATCTCTGATAAGAGCATTTATTTTTTTTAAACTTACACCAACAGATTTAGCTAGACAATTTCTGTGTTGATACTCCTCAGACATTTCTAACAAATTAAGAACGACAAAATACTGCCAATTTTCTACTATTCTAATGGCATCTTGGGGCAATAAAACTACATTTTTTTGCAAATCTTTCTTGATCTCTTCTTTAAGCTTATTTTTTACATGTATCTCAGCTGAAGTTTTATCTATAACTTTCAAAGCTAATGAAGGTGAAATTTGTCTTTTCTCATTGATAAAGTCAGATAAAGTACCAAACCCAACATCCAGTTTATTAGAAAAAGCTCTCAACGAGAATCTTGGATTTTTTTTCTTTATAGTTTCTAATTCTATTTTCAAAAACTTTACAAGTTTTGCTTCCCACATGGAAACTCTTTTGCATCAAATTTTAAAAAATACAACAAATAGTTATTTATTTCTTGCCAATATTGCATTAACTCAGAACCATCTTCTGATAGCCCAAGGCCAGTGCCATGGAGACATTGCTGATACTGTTTTATTATATCCTGAAATTCAGGATCTTCCAAATTTTGTAAAGATAGTATTTCTTTCAAATCTGAACAAAAATTTTTGCATTTTTCTTTGATCACAATGCTGTTGACTAATTGTTTCTCATAGTTAATTTCAGTTAAAAGACTGATAATGATTTTATCATTTAAGATATATTTATTATTTAATATTTTTGAAAGTGTTGAGGCACTCACCTTTAAGTCTCTGGCATACGCTCGTAAGGAGTAATTTCTATTTTTTTGTTTTCTTTTAGCAAGATCGTTTTCTAATATGGTCTTTAATGATTGACCTTCATTGCTATGATTGTCACTGACTTCATTATAATTACTGTTTAGATAATGAGTATCTTCCATAATCACCTCATTTCGATTATGGCCTTTGATATTCCAAGTTTTGAAATATTTTCTTTACTAATTCCTTATAATCTGTTCCCTATTTATCGGGAACAGATTATGGTCCAAGTCCAGAAATAAATAGAAAAGGTTAATCTATAATGTTTGCAAATAGCGAATCAAATCCATCTTCTCTTCCCTAGATAACATCTCTTCACCCTGCTCTGTGATGATTCCCTCTTCATGACCAAAATTACCCAATCCACGCTTTGTGGTATCTACCATCATTTCCTTATTTTTTTTCCAACTTAGAGGAGCCCTTTCCACCTCAGGATAACCATTACAGTTTTTGTCAAAATCAGTCTGACTATTATTTGCAGGGCCTTGATAAAACCACTTAGGGCGTTGACTTGCTGGCGTTAATAAAGCGCACAATGAAGGAACTGAATTATTATGTAGATATGGCCAGCGAGCCCAAATTCCAACCAAAGGTGGAGGTACATAGCCTTTTTGTGGTTTAATAGTTATTTGATGTTTCTTTGAAATAACTAACTCATTTAATTTAGTTAATGAGTTCATTCCAAGATATCTAAAAGGATCCGTACCAACATCTTTGACTTTAGTTAGTTGAGGATATTTAACTTCAAAAGTAAGTAGTTTCTCTCTAAGACTCATTCTATCAGCCTCTGGACGACTCCAATTTTTTATATAAGTCCCATGACATCTAGAGCAATGTTCATTAAAAACCACTTCTCCTTTCTGAGCAGAACTAATGTTTATCTCTTCTTCGGAAAAAAAATCAATAAATTTTGGTGCCTCTAAAGAAAACACAGCGGTTGTCAATTGCTTTATAATTTGCTGATTTTCTTGCAACCAAATTTCAAGCTTGTCTAAGTCAGCACCTCGACCAATTTCATTCCAAAGAATATTAGTGTAAATAGGATTTCCACTAACCACACTGCCATCAGATAACCAACGGTTTTTATATTTTAAATTCCACCATACTGCCGGCTTACTGTCAGCTGGTTGTGACTCTAGTATATCAGCTCTTGGATTGGCTTCAAAAAACGAATTTTTACTGGCAAGCTCATCACTCAAAAAATCTGTGAACTCCAAAATATGAAGCCCTGCAGCCTGAACCCAATCATATAATTCCAGCACTGAATAGGCGACATCCTGCGAATGCAACAGAGTATCGTAGAGATTACTATCAGAACGAATTAACTCACCCACAGGATCCCCAACAGATCCGCGAATAAACCAGTTTGTTTTAGGCAAATGGGTCAAAATTTCGCGTGTATTGGCCAGACACATCGCTTTATCAGAAGTGTCCTGATTAATCAGACGCATGAGTTGCTGCATTTGATACACGGCAGTGCGCCCGTATTTTCCATAAACCATAAGCCCCATAGCGCCTTGGGGTTTAAGCACTTGGGTGAGAGCCTCAAGGCCTTCTGAAGGATTTTGTAAATGATGCAAAACCCCTGTACAACTAATGTAATCAAAGGGCTCCAGATTTAATCGAGGCAAATTAAGCAAGGATTCATGAAGCCAAACAATATTCTGAAGCCCCCGAATTTGGGCCCTAGCTTTGGCCACCTCAATTGAATTGGCGGACATGTCCAAGTGAACCACCTGAGCCTTGGTATTTCTAAGCTGCCAGGCTAAAAAAATGGTTGAGTCCCCCGTGCCTCCCCCGGCTACCAAAACACGAAAATGATCAGTAAATGGGGCACTCCCCTTAAAAGCGTAATGATTCACGCGGTCTAAAATATCAGACTTAACTACAAACAACCGTTTATGTTCATCTTGGGGATCTCTTGGTGGAAAAGGGAGGGATTCGTATTGATCCCGCACCACGGGCAAATAATTCTGATCTTTCATGGAACAAATAGGATGTCACAAATCAAGAAAGTTCATCAATGGATTTATTGACCTAAGAAGAATTGTTAAAAAATTTTGATCCGGGACTTGGATTCGAACCAAGATTCACGGAGTCAGAGTCCGTTGTCCTGCCGTTGGACGATCCCGGAGAAAAAACTTAATCTTTTATGAACCTCGAAATTGGCTTAATTTCTTTAATAACTTTATATCCCCTTTGATCAAGGCTTCTTTTTTCTGCCGGCTCCACTTTTTTAACTGTCGCTCTCTTTGAATAGCCTCTTGTTTGGTTTTAAACTCTTCAACATAAACTATTTTCTCAAACCCACAAAAACTTGTTGTCTGGCTTCCATAACCACCACAATGTTCAACAACACGTCTTTTAATGTCCTGAGTATATCCTACGTAATAAGAACCCGTCCCCATGACTCCTATATAAACAAAATAACTTCCCACTCCTATCTCCAGATCCTTCGACTCCTCTCTTCGTTCGTCGCTCAGGACCTCCGCCTCGCATCCCTTATTCTTGTCAGAGTTCAGCATGAACCCTGAGCGAGCTTGCGAGTCGAAGGGTCCGTTGTCCTGCCGTTGGACGATCCCGGAGAAAAAACTAGAAAAAGTAATACCGAACTCCCACTCCACCCGTCATATCAAATTCAGTATCAGGATTAAATTCAATACCAGGGGCTGCCTGCATAAAAAACTCAACAGGAGTATTACTTAACTGCAAAGCCAATCCCAAGGGCAAGCGCATAGCAGCATGGGTGGAGCCATCATCAGCACCCCCTTGATCAAAGG
>JABWCN010000079.1 GCA_013359135.1 Pseudobdellovibrionaceae bacterium | reverse complement strand
GGCGGAGCTGCTTGTCCCTTCAGTCAAGGACAAACCGATAGCTCCGGCTGTGCCGTCGCTGTTAACTGTGCCGGCTCCTGGGGTGCCTGTAACCAGGCTACCGGAACTAAAACTTTTAATATCACCCAGTATCCTCAAAATGGTGGCGCCGCTTGTCCAAGTCCAACGACTCAATCTTGTCAAAAAAACTGTAGTCAGATGCTGTATTATGTTTCCACTTATAACAACCCAATGTATTTAAAATGTGACTTAAATAATCCCAACATTATTTATTTCCAAGCCACTGGAAGATACACTTGCTTCTCTTGGACCGGAGCAGCTCGGTGCGCAGATAATGCTTCATTTTCTCTTGGACTAGGTGGATCCTGGAATGCCTCAAATTCACATGGTGCTCAACGAGGAACTATCACAGCTTTAAGTAATTGTTCTGTGACAGTAACTTTAGGAGCGGGACTAAGGGGACAAGTCACCGTCAACTTTTGCAACTAAAAAATTCCAAGGAGCTGAATTCCCTCCACTAGCTGGTCAGCAACCACGCACATAAGATTTATCTTTACTTAAAAAAGATTCTCTAAGTTGGTTCAACTCTTGAATTTCGAAATCGTTAAAGAGGGCTTTCTTTCTCAGTTCAAAATTTATAGGTTCCACACGCTTAGGTAAGGAGTGACGTTTGCGCTGAAGAATGGAGCGAAACTCTTGGTCAGAATCAAGTTTTTTTTGCCTACAAAACTCATGAAACCAATGACTGCCAAACTGAACATGACCAATTTCTTCGGCAGTGATAATTGTTAATACCTCCATAGCTTGGGTGGGAACTTCAAGTCCTTTCAGACGGCGTAGTATCGTGTCAGCAGCATCTAATCCACTACCTTCTAGATAACGATGGACAATGAAAATTCTTTCCTCAAGGGTGTCCTCTTTAGAAACTGCATTCCAAAGAGCCAGATGAACGGGCCAATCGCCCCAATTAAAACCCCAATCTCTGAGAGTCCTCAGACACAAGCTAAAGTGAGAAGCTTCGGATTTAATCAACTGAATCATTTCTTCTTGGAATTGAGGATTCAGTCCCTCGTATTCAGTTAATGTTCTTAATGCTAGCTCCATAGCCTGTAACTCAATACTTGCCAAATCATGAAGCAAGCGAGCCTGCCCATCTTTAAAACTAAGTCCTTTTTTGGGTGGATGAAGCTTCAAATCTAATACCAATACCTCACGAGCTGAAAAATCTGGAATTACGAGTTTTTTTCCAGACATCACAGCTTCAATATGCAGCTCAAGTCCTTTTAGTTTTTCATCGCAGTTGGGTTCCAAGAATACATTCATAGACTTTGACTATCTATCTGATATTAGCTCCTGAATCAACACTAGACAAAGAGCGATTGTTTTGATTCCATAGTTTCAAGGAAAAAGGATACGCAGTATGGGAAAAGGTTGGAAAACAACAATAAAAAGTGCCAATGCACAAAAAAAAGGTTTGATCTTCACTAAATTGGCCCGGGAAATTCAAGTGGCCGTTAAAGCTGGTGGAGCTGATCCAAATATGAATGCCCGCTTAAGAATGGCCATTGATGCGGCAAAAAAAGAATCCTGCCCGAATGACACTATTGAGCGCGCCATCAAAAAAGGTTCTGGTCAATTAAACGATGGTGAGATTATCGAGGAATTAACTTACGAGGGCTACGGTCCTCACGGTGTTGGAGTCATTGTGGAATGCCAAACAAATAACAAACACCGTACAGCCCCTGAAATGCGTAATCTCTTCAAAGGCCATGAAGGAGCCCTTGGCGAAACGGGTTCTGTGGCGTGGATGTTTGATCGCGTGTGTTTAGTTGAGGGCTCAAAATCAGGAACTTTTGATCCTGAAGAAGAAGCCATCGAAGTCGGAGCTAACGAGGTGGAAACAACGGAGGATGAGCATGGTAAGGTTCATTATGAGTTTTTTGGAGCTCCCGAGTCTTTGGATGCTATCCGAAAAGCCCTCACCGCTCGAGGATGGACAGTAACTAAGGCAGAACTTTCATACAAAGCTAAAAACAAAACAGAACTAACCGAAGCACAGCTAAAAGAAGTGCAAGAATTTTTAAGTGAGGTAGATGATTTTGATGACACGCACAGAGTCCACGTCACTTTGTAGATTATAACTTTGTGATTAGCTTGATGGCCTAACCAATCAAGCTAAGTAATCTATAACGATTTTAGATAAAAAGTTTTAAGATAAACTTTTGAAATACTGAGCTCAAAAATTGCAATTTTTTATTATTTGCAAAACAAACTTAACTAAGAATGGACTCTTTTTCAATGAACGAAAAATTTATTCAAACTCAAAATCTTTATGGGCTCTTAGAAATTGAGCCCTACATTTTGCTTGGGGTTTTGATGTGCGTAACATGGTTGTTTTATAAATTTTTCCTTAAAGCTGCCAATGAAGATCGACATAGAAACATTCAAAATCATTTTAAAAATATTGTCCGCAATTTTATTATTCTAAGTTTATTGTTTTTCTTTTTCTTGCTTCTAAATGAATCCAATCTACCAATTAACTCCATCAAAAGAATTACACCCTATCTAGGCTTGGCTACTTTGATTTCTGGAATGATTGTTTTTGTGAAGACATGTCGCCTAATTGTTTTGCAGTATCTTTTTATGAGTTCTATGCAAACAGGTGTTCCTTTGTTGATCGTAAATATCTTCTCTTTACTCCTTTCCATAGTTTTGATTTTTTGGACTGCTTCCCATGTATTCAGTATTCAACTCGGCCCCTTACTTGCGACCTCAGCAGCTTTCTCGATCATTCTGGGGTTAGCACTTCAAGACACCTTGGGAAATTTGTTTGCTGGAATTTCTTTACAAATCGACAAATCTTTTGAAATTGACGACTGGCTAGAAATTGTTTCTGGAACTCAAAAAGTCACGGGAAAGGTCAAAGAGATCACATGGAGATCCACTATACTTCAAGGCTGGTTTGATGAAGTCATTACTTTACCAAACCGTTGGATGGCCCAAGCTCAAATTTCTAATTTTTCTCCCAATGACAATCCTGTAGTTAGAAGTGTAATTTTTAAAGTGGAACACGGGGCAGATCCCGACAAAGTGATCCAAATCCTTGAAAACAGCATTGCCGGCCTTTCAGACATTAAAGGCATACCATCACCTTTTTGCTATGTCAGCGATGCTGCAGAAAATAGCATTAGCTTTAAGTTAGTCTTTTTTTTAGACGACTATGGCTCTCAATACATAGTTGGAGATAAAATATATCGAAAAGGCTTTCAAGATTTGCAAAAAAATGGTATCAGGCTAGCGCGCCCATACATTGAGGTTAACTCTTTGAACTAGCTCTTATTTGAGTTTTATAGATACTGCAGAGCTGTTCATAAATCATGAGGTGCCAACAACTTAAAATGGCAAATCCTATGCATGTAAAAATTGACTATGAATACCCTCTTGCTGTCAAAGTAAGAAAAGAAATTGTTAAAGCACTCAACGACTTTGATATGATCAAAGAGGGCGATCATATTGTAATTGGTGTTTCTGGTGGTAAAGATTCTACAATTCTATCTCTAATGTTCAAAGAAATAAAAAGAAGATCGGCATTGAATTTTACTTTCGAATGCTTATGTCTGGACCAAAAACAACCAGGCTTTGACCCTAAGGAGTTTAAAAATTTCTACGAAAATCAAGACTTACCTCTCTCCATCATAGAGAAGGACACCTACACGGTAGTCAAAGAAAAAACTCCTGAAGGAGGAACCTACTGCACACTATGTTCTAAATTTCGCAGAGCCATTCTGTACGATCAAACAAGCCTTAAAGGAGCAAAGAAATTAGCTCTTGGCCATCATCGCGATGATTTAATTCAAACTTTGCTCTTGAATATGTTTTACGTAGGTCACATAGCTAGTATGCCACCTAAGTTACTCAATGATCAGCAAAGCCACGTAGTAATCAGACCCATGTGCTATGTATCTGAAAGTGATCTGATTAACTTAGCTCAGCACTGGAGCTTCCCTATAATTCCCTGTAATTTATGTGGCTCACAAGATGGACTCAAGAGAAAACGAATGAAGAAATTAGTACAGGATCTTGAAAAAGAAATCCCTAATCTTAGCGCAAGCCTTCTATCATCTATGGCTAAAATCACACCCTCTCAATTGATGGACAGAGATCTGAGTGAATTTAAAACTCTCGAAACTCTGTTAAAATAAACTTTGTAAACCTACGTATGCATTAAACATTTCATCTTGATCATAGGTGTACTGTCCACGCTTTTTGTTGGGATTAAAGGTATAGTCTCCCTTGATATAAAGTAGAATTTTATCTCCGGCGGGCACTTTCAAATAACCACCAGCACTTAAAAACTGAGAATCTAATTCAAACTCATTGGTTGTTGTAGTCAATGTAGTCAAATCAATAGTAGATTTTGTTTGGTATTTCCACCCTAATTCCACACCTGTTCTTAACCCCGTTCCAAACTCGAAAAACCCAAGGATTTGAGCTTGGTGGCCACCATCAACTTTAGTATTCTGTGTCCCTTGAGCTGAGGTGTAGTCCATTTCTCTGGTCAAATAATGTCTATAACTAGCAAGCCCACCAAAGGTCATCTTAGCCGTAGAGTATTCCATGCCACCTTTCATCAGAATTTTAGTTCCGCCGGATGAAGCAGTCATTGCTCTTGTCACTGAATCAGATTTTAAAGTCTCTAGAGCTGTCTCAACCCCTGCTTCAAACAATATGGCAAAGGGTAAATTTAAAGTGTATTTAAGAGTCGCAGCAATATCCTTTACTCCATCAATTTTGGAAGTAATCAAAGAATTTTTTTCTTTACCAGATAAGTAACCAAGCCCTACACGCACAGCTATGGAATCAGTAAATCCATATTCTCCATAAATATCAGACCCGAAAGTTTCTACTTTATTTGTTTCTAGTGCAGAACTGACTTTGACATTACCAGCTGAAAAGTCACCAACAACTTCGAATAAAAATTTCTTCCCTGGGACTTGATACAAGCTCAGCGGTTTTAACTGCCACTCAGAAATGCTTTTTTTATCTGAAGAGCTCATAGCCCCACTATTAGATTCGATTTTTTTAGGAGTAACCTGCCCCTGAGAGTTTGAACTACATAAAAGAACAGAACCAAAAAAAATAGACGCCACTAAAGTTTTACTTTTTAATTGAATCATGATTTATGTTAGAAACAAAAAACTTTAAAGGCAAGTTCCAACTACACAGGATTCATACTCATAACTGACCTTCTCTGTTCGACAGACCTCTGTATTTTTATGGCGAGTAATGGCATAATTTTTTCTGAAAAGCTGAACCTTAGTGTGTTTTTTCTTAACATAACAAAAGTTTTTGGCATAGTCTAAAAAGATTTTTTCCATGCTCGGTGACTCATCTAGATAATCCTTAGCCTCGTACACGTTAACACCAATTCCATTTTTTGAAGGTGATGACTGCAAAATAGTAAAATCAAAATCACTAGACTTTATAGTTTCACAATTGGAATTTCTCTCAAAACCAAATGGATCTTTTCCCACAGAATACACCATCACCACATGTCCGTTAAAAGCTGCAATGTCACCTTCTCTGATCGCAGAACCTTCTGTAAGCGTAATTCGTTCTAAACAAGATAACCCTCTTTTTTCAGGGTTCACGAACTGAGCTGATTGAGCTCCAGCCACATGACTGGCAACAAAAGATTTATTCGGAGAAAGTCTAAAACCACCACCTAATAGCACCGCATATACCAACGCTGAACAATCATAACCAAGAACTTTAGTAGGCCCCAGATTTTTAAAAAAATTTAAAGTGCCGGTTTCCCCCCTAGAGAAAAAAGGTCTACCTCCATAGTCATAAATTAGTGGATTATCTCTAATCGGAAAACATTGAGGCGAAGTACTTACATTTTGTAAATAATAGTGCGTGCTCTGTAAGGCTCTCAAATTTGCAATCGAACGAATCTGACCAGGACCATGACAACAACTCGAACGAATTCCTTCAACTTCTGGTGTCTCTTTATTCAAAGGTTTTTGATTTAATACTTGGCAACTTTGATAAGTGACACTCAGCAGTTTTTCCATTGCCATTTTAATATCTGATTTTCGAGAAGTATTGTTAGTAAAACCATTACCTTTTTCTTTATTCAGGTCTTTATATATGTTTTTTTTTGTTTTAGTTTTGATATCACAATCAAGAACAATTCCTTGTTGTTTTAAACTTGCTGTCAGCTGATTTAGTTGGAATTGTAGCCAATCGATTGTTTGTCCTTGTAGATCAGTAGCCCTATCCTCTAGTTGAATTTGCGTTGCTAGCAGCAAAATGTTTTCGTCTTTTTCTTGAACAGAAAGGGTTTCAAGCCTTTTTAAAAACTCTAAATAGATTTGATAAAATCTTTCTTGGAAAAAATAATTTTGTCGTAATAGCTCATTCTCTTGCCATGTAAGCTTACCAACAAACTCTTGATACGATAAACCTCTGAGTCGATAGTTTTCAACTAAACTCACCAGGAATTCAACTGCCTGATCCTGCCATTTTTCACACCATTTTAAGGAAGTGTTTAATGTCTCTGAGTTGGAGTTAAAATTTTGGCCTTGGCTATCTCCAACTGAACCACTCCATGCCTTTTTAGGAATAGCTGAGATTATGAAAAACAAGGCTGTCACTAATTTTAGCAAAATAGAATTTGTCATAGAATTCATCAGTCAATACTTAAGGAAAGTACTAAGTCTGTGGACCTTTTTTTAAATTTTATAGACTAAAGATGGAGCAAAAAAAGACCTAAGTCTTGTTTTTATCAAGACCTTTGTTTTGTTTTTTATTGGATTATGGTCACAACCACTGTTTATTTTTTCGCTACTTTCCTTCGCTGATATCGATTTGTCTGGGGATTTTCTCGATAGGTTCCAAAGTTTCGATTTCAGCATTACCATCAATCGACTTTAAATCTCTAAATTTTCTGGCTGAAACAAGTACTCTTGATTCAAGACTTCCGACTGTCTTATTGTAGGAGTCAACAGCCGATGAAAGCTGATTTCCTAATTTTTGAAAATGATCTTTCATGTCAAAAATTCTTTTGTACAGTTCTTTTCCCAAAAGACTAATTTCAAGTGCATTCTCAGCAAGACTTGCCTGCTGCCAACCATAGGAAACAGCTTTTAATAAAGCAATCAAAGTTGTTGGAGTAGCAATGATTACTTTCTGTGTTACTCCGTCTTCTATTAACTTAGGGTCAATCTCAAGAGCTGAACTAAAAAAGTTTTCACCAGGCAAAAATAACACCACAAATTCCGGAGAATGTGCAAACTGTTCCCAATAAGACTTCTTACTTAGCTCGGAAACTCGATTTCTGATATGACGAGCATGCTGAAGCATCAAAGTTTTTTTATTCTCTTCATTTTCTTCTTGAGCGGCTTCAATGTAGGCCTGGATCACTGCTTTAGAGTCGACAATGATCGTTTTATTTCCAGGAAGTTTGACAACTAAATCAGGTCTTAATTTACCTTCCTCACTGTCCATGGATGCCTGCTGTTCGAAATCACAGTACTCAAGCATGCCGGCAATTTCCACAACGCGCTTAAGTTGCAACTCCCCCCAACGACCTCTTACATTAGGAGTTCGCAATGCTTTGACCAGATTAGCAGTTTCTGTTCGCAACTTTTCTTGAGACTCCTTAATGACTCCAAAATGGGCATATAACGAAGAAAAAGATTCCAAACGATTCTTTTCAAGTTCAGAGATTTTATTTTCAAATTTACTCAGAGTTTCAAAAATTGGTGACACTGTATTGGCAACTTCACTTTGTTTAGAATCGAAATTTTTTAAATTCTCCATAGTGATTTTATTCAAACTAGCTTGAGCCAAATCCAAAAAGGTCTGATTATTTTGTTGTAACGAATCCATAGACAAACTTTTAAATTGATCTAAAATTTGAGCTTTGATTTTATCTACATACAATGCCTGTTCTGAAAGGCTTTGCTGAGCTAATTGATTTTGTGTTTCTAAAGTATTGTTACGAATTTTAAGTTCACTCAGTTTATTTTGAGTTTCTTGAAGTTCTATTTTTAATTCTGTCATTTTTCCTTGCATCTCAAGAGCTTGAATCTTTTTAACTTCAACTTCTGTTTTCACTAAGGCCATTTTTTGCTCAAAATCCAGAAGCAAATCTTTTTTAACAAGCTCCTGAGCCTGTACTTTACTTTCTTCAAAATCTCTACTTCTTCTTTTTTGGTAAAAAAAGAACAGCACCAAAGAGAGCAAAAATCCTAATAAAAACACAAGTAACTCTATAAAAACATTCACTAAACAACTCCAATTGAAATAATCTGATAAATACAATATAATGCTTGACTAGATTTAGCAAAAGAGTAATATGCATAGAAATCTTATCGCGGGGTGGAGCAGTCTGGTAGCTCGTCGGGCTCATAACCCGAAGGCCGTAGGTTCAAATCCTGCCCCCGCAACCATTCTTCTTTCAAAGAAATCCAGAAAAACAAAAAAACGAAAATGTTCTAAGTACTTAAAAACACGAGAATTCGTTTTTGGTAATCGACCTGGAAATACCAAGAAACGTCGCCAAATTTCATCGGTTTGCTACTATTTTGGGGTGTACGCCAAAGACTGGGGCAGTCGAACTTTTGCTAGCCACAATAGGCTTTCACTCGGATTCTAAAATTATTAAAATTTCTCATTCCGTAAGCTCG
>JABWCN010000078.1 GCA_013359135.1 Pseudobdellovibrionaceae bacterium | reverse complement strand
CACTAACAAAAGCCCCTAAAGGCTGGGAAAATCCATGAATGAGGTACATACCTATCACAGACTGTACCTCTTTTTCAACTCTATGAACTCTTCTGCCATCTCCCGTATTTTTCATTAAGCATTAGCCTCTGGAGCTGATAATTCTCTGGCAACTTCTTCCTTAATAAAAGCCTCAATTTGATCACCAATTTTGACATCATTAAAGTTCTCAATACCAATACCGCATTCAAATCCTTGAGCGACTTCCTTGGCATCATCTTTAAATCGTTTCAAAGAGGCAATCTTCCCTTCGTAAACAATCTTTCCATCACGTAATAAGCGAACAGAATTAGATCTTTGTATCTTGCCATCAATAACAAAACATCCTGCAATAGTTCCAATTTTAGGAACGCTGAAAGTATTTCTTACTTCCACACGGCCCATTACTTTTTCAACTACATCAGGAGTCAACATACCAGTCATTGCTTTTTTAATATCATCCATCAACTCATAAACAATTGAATAAGTTCTAATCTCAATTCCTAATTGTTTAGCCTTAGACTGTGCTCCTGTATCGGGTCTTACATTAAAACCAAGAATAATTCCCTTAGAAGTATGAGCCAAGAGCACATCTGATTCAGTGATTCCACCAACAGCAGCATGAAGAACTCTAGTTTTCACTTCAACCGTAGAAGCCTTAGCCAACATCCCTTGAATAGCTTCCAAAGATCCGTGAACATCTGCTTTAAGAATAATAGCTAATTCTTTTACGTCGCCTTTATTCACTTTAGAGAAAATATCCTCTAAGGTTAGTTTTGCTTTACTAGCTTGAGCTGCTTGATCAGCTTGTTCTTTTCTGATTCCAGCTACTTTTTCTGCTTGTTCTTCGCTTTCAACAGCGTCAAAGCGATCACCAGCAAGAGGAGTTTGATCAAGACCCAATACCTCTACAGGCATACCTGGTCCAACTGAATTCACGCGTTCTCCACGATCATTCATCAAACTTTTTACTTTTCCTTTTACAACACCAGCAACAATATGCTGTCCAATTTTAATTGTTCCATCTTTAATCAGCAGAGTTGCAACAGGCCCCTTGCCCTTTTCCAACTTAGATTCAATCACAATACCTGTGGCTGATCTTGACGGATTGGCTTTGAGCTCCTGAATTTCTGCTACCAAACTCACTTGTTCTAAGAGTTCCTTAATCCCTTCACGCTTTAACGCCGAAACAGGACAGAAAATAGTAGTTCCACCCCATTCTTCAGGGACCAATTCAAATTCAGTTAATTGCTGTTTAATTCTATCTGGATTAGCTCCAGGCTTATCCATCTTATTGATAGCAACAATAATCGGAACATTCGCAGCTTTAGCATGATTAATAGCTTCAGCTGTTTGAGGCATCAAACCATCGTCTGCTGCCACAACAATAATAGCAACATCAGTCGCATTAGCTCCCCGCGCTCTCATTGCAGTAAAGGCCTCATGACCTGGAGTATCTAGAAAAGTAATTGTCTTACCTTCTTCGAGTTGCACATTGTAAGCTCCAATATGCTGAGTAATTCCACCGGCTTCTCCTGAGGCTACATTTGTCTTACGGATAGCATCCAACAAAGATGTTTTCCCATGGTCGACATGACCCATAACAGTTACAACTGGTGGTCTAATTACTTTTTCTGCATCTAAATCACCAAAAGCTGTTTCGCCTAAAAATTCATCAGCGGTCTTTTGAATATTTTGCGCTTCCCAACCAAAATCAGGAACTATCAGCGCCAACGTCTCGTAGTCTAGCATAGTGCTCATGTTTGCCATAACACCATTATTCATGAGTGCCTTCGTCAGCTGAGGAGCTTTAATCCCCATCTCTGCACAAACATCTGAAAGCTTCATGGATCCGTAAACCTTAAGAACTCTTTTTGAAGCTTTAGGAGTAGTGATTTGAGTTTGAAGAGCCTGTCTATCGAGAGTGCCTTTTTTCTTTTTAGGCTGAAAAACCATCTCTCTTTTTCTAAACTCTACAGCATTAAATTCTTTAACCTCTTCCAACTCTTTCTCTCTTGGAGAAAGAGCAGGAGCTGCGCCTTCAAGTTTTTTACTTTTTTTATCAAAATTCTTTTTACCCTTTTGATCATCCTCATAGCCTTCAACCACCGGAGGAATCACTGGAGCTGCAACGAAACCGGCTCTTAAACCGCGGTTTTGAAGTCCCCCAGGCCTAGAAGTCATAGGTCTTCCTGGCCCACCTTGATTACCCGTTGAAGGACCTCTTGGCGTATAAGCACCGTCTTGACGATTATTGTCTCGACTATATCCACCAGCTCCTTGAGGAGCTTGCACTCTAGAAAGGTCCATTCTGCCAACGATATTACGTTTGGGTTGGATCGGGGTGGAGTTTGAAGCTACACCGCTTGAACCAACAGAAACTTCTTTTTTCCTGGCAACATGACTCACACCTGGTGCAGAACTTAAACCCGGAGGAGGAGTCATTGGAGTTGCTGGATTTTTCACTTCAATTTTAGCTTCCACTTTAGTTTCTTTCGCCGGAGGAGTAACTTCTTTAGAAGTTGGAGTTGTAGCTCCGGCATTAATTACTACATTTTTAACAGAAGCCTTTTCCTCAACAGCAACTGCCGTTTGCGTTTCCACTGAAACTAATTTAGTTACTTCTGTTTTAACATTTTCGACTTTAACTTCAGTCGCTTTAGTTTTATTAGAGTTTACAACCTCTGGAAATGGCGATGTTACCGTGGCCGTAGCAACAGAAGCCTCCACAGTTGTTTTTTTATCTTCAACCTCTACATGAGCTACTGGCGCTTTTTTAATAATTCGCGCAGAACCTGGTTTTGCTGGAGGAAGTCCCTCTTCTTCGCTGTCTTTAGATTTTCGTCTCACAACAGTCGATTTCTCCGAGGTGTCTTTTGAAGACTCTACATCCACAGCTGGTGCAGCTACTTTTTTAGGGGCCGCTTTTTTTGCAGCTACTTTTTTAGGTTTTTCCTCAGAAGCTTTGTCTCCACCACTGAGCTTGATTTTGATTTGTTCTAGAATTTCAGGTTCTAATTCCGCCATGTGACTTTTCACAGGAAATTGCCACTCACGGATTTTATCCATAAGAGCTAGCGGAGTCATTCCGATTTCTTTTGCAAATTCGAATACTTTAGGATTGGCCACGTATTTTTATCCTTCCCTTTTTACTTCCGGTTATTCTTCTCTTTGTAGCTTCTGCAGTTCTTCTTTAAGTCGTTGATCTGCTTGCTCTTTGGCTGAGGAGTTAGTTTTTGTCTCTTTCACCGCTTGAGGAGAAGTAGGCACAGGAACACCTTCTTTTTGATACTTTTCAATTAAATCCTTAGCTGCGTTAATTAATCTGTCTGCTTTGTCTGGATCTTCGTAGCCTGGAATACTCATAATATCTTGAGTTGAAGCCTGAGCAACAGCTTGGAATGATCCAAAACCAGATTGGAAAATATTTTGTGCCATAGTTTGCGTCATGCTAGGAATCAACATCAAGTTAAATATCGCCTCAGCAGTTCTGGAAGAAGCCACAGATTCAGAGATAATATCAATTCTCCATCCTGTAAGCTTAGCTGCCAAGCGAACATTCACTCCTCTTTTTCCAATAGCTAAACTCAATTGAGAGTCAGGAACTACAATTTCGATTTCTTTATTGCCTTCATCTAGAAAAACTCTTGAAATCTCTGCAGGAGCCAAGGCATTACAAACAAAACGAGTGATATCTTCATTCCAAGGAACAATATCAATTTTTTCACCTTTTAGTTCTTGGACGATATTTTGTACACGACTACCCTTCATTCCCACACAAGCACCTACTGGATCAACAGAAGGTTCGTTAGTTCTAACTGCTATTTTAGCCCTAACTCCAGGCTCTCTGGCTGCAGAAAGAATTTCAACAATTCCGTCATAAATTTCAGGAACTTCCATTTCAAAAAGCTTTATAAGGTACTCTTCACTAGCTCTAGACATAATGATTTGAGGACCTTTAGTCGTTTGGCGAACCTCCATCAAAAAACCCTGAATACGATCACCAGGCTTGTACTGTTCACCAGGAATCTGTTCCCTTGGAGGAATATGAGCTTCCGTTCTTCCTAAATCTACAACAATAGCTCCTTTTTCCACTCTTCTTGCAATACCAGAAGCTATTTCACCTTTACGCTGTTCAAATTCGCTGAATATGATGTCTCGCTCTGCATCTCTTACTTTTTGCAAAATAATTTGTTTAGCTGTCTGCGCAGCAATACGACCAAGATCACCTGTTTCCATTTTAATACCAATGGAGTCATTAAGCTGGGCTTGAGGATCTAGCTTTCGAGCTTCTTCAAGAGTAATTTCTACTTCTTCATCCACAAACTTGTCTTTTGTGACCACTTCTTTGAATTCAAACAATTCGACTTCACCCGTAGTTTCGTTATAACTAGCTTCTATTTCGCGATAAGTACCATATTTTTTTCTAGCAGCAGTTAATAAAGCATCACAAACAGCATCAATAACAATCTGTTTTTCAATCCCTTTGTCCTTACCAACAGCATCGATCACTTTGGATAAATCACTAAAAATATTTTCTGCCATAGTTCCTCTTTAGCTCCTCTTAATTTTAGTACTATAATAAATATCTTTTAATTAAAAAAATCTCATTTTTTCTTGTTTGGTTTTTTACTGTTTTTTTCGTTTTTTTCTAACTCAAAAACAACCCTTGCCTTTTCAACAGCTGCAATTGGTATTTTCACAACACCTTCTGCCGTGTTAAAAACCAAACTTCCCTGCTCAACCGCTGCCAGAACATGCTCTATGGTTCTAGATTTCTTCCACCGTTCACTATCAACACCATAGGTCTCAAAGGCAGCGTCTGATTTTAATTTAATTTTTTTATTTACGGCTCTTTCAAAATGCCAATCTTTTTTAAGAATACGATCCAATCCTGGAGTTGAAACCTCTAGCTGATAATGTTCCCCAGGCACGATATTTTCTACATCTAAAATCAAACTCAACCCTTTAGAAACATTCTCACAATCGGCAATTCCGGCCTGAGGTTCCTTATCAATATACACTCTCAACACTCGAGAAACAAATTCAAGATCGTAAAGTTGACAACCCTCACGTTCAGCGATTTTGGAGGCCAAGGCCTCGACTTTTTGTAGCCAAGATTGATTTCCAGCTTCAATTTGAATTTCTGTGCTTTCTTGATTATTTTCATTATCTATGGACATTAAGACCCCAAAAGTAAAAAAGTGGGTTTTACCCACTTCGTCATAAGTCCTAGCAAAAGATTTACTTATAATCAAGATTTAAAGCACTTATCTCTTACAGTTATATATTAGAGCATCTTCTTTGTCAGGATAGTAGTTTTTTCTTACTCCCTCCCTTAGAAACCCGACCTGCTCATAGAGAGCTTGAGCCGCCTTGTTTTGACAATGCACCTCTAACCACCAGCTCTTGACTTGACCGTAAGCATTAAATAGCTCTTCAAAGGCAATTACAAGCTCCATGCGAGTGGATTTTGGCTTTTTCACAACTAGGTCAATCTCTGCCTCTTCCCCAAGACATCTGAAAACAATCAAGTTTCTTAGGGTCTTTTCCTCGACCATGGCTAAAACTCTGGCATTTGCTTGACTTTCAATATGCTGCTTTAGTTTTTCAAAGTTCCAACTAAAGCCTTTCAGTGTTTTACCTTCCCACTCGTTTAACAGTTCTTTTACAGAAATCTCAAAACCTGCTATCCCCTGATAAAACATAACTACATCACACTACGAATTTCATTTTGATAATTTTTAACTTTATATTTTTTCTTAATTACTTCAAACCAAGCAGTTAATCTTTCCTCTAACTGCTGTTGAGACAAAAATGTCTTTATATTTTCTTTAAATTCTGTAAATGGAACTTGACCGAATTTAAGTCTGTTTTTCTCAAAATAGTCTTTGGCTTCCTGATCTGAAATAATTCCCTTCATTGAATCTGACTTAAGATTGATAAACTTTTTTGCTACCATCTTTCGCCTCAAGAACTTTTCAAACTCCAAAGAAGAAACTTGAAGCTTTTTCCAATCAGAACTAGCGGCTAGTTTTTTTTGCAACCTTGCGCTTTCACTTTCAAACTCTTCCTTTTTTAAAGGAGATAAATCAAATACGTTAGCTTCACTCATCACCACGATTTCAATTAATACCTGACTAATCTCATTACTGAATTTCATATCCTCGCTATCGATAAGTTTTAATTCCTCACTTCCCTTTTGAGCTTTCTCTAGCAGATTCACTATCTGAACCTCTCTTGAAGTAACCACATTTTCACCAGCAACTCCAACAACCTGAGAAATTAAGTTCTGTCCACTTGTTTTTTTGTTTTGATTTGCCAATAACTCCGCACCCAAAGAACAACTACTTACTAGAAAAAATATAACAAGGACTTTTTTAATAACGCTCTCAATAATCATACAATGAGAATATCAAAATAAAATAAAAAGGCCAACCATTTGGTTAGCCTTTTTATTTTTCACTTACTTTGGGTTTATATATTATTTTCTATTTGCCGTTTAAAAATTCACTTTGGCGCTAATGCTTAACAAGGATGAGTTCATTTGCTCTAATGGAGTACCATAGAAAGGTTGGTAGACCAAAGCCGTATTATCTTTTCTAGAAGAAAGATTAAAAAAGTACCTATAGTCAACTCCAACAGTAAACTTAGAACTGAAAGAAATATCAGCTCCTACATTCAAACCAAGATCAATTGCATGAGAGTTAGCATTTTGAGAATTATTGTTGTAGGTATTATTATAATAATTATTGCCGTAGTATTGAGTTGCCCCCTGACTCCAGGAGTAAGTTCGATAATTATACTGAACCAATCCACCAACAAAAGGTTTAACCATACCAGAAAGCATAAAATACTTCATCCCAATAGATGCTGCATATTGATTCACATCCATATTAGGAGCCAAATAGCCTGTGATATACACTGGATTCATTGTGTAGTTAGAAAAAATAAAACTTCCTTCTACTGCATAAGTATCATCGTATTTTGTTCCAAAAGTTGCTCCTAAGGAGTAGTTACCTTTAATATTAGTTGAATCAGGATACTCAGGAAAACCAATAAGCCCAGTAAAATATCTTTGTTCTACAGATGTTTCCTGAACCTCCTGTTCCGCCTTAAGAGCAGAACTTATCTCTTCTCTAATATCATCTCTTGTTAAGCCTTCTTTTTTTGCCTCAGGGAAAACCACTTGAACTGGTGTTGGCTGAACAACTTGGACAGGAACAGTTTGAGATACTGGTTGATGATTTACTTCTGGAGTGACTACTTCTTCTTTATACTTAGGTTGATTTGATAATTGATCAAATTTTGAACCAAAAAGAACATCAGCTCTTTTTTTCTCATCATCAAGACGAGACTGCTCTAGTTTTTCAACAATCTTAGTTTCAGTTTGTGATTCTGCATCCACTCTGGACTTACGCATTTGTTCTGCTTTAGATTCTACTAAAGGAGATGCCTCAACGAAAGTTGTTGGTTGCTTTTGCACACTGTTTTGTTGAGAGGTCTGCTGACTTGCAACTTGATTGACATTAGAAGGTGTTGCCTGATTCAGTATGTAAATAGGCTGAGGAGCCTGGACATTTTGAGTAGTCAACGCTTTTGCCGCAGCTGAATTTTTTTTAGAAGCTGGCGGAGTGTAGAGTTGATCTAACTCGGAATCCAGTTCATTTTCTAATGCAGCCCCCTGTGCAAAACCCACCCCAGGTAATGTGAAAAGGACCGCAAGGATAAATAGATATTTCATAAAATCTCCTTGTGGTTACAAATTAATCCGAATTTTAACTAAGCAATCTAAAGGCCAGAAACTAGAATGAATTTCACTTCAAATAACTATTTGATTCTCTTTACCAATTTAAAATTGAAATTTATCTACACCAAGATCAGGTAGATAAAAAAGTGACTATCAAAGCCACGTACCATGTAATTTTTCCTTTTCAACCAGATGAACTTAAACTTTGTTCTGAATAAAAAAACTCTCTTAATCTACTGATTATTTAAAGAGCAAATTTAATTTTCCTAACATTAAGTTTAACTTTTTTCTTGATTGATCTCTTAGGAAAGTTTAGAACCTTGTTTCAGGCAAAAATAATTTTTTGCTGATGTCTATTTTGTTGTATGGCTCTGTGGTGGAATTGGTAGACGCGCTGGACTCAAAATCCAGTGTCCGCAAGGACGTGAGAGTTCGATTCTCTCCGGAGCCACCATTTGTGAAGAGCGGTTCGGTTCTTCTCACTAAGGGTTCGGTAAAAAGGTTCTCTTCACTCAATCGGTTTCAAGCGCAACACTTAGGGTAAGATCTTGATTAAGTTGAACTAATTTCTTTTGTTTTTGCAACTGATAATGTTTTTTCCAGTCCCTGATCTGGGGACGATCTCTATTTTTTGGATAGGGGCAACATCCATAATAAGCTTCTTGTGGGATTAAGTATCCAAGTTTCTTTCACGGACGATTATTTAAAAGCCACTCTAATTGATTAATTTGGGTCGAGGTAACGTTTGTACAATCAGTCTTTCTAAATTTATTTCTAGACCATCTGTTGCTGGTAATCCAGAGTAGTAAATAAGTAAAAGCCAAAAAGTAATTGTCATATTTTTTAACAATTTTGTGGGTAGAATTTGTTTTTTTGAAGGTGACATTTTCTGTATTGTCGAAAACTTTGACTTCTTTGCTAAATTACTAACTTTACTAAAATAAACAAGACTTGAAGATTTCGTATGTAAACTTTTTTTTCAACACCTCCTTGTTTAAAGAAAACAGTAGCCTACTGAGATTACCCCCGAATTGCGTAGAATTGATAGGCACCAGAGGAGTTGCCCTCTAAGTAATTTCGCTTGAAGACAAAAGTCATCCAACCAACAACCAGCGAAGCTGTCAGTATTCGACGAAGTCGATGGTTTCAATTTTCAAA
>JABWCN010000044.1 GCA_013359135.1 Pseudobdellovibrionaceae bacterium | reverse complement strand
AGGAGAGAAGTCAATTTCTTAGGGCCATTTCTCATGATTTGGCTACTCCGCTAACTAGCTTAAAACTAGCTTTACAACAAATAAGAGGTGAAGAAAATCAAGAGCTTATTTACAAGTCTCAAAAAGCTCTTGAAGCCATTACTTCTATGATTAAAGAAATTAAAGATTATGAAGCTGTTAAAAGTGGAAAAAAAATTCTTATACAGCAACCTTTGACTTGGGGACAAGTATTTGAAGAGTTAGATTTTACCTGTAATGATCTAGCAAAAGAGAAAAATATAATCATTAATTACCCAACAAACTTAAATTGTGAATTATTTCACTGTGATCAAACTATTCTTGTTTACAAAATTCTATGTAATCTTCTTAGTAATGCTATTAAATTCTCTTACAATCACACAGAAATTTATATTCGACTTAAGCGTTCCAATAATTTTTATTTTTTAACTTTTGAAGATAATGGAATTGGAATTCCTGAAGAAATTTTAAAACACATTTTTTCTTTTTATAAGAAAACAAATCGCCTTGGAACAGAGGGTGAAAAAGGGACTGGGTTTGGTCTTCCTATTGTAAAATCTTATCTGGAGTTACTTGGAGGCAGCATTTCAATTGAAACCCGGGAAGAGGCTCACTTTCCTAAAGATCATGGCTCAATGATCACAATTTCGGTTCCAAAAAATTAATTTACACTTGATTAACAACGAGCTTTTCTAAATATAATTTTGTTTAAACTATATAATATTTAAGTCTAACCAAGAAAAATTTGGTGATGACTGCTGATAAACTAATATTTTCTGCTCTTCTTGCCAAGACCCTAAATTATAGGAGGTAATATTTTTACCTTGAAATAAGAAATGAAATTCATCTCTAACGTGCATATGCCCAGTAACAATAACATCAAAATACTGAGTTTCGATTTGCTTTTGAGCATGTTGCCGAATAAGGTCTCTTATCCAAGAAATTTTTTCTGCAGAATAAATTTGGCTTTTCTTTCTGCTTGCAGAACTCCATTTTTTTCCTAAATAATTCCAAAAAAAACCTGGCAAAACAAACGCTAACCAGGTCATAATTGGGCTACGCAAAAACTTGCGAAGCTTCAGATAAGCTTTATCTTCTTGATTAATTAAATCACCATGTTCAAGTCTAAAAACTAGATTATCCCATCGAATAAAAGTTAAGTCTGGTATAACTTCAAATCCTAAGGTTTGACTCCAAAATTTATCCAGATGTAAATCGTGATTTCCCTCAAAATACAAAACTCTGTAATTTTTTGATTTAGTTTTTTTTAAATACTCTATGAGTTCTTTATATTCTGAAATAAATAGAGAATGATCAGCGACCCAGAGATCAAAAATATCACCTAAGAGAATGACATCACCTGGTTTTGACTGCCAAGTGACTTCAAAAAAATGAATTAACTTTTCATAGTTTTTATCTGATCGACCTTTTAAATGAAGATCAGACAAAAAATAACAAACAGACATTAAGTTTTATCAACTTCCAAATTTTGTCTTTTTCTTATAAAAGCTGGGACCTCTAAATTTTGACCTGCAAAAGAAGAGTTCAACACATCTCTGGCCATTCTTCTGGCTTCTTCCAGAGTGGCTTCCGCTTCCATATTCATAGATAATTGCTCAGGCTGTTGATACTTATTTTTTAAATCTTGGCTTTCTCTAAAAGCTCTTGCTTTTGCAATCAACATTTCTTTGGAATTAACTCCATGATCTACAGGCGAAATAGGATTAGCAATCTCTTGTGAAATTTGTGATGACTGCACATGAGAAGTAACACCAATTGATTCTCCACTTACTACATGTGACACAGCTTCATGATTCGTCGGAGGATTAATTGTCATATTTTCTTGTGTAAAAAAATTTACAGAATTTTGAACCGTAGCAATCGGAGGTAACTCATAATTCATGTTAGGAATAGTTGGCATCACAATTTCAGCATGTGGTGTTGGCTGAACAGGGATTTGAGAATGAGAAGCCATTTGTCCTTGATTTTGACCTTGATTACTTGCTTGACTTACCGATTGATGAAACTGAGGAATCGGAGGTAAATTAAAATTAATATTTGGAAGACCAGGAATATTCAACGGAGCTGACATTTGCGGAGGAAGTGGATTCAAAAAATTCTGCATCCCTGTAAATGTTTCTTGAACATTTAACTTTGGCTCAGGTTTAGAAAATCCTGTGGCAATAACAGTAACTCTAACTTCATCACCCAGACTATCATCTATAACTGCACCAAATATAATTTCGGCATCTTCATGAGCAGCTTCAGTAATAAGAGTCGACGCTTCATTAACTTCGTAAAGACTAAGATCAGAACCACCAGTGACATTTATAATAATTCCAGTAGCCCCATCGATCTTAATATTCTCAAGTAATGGAGAAGAAATGGCAGCAGTTGCAGCTTCAACAGCACGGTTTTCACCCTTAGCAGCACCAGTTCCCATAATGGCCATGCCTTTTTCTTTCATAACAGTTCTAATGTCTGCAAAGTCTAAGTTAATTAATCCCCTAATGTTTATTAAATCAGAGATACCCTTAACAGCTTGTAACAAAACTTCATCAGCTTTTTTAAAAGTTTCTAACAACGGAGTTTTTTCAGCAGCAATTGATAATAGTTTTTGGTTTGGAATAACAATTAAAGTATCAACATTATCTCTAAGTTCTTGTAAACCAGCCTCAGCATGTTTGCCTCTTTTTTTACCTTCAAACATGAATGGTTTAGTAACTACACCAATGGTCAAAGCTCCAAGCTCTCTAGCAATTTTTGCTACAACAGGAGCGCCTCCAGTTCCTGTACCACCACCCATGCCGGCAGTAACAAAAACCATATCTGCACCTTCAAGCTTTTCAACTATTTCGTTATATGACTCAATAGCTGCTCTTCTTCCAATGTCAGGATTAGCTCCTGCTCCAAGTCCTTTTGTTAAATCTAAGCCTAATTGCAATTTTGTTGCTGCTTTATTGGCATTTAATGCTTGAATATCTGTATTGGCTACGACGAACTCAACGCCAGTCATACCACCTTCAATCATTGTGGACACAGCATTACTACCGCCACCACCTACGCCTACAACTTTGATATTGGCACCTATGTTAATATTTTCCTCTAACTCAAACATATTCTCTCCCCTATTAAAATATTTGCCCGAAAAAATCCTTCATTTTTTTTGTTATTGAGTCCGCAGAGTCAGTGATAATATGAGTACTTGATTGTTTTAGATACTCATCTTTATTTGCATTAAATCCATGCTTTAACAAACCAACAGCAGTGGAATACTCACTTGTTTTCACAACATCAGATAATCCACCAACTCCCGAAGGAACACCTTTTCTTATTGGAATATCAAAAATAAACTCACCCATTTCAATAAGACCTTGCAACTGACTGGCTCCACCAGTAAGCACAACACCTGACCCCATCATTGGTAAAAGCCCACTCATTTTAATGTCATGCTGAATAAGATTTAAAGTTTCTTCAGCTCTCGCCTCTAAAACATCAGCTAAATCTTTTTTTGGAATAGATCTTGATTTTCTTCCTCCAACACCCTGAACATCTATGACTTCATTCTCTCCAATTTGAGCTGCCATGGCATAGCCATGCTCTATTTTTAACTGTTCTGCAGAAACCTGGGGAGTTCTTAACCCAATAGCCACATCGTGGGTGAAATGCTGCCCGCCAACTGGAATAACCGAAGTGTGTGCGACACTACCATTCACAAAATAAAGTAAATTGCAGGTGCCACCTCCCATATCTACAACACAAACACCCAGACTTTTTTCATCCTCAGAGATAACAGAAGTAGACGCAGCTAAAGAATCCAAAACTAAACTATTAATTTTTATACCTGATTTTTCTACACACTTGATAGTGTTATTAATTGCCGTCTGTCCGCCCGTAACAATATGGACATTGGCTTCTAACCTAACACCAGACATCCCAATAGGATCAGTGATCCCATCCTGAGTATCAACTTTGAATTCTCTAGGTAATACATGTAAAACTTGTCGATCTGCTGGAACAGCAACGGCCTTAGCGGCCTCAATAACTCTGTCAATATCTGCCTGACTTACTTCTTTGTTCTTAATAGCAATCATGCCCTTAGAGTCAAATGACTTAATATGCGTACCGCTGACGCCAACCCAAGCATCTTGAACTTGATACCCAGACATAAGTTCAGCTTCTTCTTTAGCTTTTTTAATTGAATTTTGTGTGGCCTCAATATTAACAACAACGCCTTGTCGAATTCCTGCATTAGGAGCTTTTCCAACTCCAACTATTTCAATTTTATTTTCAGAGTTAACAATCCCTATAACAAAGCAGACTTTAGTTGAGCCAATGTCAAGACCTGCAATAACAGGGTGTTTAGTTTTTAATCCACTCATGGAATAATCCCTTAAATCTATACGGACTCATTCTTAAGTCCTATGACTTTAGCTTAGGGATCCTTACGCAACCTGACAAGAACTTTCTGATTGAGATTAGCATCTATGACGCGAGCATTAATTTGCTTCTGCGAAAGATACTCGAGCACATTTGAAACTCGGTCTAGTTTTAAATTCAAGCTTTCTTCACCTAATTTAATCTCAATTTGTTTTTTTACTAACTCCAACCAAAACCCAGTCTGTTGAGTATAACCAACTTGCGCAATCTCACTCTCAACAACAGGTCCATTCTCAGGAAGATTTTGAATCAGCTCAATCATTCGCTTGCGTATATTTTCATTCATAAAAACAGTATGATCATAATTATGAATTTTATCAGGAGTAATGCGTTTATCACTAATAAGTTCCATCTTATTATTTTCATAAATAGCATATGGATTATGCTGTTTATCCCAGTATAGCATCACAACCTCATTGGGAATAATTTTGATAGCTAGGGTTTCTGGCCACTCTCTACGAATCTCATAATTTTTAATCCAAGCAGATTGCAACAATGCCTTGTGAATCTCTCCAAGTTTTACTTGCAACAAAGAACTGTTTTTATATCTTTCTAAATCTTGTGCTAACCTTGTAGTTAGGCTTTGAAAGTAAACTTTATCTGAATTTGTTCTTTCAGACATCTGGACATTTATTGTTTTTATATCAAAAAATCCTTTTTTATTAAGAAATAGCACAGGAAGAATTACTATAGCTAAGAAAAAAAAACTCATAAAAATAAACTTGAAAGCTTTAATTACAGCTGGTTTAATTTCTTTTCTTACATTTTTATCAATCAAGTTAACACCTTAGTTTCAATATCTATTTTTTACTTAATCTTACACTAAAAAAATTTAAAAAATTAGCTTATCAAGGTCTGGCTCAACTAAAATCTAGAAACTGAACTCAAAAGACTAGACTTAAACAAAAAAAAAAATTTGCGATATGCTGTGTAGAACAGAGTAGGAACCATCATGAAGTTAAATACACGGATTATCATTGCTATCATTTTCGCAAGTACACTTGGTTTAATTATTGAAATATTCACCTCTTCTTATGAACTTAAAAAGCAAGGAGAACTGGATTTAATTAACAAATCCACAGCTATTCTTTCTAGACTTGAAGTCGCCAGAGATTTTGTTGCCAACCAGGGTGGATTAAATTCCACAATTGCAACGATTAAAGCTCAATATCCCGATGGTAAACTTTCTAATGAAGCTAAGCAAATTGTACTAAACCAAGTTCCTATTTATGCCTCTCTCAAAATTGGCTCTGAAGGCGCAGAAAAAGAAGGTTATGAATTTCGTGTTTTCAGTAAAAACCCCAGAAAAGAAAAAAATTTAGCAACAAGTAGCGAAAGTGAAATTCTTGAGCGCTTTGCCAAAGAAAACATTCCTCAAATTGTGGAATCAACTTCAGATCAAGTTATTGTTTATCGCCCTGTTAGACTTTCTGAAAAACATGGGTGTTTGACTTGTCATGGGAATCCAACTACATCTCCTTGGGGTAATGGTAAGGATATTTTAGGCTATAAAATGGAGAACTGGCAGGATAATCATCTTCATGCTGTTTTTGCAATTATTCAAAGTAAACAACACATCAAAGAACAAATTAAAGCCAGCATTTTTTCAATTATAGGCTTCGGTGTTTTAGGAATAGCTTGTGCATTGATCATTGGCTTTTTAATTACCAAACAAGTGATGGAAAACTTAAAAATAGTTAATAATGAAATCAATGCTGTGGGTTCAGAACTTTATAATGCAAGTAATGAAATTTCTAACTCTTCCCAATCTTTGAGCGTAGCTGCAACAGAAGCAGCAGCTTCCATAGAAGAGACTTCAGCTTCAACTGAAGAAGTTTCCAGTATGATTAAACTTAATGCTAGCAACTCGGAACAAGCCAAAACTTTAGCTCAAGATTGTCAGAACCGAGCAAAGCAAGGGAGAGTAAATGTCGAGAATTTAATAAATTCAATGAATGAAATCTCTCAAAGCTCAAAAAAAATAGAAGAAATTATAAATGTTATAGATGACATTGCCTTCCAAACAAATTTATTAGCTCTAAATGCCGCTGTAGAAGCTGCCAGAGCAGGTGAACAAGGAAAAGGTTTTGCTGTAGTTGCCGAAGCAGTCAGAGCCCTAGCTCAAAGATCTTCTATTTCTGCTAAGGAAATTTCTTCTCTAATTAAAGAAAGTGTTGATAAAATCAATACTGGCTTTCAAGTCGCTAAAGATAGCGGAGAATCTCTGCACAGTATTGTTGAAGCTGTTGAAAAGGTAACAACCCTTAATATCGAAATTGCAAATGCTTCTAATGAACAATCACAAGGAATGACAACTATCAACAAATCTATTCTTGAATTAGATAAACTGACACAACAAAATGCAGCCAGTGCAGAAGAGACTGCGGCCTCTAGTGAATTGCTAAATCAAAAAGCAAGACAACTACATAACCAAATGCAAGTATTGGCTTTTATTATTGATGGTGGTGTTTTAACTGATAAAACTAACTACAACAAAGCTAGTTAACTTTGTGACAAAGACCCTGCATCACTATGTGATTTGTCCATGAAAAGAAGCCAAGTGAAGTGTAATATTGTGTCGATATACCAGAAATCTGCCCATCGATACATTTCTGCATCAATCGTTGATAGGCTTCATTAACATAACTAGTATTGTCAGTAAAACCCAACACAACAAACTGTTCTGATTTAGCTTCAATACTAACAGCCGTTTTAGCCTCTCTATAGGGTCTAAAATCAGAAAAATTAACTATATGAACACTATGTGTACAAGAAGCTAATGACATGAAAATTCCAAATAATAAAATAACTTTTAAAACCCACATTCTATTCATCTGACACTTCCACTGATTCTTGTTTGGAATCAATTTCAGAAGTCATATTGGATGGATTTCTCTTACGAGGATTTTCACTCCCAATATTAGAAGACGACTTAGAGCTTGCTGCCGACTTTAGAGACACACAATAGCCTTGAGCTGTAATTCTTTTCTTCCAAACAATATATAAAAAATAATCTATACTTTCATCTTTAGTTAACACTCCAGATATCAACCCATGTGGACATTGATTCTTCAAATTATCTGTTAAATAATCAACATAATCATTGTCAAAGTTAAAACCAAAAAACATGAGTCTTTCAGTTGTTGCCACCACAGGTTTACTTCTGTTAGCTGGAATAGAAGTCAACGATACCGTATTTAACGAAACACACCCTATAAAATAAATACTTAGTAATGCGATTAAAACAACTTTCATATTTTTTCCTTTTTAGATCTCAAACAATAACCTTTAATTTTTACAATTTCACCCTTAATCACGGGATACTGCCTAGCTTCTCTAATACTCATAATTCCTGTAACTCTTCCACTTGGACAGTTTTCTCTAATTTTATTTTCTAAATGGTTAACATAAGCTACTGAAAAAACAGGAGCCCCTGTCTTAGGACCCATTTGAAAGTACTGAAGCATTGTTAAAATTTCGTCAGCCTGTTTAGAGTTTTTAGAATTCATCAAAATTTTAGAAGTCGACTTCGCATCATTTAGATCAATACCGAACTCACTAACTTTAATTTCAAAAGGTATTAAATCATTATCACCTGTACTATCTATTTCCCCTACCTGAACATGATGTAAATAAGCACAAGAGGAAAGACACATCAAAGTACTATATAAAAATATAATTTTTAAAGTTTTATTTATTATTTTGGACATACTTTATTTCAACGCAAAGAAGTCAATAAGTCCATACCTATTTTCCATCCATCACCAGCTCCTAACGTTAGGAAAACATCACCTGGTTTTAAGATATGCTTCATCGAGGAAATAATATCGCTACTTTTAGGCAGATAAAATTTCTTTTCTATTTTTAATTCTTCATACAAATTCTTAGCAGTTATATTTGGAATTGGCTCCTCACCTGCAGGATAAATATCAGTAAGAATAACTAAATCTGACAAATAAAAACAATTTAAAAACTCACTCCAGCAACTTTGGGTTCTGGAATAACGATGCGGTTGGAACAAAGTAACTAAACGCCTATCTGGAAATTTCTCTTTAAAAGCCTCTAATACAGCTCTAACTTCAGTTGGATGATGCCCATAATCATCATAAACTTTAATATCATTGATTTCACCCTTAAACTGAAAGCGACGATCAACGCCTTTATAGTTTTTTAATGAAGTTAAAGCTTCTTTCAAGTCCAGTCCACAATGATTTGCCACCAGAAGAGCTGCTAAAGAATTTAAAGCATTATGTCGACCAGGAATTTCTAATTGCAACTGACCTAACAAATCTTGAGTGCCCGATTTTTTATTATTATAAAATATCTGATAATTGCTTTTTTCTCCACTCAACCAAAAGTCATTTTTGGGGTTAAACCCGTAAAACCAAATTTTTTTAGGAAAATTTTCGAAAAGATTTCGAGTCACATGATCATCACCAAAAATAATATTAATTCCATAAAAAGGAATTTTTAATGCAAACTCGTAAAAGGCTTTTTGTAGATTATCAAAAGTTTTATAATAATCCATATGATCTGAATCAATATTAGTAATAATAGATATCTCTGGCGTTAATTTATTAAAACTACCATCACTTTCATCAGCTTCAGCTATCATCCAATCACTTTTTCCAAGCTGTGCGGTGGAACCAATATTTTGAAACTTTCCTCCGACAATAATTGTAGGACTTTTATTAGCTTCAAGAAAAATTGTCGAAACTAAACTTGTTGTAGTTGTTTTTCCGTGAGTTCCAGCAATAGCAATCCCACGTCTAGATCTCATTATCTCTGCCAAAGCTTCAGCCCTTGGAATTACTGGTATCCCACGAGCTCTTGCCTCTTTCATTTCTGGATTCTGCACAGAAACTGCCGAGCTATAAACCACAACATCAACATCACCTAAATGCTTCTCACTGTGACCAATAAAAATTTTAATTCCTTTTTTCTTTAAATTTTCAGTATTAGCATTTTCTGAAAGATCACTACCTGTGACCTCAAGTCCCATGTTTTTCAAAACCTCGGCCAAGCCACACATGCCAATGCCACCAATACCAATAAAATGAAATTTAGACTTTTGTAAGCTCATATCCTACTCTTCGTTTTCATACTGTAGGTTAATTAATTGTGTTGCCATTTTTTCTGCCGCATTAGGGAAGAAGAAATGCTTCACGTTCTCACTCATTTGTCGCCTTAAAGAAAGGTCTTTTTGAATCTCAACGATTTTATCTAAAAGAACTCTTGGTGTTAAGTTCTTTTGATCTATCATCACTGCTGCTTTTTTACTAACTAAAGCTTCTGCATTTTTTCTTTGATGATCATCTGCTGCCCAAGGCAGAGGAATAAAGATTGCTGGCTTTCCTGACGCCGCGATCTCAGCAACAGTACCCGCTCCAGCTCTGCAAATAACTAGATCGGCCCAACGATATTTGTTATCCATATCATAGACATATTCTAAAGCTTTAATATTAGAAAAATCTGGATGCGAAGAATAACTTTGATTCACTTCCTGAAAATCAACCATACCAGTTTGATGAATAAATTCAAATGAAGTTAACTCTGAATGGTATTTTTCAAACATTTCTTTTATGGCTAAATTAATTGCTCTTGCTCCTTGCGATCCCCCAAAGACTAAGACTTTAAACTTTTGCAATCCATGACTTTGTTCTGTTGAAGACACATTATCAAAATCAACGTATGAGTTTAACTTCTCAATTTCTTCTCTCACTGGAATTCCAACCTTCATGTAACTTCTAGCTTTTAAATGCTTCTTAGCTTCTTCAAAAACAATGAAGCACTTTCTCACAAAGCGAGCTAACAATCTATTTGTTAAACCTGGATGTGCATTGGGTTCCCACAATGCTGTAGGAACTCCCATAATAGAACTAGCTAAAACAAAGGGACCTGAAACATAACCACCAACCCCTAAAACCAAAACTGGTTTTTTTTCGATGACCAAGGCCAAACACTTTATAAATGACCAAGGCAACCTCAAAAGAGTTTTAATTTTTTTAAATAAGGATCCTGCATAATTAAGTTTTCCAACTGAAATAAAACTGATTTTAAAACCTTCTCTGGGAATAATTTTAGCTTCTAATCCCTCAGCAGTTCCAACAAACTCAACTTCCCACTCACTATTTAATTTAAGGATCGCTTTAGCAATGGTGATTGCAGGATAGATATGTCCACCCGTACCACCACCAGCAATGATAATTTTTTTCAATTTAAATTTCGCTCCATATTTTTTTCAATATTTACAATGATTCCAAAAAGAAACATGTAAATAACTAGAGAGCTTCCACCATAGCTTAAAAAAGGTAGAGTGAGTCCCTTAGTTGGAAGTAAGCCTAGCACAACTCCGCAATTAATAAAAACATTTATTCCAAATACTGTAGCGGCCCCAATGACAAGGGACTTCAGAAACTCAGCTTTTACCATAAATGCTATTTGTAAGGTTCGATAAATAATAAATCCATAGAGACTCAATAGAAGAAAGAAACCAATAAATCCCATTTCCTCGCCAAATACAGCCAAAGTAAAATCAGTATGCGCTTCTGGAAGGAAAAATAACTTTCCTTGTCCCTGGCCAATTCCTACTCCCGAAAAGCCTCCTGAGTGAAAACTGAGCATTGATTGAATCACTTGAAATCCTTTGTGCTCTGGATCCGCCCAAGGATCTAAAAAGGCCATCACCCTAGCTCTACGATAATCTACTTTCATAACTAAAAAATAAAATAAAGGTATTGCAGCAATCACAGCGCTTGCAATGTACTTCCATGACAAACCAAAAATAAAGAGCAAAGCGACTGCAGTTAAACATATGATTGAAAAGCTACCAAAATCCGGCTGTTTAAGTAGCAGTACCAAAGGTAAAACTAATAATATAAGTAAAACGTAAAGTGGTATTTTTTTAAAAAGTTCTTGCCGTAAATACAATATTGAAGAGAAGTAAAACACAAAAGCTATTTTTAACAGTTCACCGGGCTCAAATCGAATCCCCAAAGGTAACTGCAACCATCTGTGCGCACCACCAACTTTAACTCCCACTCCTGGTATTAAAGTCAGAACGACGCCAAAGAAACCGATAACCCAAAGAAGCCAACTCGATTTTTCAACCCACTTTAAAGGTAAAGAAAAGGCTGAAAAAAAAGCCAAAAGACCAAGCACTAAAAAAATAGCCTGTTTTTTAAAAAAAAAGAGACCATCACCATAAGTCTCGAAAGCAAAAATATAACTTGAACTATAAACCTGAACAAGACCTGTACCCAGCAAAGCCAAAATAGCTATAAAAAGGTTCGAGGATAAAGGCTTGAGCATAAAATCAATCTAACCCATCAGTATTTCCAGAAGCCTTAGCTCCTGGAGCAGCAGGGGCTTTACCTTTTTGATAGTGACAACAGTATACAAGACCAAAAATGTCTGATGCATTTTTATAGTTCGTAATTGTAAACTGTTTAGAAATGTCACATTTCTTAGACATTTGTAAATTGATTTCAACATCTACATCATTATTAGCATCACCATTTACAAACTCACAATAAAGCCCTGAACTTTGGGCCACCTTATTACGCTCTTCTTGTCTTTTTTGAGCCGATGAACAACCACCTAATACCATTCCTATAACCAAAAATATAATTGGTAACAACCTAGCAAACATAGTCAACTCCTTATGATTCCTAATTAGCTCTGGCTCAAATAACCATTAGCAATAACAATTAATCTCTACAATGTATGTAGAGGAAATAACTAACTCTCAAAAATATTTTATTTAATTAACGATCGAATTCAAGGTTATTTCAAAATGATTGGAATCTAAGACACTAGATCTCGACTTTGAAATAGGTAGACAACAGATTCTTATAAAAAATAGAATACCCATTAATGATTATGACAGATCTCTTTTGAAAATTAAAGAGATCTGCCTATAGATTTGATTTATTGAAACTTTCTGATGATTTCTTTAAAGTAATCACCACGTTCTTCATAGCTATCAAACATGTCATGACTAGAGCAACCAGGCGATAACAACACAATGTCACCAATCCTTGTTTTATGAAAAGAAATCAAAACAGCTTCTTCAAACGTTCCGATTAGAAAAGTCTCAGCGAAATCACCCAACTCTCTATTAATTCGTTCCTTAGCCTCACCAACCAAAATTAACGTCTTCACTTTCCTTTTTATCATGTTTCTTAAAGGCTCATAATTTAAGTTGGTATCTTTGCCACCCATAATCAAAATAACGTTTTCATCAAAGGTATCCAAAGACCTCAAAACTGCATGAACATTAGTAGCTTTAGAGTCATTGTAAAATAAAGCTCCCCTAACTTTTCTGACATATTCAATGCGATGAGGTAAACCTGTAAAACTATCAATCACTTTTTGAATAGCTTCTGTTTTTGCACCATGTTCGCGAGCAGTTAAAATAGCAGCCATAATGTTCTCTACATTATGTTTTCCTCTAATTTTCACATTTTTAATACTGAAGTAATCTATTTCTGGACCTGTTCTTACTCTAATTTCGTCACCAATATTAACAGCACCACCTATATTCATAATTTGTGGCTCTAATGCTTGCTTTCTTGAGAAATAAAAAATCTTTCCTCTTTGAACGGCTGGATCTCTAGCTAATTCAACTACAGCATTGTCGTCTGCATTTAAAATTGAAGTCGTCATTTGGTTAGTATTTCTAAAAATTCTTCTCTTGGCATTGATATACTCTTCCATAGAACGATAACGATCTAAATGATTCTCAGCTAGATTCGTAAATACTATATTTTGAGGATTAAATGTTTCAGCATGCTCCAACATGAAACTTGAAACTTCAACAATTACTACTTGAGTTTTTAAATTGTATCTTAAGTAATCAGTGAGTGGTTTTTCATTTGAACCACCTATCCAACAAGTAATACCGCTTTCTGTAAACATTCTTTCCATCATGCGCCCAACTGTCGTTTTACCATTTGTTCCGGTAATACTGATAATGGGCTCTTTAATAAATGCTTGCGCAAACTCAAACTCACCTGTGATTTTAATACCTTGATTTCTAGCGTATTCAAAAATTTTAAGAACTGGCGAAACTCCGGGACTTAAAATCACCAATTCTTGCTGTAAAAAAGTTTTTGGAGAATGGGATCCAAGTTCAAATTTGATCGGCAAGCCCTCGAGTTGTTCAAGTTGAGCTGATAGCTCTGGCTTTGACTTATGATCTGTCACCGTAACTTGAGCCCCATGCTGACTCAAAAAATGACAAAGAGAAACACCTGTTCTTCCAAGTCCCACAACCAATATACGTTTGTCTTTTAATTCAGAAACGTCTTTATACATACTTTATTTTCCCCATTCCTTCTGCTATTTCTTTCATTTTTTTAATTTTTATCTTAACTTCAATGTGGCTAAACTAAGGACGGCAAGTAGAATAGAGATGATCCAAAATCTAACGATAATTTTTGTTTCAGTCATACCACCAAGTTCAAAATGGTGATGAAGTGGAGCCATTTTAAAAATTCTTTTCCCAGTTAATTTAAATGAAATCACTTGTGTGATCACACTTAATGTCTCAGCGACAAACACTCCACCAAGCAACATCATCAACAATTCATTCTTGGTGATAACTGCCATAATTCCAAGAAAACCGCCCAGACTTAAACTTCCAACATCACCCATAAAAACTTGAGCAGGATATGCGTTAAACCACAAAAACCCCAAACCAGCTGCCACAATAGTCGCAGCAACAGGTGAAAGCTCACTAGCCCCCAGCACATGAGGAATTTGCAAATAAGCAGCAATGGTAGAATGCCCTGCAAAGTAGGCAAAAAGCCCAAGAGTACTAGCGCTAATAATAACTGGCACAATAGCAAGACCATCAAGGCCATCAGTAAAATTTACGGCATTGGCTGTACCCACAATGACCATAGAACCAAACACTACATACCAATAACCTAAATCAAAATGAAAATTTTTAAGAAAAGGAATAGTAACAAGAGTCGAAAACTGAAATTCGTGAATCAATATAAAAAGAGTTAATCCAGAAATTAAAAACTCTCCTAACAATCTAATCTTTCCAGAAAGTCCCTTGGTGTTTTTTTTGCTCACTTTTAAATAATCATCTATATAGCCAATAATTCCAAAACCCCAGGTAACTATGAGCACAGCCCAAACATAGGGATTTCTCATATCAACCCATAAAAAACATGGAATTAGAGTAGACAATAAAATTAAGCCACCACCCATTGTTGGAGTTCCTGTTTTCTTTTTGTGGGTTTGCGGCCCCTCATCCCTAATTGCTTGACCATAATGACGCTGTATTAATCTGCGTATAAATACCGGGCCCCAGATTAAACACAGAAAAAAAGCTGTGAAAAAAGCTATAAAAGTACGTACTGTGACGTATCTAAATATATTCAAAGGGGAAAATTCATTCGAAAGTGAGTATAACCATTGATATAACATCCCAAAACCCCGCACTCAAAAGAGTAAAAATATTTTGTAACACAAACTTGAGAGCGTTTGCAAGAAAAAACTATTATCTATATGAAAAGACTAATGAATTTAATTTTTATCTCTTCTTCACGACAGCACATAATATGGTGAAATTCCCAAAACAAATTGATCTATGTAATTACTTTTTTGAAACATCAAAATTAAGTCAGCTATTTTTTATAAGTTCCAACCTTACTTCTTATCCATTGGAAAAAAGGCATCGCCAATTTTAAGTCTTTTATTAAATTTTTCGTGAAATCTTTATGAACAACCTGCTGACGAGTATAATTCTTTCCAAGATAAAATTGTTTATGCCACAAATAAATTGTGCGCTGATCATCCATTGAAAATCCTTTAGGAAATCTTTTGTACTTCTCTCCTTTAAGTTCTTCCCAAGATTTTTTGAGTTTTTTATCTTTTAAAATAGCATTAATAGTTTCGAAATCATCAACAGTAGCCACTCTCAAAAGACTTAATTGACGGCTGGATATCATATATAACCCAATACCAACCAAGTTATCCTTCTTTTGTTTGCCGATCTGAAAATGAATTCCAGGGTTCCACTCAAATAAAGAGGTACGTTTTTCCCACAAAGTAAAATGTGAAAAATTTTTAATTAATCCGCCCTCTGTCGCGACTCGATTTTTCGGTCTCAGCGGCTTAGTCACTTTTTTTGGAGAAATTTCAATACGAGGTAAGTCCTTGGCAAAAGCTTTATTCATTTCTGCCAACAAATATTCCATAGGTTCTTTTACATATAGCTCATAATTCTCTTTATTTTTTTTAAACCATATTTCATTATTTTTATTTTTATCAGCGTCCTCAAAATACTTAAAACTTTTTGAGGAAAAATAGATATTATGATTGTTTATTTTCTTCAAAACCCACCTCTAAAAGTACACTATCACTTACAAAATAAAGGGCAAGAAATTCAAAGAAAAAACTTAAATTAAACTAAAGGCTTAGCTTGAACTGTTTAGTGTTTTTGAAATAACCATCCTGAGACTTATATAGATTTATCAGATCAAATCCGTCTTTATTAATTTCTATTTCACCATTAAAAGAATTCAAAAAACTTACATTTTTTGAAAAATTCTCGTTAGAACAATCTAAAAAAATCACAAAATCTGATAATCTAATACTTTGAAATGAAGTGCTTTTTACATTGTTTTTAATTCCCTTAAGCTGACCTATACCACACAAATACTTATCATTTAATCGCACAGAAAGATCAGGTAAAAACGTTATCTTTTCTATAAAAACACACTTATTTATTTCTGGTTGAGACTTTTTGATATTTTCACATGCCTGCTTATTTCCCTGCTGAAGCTGTAACAAATTCGCATACACAATATTAGTTTGCAAATTTTCCAAGGAAGTCCCATTTGAATTTAATTCTCTTTCATTAAAGAAAGTTTTATTAATCAAAGGTTTCAAATACTTTTTTATTTTTTCTTCATTTTTTAAAAATTCTGCACTTTTATTCGAACAAGGAAAGCTCTGTTCGTAAAAAATCTTTTGATTTAATTCAAGAATATCTAATGCTATCGGATCACTATAAGAATAGATAATAGGATATTTGTTTGGATTTAAAATATACGATTGACAAAGCGAATTTTGATAATAGGCAGGATCCATTCCTTCTATTGGTTTAACGCTTGCAATCACCTGATTTTGTATATAAAAACCAATTAACTCAAAAGTTGTCTCATCTTTATCTTGAGTTGTAAAAAATGTTTTTTTACTTTCAAAAATCAAAGTAATCGTTTGAAATTTGTCGCCAACCTGATAAACATTCGAATTTGTTATTCCTATATTATTAAAGATAACTTCAATGTCTTGTCGTCCCGAAACATTTCCATAAGTATAAGGATACTGACTAAATTGGGATCTATGAATCCTAAAATTAAAATTCTGCGCCTGCTTGGTCAGGTGCAAACTCAAATCAAAATATAATTTGCCTTTACTATCTTTATATTGTTTAAAAAACAACTTACATAATTCTGGATTCTTTTCATTTCCCACCAAACATTTTTCATCAAAATTTTCTGCCAAAATCATTTTTTGAAAAGTTTTAACTACAGCTTCATAAGTTATTTTCTCTTGCTTAGGTGCTTGTTCTTTTTTATTAATAAATCTCTTATCAAAACCGTTGTTTATCAATTTACTGTAGAGTTGTTCTGAAGTAGCTGCTTGCATATCATTTATAAAAAAATCAGTTACCCTTCGAATTCTTTGATAATCTTCTTCTGTTAGTACCATCTCTTCTTTTTGTTTAAAAATTTTTAATTCTTTTAGTTGCTCACAAGAAAGATTCTTTTTATCTGCATTTTGAAAGCCTAACTCCTCAGAAAGTTTGCAAATCTCATAAAAACTTTGGTATCTTAAAAAATACAAATTCATAACAATTTCATGAATAATTAAGTCTGCTTGTTTGCGCAGCTGTAACTCGGGATCTATAATCCCAGTTTTCAAATCCCGACCTAATAAGTCGAAAAAAAAATCTCGATTGATCCAAATTTCTCTTGGTGTATTTATCGCTATCTGATAAGGCGTATCAGATAAAAAGACCACGCCAAGCGTTTTTTTGTCGATCATGTTTAGATTACTTTTAGTAAAATACCAAAGTTTCCATTTAATCAAAAAGGTAGAGTAAGAGAAACTTTCTTCTTTTCTTTTTTCAGAGTTTAATTGATTCATCAAAAAATCAAACCTATCCAAAACTGGTTTAATATACTTAGGATAGGCAGCTAAAGAGGTGACTGCTTTTATGCTAGATTCAAAAACTCCAGTCTGATCACCATTTCCTCCACCGCCCAAACTACCTGTTCCTTCTGCTTTAGTCTGCGCTGAAAGTGACGCCAAAAATAGGAAACTGAATAAAAAAATGACACTTTTAAGTTTTGCAAAACCTAATTGATTTTTTTTCAATTCCATATAATTCATCCTCATTTCGCCAAACCGTTTAAACTTAACTTGAGCCAACTAGAATTTATCTGAAATAAGGCTCTTCAAGTTCTCTTGAAGAGCCTTTCAAAAACCATGCTTAGTACCTGTCGATTTACTTTAACTCTTCAAAGTAATAAATACTTTCTGATGTTTTACCTTCAGGTGAAGTCCATAAACTTCTTACTGATAGTTGATGACCTTTAGAGCTGACTCTTCCACTTAGTACGGTAGTTGAATGGTTTGGTTTTGCTGGGTTGGAAACCAAGAACATCATAGAAAAATCTTTATCATTACTTCCTTTGTATAAGGAAATTCTAGCTAATACCTTTCCATTAATAACGGCTTCCCTTTTGGAATTAATTTGAAGAAATTTAGGATTGTAACATGTTTCGGCTGGTTCCTGAGTTGAGGTTGATCCGCAAGAATAGCTTTCTTGTAATGAAGATGCTGGCTGAGTAAAATGAAAAGGCTTTCCTTCATTATCAAAACCATTAAATTCAGTGCTAGTTAAAGCAAATTTTCTTCCAATTAAAGGAAAAATTTCGTTTTTAATAATTAAATCTTTTTCGATTTTTACTTTTTTATTTTGCTCAATTACCTGATTTACATCTTTAATAGAAGCTTTATCATAGTATTGATCTTCTTTGGTTGTATTAACGTAAAGTTTTCCTGCCTTGATGGTAATTATCGGCTTCTGAGAATCATTAACTTGACCTAAGTCTTGATTATTTTCCTTCATAAATTTTAAATAATCACAGCTCCAGTTAGCCGTGTACTTCTGAGATGACACTTTCTTCAGAAAAAACAAAACTTTGCGACTATAAAAGTTTTCAAACTCCTCTGGCAAAAAACCATTTTTATCTTCCAATACCATCTTTACTTCTCCCCTGGAACTGATCAGTATAAATACCTGGCTGCTGTCAGATGAACCAACATTTTTCTGGGGGATTTTCCAAGCGCCCACTAGCTCTTTTCCAATAGGACCATAAGAGCTACTTACGCAGGATGAAGTGCTGATATCGAACTCTGCATTTAAGCTTTTAGCAAAAGTACTTGAAGCCCCAATTAAATTTAATACTAAAGTACTGAGTACTATTTTATATCTTAAAATTTGCTTTAGATTTGTTCTGTTTTTCATAATGTCTTCCTTTTTTAGTTAGTTAAACCATTTATTTGTTATATTTAGTTATCAAACAGCACTGTCACTGCCTGCTAACTGTTATGTGTTTTAGTTCTATTAACGCATGCGATGTGCTTAATATATATGCATCAAAGACTAGTTTTCCAGAACATTATAGTAAAAAGTAACGATTATATTTTACCTATAGTAAAATATATAAAATGCTAAATATTTACGATACGTTAGATTACAGATTTTTTTTAAAAAACTGGCTTAAAACCCAAAAAAATGAAGGCCATGGGTTAAAAACTAAATTAGCCCAAAAAGCGGGAATCAGTTCAACAATGTTTAGTTTAATTCTCTCCGGAGAAAAAGAACTCACTCTTGATCAGGCCATAGAACTGATAGAACACTTAGGATTGTCTGCTCATGAAGAAGATTATTTTCTAGAAATGATAGAATACTCACGAGCTTCAAATTATAAATTAAAAAATAGACTTAAAAACAATTTAGACAACAAAAAAAGAGAGGCGCTAAAACTCTCCCAACGAGTCCAGGAAATGAATGAACTCAATGAGGCGGAACAATCTATCTACTATTCAAGTTGGATTTACAGCGCAATTCGAAATTTAGTTGCCATCGAAAAATTTAGCACTACTCAAGACATCAGTGAACATCTTCAGCTTCCCATAGATGTTGTCGCCAAAGCTGTTGATTTTCTTTTAACCCATGGACTTTGCAAAATTCAAAATCATCGTCTTACTCCCGGGATGAAAATCACATTCGTAGGTGCAGAATCACCATATGTAAATACTCACCATCAAAACTGGAGACAAAAAGCTCAAGAAAAAATGCAACATAGAAATAAAGAAGACTACTTTCTAACAGGTCCAATTAGTCTTTCTGAACAAGATGCTAAGAAAATCAGAGAAATGTTTCCCAAACTAATTGAGGAGATTATGAAAATTGTTACCCCTTCCAGGTCTGAAAAAACCTACTGCTTAAATATTGACTGGTTTTCTTGGTAAATTACTGCCCTGTGAGTGCCGTTCCGATGTCCCTTGGATCTGCTACTGCCGTAAATCTATAGCTATTAGACTCCTTGAAGGTCTCTCTAACTACAGCCATCACACGACAAGGAATATTACCCACTTCTACTTGATAGCCTCTATCTTTTATTTTCATCATTTCAGATAATCTCAGTCCTGGGGCCTCGATGAATAGTTTATCAGGCTTCCACTGATGATGAATTCTGATATTTTTTACTGCATCCTCTAGACTCATATTCAAGTTCAGATAATTAAAAAGGGTCAGAGCCGTACAACTAATAATCCTCGTTCCACCTGGAGCTCCAACAGCCATAATAGGTGTTTGCTTTTCATCTAAAACCAAAGTTGGCGACATACTTGAAAGTGGTGTCTTAAATGCTGCTATAGAATTAGCTTCAGAACCAACTGCGCCAAACAAATTTGGAACTCCCGGTTTAATAGAAAAGTCATCCATTTCATTATTAAGAATAATTCCTGTTCCTTCTGCTACAGCACCTGACCCAAAATAACCATTAATCGTTTGTGTTGAACTTATGGCATTACCTTCATCATCCATCAAAGATAAATGCGTCGTTTCATGATGTTCTTCTGAAAGCTCTATTTTACCAAAACTCACTTGGTTTACTGTTTTAGCTTTATCTGAAGAAATCTGTGATCTTCTTTCTTTTAAATATTTTTCATTTAAAAGTGTCTTAGTCGGAACATTAATAAAATCAGGATCCCCAAGATATTGAGCTCTGTCAGCAAAAGCCAATTGAAATGCTGAAGCTTGATAGTGAACAAGCCTATCTGTATTTAAATCTTGCGGTGTAAAATGGAAAGGTTCGAGTAACTTTAAGAACTGTAATACATGAACTCCCCCTGAGCTCGGAGGTGGCATACTAGCTAATAAATATTGCTTGAATTTTTCTACCAGTGGCTCACGTTCTATGACCTTGTAGCTATGTAAGTCACTTGCCTCTAGTAAACCTTTATGATTTTTCATAAAAGAAATAATTTTTTTGGAAGTTTCACCTTGATAAAATTCGCTAGCTCCGATTTTTGAAATTTTTCTTAGAGTTTTAGCTAGATCTTTTTGAACTAATATTTGTCCCTCTCTTAAAGGTAGTCCTTGCTTATCTATAAAAATTTTTCTTGATCCTGGAAAAGATTTTAAAATGTCTTTTCTCTCTTCTAAAGCTCTAGCTAAGTTAGGATAGATTGCAAAACCTTTCTCAGCTAGAAAAATTGCTGGAGTGATGACTTTCTGCCATGATAAACGGCCATATTTTTGATGAATATCCCACAATCCTTTCACAAGTCCTGGAGTTGCCACAGACATAACACCATCTTTTGATAAACTTTCAAGAGCTTTTCCCTGTTTGTCTAGATACATATCTCTGGTAGCCTTCTTAGGAGCTCTCTCTCTGAAATCATAAGCTAAAATTTTTGCATTCTCTGCTTGCTTAAATATCATAAACCCACCACCACCAATTCCAGTGGATTGAGGACGCTCTACAGAAATCACGAAGGACGCTGCTACAAATGCATCAATTAAATTTCCTTTAAGATTTAAAATTTCTTGAGCCGCCTGTGTTGCGTAATAGCCTTGAGTCGAAATTGCAAATTTTTTTCCCTGACTTTTGTAGGCCTTATTCTCTGAGCCTACAAATTCAGATGGGATCATTTGACTTTGATAAGTCAATTTTTTTTCTGTACTTAAAGATTCTTGCGCATAAGGTTTAGAATCATCTTGACTATTTTTATTAACATCAGAACTCTGACAAGATAAAATTAGTGAAACCAAAAAAAGGAGATAAAAATTTATTTTTTTCATCTTCTCATTGTTAAATATTATTCTAGATTGTCAAGAATTTGAAGTTTTTAAGAAAGTAAGAAAACCTAGCTAATAAATCAAATAGCAAAAAACGACAATCTAACGATTAAATTTTATCCTTTTATTTAAAAAACCAAAAAACCACATACCAATTGTCATAGAAATCAAGAAAACAATTACATTTAAAGCTCCAGAACCAAGAGCCACCAAAGCCGGTCCAGGACAATAACCTCCAACACCCCAGCCAAAACCAAACAGAATACTTCCAATCACCAATGGTTTAGTAATTTCTTTTTTGGTTGGATAGTGCCATTTCCAATCTAAAATTGGTGATGGCATTTTAGCTATTAACCGATAACTAATAAAATGGACAGGAATTGCGGCTAGCATTACAAACATTAGTGATGGATCCCAAGAGCCAAGTAAATCTAAAAAACCGATTACTTTTTGTGGCTGAGTCATACCTGAAATAATTAACCCCACACCGAAGATAAGTCCTACTATAAAAGCTGAAATAACTTGATATAAATACTTTTTTAGTTCCATTTTTTTTACTTCCTTAAGTTAAAAATAGTATTCAAAAATTGAAGCTGCCAAAAATCCCGAAGCCATAAAAGCCAAGGTAGCCACTAAAGATCTAATAGAGAGCCTCGCAATTCCACAAACACCATGTCCACTAGTACAACCACTACCAAGTACCGTTCCAAAACCGACTAACAAACCGGCAACAACGATGGCAACCAAAGACCTACCTGACTGATTAATAAATAATTCTGGAAAAAGTCGAAAACCAATTATTCCTGAAGTCACAAGTCCTAAAACAAATGCCACTCTCCATGCTGTATCTTTTTTTACAAAAGAAAGAATTCCATTATAAATACCTGCAATTCCTGTAACCCTTCCATTAAACACCAACATTAAAGAAGAAGCTATTCCAATTAAAATACCTCCAACCACCGCGTGAATAATTGAGGCTACTAATAGTTCGTTCATACATTATCCTTTATGTTAAATTTTTATCTTCGACTATGTAACCCAACTGTGTCCAGCGAATCATACCGCCAGTCATATTGATCGTCTTGGTAAAGCCAATCCCCTGAGCAATTCTAGTTGCATTTCCCGATCTGCCACCGCTGCGACAGATAAAAACAATTTCGCTATTTTTATCTTCGCTTTTTAAATAAGCTTCTAATTCCTCACCAAGTGTTACTAGTTTAGCACCTGCAATATGCCCATACTCTCCGACATACTCATCGGGACGACGGACATCAATCAGTTTTATTTTTTCAAGAGCAGCTGGATTACTTTTCAAAGTGATGTTCAAATCTTCACAAGAAATTTCTGGTACTCCGTCAACTTTTTGAGGATGAAAAATACGTTCTTCCTTTTCACTCTTAAGCCCACAAGCTAAGTTAGCAGGCAAAGCCATATGTATTTTTTTAGGGTGAGCTAGTTTTAATTCACTCATGGTTTTCTGAAACTCTTCAAAACTTACCTTTTCATTCAATCTAGGATTGAACTCTTTTTCCTCTTTAATACTTGAACGAGTAAATCCTCTGTAATCATGTCCTGGAAAAACAATTGTATCTTCTGGAAGTTTAAATAATACCTCTCTCACGCTATGAAACATTTTTTCATTAGAACCTTGTTGAAAATCAGTTCTTCCACAGCCCCTAATAAGCAAAGAATCCCCAGTAAAAAGTCTTTCTTCACATAAAAAACTCATACAAGTATTAGTATGTCCTAGAGTTTCAATTACTTTGAGCTCATGGGATCCAAATTTCAAAACTTGCCCCTGAGTTAAAGGAATATCTACACATGCAACTTTAGCGTTCGCACTTACTCCTGTTTTTGCTCCAGTTTTTTCTCGAAGCAGACCTGCTCCAGTAATATGATCTGCATGAACATGTGTATCTAAAATATATTTCAATTTTAAACCTAGCTCGGTTAACAATTTTAAATCTCGATCTACGGTTTCTAAAACAGGATCAATCATGATCGCTTCTTTTGACTCCTTATCTGCAAGCAAATAGGTATAGGTAGAGGATTCCGCCTCAAAAAGTTGGTGAAAAATTATTTCTCGATTCATACTAACTCCTCTTAACCAATTTATCTTCGATTGTTTGATAGGTTGATAAATTTATAGTTTACTTATATCGAAATTTTACACAGTTGTTTATGCTCTAGAACATAACTAAATCTGTCTATTCAAATGGGCCAGCAATTTTCGTTTGTCTTTAATCAAAATATCTCGACCCTTTTGTTCAATAACTCCTTGTTTCTCAAAATTAGCTAAGGTTTTTATAACTGTAGCCGTTGTACTTCCACATAAACTAGCAATTTCTTTGCGAGTCCAAGTATGTTCTGAATAAATCTCTTTAATAAAATATAAAGCCTCTGCCACTCGCTGAGAGACTTCCGCATCAGTTAATGAAATTAATTTTTCCTCGCTACGCCGCAACTCTATCGCCAGAGACTCTATGACAACAAAAGCAATTTCACTATGTTTTCTGATTAAATCGCATATGACTACTTTGTTGAGTTTATTAACTACGGTATTCTCCAGAGCTATTGCTGAAGCATGATACTTTTCTTTTGAAAATAAACTGCGGTGACCAAGAATTTGTCCTGATTTAAATAGCCGTAATAGATGCTCAGTACCCTTTTCGCTATAATAAACTAAACCCATCATACCCTTTTCTACTAAAAATAATCCCGAAGGTTCTTGACCTTCTTGGTATAAATATTGACCCTTTTTAATATTCAGAGTTATGAAATGACTTTGAACTTCACTTATAACTTTATTTGGCAAGTTTTTCCATAAAATGGTTTTATTTAACATAGTACATAATTATGTTCTGGCACCTATTTTTTTTCAACGACTTTGTATATTCTTTTAACATCTACGCTAGGAGAATTTATGATCGAGGTTAAGCCCTTTTATGATGCAGCAACTTTCACACTAACTTTTTTAGTTTATGACTCTGTCTCAAAAGACGCCGTTGTCATTGACCCAGTCATGGATTACGATCCTCAAGGCTCTGTTATTAGCCACGAACAGTCAGATGCTATTACTGAATTCTTGAAAAATAAAAATCTAAGTCTACATTATATCATTGAAACCCATGCTCACGCTGACCATCTGTCTAGCTCTCAGGTATTAAAAAAACGCTTTCCAAAATCTCAAGTTGTAATCCATGAAAAAATCAAAGAGGTTCAAAAAATTTTTAAAGGTGTTTTCAATCTGGAAGAAAGTTTTCCTACCGATGGTAGCCAATTTGATCGACTTCTTAAAGATGATGAAACCTTTAACGCCGGTTCTATTACAATAAAAGTTCTTCATACTCCAGGACACACTCCAGCTTGCGCTAGCTTTCTGATTGAAAATCATCTTTTTACAGGAGATGCTCTTTTTATGCCTGACTATGGAACAGGTAGATGTGATTTCCCATCTGGAAGTTCTGAAAATCTTTTTGATTCAATCCAAAAAATTTATCAACTTCCAGATTCAACAAAGGTTTATGTTGGTCATGATTATCAACCTAACGGCAGAGCACTAGAGTTTGAATCAACTATCGGTGAAGAAAAAAGATCTAATATCCAGTTGAATGAACATACAAAAAAAGACGACTTTGTTCAGTTTAGAAACCGCAGAGATAACACTCTCAAAGCTCCCCGGCTACTACTCGCCTCTATTCAAGTCAATATCAACGCAGGACATTTGCCAAAACCAGAGAGCAATGGAAAATCTTATTTAAAAATTCCTTTGAATGTAAGTTAAATAAAATGTGCCTTAGTGTTACATGCCATATCTTTCATTGTTGACAGCTGGTTAAAAAGCGAATCATAGTTGTCAGCTATGAACAAAAAAATATTCTTACCTGTCATTTTAATTTTATCTTACTCACTAGGTTGGGCTTCTTTTCTTCCCATTAGCCCAATCCGTTCTTCTGATGATCGCGATATTTCTCGCGGCCCTAGGCGAGTTCCCAACATCAGCGAAAGCCTAGCTCCTGATGTTTATCAAAATGCCGGTTCACACCCTGGGGCACTATTTCAGTTAGTGAGACTTGTAAAAAACCAACCTACTCCTGTTTCAGGGCTTAGAATAACAACCGTGGTGAATACTCGTATTGGACTACGCAAGATAGATCTAATCACTGACACTAATGGTCTTGTCGAACTACCTTCTTGCGAATCTTCTAATATCAGCTTTCAAACTCAGTTTAATGAAACTCGCTACAGTATTTCCTCACGTTCCAAGTTTTACACCTTGCAATTTCAAATTCCTTGTAAGGCTAAAACTGCAGTTATTTTCAAAGAAGATTCTTCGGCAGGACAAGTGATTGCCATACATCAAGTGATCCAAAGGGCTTTGATTACTTTAGCTCAAGTAAGTGATTTAAAGTTTTGGTCGCGTCCTATCCGGTTTGTTTTCCCTGCAGATGGTGATTATTACAATAACGATCAAGTGAGTCTTACCTTAGGGCATCAATGGGATGTTGTTGCTCATGAAATGGGGCATGCAATATACGATCAAGCAGCCATTGGAGAGTTTGGTGGAGGTTCCCACAAAATTGATCAATGTTATAGTTATGCCATGGCATTATCTGAGGGTTGGGCTTCTTTCTTTGCTGGGTGGACTCATATCGATCTTCGCGATAGAGATGCTAAATTTGAATATCTTGTTCCTCGCCGTGCTCCAATCCGTTTTGAAAATGTTCCTAGCGATGTGTGTGGCAAATCGACAAATGAATGGAGAGTTACATCCTTCTTATGGGATTTGGTAGATCAAAACCAAGATGGTGAAATATCTCAAGTGGCTACTAAAAAGCTCTGGGATGATTTACTTAACGCTCGTGTTGGGAGCATAAAAGAAGCCGCAGACCAACTGCTTAAACACGGATGGAATAAAGATCAAATGATCCAAGTTTGGAAGCTTAATTTTCCTCAAGAACCATAAAATCGTCATCTAGTTTTACATTTGAAACCAAAAATAGTAACCCTCTGCTTTTTGTAGCCTTGAAAGTAACTACCTAAATGACTCAGATTATGAAAAAGCCATAGAAACTAATAAGTTATATTTTTTTCTATTCCCCATAATCTAGCTTCAATTTTGCACTTAGTGATGTCATATAAGCTAACTGCTCAGAGGGAACTATGATGATAATTTTAAAAAAACAGTACTTTTTAAAATCACTACCCGGCTTTTTTATATTTTTAGCTCTAGCAAGTCCTTGCTTATCTTTAGCTGATTCTTGTCAAAATTATTACTCTACATCAAACTCTTTGGATCTGAAAACATCAGAAAATTCTTTCTCTTTTGCTGAACTTCAGAGAATCATTTCTACTAATGAAGGCCAATCGCCCCTAACGCTAACTAATAACTTTATCAGCGAGCATTTAAAATTTACTGTAGAGAAATATAAAGAAATACTCGAAAAAATCGCTAGCCAAGGTTCTGAAAATGAACTCAAAAGTATGTTAAATGTAATTTCAACAACAACTCTTACAACCCAAACAAAAATAGAGATGGCACAATCTCTACTGAAAAATCCAAAAGCCTCTAATGAAAGAAAAGATCAACTTGGTAATGAGCTTAAAGCCTGCTACAACAATCTGACCAGCTGTCGAAATACTGCTAATCAGGTTATTTTAAATACAAACAACCTACTCAATGAAGTAAATTCTTTTTTAAAACAAATTGACACCAAAATTTCTGAAATTGAAAACCTAATTAGTGAGTTACAAAAGGATAATCTAAAATTAAAAGTAGATACTTATTTTTTTGATTCTGAATTGATTTTATCACAATTTAAAACTGTGTTAGCTACACTAAATAGCTACAAACAAATAACTCACTCCTTCATTGAAGCTACAGTTATAAATCACAGAACTCTTGTGGTGCAAAGTAATACTTTACCCGTCTTCGAGGAAGCAATTATGTTACTAGAGGCTAAAGGACTACAAATAGGTATTTATAGAGATTACTTACATAAATTGACAGCTGTTGAGCCAATAAAAACCACCTCAAATGATGTTAAAAACTCGAATCTTGGCCTTCAAATCCTCGGTCTCTTAAAGAAAGTAATTAAACCTGGTTACGAGACAGGACTTACAAGATCTATTCATGAACTTACCCTCTCACCAGAAGGATTAATCAAAAATAAAATCACTGTAAAAGATGCTTTAGATATGCAAAAAGTCTTAAAAGACCAAAGTTTTTCATTAAATTTAGATTATATCTCATTCAGAGCTGAAAAATATAACTGGTCAAATACTTTTTTAATTTTTAAAACTAAAGTCTATAATTTAGACAAAAGAGAATGGGTTGATAACGAGATAAAAATATTGATACACCCTAAGATATCTAGACAAAAAAACTATGCTCAGCATGTAATTGCATTGAATATTATGACGAGATTTATTGATCCATTTCTAGAACTTTTGCCATTTGTAGATTTTAATTTTAATAGAGAAAATAATCCTCTCTATGATCTTTATTTTGAACAGATCAAACTTGAATTAGACAAAGAAATCGCTAGATTGACAGAGCTTCTTAAACAAAAAAAATGGCATCAAAAGAAAATATCTTTGCTCAAATCTGAAGATACTTATCTGATCGAAAATCAAATTTTTTTGTATCAAACAATGAAACCTATTATTGATAACTTTAAAGTTGATTACTTAAAGATGATGCTTAAAAGCGGGCAGAATTAAAAATCATCAAACTTTATTCCGATGACTTTTAAAGGTTAGACTAGTTCTATTTCGCCAGATCCAATAGTTGCTGCTAGCTTTGCACGAAGTCTAGTTACTGCTTGAGCATGCAACTGTGATACTCGGCTTTCTGTAACTCTTAAAACTTGACCTATTTCTTTCAGATTTAGATCTTCATAATAATAAAGAGAAAGAACTAAACGTTGTCTTTCGGGAAGATCTTCAATAGCTTTAGCTACAATATCTTTAACTTTTTTGATGTTAAGTTGGTTATATGGGTTTGCCAACTTTGATCCCTCGAGTAGATTTAAAATAGATTTTTTATCAGTATTACTAAAGGTTTGTGCATCATCAATAGAAAGCAAGCTAACGGGTCTAACTTGATTTACCAAATCATGGAATTCATCCACTGAAACATTTAAAGCTTTAGCCACCTCTTCGTCTGAAGGCGATCGACCTAACTCACGCTCTAGTTGTGCTAAAGTTTTATCTAAAATTTTAGATTTGTCACGAATAGACCTAGGAACCCAGTCTTGAGATCTGAGTTCATCAAGAATAGCTCCTCTTACCCTAAATTCAGCGTAGGTTTTAAATTTATTATCTCTTGATGGATCATATTTATCTATTGCATCCATCAAGCCAATAACCCCAGCAGAAATCAAATCATCAAGCTCAATGTTTGACGGTAATCTCACGGCAATTTTTTGAGCAATAAATTTAATTAAAGGCGCATATTCTTTGATTAAACTGTCTTTTTGGTTTTGGGTAAGTTTCTTAGGATCTTCCTTGTATTTTTTTAGCAAAGCCAAATTCTTCACTCGTGACCAACCCTTCTACAGAGGTAATGTATTGCTTTTCTTAAATTAACTCTTTCAGTGTAACAAAAAATAATATTTCTTAAAGTCCTAATCTCAAATTCTAAACCTGTGGCTAAGATGTTTAGAAATGAAACACTCCCTCTTAACAAGTTGCTAAGCAACACCCGTTAAGTTTTCCCACATAAACTGTAAACCACCATGAGACATTGTCCTAATCTGAGACTTTAGCAGTTCATTTGTTATTTGTGCTATTGCAATAGAAGAATCGGAACTAGGCATATGCTTACTTATCAACTTCTGCTGATAGTTAGCTGTTCTTAACAAACTGTCCGAAGGTATTGAACCCATGTATTCTAATCCAACAATTAAAAATTTTTGTACTACATCTTGAAACTTCTTAAACAAATAAAATCCGTCTTCATGATTTTTGACTTGATTACAAATGATTGAAAAGTGGTTTACCTTATGCTTGCTGTTTAGAAGCTTTATCAAAGCATAAGAATCTGCAAAGCTTGATGGTTCAGGGGTAATTATAACATTAACTCTTTGAACCGCGGCGTTAGTTTGTAAAACATTTTGTGCAATCCCAGGGGAGGTATCAATCAAAATATAGTCAAATGCTGAGGTCGTTTCGGCTAGAGAGTCCAATAAAGTTCTTCTTGAAAAAGAATCTAAATTTTGGAGCTTTTCATATCCGTGACCACCAGAAATCAACGACAAATTTTTATCTAAGGGAAAAATAACATCATTAATCGACTTACTTCCGTGAAGAACGTCCATAATTGAATAAGTTGCCCTTGTCCCAAAAAATATATCCACGTTAGCCATTCCAAGATCAGCATCAAAAATTAACACTTTTTTTCCTGACTGAGCTAATCTATAAGCTACATTTGCAGAAACTGTAGTTTTACCAACACCGCCTTTTCCTGAAGTGAAACTTAGTGTCTTTGTTTGGTAGTTAAAACTCATACTTGAACCTCTTGATTTGAATTATTCTTTTTTGTTATGTGAAAAATAAGATCTACTAATCTTTCTTTTGTTGCTGGCTCAAAATCTTCTGGAATTCTGGGGCCGATACCAAAAGAGTGGATTGGAATTTGATTACTTTTTATAAAACTAAAAATAGCTCCATTATGAATGGACTCATCAATATGATTGAAAATAACATCATCTATTTTTAATGAGAAATAATTCTGTAAAGTTTCTTGCATATCTTCAAACTTATTTCGTGATGATAAAACCAGATGAATTGCTTTGTGAGGAATTTCATTCACTACTAATTTTTCAAAAAAGTGATGATCTTGTGAAGATTTCATACTTAATCCTGGAAAATCAACCAAGATATAATCAATGTTATTAATAAATTTTAAAATTTCTTTCCAATCTGATTTATCTCTAATTACGGCAAAAGGCACATTCAAAATTTGAGAATAAATTTTCAATTGCTCCACAGCTCCTACTTTATGAATATCAGCACTTAAAATAGCAACACGCTTACCCTCTCTAACAATTAGTTGAGAGGCCATCTTGATTAAGCTAGAAGTTTTACCATTGCCGCTTGGTCCAACAAAAAAATGAAACTTTTTGTTAACCATGTCACTTAGAAAAATAGAATCAAGAATTTTCTTGGCTAAAATTCCCTCAACAAGTGCTTTATTTTTTAGCTTTATGGCAGGAATTTGCTCTTGAATTTCTAGAATCATCTCTGCTACCTGATCCTCATTAATTCCTTCTTTAACCAAGTTTTGAAAATGCTGAGATAATTCATAGTGAATTCCATAACTACTACCTGGATAACTACTCAACACACTAGTTTCTAAAGGTTTTTGATTCATCTGTGAAATCATCTGTTTTAAAGATAAAATTTCATTTTTCAAGGACTCAATCTCACCACTAGAATTTTCATCTTTACTTGAATTAAAAATTTTATTTTTATCAACGACTTTAGAGTTCAAGTTAACTTTATTTTTAGAATTACCCGGCGATTGATTAAATGTTGACTCTTTAAAATCAAAAGCTTCAAAAGCCCTCTGAGCGGCATTTTTTATTCTTTCTTCAGCTAAACTTCTTTCTTCATCAATATCGATATATCTTTGAGTAGTAATTGGTTTTGGAGAGCTCGGTCCAACGTGCTTTTGAACAAACTTATTGATAATCTCTTTTTGTACTCGCGCGGAACTAGAGTTAAAACGACTTTTATCTTGATCCGCCATTTTAGATTCAACAAATTTCTTTTTGTGTAGGGTATCATCACTGACAGCTGCCGTAATTTCAAAACTGCTATCACCAACAAGTCCATATTTTTTACTATTGTCTTTAGCGGACAAAATAATTGCATCAGGACCTAGTTGAGTTTTAACTAGCTCCAATGCCTCTTTCATGGATCTTGCTTCAAATTTTTTAACTTGCATGTGTCATCTCCACAGTGGCTACAGATTTAATATTTGCATCACTACTCAATTCATTGTGAGAAAGCACAATCAGCTGAGGAATAAATCGATGTGTTAATTTAAATAAATGACGTCTTGATGTTGGTGTTGTCAGAAGAATAGGTTGCCCAGCAATTTCAGGATTTGATTCTACAGCGACTGCTATTTGATTAATAAGCTGGTGTGCAGACTGGGGGTCCATAACCAACTGAACACCTTGCTCAGTTTGCAATAAAGAATTTGCAATTAATTCTTCAATATGAGGATCCAACGTTAAAACAGGTATCATACTATCTTCTGCTGAATACTTTCTTGTGATTGATCGATTCAAAGCCTTGCGAACTGATTCTGTCAAAATCTCAATATCTTTTTGCTTAGGTGCTTCATCGGCAAGAGCTTCAAAGATAGTTAACAAATCTCTGATTGAGACTTGCTCTTTTAAAAGGTTTTGAAGAACTCTGACAACTGAACCGAGTGACATCAAATCAGGAATTAACTCTTCAACAACTTTTGGGTGAGTTTTCTTAAAGTTTTCAATTAACTGGCTAGCTTCTTGTCTGCCAAATAACTCATGAGCATGTGTCCTGATAATTTCAGTTAAATGAGTAGCCATAACCGTAGGTAAATCAACAACCGTATATCCAGCCATTTCAGCTTCTTCTTTTCTAGAAGGCGGCACCCACAGTGCATCTAAACCAAAAGCAGGTTCTTTTGTTGGAATACCATCTATTCTTTCCGAAACATTTCCTGGATCCATAGCCATCATATATTCAGGCTTGAGACTTCCTCCACCTACTTTATTTCCTTTAATAAGTAGTCTATAATCACCAGGTGCTAGCTGTAAGTTATCGCGTATATGAACACTAGGTATAACTATTCCAAGATCTAATGCGAATTGCTTACGAATAGAAACTATTCTCTCTAACAAATCGCCACTTTTATTTGATTCAACGACATTAATTAAACCATACCCAACTTCTAGTTCCACCATATCCAGTGGCAAAAGAGATTCTACATTTTCTTTTTTTGGGGCCAATGATAAAGTCTCTGCTTTCTTCTTTTCTTCCTTTTCCATCTCTTCTTTGTATCTAGTTATAACCCAAGAACTTGCTGCCATGATAATTCCAATTAAGAAGAAAGGAATTGTGGGGAGTCCAGGCACAATTCCTAGTAAAAATAAAACACCCGCTGAGATCATCAAAGCTCTTGGGCTTGCAAATAACTGAGAAGTCACTTCTTTTCCCATATTTTCATCATTCCCAGATGAACGAGTGACTATTGTACCTGCAGCTGTAGATATAATTAAAGCAGGAATTTGTGCTAATAATCCATCTCCGATAGTCAACATGGTATAGTACTTTGCAGCTGTAGCTATATCTAAATTCTTCTGAATCATTCCAATAAGTAGTCCACCAATAATATTGATGACCATAATGATAATACCGGCAATAGCATCACCTCTAACAAACTTACTGGCACCGTCCATAGCTCCGTAAAAATCTGCTTCCTGTTCGATTTCTTTTCTACGCTTCCTGGCATCTGTCTCATTAATTAGACCGGCATTTAAATCAGCATCAATAGACATTTGTTTTCCTGGCATCGCATCTAGTGTAAACCTAGCTGCAACTTCAGCTACCCGGCCAGAACCTTTTGTAATAACTATAAAATTGATTACAATTAAAATAAGGAAAACAATAAAACCTATGACATAATTATTCCCTACAACAAAGTTACCAAAAGAATGAATAACATCTCCAGCGGCATGTGTTCCTTCATGGCCATGACTTAGAATCAATCTTGTCGTTGCAACATTTAGCGATAATCGAAACAGTGTTGTTAGTAGTAACAAGCTAGGAAATGAAGTAAAATCCAAAGCTCGCTTAGTATACAAAGAAACCAATAAGATAAGTACACTAATAGCCAATGAAAAAGTGAGTGCGATATCAAGCAAAATAGGTGGCAAAGGAATTATCATCACGGCTAAAATGGCCATTAATCCAAAAGCCATAAAAAGATCAGTATTTTTAGTGACCTTTTCAAAGCGCTTTAAAAACTGAAATAATTGCTCCAAAAAATCGTTCATTATTTCTTAATCCTTCTCTTAAGTTTATAAACATAGGATAACACTTCAGCTACTGCTACGAAAAGCTCTCTAGGAATAACTTGACCTAATTTCATCGTTTTAAAAATAGTCCTAGCCAATGGTTTATTTTCTACAATTGGAATATTATTTTGCTTGGCGATCTCTCTGATCTTTTCAGCAACAAGATCTGCGCCTTTGGCAATCAACTGTGGTGCCGGAAGTTTTTCATCATACTTCAACACCACAGCAATATGTGTTGGGTTGGTAATAACAACATCACCTTTAGGAACCTTCTCCATCATTCTTTTACTTGCCATCTCTCTCTGAATACGACGAATGCGTGATTTAATCATCGGATCACCTTCACGCTGTTTGTTCAAAGGGCTGAAACCTTGACAGGGTGGCCCACCGATCACAACTTCCGCATCCGGAAACTTGAAAGAATTGTTGGCAAGGAGATCATTTATATCGCCGTGCAAACAGTGGTCACCGAAATTTGCGTTGTAGGTCTTCGCGGCATATGCGTTAAAGTCATTGGCAAATACCGGCTCAAATCTTCCGGTCTGGCACAAGCCCAAGGTGAAACCTCCGGCGCCAGAAAACAAATCGATTACCCTGAGCTTTCTCTTCCCATATACGGACAGACTTTCTGCAGAAGGGAGGCCATTGTACGACGATTTTGAAAACGAATGCCTAAGTAAGGCGTAGGCCTGTTCTGGATATCGACCTAATATGTGATCGATGTCCGGAGGGATCACTATTCGCTTTGTTGCACCAACTTTTTTGGCCATTGAGGATTGTGTTGTGGGGGATGAAGGCTAAACTACAAAAGAGATACGGGCAACACAACCAACAGTATATTGAGTTGATTTTTTAAGTCAACCGCAATATATAGACATCCACGATTAATCGGTTACCCTGGATACTGAGCAACCCCTTAACACTTAGGCTCATAATCTAAGTGATCTTCCACCTTCCGATTGAGCTCTGACATGCCGAAGAAAGCTCTCCTGTCCGACCTCAGAACAGACTACCAAAAGAAAATCTGCCTTAACATTCTGGGACACAAACCAGGGCTGAAGGTTTTCTCTGTCGCGGATAAAAGCAGCAAAACAAGCATAGCACTAGCAGCAGGCATGGCAAAACGAATGGGGCATCCTACCTGCACTAATCCCAAGTCTGGGCAAACAGCAGGAACCCTCTTCAGTCAATACACTTTAGAATTTCTTGAGGCGGCTTTCAAGAAAATGGATCACCTGCGTCCGGGAAACTGGTTATTCTCGGCAACACAAGCAACTACAGGCATTTCAGCATTTGACCAATATGAGCATTTGGCAGATTTGAGTCGCCTCTTAGTGAAGCACAAGAAACTCTCCGCAGCCTTGGGTGGCGATTATCTCATCACCCCTGACATTGTCGTAGCTCGTCGCTCAATCAGTGATGCTGAAATCAACGTCAAGAATTACCTGATCGAACCGACGGAGAAATTCTCACAACACACTCCACTTCGCACGGCAAACTTTGAAGGAACTCGGAACATCTTGCACGCCAGCATCTCCTGCAAATGGACAATGCGCAGCGACCGCTCTCAGAACACAAGGACTGAAGCTCTCAATCTCATCAGAAATCGAAAAGGACAAGTACCTCATATCGTAGCCGTTACTCTTGAACCGATGCCGACTCGACTTGCATCCATTGCTATGGGAACCGGCGACGTCGATTGCACTTACCACAGCGCTCTATATGAATTAAAAGAGGCTGTAGAAGAGAGTGGAAACCCCGATCAAGCGGAAATGTTGGATACCCTAATTTCTGGTCGTCGTCTGCGCGATATTTCAGATCTCCCCTTCGATCTCGCCATCTAACCAACTGGGAGCGCGGGAACAGACTATGTCTGACATCTACAACCTCCACCGCTTCCTCACCGCGCAAGAACCCGTCTACAACACAGTCCTCGCTGAGCTGCGGGCCGGAAGAAAGTCCAGCCACTGGATCTGGTTTATCTTTCCGCAAATCGCCGGTCTTGGCCACAGCAGCATGGCACAACAATTCGCCATCACTTCACTCGACGAAGCCAAAGCTTATCTGCAGCACCTGGTGCTAGGCCCACGACTCCGAGAGTGTACCCAGCTTGTTCTGAATGTGGAGGGTCGCAGCGCTGACGAAATCTTCCCCTACCCCGACTATTTGAAATTCCGGTCCTGCATGACCTTGTTCATGACCGCCACCACCGACAACGCCATCTTCAAAGATACCCTGTTCAAATACTTCGATGGCCAGCCCGACCAACTGACGATGAACGTCTTGGCCCGGCACAACATGCCACCGCGCTAGGTCCCCTTTCGCTCTGACTCACTCCACTCATCACGTTCAACCCCGCTTCTCGCGATCGCCGTGATCAGGAGCGCGCTCCCCGTGTGTTGTCCAACTCGGTGAGATTGCCTCACACACGCGGCATTCGATCTCACCGGCGGAATCAGATGGGCTCGCAGGCTGTTCGGAAAGACCGTCCGGCAAGGCCGCAGCGATCGAAGAGGCAAATCGTACGCTGTCGGGTACGTTGAGCCTCTGAGCGTGGCGCGAACGACGCTGGAGGACTTTATCAACAGCCTGCTAAGAGGCTTTGGCGGGTTTGTGATGCAACTCGGCCTGGACGCGTTCGAGCACGAAGAGCTTGAGCAGTGTCTGATACGGGACGTCGCGTTTGTTCGCGATCGTCTTGAGTTGATCCAAGAGGGATTTTGGCAGACGAAGCGAGATCGTCTCGGTTGACGGCTTCAACCGGGGAAACACCATCCGACGACTCTTGGAGTAGTCGACATACTCCGTTGAGTCGTGTGACGCCCAAAACTCAGCTTCCTGTTTCTCACTCTTGAACGTCGGTCTTTTTTTGAGTTTGGTCACGATACGTCCTCCGCTCCTTGGGACTCATATCTCTGGCTGAAATAATGCGGATGCGCCGTCGACGGATGGTGAAGACGATAAACAAGCGGCGTCCAGCATCAGTCTGTCCCAGCACGTAATATCGAGGCTCCACCGTAGAATGGGCGAGGTCATCGGCGACCACCAGCGGCAGATTGAAGAAGACCTGCTCGCATTCCCACGGAGTAACCCGGTGCTTCTCCCAATTCTTGGTAAGATTTGCCTCGTCCCAATTAAACCCTTCCACACCTGGCAATCGCGTCATCTCATGCCTTATGTTGTATATGGCAATCATATACTCGATGCCGCTGAACTGTCAATCACACACTGGGGATTCGGCCAGGAAAGAGTGATGTCCCGGCCGAGAGGGAGTGTCCGGCCTTGCAATCCAACATTGCACGGCATGATATCGTCCTGAATGGAATATACTTGGCCTCAGATAGTTTATGAGCGCCGCATACAATCTCCACCGCTTCCTCACCGCCCAAGCGCACACCTACAACACAGTCCTTGCTGAGCTCCAAGCAGGGAGAAAGTCCAGTCACTGGATCTGGTTTATCTTTCCGCAGATCGCCGGGCTTGGACATAGCGCAATGGCGCAGCAATTCGCCATCACTTCACTTGACGAAGCCAAAGCTTATCTGCAGCACCTGGTGCTAGGCCCACGACTCCGAGAGTGTACCCAGCTTGTTCTGAAT
>JABWCN010000001.1 GCA_013359135.1 Pseudobdellovibrionaceae bacterium | reverse complement strand
GGAAAGTCTTGAGCTTACCTCTATACTTAATTTTTCCGCGAGAAAAGGTTTGTCAGTTATCGCTTTGACTGGAAATGAAAACAGCTCACTGGCTAAATCAGCAACAAAGGTGATCAGAGTGAAAGTTTCTAAAGAGGCATGTCCTTTGAACTTGGCACCTACTGCCTCTACGACAGCAACTCTAGCTATGGGTGATGCTTTAGCAATGGCGGTATTAAATCAAAAAGGTTTTACAAGTCATGACTTTGCTGAATATCATCCTGGTGGAAGTCTAGGTTTTAAATTGCTAACACGTGTGAAAGATATTATGCATACGGGGGAGTCTGTTCCTTTAGTTAAGGTGAATACTCCAATAAAAGAAGTTCTTTCTATAATGACCCATCGAGATGTTAGAGGATGTGCAGGTGTTGTAGATGAAAATCAAGATTTAATAGGTGTAATTACTGATGGCGATTTACGTCGGAGACTGGAAAAAAACCTCAACCCATTGGCTGGCCTTTCTCAAGAAGTTATGTCACTAAATCCAAGAACTATTGATGCTTCTGAATTAGCAGAAAAAGCTCTTTTTGTTATGGAGCAGTTTCGAATTCAAATGTTATTTGTTCTTGATCGGAGTTCTGAACAGCCCAAAAGGCCAGTTGGTCTTTTGCATTTGCAAGATTTGATCAAAGCTAGGGTTCGTTGACCTAGGTCGAGTATAGATGCTGTTTTTCCAACGACAGCTTGCTCTAGTGTGTAAATTTTCTCAGAATGGAACTGGTACGTTAGTTTGAAAAAATTATCGAAACCAATTGAAGGACTCTCAAGGATTGAGAGGGAGAGAAAATATGTCCATTCAGATAGACCATCTTCCAATTGAAAAACTACAATCAATAAAATTAATCGCCTTTGATGTGGATGGAATTCTCACAGACAATCATGTTTGGATGATACAACCGGGACAATGGAGAAGGACTTTTTCTATTCGTGATGGCTATGGAATTCAAAGACTTATAGAGTTCGGTTATCAGGTGGCATTTATTACTGGAAGTAACAGTGAAGATGTTCGCGAGCGAGCAAAGGTTCTTAAAATTCATCATTTTTATGAGGGATCATTGCATAAGTTACCAGCTTACGAAGAGATAAAAAAGAAAACTGGCTTAAGTGATGAAAATATTCTTTATATGGGAGATGACCTTTTTGATATTCCCTTACTAGAAAGAGCTGGCGTTTCTATTACAGTTCCAGAGGCTAGTAAAAAAGTTAAAGAAAAAGCTCAATTTATTACTACTAAAGGTGGCGGCCACGGAGCAGTCAGAGAAGTGTGTGATTTAGTAATTGAATGTAAGGTGACAGCGTGAAAGGAAATAAAATGTTCCAAGTAAGTGTTAAAATTCTTTTGATTTTTGCCGTGGTTTCATTTTCATGCACAGCTAAGGATTTGATTCAATTGCCTGTAGAAGAACTTGCGAAAGAGTCAGTGACGCCGATTTTTGAAAGAAATGATAGCGTTAGGAATCGCAATATAGTTACAGAAAAAAGATGGGAAGGAAATCTTTTTTATGGTTGGGCATTAACAGAGCCAATAGCGAATGTCAGCAAGTTGGGTTTAAGTGGATATTATCATACGACAGAAGATAATGCGTATGGATTGATTTTTAGTAAAAACTTCTCTGGTGTTTCTCAGTATGCGAAGCAACTAAAAGATCAATATAGTTTAGATTTTACAAGAGCTCCAATGCCAGAATCTGGTCTTTTTCTTGATTACAATTGGAAAGCTTTTTATGGCAAGTTTAGCTTATCAAAACATGTAGTTACTAATTTTCATTTTTTTGGTTCCTTAGCAGCTGGAGTTACCAAATATCCGCATAAAACATTTCCAGGTGTTGCTATAGGATTGGGGCAAAAATTTTACATTGGTAAAAATTCTTCTTTTCGTTTTGATTTTAGAGTCTTTGCGAATCAAGCTCCAATTCCTTTTTTAAAGTGCGAGCCTGGAAAATATGAAGGAGTTAAGAATTCGACAACAGATAGCTGTAATGAACCACCTCCTTCTTATTCTGACTTTAAAGAAAGAATAACTTTTTCATCCGTGATTGATTTGGGTTACAGCTTTTTATTTTAGATTGAGGTTTGAATGAAATATCGATTTAGATTTTTATCAGCGCTAGTTATCTTAGGAATTGTTTGTGCTATCCCTTTCTCCCAAGCTCAAGAAGGTGATGGTAACGAAGATTTAAATGTTATTGAGTTAGAGTTAGAAAATTCAAAACCTAAGCCCAAAACAAAAAAGTTAGTTAAACCAACTGAATCACAGAACATTAAAACTACAGAGTTTTCTGAATTAACCTTATTGGCTCCATTTAGTGAGGTTTCAGTTATACAAAAAAGATTTTTACCGAAAACCAATAGATTCCAGTTTTTTGGTGGGATTACGTTAACAACAAATGATCCTTTTTATAATACTTATGGAGGAACTCTGAGGGGTGGCTATTTTATCACTGAAATGTTTGGAGTGGAATTGCAGTATTTTAATTTGACTTCTTCTGAGGCTCAATCAACTAAAGAGTTATATTCTGTACAGAATATTGGAACCGATGGATTGAGTTACACAAAAGAGTATCTTGGTGCATCGATACAGTGGATTCCAATATATGGGAAAATGACATGGTTTAACAAAAAAATTGTGCCTTTTGACTTCTATTTTGGAGTGGGTGGAGGACAAACTAAAACTCATGTTAAAGGTGGTATAGGAACTTTTCAACTTTCTACTGGTCAGATATTTGCGATTTCAAAATCCTTTGCTATTCGTTGGGATTTTTCTTGGAACTTTTTTAGTGCCAAAGCAATTAATGAAGATGGAATGATTAATAATCTATTATTTTCAGCAGGAGCTAGTTTCTTTTTTCCGGAGGCTAAATACCGATGAATCATATAATTCAAAAAGTTAATATTTTAATAATTAGTTTTATATTGCTAAATTTTTCTCTTGCCTACGCAGCAGGAAAAACCAAAAGAAAGATAATTACTTCAAAGCCAGGCTCAGTAGTTAGAGAAAGTGGTTTGAAAGGACAGCTTTCAAATGCACTATCCTTAGCTCAATCTGGACAATATCAGCCAGCAGCGCAAGCTTTATTTAACTTAGTCAAGCGCCCAGAGTTAGAAAATGAAAGACCACAGATAAAATACATCCTTGGTAAAATGTTGGTTGAGATGAAATACTCACAAGTGGCTGCCTATCAATTTGTTGATGTGATTAGAAGTGGTAATAATAGATATATTAAAAAAGCCATTGAAGAGTTATCCTTAGTTGCTGATTCTTTAGGTGATGATACTTTATTGAATTATGCTGTTTCTAAAGTCGATGTAAACGATTTTCCCGATAAGAATAAAGATATGATTTACTTTAGAATTGGTGAGATCAAACTTAAAAATAGAGAGTATGAAGATGCAGCTAATGCCTTTAGTAAAGTGACTTTTGGAAGTAGCTATAATAACCAAGCTTTGTACAATAGAGCTATGGCAAATCTTGAAAATAATAAAATCGATAATGCTATTGCGTTGTTTCAGCAGATGATTGATCATCGCAGCAAAAGCTCTGTGACTGATACCAATAAGGTAGCAGCTCAGATGGGTCTAGCAAGAAGTTATTATCAGAAACAAGAGTGGGACACTGCTATTGATATATATTCTCAGATTCCAAGAGATCATTTTTTATGGCATGATGCCCTATTTGAACAATCTTGGGCTATGCTGAGAGGGGCTAGGTTTCGTTCCGCGCTTTCTAATTTTCAATCGCTACATTCTAGTTATTATGAAGACTTTTATATTCCTGAATCTCTTTTGCTGAGAGCGATAGTTTATTTATATATTTGTAAATATGATGAAATGGAAAAAGTTTTAAGTTTATTTGAAAAAACTTATGAGCCCGTGAAGATTAAAATTGGCTCGTTCCTTGGCAATAGCTCTGAATCAATGTCTTACTATCAAGAGCTAGAAAAAAAACTGTCAGTCAAAAGGCAAGAGGATCTGTTAGTTGGTTTAAAGTTACCATATATGGTTTTAAAAAATATTGCAGAAGAAGGTGATGTTAGAAGAAGCTTGAGTTATTTGAGGAGAATTCAAGAGGAAAAAAATGCAATTGAAAATAGTGGAGGGTTCCGCAGTTCTGGATTAGGACAGTATTCAGTTCGAGTGCTGAATACACGGATCAAAAACACAAAAGTTTTAATTGGTGATATGGTTAAAGCTCATCTGCAAAATATGAAAGATGAGCTGCAAGATCTATTTGAACAGGCAAGTTTTATTCGTTACGAAATGATTAATGGTAAAAAGGAGACGTTAAGAAAGAAAATTGCAGGGCGAGATTTACCAAACACTATTGATAATCAAATAGATAGAGAGTTTTACATTGAGAATGGATTTGAGTTTTATCCATTTAAAGGTGAGTTTTGGTTAGATGAGATCGGTAATTATCACTATCTTGGAAAGCAAAGCTGTGAGTAATATATGAAAATTAAAAATACCAAAAAACTCTTGAGTACTATTTTTATTTTAAACCTTATGGTGACAGGAACTTATGCGAAAAGTAAGAAGACTGTTGGGGAATTACTGTCTCAGGTTAATATGCAAAATAGAGGTGGTAAACTTTCTCAGAGTGTAAAGAATAAAATTAACATTCCAAAGAACAATGAGATTCAGTTTGAACGTCCTGTAGTAGAACATAATTTGGATGTCATTAAGCCAGTTAAATCGTATGAAATCATTCAGTCCGAGAATATTTCTCAGACAGCTGAGTATGAACGAGTTTTAGATCAGCAAATTCAAGAGCTGTATAAACTAACCAAGAAATTCAGAGAGTCAAATAATCGTGGAGAATTGTGGTTACGTCTTGCTGAATTGTACGTCGAAAAAGGTTCTCTCATAGATTATCGAAGACAAAAAGAGTTTGATAGAAAACTAAATCTTTTTAATCAGGGAAAAACAAAAGAAAAGCCAGAGCTTGATACCGCAGAGGCAAAAAGTTATTTTCAAAAATCTGTTCAATTGTATGAGTGGTTTGAAAAAGATTTTACTAATGATCCAAAAATCCCACAAGCGTTGTATTTTTTAGGTTTTAATTATTTTGAATTAGGTCAGCCGGATAAGGGAGAAAAATATTATGCCCGACTTGCTGATAATTATCCTCACAGTCCGTTTGTAGATGAGTCTAATTTTGCTCTGGGAGAGTATTTTTTTGAAAAAGAGAAGTGGAAAGATGCGTATAAACGTTATGCACCGGTGATAAAAAATAAAAGACACAATTTAAATGCTATGGCGACTTATAAAGGAGCATGGTGCTTGTACCGTCTGGGAAGACACAACGAAGCTCTTAAATATATGGAGTATATTATCAAACAAAGTCGTCAAGCTAATGATAATGATAGCCGTAAGCATGCGAAAGCTAAACTAGAAGTTGAAGCGTTAAGAGATATCGTAGTATTTTATGCGGCAGCAGGGGAACCAGAGCAAGCAGCCGATTATTTCAAAGAATTAGTTGGTGATCAGTCACTGGCTTATATGGAAAAGTTAGCCTATTATTATCTTGATAAAGGTCAAAAAGAGGCAGCTCATAATGCTTTTAAGTATTTGATTTCTTTGAACCCTAACAATTCTAAAGCTTTTGAATATCAGTATCAGATTGTGCAGGTATATTTTTACTCTAAAAACTCACCAGCATTTAGAAACGAACTCTATCGCTGGATTAAAGATTATGGTCCTACAAGCTCTTGGTACCAGGCTAATCAATCAAATGTCGAATTGGTTGATAATTCCATGAAACTCAGAGAAAAAACTTTGCGAAATTGGACTTTGCAACAGCATCAAACAGCTCAAAACTCTAGAACAAAAAACTCTCAGACGATGGCTTTAGATGGATATAAGTTATATTTAAGTGAGTTCTTAAATTTTCCTCAAAGTTCAGATATGCATTTTTACTATGGTGAATTACTTTATGATATGAGGAATTTTGATGAAGCCGGGGTTCAGTATAAGTGGATCGTTGATAATGCGCCTCAGAGTAAGTTTTATGAAAATGCAGCTTCTAATTTGTTAATTGCGGTCGAGAAAAGTTTGCCTGACGACAAAGAATTGGCTAAAAGAAACTCTGATAAATTAGATCCAATTCCTTTAAGTCCAACGGTTGAAAGGTTTATAAAAGCCTCTAACTGGTATATAGAAAAGCTTCCTAATTCTAAAAAAGTCCCTGAAATTAAATTTAGGCAAGGTCGATTATTGTATCAATATAACTACTTTGAAGATGCGAATAAAATATTTAAAGAAATTGTTAATAAATATCCTAATACAAAATATGCTGAATACTCAGCGAATCTCTTGTTAGATATATATAATCTTAAGAAAGATTATATAGGTCTTGAGTCAGCAGCTACAGAGCTTTTGAAAAATGAAAATCTAGCTAATACCAAAGCTGGAGAAGATATTAAAGGAGTATTAGAAAAAGCTAGTTTTAAAAAAGCGCAAGATTTTGAACAAGAAGGTAAGCTCAGCGAAAGTGCTGATACCTTTGTTGCTTTTGCTAAAAATAATCCAAAATCATCTTTGGCTATTGTTGCTGTTTATAATGCAGGTGTAAATTATGAAAAATCAGGACAAAATGAAAAAGCTAAGAATGCTTATTTAGAAGTATTAAAGTCAAATCAAGATAAAAAAGATCTTAAATACAAATCTAAGCTTTTTGTTGCGAAACTTTATCAAGATTCGGCTCTATTTGATGAATCCATAAAACTCTATAGACAGCTTATAAAAGATGATCCAAAAGCAAAAGCAAATGCAAACTACTTATACAATATAGCCTTAATGAGAGAGTCAATGGGACAGTATTCTTTAGCAATTAAAGACTATGAAGAATATTATGAAAATGTAAAAAAATGGCAAGAAAAGTTAGATTTGATGTTTACCCTAGCTGAGCTTTACAGGAAGACAAATCAATTAAGTAAAGCACAGGATAAATATAAAGAGTATATTGAAAACAATCCATCCAATGCAGAAAAGTTAATTGAATCCTATTATTGGATGGCACAGATATACGTTATGAAAGGCTCGAGTCAGTTCTATCAGTGGGAGGATAAGCTTATTTCAGTTTACAAAAAACTTCCAGAAAGTAAAAAAGCTGTAGGTAACAAGTGGGTTGCTATGGTTAAACTCAAAAAAGCTAAAGAAGTCTATCAAGATATGAAGGAAATCAAAATTCCGGCTCAGTCTGACAAGCAGAAAAAGGCTGTTGATGAGAAAATTAGTTTGCTCAATAAATTAAATAAAGACCTAAATGAGGTAGTGAAGTTGAACAGCCCAAATGAAATTGTAAGCTCATTGTCACTTTTAGGAGAAGCTAACGAACATATGGCTAATGCAATTGTTACCTCGCCAATTCCTAAGGGATTAGGTGCTGATCTTGAAAAACAGTATAAAGAAACTCTTCCCAAGTTGGCAGAACCATTTCTTAATAGAGCTAAAGAGAGTCATAAATCTGCTGTTGAAAGGGCTTATGAATTTGAAGCTTTTAATCCAGATTTTGAAAAATCTTTAAGATTTATGAGTAAAATTGACAGTAAGAAATACTATAACTCAAGCGAAATCAAATTTGATATAAGGTTCGTGAATTGGATGTCATTATGAAAATGAATTTATTTAAATTTATTTTGTTTTTGGTATGTGTTTTAGCTGTTTCTTGTTCAACCCAAAATAAAAAGTCAGACGCAGAGGGTGTTGTTTCAAAAACTACCATGAGTTCAGAGCCAATTGTTGAAGATTCTTCTATTAGTAAAGTTGGAAAAAAAGAAATTAAAAAAGCTGTGATTCTAGAATCACCAACTCAAAAGAAAAATGAAATTTCTCCTTATGATACTTTGAATTCCTATATTAAAAATCAAGATGAAGAAAGTATTTTGAAGGAAAGCTCCAGAATTCTAATGCAAAACGCAAATGATGTTAAGGCATTAAACTCATTGGCTATGGTTTATTATAAAAAAGGACAGTTTGGTTTATCGAAAAGTTTATTGATGAGAGCATTAAAAGTAAATGCCGCTAGTCCTAATTATGAAGTTTATTCAAATTTGGGAATTCTAAGTTTGGCTGTTGATGAAAAAATGGAAGCTATAAAGTACTTTAAAAAAGCACTAGAAATAAATCCAAATGATTCAGTTAGTTCCTTAAATGTGGGTAGTCAGTATGTTAAAAATAACGACTTTGAGAAAGCAGTGATGGCTTTTGAGATTCCATACAAAAAAGGTAATAAAGATCCAAGGTTTTTAAGTAATTATGCTGTTTCTTTAGTTGGTGTTGGCAAGTATGAAAAAGCAAGCGCAGTTTATAATGAGGCTTTGAAAGATAACAATCAGAATAAAGAGATACTTTTTAATTATTTAGTTCTTCTTGTCGATCATCAAAAAAAATTTCCTGAAGCTTTGGAATTGATTCAAAGATTAAAGTTTGTTGGTGTTCCAGAGGAATCAAGAAGTAAGTTTCAAGAGTTAGAGCTAATAGCAAGAAAGGAAAACAAATGAGGGGGCTAAAATATTTTTTAATACTACTTCATTTATTAGGACCTTGGTATAGTTATTCACAGTCAACAAACGTGACTAACAAATCTAACTATGTAAAGATAAAAGATAAAAAGGCCACGTTAAATTTTGAAGATGAATTAGTAGAAGGTTCGACTCAGAAACCAGAACTTTTTTACCTCTTTCAGAAGAAAAATTTTAACTACAAACGGCTAATTAAATTGAGGGAAAATTTTTTGCCTGAAATGAGAAAAACATCGGAAGATGTACAGCGGGTTCGGGGTGTTAATTGAGGCCACCAGTCATATTGAAAGTTTATAAAAACAATCAGCTGAAAGAAGTGAAGCAGTTCACTTTCGATCAGATTGTCTTGGGATCGAACTCTGAAGCTCAGCTTTGTCTTGCTGATGAATCGATTTCGCCAATTCATTGTCTGATTGAAAGTAGGGAAAACGGGTATTTTGTTTGTGATCTAGGATCTCAAAGTGGTACCTTTAAAAATGGCCAAGCAGTTTTGGATGAACAAATATTATCTGGTGATGAGTTGATCATTGGCCATTTTAAAGTTTTATTTTATGTGGGAATCCCAAGGCCTTCTACCAAGATTCTTGGCGAGGTTTCGGTAGTTACTCAAGTGGCTGCTATTGAAAGTTCAAATCAAGAAAATTCAGAAGTCACGACTTTACCATTGACAGATCATTCTTCAAATAGTTCTAAGGATTCAATAATTCAAAATAAGGAACTTAAGAGTGATAAGCCACTGAATATTAGTCAGAATCCAAAGTCTTCTACTAAAGTTAATAAACAGCTAGCTTCTGATTTAACAAATAAAAAAATATCAAAACCTAATTTACAGGCGTTGTCTTCACAGGTTGATAATAAAAACAAGAAGACGTTCGCCCCACCGACTCAGATTGAAAGTCTTAAGTCTTATTTAAGTCCTACAAAAGGTGGAGTTGTTGAGGTTAATGTTATTTGGAATGAAAGAATTGTTCAAAGTTACCACTTTAGACATAAGGGTGTCTTTAAAGCAGGAAAAGATAGTGATAAACAGCTTCACATTCCTTCAAATTCTATTCCCAACAATTGGCCTTTATTGGAAGTCTCCTCAGTTGTTAAAGTTTTAGTTCCAACTGGAAGTGAATACGAAGTTATTACTGCAAAAAGCAGAATACAAGAAGAAGAATTAATAAAAAATGGAAAAGCCCAAAGGATGACTCAGGCAACCTCTTTGAAGCTTGATCAAGGAGAAGTTTTATTTATTACTTTGCCTGATAAAAATATCGGTTTGGCCGTTCGTTTTGTGGAAAATACGGGTGTTGTTCCGTTTGCACCTTTACTGCTGACTGGTTCAGAAATGGGTAGCATTATTCTGGCTTTGATTATATCTGGAATGTTAGCTTTCTATGTGACAACTATGAGTTCAAAAGCACAGCCATTACCAGAAGAAGACAAAACGACTTATACAGCCCAAGTGCTATTTAATGAAACTAAAGTCAAAGAAGAGAAGATTCCACCTCCGCCACCGCCTCCTCCCCCTCCAAAAGAGGAAGTAAAGGTGAAGCCTCCTGAACCGCCAAAGCAGCCTGAAAAGGTGAAAATGGCAGATCAAAATAAAGAAGCAACTCAAAAAGGTAAGACAACAAATCAGCAAAAAGCTGAAGTGGCACAGGTTGCGAAGAAAGCTTCAGAAGTCGCTCCTATTCCTAATTCTCAAAATAAACAGAAAAAGTTTACTTCTACAAAACAAGGTGGAGCTGTTAAAATTGGAGCTGCTGCAGGGGCAAATGCACAAAGCGATGTTAAAGATATAAACAAAGTTGGTTTGTTTAGTGCCTTTGGTTCTGGAGGAGTTCGTTCTAAGTTAGATCAAGCTTATCAAGGAGCTGGAGATATTTTGGGAAATGCTGACAAAGCAACAGGTTCTACTGGTTTTGGTGAAGACCGTCCTGGAGATGATTTGGGATCTAAGTTTAAAGATACAGGCAGAGGTGGAAAAGGTACAGCTACTGAAGGTATCGCTGGTATTGGAACAAAAGGTCGTGGTGGTGGAACCAGTGCCTATGGCTCTACAGATGGTTTTGGTGATAAAACTTCTGTAGCTATTCAAGCTGGTGGCAGTGAAGAAAGTTTTGAAGGTTCTATTGATAAGGAAGCTGTTAGAAGACGTATAAAGCATAACTTAAACTTGATTAGAGGTTGTTATAACCAAGAGTTAAATCGGCTTGATAAGTTAGGTCGTAGATCTCTTGAAGGTAAAGTAGTGTTAAAATGGGATATTGTAACTAATGGAGTAGCTAAGAATGTGCGCGTTGCAAGTTCAACACTTAATAATGTTGAAATTGAAAAATGTATTGCAGAGAGATTAGCAACCATTGTGTTTCCTGATCCGCCGAAAGACACGACGGCTGAAGTTATGTACCCATTTGTTTTTAAAAATGATAAATAAAGTTTAATTCAAGGAGGAAGAAGTGAACCCTATTCAACAATGTGATCCTAATAGTTTTATTGCAAGAGCCTTTTGCGAGGGCGGCTGGGTCATGTATATCATTGGAGTTTTTGCCATCTTAACAGTTATTCTTGTTGTGGAAAGACTGATGAAGCTAAACTCTCTTTTAGTTAACAAAAGAGAGTTTACTGATAATATTTATCGCTTGGTGATTAATGGTGACATTAGACAAGCCATTTCCCATTGTGACTCAAGACCTTCACCATTAACCAATACGGTTAAGGCTGGTTTGGTTCAAGCTTTGAACAAAAGACCTGATGAGGAAATACAAGTAGCAATGGATGCTGCTGTGATGAGGGAAATGCCGAAAGTGGAAGGCATGACTGCTTTTTTAGCTGTATTTGGTAACGTGGCAGTTCTAGCTGGGCTTTTAGGAACTATCATAGGTATGATTGGTTCTTTCAGAGCTGTTGCAGAAGCTGATAATGCTACAAAAGCTCAATTACTTTCACAAGGTATTTCACACGCTCTAAATTGTACTGCTTTTGGATTGTTGGTAGCTATTGTGGCTATCGTTTCTTACGGTGTTTTTCAACATCAAATTCAAAAAACAGAGAATGAAGTTATTGAAACTAGTATGTCACTTTTGAATTTGGTTGTTGCGAACAGAGAAAAAATAAAGGACTAAAATGGCACAGATTGATTCCGGCGGTGGTCGAGGCAGAGCTGTTAGTGTTGAGCTTAACTTGGTTCCATTCATTGATCTAATGAGTGTGTTGATCACATTTCTATTGATCACTGCTGTATGGACTCAAGTTTCTATGATTCAAATAGGCAGTTCTTTGTATGCAAAGAAGGATGACAGTATGAATCCTCCTAAGCCACCACCGAATGCTGACATACCCCTTAAGTTAGATGTCAAGCTAGAGGGTTATGTATTAACCGTAGGGAGTCAGATAATCTCTTTACCAAAAGTAAATAATCTCTATGATAATACTAGTCTTGTAGCTCAATTGCAGAGGGTCAAGCAGCTTTATCCAGAGAAAATAGATGGTGTAGTTAGCATGAGTGACCAGATTCCTTACGAGCAGTTAATTATTTCTATGGATCAATTTTTAGTAGCTGGATTTCCTAATATATCTATTGCTACAGGAGGGCCCTACTAATGCCCATTCAAAGACCTGGTGAAAGATTCAGATATCATAATATTCTTAGCCGAAGAAAAGGCAAAAGAGGTCTTACAGCCATTCTGTCTCTGACGGCGATGGTAGATATGTTTACAGTTCTAGCAATTTTTCTTTTACAAAATTATAATGTGAAAGATTTTTTGGTCTATACTCCAAAAGAAGTAACTTTACCTAAAGCTCAATCAATCAAAGAGTTAAAACCGGCCTTTGTGATCACTATTTCAAATAAAGAAATACTTTTAGATAAAACACCTGTGGCTTCTTTTGCAGAAGTTCAATCTCAACAAGAATGGTTGATTAAGTCCTTATATGATCAGTTGCAACAGGGGTTAATTAAGGCGAAGCAAGAGTATGAAGATAAACTTCAGAGTAAGCTTAAGAATGCTGTTGGAAGTGCCAGAGGTGAAAAAGATGAAGATCCTTTATCTTGGAAAAAAATCACTATTCAGTCAGATAAAGATATTGACTTCTTGACCGTTAAAAAAATAATGTACACAGTTACAGAGGCAGGCGCAGGTGAGATAAACTTTGCAGTTATAAAAAAAACTGACAAAGAAATTTCGAAATGAAATGAAGTCATATAAAAAAATTATTTTTTCGTTATTGCTGATTTTTATTATTGTAGAAGTCCTATTTATTTTTCCTAAACAGTTAGAAAAGTCTGATGAAATAGACACCACTAAATCATCAACTAGTGAAAAAGAAAAACCTGAACACAGAATGGAAGGCGTTCACCTGGTTGAGTCTCCTCAGGGAAGTCGTGATTGGGAGCTTTTTGCTACTAAAGCAAGAGGTGTTCAAGGTGAAGGTGACTGGTTTCTTAATCAGGTTAGAGTCCAATTTTATAATAAAAATAAAATAGAATTTATTGTTACTGCCAATGAAGGTGAAATAGATGGAAAAACAAGAAATATAAAGTTCAAGGGTAGCGTTGTTACCAAATCAAATAATGGTTATACCTTCTATACAGAGGAATTGTTTTATCAGGCCGGTCAGCGAAAAATTCTTTCTCCAGGAAAACTTAAAATGCTAGGCCCTTCAGATGATCAGGGAGACGGATTGCTGCTTGATGGTTATAATATGTTAGCAGAAGTGGATACTTCAGAGATGAGAATTTTTAAAGATGTTAAAGCGACTAAGAAATTAAAAAATCAAAATGAATTGAAAATTAAGAGTGAAATGGCCCAATTTAATGGACAGAATAAAGAAGCTCATTTTGAAAATAATGTTGTTTTAAATATTCAAGAAATGAAAATAGAGGGACCTGATTGTTATTTTATATATTCCCCTAATATGAATGTATTAGAGTTTATCAGATTTAAAGGTGGTGTCGTCGTCCAAGATAAGAAAAGAAAAGCCGTCAGTCAGCTTCTAGAGGTAAATCTATTTGCTAACACTTTCAGATTTCAGGGAGATCCTAAAATTTATCAAGATGATGATGAAATTAAAGGGGAAGAAATTTTGTTCATAGATGGTGGAAAAAAAATAAAAATTCAAAAAGTAAATGCATCAGGAAAGTTTTAAACTTCTCTTTTCCTGAAAGATCCAAGACGAGACTTTGACTTCCCTAGATTAGATACATATAGTAAACATATGAGTTTGCTGAAAATTGAGAATATCTCTAAAACCTATAAAAAAAGAAAAGTTGTTGATGGGGTTTCATTTAGTATTGAATCGGGAAAAGTCGTTGGTTTACTTGGTCCCAATGGAGCTGGAAAAACAACTTCATTTTATATGGTTGTTGGTATTGTAAGTCCAGATAATGGGTTGATTGAATTAGATAATCTAGAGATTACAAAAGATCCTATGTATAAGAGAGCCCGTGTTGGTTTGAGTTATTTGGCTCAGGAACCCAGTATTTTTAGAAAATTAACAGTACAAGAAAATATCATGGTTGCATTAGAAGCTCAGGGGTTAAATTTAACTGAAAGAAAAGAGCGTCTAGAGTCCTTGCTTAATGATTTTAGGGTCCAGCATATTAGGTCTAGTTTTGGTTACTCTCTGTCTGGAGGAGAACGACGACGTGTTGAGATTGCGAGAGCTTTGGCCGGAAGTCCAAAGTTTATTTTACTAGATGAGCCATTTGCTGGTATTGATCCTATCGCTGTGAATGATATTCAAAATATAATCAGAGATTTAAGGGACAAGGGAATTGGGGTCCTGATTACCGATCATAATGTGCGAGAAACCTTGGGAATTTGTGATTATGCTTATATACTTAAAGATGGAAGAATACAAGTGAGCGGAACAGCTCATGAAATTACAAATAGTGAAGTCGCAAGAAAGTTTTATTTAGGTGAGAATTTTAAGCTCTAAATGAATAAAGATTTCTGATTTTAGTGTACGAATAGGAGACGAAATGGCTTTAAGACAAACGATGAGCCTGGGACAAAATCTGGTTATTACGCCCCAATTGCAGCAGGCAATTAAGCTGTTACAAATGTCACGTCTTGAGTTAGAAAGTAATGTAAGAACAGAGCTTGAGGAAAATCCTATTCTTGAAGAGGCTGAAATCTTAAAAGAGGAAGATTTAAAGCTTACCAAAGAAGTCGCTGAAAATATTGAAAATCGCGAAGTGGAAGTTGCTGAAACCAATACACAAGATCCCATTAAACAGGACGAGTTTGAATGGGAAAGTTATTTTGAACAGAACCAAAAGCCACCACAATCAGGTATGAGTGGTAGTGAAGAAATCATGAATTATGAGAATGTGATTACAGCACATGAATCGCTTCATGAGTATTTATCATGGCAAGTAAAAATGAATGGATTGACTGATTTTGAAGAGAAAGCAGCAGAAGCTCTTATTAGTTATATTGATGATGATGGTTATTTAAAAACACCGTTAGAGCAGATTGCTGCTGAAGAGAAAATTCCTCTGGAGGATTTAGAGGACACTATTTCGCTTATCCATGAGTTTGACCCACCTGGTGTAGGGGCTCGAGACCTTAAAGAATGTATGATTGTTCAAGCAAAGCATCTTGAGGAAGATACTCAAGATTTGGTACTTTTGATTAATAATCATCTAAAAGATTTAGAGAAAAAAAACTTTGATGCTATTGCGAAGGCTCTGAATAAAGATATTCAAGAAGTTGTAGAAATGTGTAAAATCATCTATTCCATGGAGCCTAAGCCGGGTAGAGCTTTTTCTCCACAAGATACACTTTATGTTTCTCCCGATGTTTATGTTTACAAAGTAGGTGATGATTATGTAGTGTCACTTAATGAAGATGGTTTACCTAGATTAAAGATTTCAAATTTTTATAAAAACATGCTTAAAGATGGTGGTAGTAAAAAAGATCACGAGTATATTCAAGAAAAATTAAAGTCTGCGGTATGGTTAATAAAATCTATTCATCAAAGACAACGAACGATTTATAAAGTTTCAGAGAGCATTGTTAAGCATCAAAAAGAGTTTTTTGAAAAAGGTGCGGCCTTCTTGAAGCCCATGATCTTAAGAGATATTGCTAATGATATTGGAATGCATGAGTCTACCGTCAGTCGAGTGACAACAGCTAAATATATGCATACTCCTCAAGGAATTTATGAACTAAAATACTTCTTTAATTCAGGAATTAGTAGCTCAACTGGTGGCGATGCGCTTGCAAGTGAATCAGTGAAGTTAAAAATTAAAGATCTTGTTTCAAAAGAAGATCCTAAGTCGCCGCTATCTGATCAAAAATTAGCTCAGTTGTTGTCTAAGGATGGCGTGCAAATTGCCAGAAGAACTGTGGCTAAATACCGTGAACTACTAAAAATACTTCCATCAAGTCAAAGAAAGAAAATGTTTTAAGTCTACTCTTCTTAATAGTAGCTTAAAACCCCAGATGTGTTGTGCTCGAAATCGTATGAAATTCTGAGGGTAGATTGCTTATATGATGGAGCTAGAGTTTTCACTTAATTTAAGTCGTCTTGTAACATATTTTTTAGATTTTGCTAAACTAGTGTCTAGTAATAACTTTTAAGCTAAAAAAAAAAATTAAATTCAGTGAAAATAATACTTAACTATGAATTCTCTTAGAAAAAAAAATATCAAATTGAGGCTTAGTTTTTTTGTTATTGGGTTTAACCTATTTGCATTCTTTGCTTTGGGGCAGACGAATGCAAATGTTCCATCGAAACCTCAAGAGGTTAAGAAAAAGGTTTCCTTAGATAGATCACTTGAACCTGGTGTCTCTGATGAAATCTCTTCTCTTTTTGAAAATGTAGTTGCTGTGCAAAGAAAAGCCAAAGTGAAATCAGGAAAGTTTTTATTTGCGCCCTATTTGTCTATAGATTTTTCTGATTCACCACAGACCATGTATGCTATGAATTTAAATATTGGTTATGCTGCTGGTGAATATTTTGAAATTTATCTGAACTATGTTCCATCCTATGTGAATAATGAGAGAAGCATTTCTAAGAAGGTTAGAGCGTTGCCACTCTATCCTGATGGCAAATCACCATATCTTTATGTTGAGAAGGCTAAAAACTCCTATGGTTTAGAGTTAAATTGGGTACCTATTTATGGGAAAGATTCATGGGGACCCTATGGAATAGTCCGTTCAGATACCTTCATTAATTTTGGTATTAGTCGATTAAATTATGTCATTCATTCTGGTTTTAAATCAAAAATAGCTTTGGGTAAAACATGGTTTATCTCTGACTACTGGAATTTGCGTTTACAAGCAGGTGGATCATTTGTTGAAACGTTTAATGAGTCAGAGAAAAAAGAAATTATTGTTATTGGACTTCTTGAGGGTGGATTAGTTTATTATTTTTAATTAAAGGGAGATTTTATGTTCATTATAACTTCGTTGGAAATTTTGTTTAAAGAAGGTGGAGCCACAGCCTTTTTTATTGTTGGAAGTGGATTGGCTCTTATCGTATTGGCTGTGACTAAAATTGGATATTTGTACGTAAAATTAAGACCTGCGGGCGATAGTAATTTGAAAGAAGTAAGTCGTCTTGTTCTAAAAAAAGAATATACAGCGGCTATTCAAGTGTGCAATAGCGTAAAGAATGTACCAGAGTTTGATGTGATTAAATCCGGTTTAATGGCAGTGGATGGTGGAAGGGAAGCTATGAAGTCTTCTTTGGGATCTGCCGTAGTTGATATCATGAAGAACTGTGAAAAAGGCATTCAGTTTATAGCACTTATTGCTAGTGTCGCCACTTTGCTTGGATTATTGGGAACAATTTCTGGATTAATGAAAACATTTGCAGCTTTAAAAGATATTGATCCTGCAAAAAAGGCTGAGCTTTTAGGAACTGGGATTTCGGAGGCAATGACGGCTACAGCAGCAGGTCTTGTTGTTGGTATTTCAGCAATGGTAGTTCATACTTTATGTACTCAGAAAATTGACCAAATTGTTGGTCAAGCAAAAAAAACAGGATTTGATATCATAACCTTAGTTGAGCAAAGTGAAAGAGCATGAGTTTTGAGTTTGATGAAGTTCATCGTAGGCATACTCCAGAACCAGAGTTGGTTCCTATTCTTGATGCATTAACTTGTATCATTTTCTTTTTGATGTATACGACAACTTTTATGGAGTTAACAAGCCTAACTTTGCCTCCTTCAGCTGTGAGTCGAGTGAAAGCGGAATCTCAAAATGATGCTACTCCGGCAACACCCAAACTGTTTGTTAATATTGAAAATCAGAGAATTGATCTATTGTTAAAATGGACAGGAAAAGCGCCAGGGCAAGTAAAAAAAACTCTTGTTAGAACTCATCCAGATAGGTATTCAAAAACGTTAGAAGATGAGGTGGAAAAAATTGTAAAAGAGTTTTCTACTAAATATCCTGACGAAAAAACAATCCAGTTAGGTTTTGCTGAACGTGCTACTTACCAAGAGCTAGTAACTGTTATGGATGGAATTAGAAATAAAATTCAAGATATTGTCTTGATTTCACCAGATGATGTGCGAAGTAACAAAGAGGATTCGAATGGATCTTGATTCAGTTTCAATGCCTAAAAGAAATGTATTGGCGTTACAATTAGCGCCAATGATAGATATTTTTTTCTTGATTATTATCTTCTTATTAAAATCAACTATTGTGGCTGACGTTTCAGTTATTTTTCCAAGTCAAATGCATCCACCACTCAGTCAAAGTAGAGAAAATTTGGATACATTTCCAGAAGTTGTTTTAAACGAGACAGAAGTTACATTAGGTTTTTTGAATGTAACAAAGAAATTAGAAGAAATTGATACACTTACTGATGAAGATATAGCAATCTTGAAGGCAAAAGTTGACGGTTATATAAAATCAAAAGATGAAAAAATAAGAAAGCAGTCAATTAACATTAATTTTATTACTTCACGAGAGAATAATTATAAAAATATATTCACTGTAGTGAAGTTTCTAAGGCGTATTGGTTTTCAATCAATTCAATTTATAGCTGAGGGAAATTCTTAATGAATTTTTTTTTGAAATTCTTCATTTTTACTATTTTAGTTTTGTTTAGCCTAAATGAGGCTTATTCAGAGAGTAAATCATTTTTAGTTCAAGTCAGAGAATTGGAAAAAAGTGGGGATGATTTAGGAATTCGTATTTTAGTTAGGAAAAATTTCAAAAAAAAACTAAGTGTTAAAGACTGGTTTGAAGTAAGAAAGTTATTAATGAAAAGGCCTAAGGTTGGTTTTGATGCTATTACAGCTTGGGATAGGCAAATTTCATTGAAATCGACGTCTCTAGAGAAAGAGTCAGATAAAATTTTACAATTTCTTGATAAAGCAGATGAATACTCCCTGAACAAAGAGTATGAAAAAAGTTTTGAAATGTACCAAAGGGCAGCTAAATATTTTAAAACTTCTAATAAAGGAAGAATTCCAAAAGGGAATCAACAGTTATATCTGAATATAATTCATCAAATGGCAAGATCATTGTATGGTCAAAAACGTTTTAATGAAGCACTTGAGGTTTATGATTGGATTTCTCCTGTTTATCCACAAATAAGACAAGTATTATTTGAAAAAATGTGGACGTCGTTTAGGGCTGGTAAGTATGATGTAGCTCTTGGTACAATTGCTTCACAACAGTCAGGATATTTCTCTGAGTATCTTCACCCTGAAAGCTATTTAATTAAGATATATATGTTCAAAAGATTATGTCGAAAAAAAGATATCAATTATACCATTGAAGCAATAAAGAAATATTTAGCTGTTTTAAAAAACGGCAAGTTCACATATCTAGAGTGGGCGAAAACAGACCTTTATTATATGTCTTTAGCTCAATTGATTGAGTCGGGACAAACAAAAGTAGATAATAATGCCTATATTAATGAGAAGGATAGATTAGACGAAATTAAAAAAATTCAAGAATCTTTAAAAGAACGATTTAAGGTACAAAAAGAAATTCTTCAAGCTCAGTTAGAACGTGTTTATGGATATGCAACTCTGGCTCTAGGAAATGATCAAGAAGTTCTCAAAGGATTAGAGTCTTTACCGGATAGTAAGGTGATAGAGAAAAAAGCATACATTGCATGGCCAGCAAGTGATGCTGAAGAGTGGTTAGATGAAATAGGATCACATGTTTATATTGGAAAGTCAGAATGTCAAAGTACAGCCTTAAATAATGAGAATAATAAAGATAAGAAAGAGTGATGGAGATGAAAACTTTATGCTCTACTTTTTTGATAGGGAGTTTGATTTTTTTTCCAAAAAATTCTTTTGCTCAAAAAAAGGAAGTACGTTTTGATAGTTCTCAGTTAAAGTCTTCGGATGTGGATTCCAGTTCGAAAAACAGCGCTATTGTTACTAATAAAGTTGGTCCTGCAAATAATAAAAAAGATAAATTAAAAGTTGATATTTTAGTTGATGATGACCCAGCTAAGTTAGAGAAGCAAGTCAAGGCATTGCAACTCATTTTAAAAAATGAAAAAGATCGAGGAAAAAAAATTAATCTTTATTTGAGGTTAAGTTATCTTCATGTATCAATAGCGAAAAAATACAGTGTCAAAAGAATTGCAGGAGAAAAAATTTCAATAGCTGAAAAAAGACACTTAGATGAGGCCGACAAGATTATAGCATTCCTTTTGAAAAATATTGAGAATAATAATAAAGCCTTATCTACGCTTTACAATATTAAAGGTCTTGTTAGTTATGAACTTGATAAAGTTTCTGAAACTGTTGAAAATTTTTTGAAATCTATTGAGCTAAATCCAAGTAATAATCAAGCCGAAGTTATGGCTTTGTTTGTTGGTGAATACTATTTTGATCAAGAAAAATATGAAGAAGCCATAAAGTATTATCAATTGTTTTACAAGCGAATGAACTTAAATCAAAAGTCTTTATCTGACTACAAAGTAGCCTGGTCTTATTTAAATTTGAAGGAATTAGATAAAGCTGAACATCAGTTTATGAAAGTAATAAAAGAAAATTTAGATAGTGGAACTACTGAAGATGCTTACAAAGATTTAGCTTTCATTTTAACCCAAAATCAAGATGAAGTAGGCCTGATTACTAAAGTGAATTTATTTACAAATAGTAACGAAATAAAATCAAAGTTGTATTACTTTTGTTTGTTGTTTTATCTACAATCATCAAAGGATAAAACACGAGAGAGCTTATTTAAGGAAGTTCTTCATTTACAGAAAGATTATTATGAGCAGTTAAAAATTTTGGCTTTAAAAGTCAGCTTTGAAAAAAGAGATATTCCTACATTGGGAATGAATCAAGCTCTAGAAAAAGTAGATGCTAAGTTAAACTCAGCAAAATCTGACATTCGTGAGAAGTTTCTTAAGAACGATTCGAAGCTATTAGAAGATGAGTCAGAGTATAACATAAGAACACATATTGATGCCTATTCAGGGAAACTTAAAACAGAGCAAAATTTGTCAAAAAAACAAATTTCTGATGTTTTGATTAAGTTGATAGGAACTCACTTAAGATGGTTTCCTGAATCGAAAAAGAAAAATATACTATACAATTTATGGATTGATACCTGTGTCGATATCAAAAACACTGTTTGTCTGTTTGATTTAGAAAATAATTTCAAAAAAGATCTTAAAAATTCAGATGCAAAAGAGTATCTAAGAAAACTACAAATTGAACTTCTAGCAATGTATGATCAGGCTTATGAACTTGATAAAGTTAAGCATCATGCTTCATTCGTAGCCAGGCTTAAACAATATATAGATTTATTTCCTAATGATCCTATTTCTGCAAAAAGCAGAAAAAGACTTTTCGGAGTTTATTTTTCTGTTAAAAATTATAAAGAGGCTTTGCCATTAATTGAAGAAGTTTATAAGGCAGAGGCTAATGCCGAAAACGCTCAAAAGCTGTTGTTGTGTCTTTTTGAACTTGGAGAATATGATAAAATTTTAGCAGATAATGTTTATACAAAATATGATAATTCGGAGATTTTAGACATTAAAAGAGAGGCCAGCCTCAAGTCTGCAATGCAAAACGCTGACAAAGGTAACTTTGATAAATATGAAAATGATATAAAAATATATTTAAGTACTAATCCTAGTGAAGAAAAGTCTAAAGTTATTTATGTTGATTATTTTAAAAAACTTTTAGAACTCCAATTTTACGATAAGTTTAAACTCGAATGGGAAAAATTAGCTACAGGATTTAAAACAAAACCAGAGTTTAATGGCGTAAAAGGTTTATTTTTTGACAAGACTTTAAATGATGGAAATTTTTTGAAGATGGAGAGCTTGTGGAGCTATGGCAGCGATAAAGGTTTGAACGAAAAAATATTTATCAATAAATTAGTGCATAATGTATCGCTTGTTGATCCTGATTTTCAGGTGCTTTCCGCAATGTCATCAGAAAAGAAAATGTATATTCTAACAGTTTTAAATTATTTTAATCCTGACATGGTTTATACTTATTTAAAAGCGATCCCAAGTCCAACTAAAGAAGAAAAGAGAATGCAACTAACTTCTTTATTGTTAAAATCTAATCTTAGTGAAGCTCAGTTTGATGAACAGGAGATAAAAAGTATTAAAGAAATAGTTCCTGAAAATTATCTAAAAGATAGTGAAATTAAAGTTGAAAAAGAACTCAGAAATGTTGTGTTTCCAAGTAAAAAAATGAAACCTAAAGTTTATGAGTCATATGTAGTAAACAATGTCGATAATATAAAATATTTACGAGTTAGAGTTTTAAAAAGTTTAAAAACAGCTTTGCCAGTCCAGAAGATACGAGTTTTAAAAAATATGTCTGATATCGAACTCAAAATGGCTCAATCTATTAAAGATTCACCCGTACCTGAAGGTTTAAGTGAGGCTCAACTTAAAGAATATCAAACAGGCTTAGAAACGATGGCAGCGGATTATGAAAAACAGTCACAAGATTTTTTAGCAGCTAAACAAGAACTTGAAAATGCACTATTAAAACAAAAAGAAGACGAGAAAAATAAAATTTTTCCTATTGTTTCTGAGGAAAAGTGGTCTGTAGCGCAGAGTGATAGTTATGTTAAAATCAAGGATATTTATAATAAAGTTTCAGCCAAGGCTGCTTTAGTTTTTTTAGATAACATTAGAGCCAGTAAGAAAATTACAGTTGAAGAGTACTATAATATGAAAATTTGGATTTTACTAAAAACAAAACCTTCAGAGACCCTAAGAAAATTGATTTTTGAAGAGTTGATAGCAGCAAATCAAGCTGTAATGATCGAAAAATGGAAAGGGTTAAGCAAATGAAACTCATTTTCAGCTGTTGTATTTTTTTGGTTTTTATAACGTTGCCTACTCAGGCTCAGAGCAATAGTGATGATTTAGAAACATTGAGTCTTCCCACAGAGACAAGTAGCTCTGATGTCAGTAAAACTAATGTGGAAGCTAAGAAAAAAACAGAAACAGGACTAAAGAAAGAAAAAGAAAGCGTAGGTGCTGTTTTGGATTTTGAAGGCGAAGTTATCGAAGGGGAACGCAGAAGACCAGATTTGTTTCTACAAATATCTATTGATAATGTTAAATTTGACTCATTGATATACAATAGAGATGATTTTAATGATTATTTGGAAAGTGATCGAAAGAGTAGAAATAAATTTTTTAAAATGAAGTGAACTCATGAAAGTTTTGTTGCTAAAAAAAAATAAAAAAGAGATAGGTCGAATTACTCCAGATAGGCGTAGTCTTTTGATTGGTAGGTCACCTGTTTGCGACATGGTCATAAGGAATGATGATCAAATTAAGCCATTGCATTTTCTTTTAGAGTGGACAGGTGAAGGGCATTTTGATCCAAATAGTGGTTTTTGGACTGTGATAGAGATTACAAATAGTGATATTCAAGTAAAAAAATCGACGCCAATACCAGAGGCCTTCCATGGTGAGGCGCAAGTTTTAATTTCTGACGAAATTAATTTTGCTGGATATCAGTTTGAAATTATTGAAGAAAAACTTGCTAAAACATCCATTAGCCGTGGGGTAATAACTCGCTCTTTAGATTATGATAATGATGACAAGACGTTCGTTAGTAATGAGTCTGACTCAGTTATGGAGCTTGTGACCTACAGTCGTAGTAATGATCTTGTAACTTCAATTAATCATTTTTCTAAAGATATCCTTGCTAAAGGAATTAAAATAAGTTCCTTAGCTAAACTTAATTTTATTTTTGATCAGCAAAAGCCAAATATTTTGTCGATTGAAAATTTAGGAGAATCTAATCTTGTAGATATATATAACCGTTCGGAAAGACTTATTAATGAGTTTTCCCAAGAGAATGCTGTTTGTAATATCGACATTGAAGATTTTTATCTTTTATATTCACCAGACAACGCGTATTATTTTCGTTGGGTTCCGAAAGTCACATCAACTCCGCCACCGATGGCGTGGAAAAAAGATCCAGTCATTTTAACCTTAATTTTTGTAACTATTGCGATGTTTGTGATTGGCTTGGTATTTAGATCAATAGAAAGACCTAAGTCTCCAGATATTCCCAAGCCAGCAAGAATTGCGACAGTAGAAATTGTAGAGACTCCAACAGAGGAAAAGTTTAAAGAGCCGGAGCTTCCCATTATTGACAAAGAGGTTAAAACAGAAGAAGTTAAAGCTCCTCCGATTGAAATAGATAAAGAGCAATTGAAGCAAAATAAAAACAGTGACAAGTCCCAAGTAAACCAAACTAATAAAATCAAGAATGAAACAGAGGCAAAGAGTAATGTCAAGGTAGCTAAGGAGCAAGGTAAAAGAGCCACAGTAAAGAATGTTGAAGAAAATAATGATTTGTCACAAGGGCTTAATCAAAAAGGTGAGATAAAGAATGTTAATTCTGTGGGATTATTAGGGAAGTTGGCCGGTGGAAAAAAACTAGGAAAAGGCGTCAGTGCTCAGGCTGTATTGTCGAAAGTCACTCCTGTGGATTCCGCCTCAGGTACGGAGGGAAAACCTCTAGTTAGTAAACCTCCAACAGGAGAAGTTAGCCTCACCGGAGGCAATACTGAAGCGAGTAATCAAGATGGCAAGGGGCTTGCTGCAGCTTCGACCACACTTAAAATGGATAATGTTTCTAAGGGCGCAAATATATCTGGAATGGCCTCATCAAAAGCTACTGGTAGTGTTGGTTCTGGAGCTTTTGGAGGTAATACCAAAGAAGGTTCAGACTCCATTCAGTCTTTAGGCGGCTCTGTATCTATAGAAGTTAAATCTATGGAAGTTCAAGGTGGATTGACTAAAGAACAAGTAAGACAAGCCATCTCTGACAACAAGAGAGCCCTAAGAAATTGCCATGAACAGTATCTTACTTACAAAAAAGACTTAGGTGGTCGGCTGGTTTTAAAATGGAAAATCAGTGGTGAGGGCCCTGTGGATACAGTGAGTGTGCAAAGTTCAAATACCAACTATGGCACCTTTGATACTTGTGTTCTTGATGTTATTAAAAAAATTGTTTTTCCTAAAGCGCCGAATGGAAATTCAACGGTTGTTATCTATCCTTTCGTATTCCAGCCAAAAAAATAAAAAAATTTTTAGGAAGCACTCGCTTTCATTTTTTCTAGATCATCCAGCCATTGTCCTAGCTTTTGCAAGTTTTTTTCATCGGCTTTAGCAAAAGAGAAACGGTTTGGATTTGCTAGATCTCCTACCGGATGACATCTGAAAAGAATACTCTTTTTTCCTTGGGGATCTGAAATATACACTTCAATTTCAGTTGCAATAATATCTTTGGGAATAGGACTTTCTGTTTGGATTCCACCTAATGAAATGTCCTTGGTATAAGTCATAAAAGCTTTTGAGCGATTAGTGATGATTGTTCTTAGTCTGCCTTCGATACGAGGGTAGCGGCGTTTATGTTTTTTAGCTAACTGCTGTTGTGTTAGAGCTTCCTGTTGGTTGATAAATTCAATGTCAGTAGTTTCTTTAGGGGCTTCAAAAAAAGTTGGGGGAGGAACCGGGGGGTGTGCGTTTGTAGCTTCACTTAGAGTTATTTTAACAGTTTGTTCTCTGGGTATTGAGTTTAAGGAAACGGTCATTGTGTTTTCTGTTAAATCTTTTCTTTGAGTGTAGTCAGAGATGGTTTTTTCAAGGCGATCAGGTTCTAACGAAATGGCTGTTTTTGTTTTGTCATCTAGCGCTGAAGAAATTTTTGTTTGTACAATTTTAAAGCTATCAGTTTCCAAGTATTTTTCTTTGATAGAGTCTTTAAATTCTACTACTAACCCAGTGAACTCATTAGTGTTAAGTTGTTGAACTTTTCCAGTCTCTTTATCCGAGGATTCTTCTGAAAACTCGACTAAACTTTCGGGTAAAGATTTTTGCTTATGTTGTAGTGCTTGTAGATGGTTAAATGGTTCTGGAAGTTGCGGAGGACTTTGAGTTTCATCCCAATCAAAGGATAGCCACTCTATGATATCAGTCGAGCTTGCAGGAGAACGCCAAGTCCTCATACCATGGGTCCAGTAAAGATAGTCTTCAATATGGGATGTCTTTTTTAGTGCTTGAATAAATTGTATTTTATTTAGTTGTACATGCTTTTCTTGGGTCTTGGTATGGAATAAAAAGTATTTTGACATTTTTTACCTCAGCATTAAGTTCGGTTATTGGATTAAAGACTTAATAGCTAAAGCTAAAGTCTATGAACAATTTTACAAGAACTCTTGTCACCCCTACTAAAGTCAGGTATGAACTGGCCTATGGAATTGAAAGAATTAATTACGTCTGTCGAAAATTTTCCCATTAAAGGTGTCTTATTTAGAGACATTTCCCCCTTGTTAAAAAGTCCTGAAGCTTTAGACTTTATTTCGAATGAGTTTTCAAAAAAATTTGATTTAAATAATGTAGATTATATTGCCGGAATTGAATCTAGGGGGTTCATCTTAGCTATGTTGTTAGCAGCAAAGACTAATAAGGGTTTTATCCCTCTCAGAAAAGCCGGCAAGTTGCCACCTCCAGTGGTTGCTGAAAGTTATTCCTTGGAGTATGGGAAGGCAACTCTAGAAATGCAAAAGGGACAAGGGAATATAGTTTTATTAGATGATGTTTTAGCCACAGGCGGGACTTTAGTTGCTGGAATTAATCTTGCGGAAAAGGCAGGTTATAAAGTTTTAGATGTGGGGGTTCTCATCAATCTGACTTTTTTGAACCAGCTCCAGTTTAATAGTCGAAAAATAGTTTCTTTAGTAGAATATTAAAATTCGGTAAATATGCAGTTGTTGTTGTTTGCCCTTAAAAAAGAAATAGCATCGCATTTTTTATCTTTGAATGATGAGAGAGTGCAGCTGTTAGTCACTGGAGTAGGCAAATTAAATGCGGCTATTAATTTAACAAAATTTCTTGCATCCAAATCAAGTATTTTTTTGAATAAAGATCAGCTAGTTATTATTAATCTTGGAACTGCTGGTAGTAAATTTTTTCCTATTGGTAGTTTAGTTGAAGTGGCTGAGTTTTACGAAAGGGATACTTTTTTTCCCTCATCAAAGCTAACTTTTCCGAGTATAACCTCATTGCCCAAGGCTATTTGCGGATCTGGTGATCAGCTAATAAATATTAATGATCCTTTGTTTAAGGATAGCCCTTGGAATATAGTAGACATGGAAGCTTATGCCTTGGCAAAAACTTGCCAGGCTTGGGGTTTAAAATTTGTTTCAATAAAGTACATTACTGATAACTCAAATGAGAACGTAAAAAAACAATGGCAGCTTCAAATTGATAAAGCTCGTGAGGCCTTGTATCACTATTGGATAGATCAATTAAAAAAATAAATAATTTCATGAGCCTAAGTTTTTTAGGCTCATGAAGATTACATTCTCCCCGATATAAATCATAGGATCTGAGGTTGATAGCATTAGGATCCAAAATTTCTATATAGTTGGAGGTAGACAATGAAGTTGAGTTTTTTCTTTAAGCATTTAGATCATTCAAAAAGTGTAGAGTCATACACCCAGGAAAAATTAAGTAAGACTCTTTTTTATTTGCTGAAAGAAAGCGATGGGAAAGTCTGTTTTAGCAAAAAAAATCAAGACTTCATGGTGTCAGTAACTCTTGCGACAAAGCAAAGATACTTCAAAGCCGAATCTGGTCATTTTGATATCTATTCAGCAGTGGATGATGTGGCAGAAAAACTAGAGCGACAACTATTAAAGGTGAGGCAAATAAACAAACATCATAAGAAGGTGAGTTTGACGAAGTCGGCCAGGTTAGAAGCTTTGAATCCTCGGTTTGAATTAAAAGTGAAATACAGAAAAGCGGCTTGACCCCTTAATCACTCGATGCTAGGTATTATTTTTCAAGAATGAAAGGTAATACCATGCAAAATTATTTATTCACTAGTGAATCAGTATCTGAAGGTCATCCAGACAAAATGGCAGATCAAATATCTGATGCCGTCCTTGATGAAATTCTAAGACAAGATCCCAAAGGTAGAGTGGCTTGTGAGACCCTGTTGACTACGGGTTTGATTGTTGTTGCTGGTGAAATCACCACGAATGCAAAAGTTAATATTTCTGAAATTGCTAGAAAAACAGTGCAAAAAATAGGTTACGATCATTCTGATAAAGGTTTTGATTATAAAACTTGTGGTGTTTCGGTTGCTGTTGGTCAACAGAGTGGTGATATTGGTCAAGGTGTGAAAGAAACAGGAAGTGAAGATCAAGGTGCTGGAGATCAAGGTTTAATGTTTGGTTATGCCGTAGATGAAACGCCTGAGTTGATGCCTCTTTCTATTTCTATGTCACACAAATTAGTAAAAGATTTAGCTTACCTCAGAAAATCAGGAAAAGTAGATTGGTTACGTCCCGATGCTAAATCTCAAGTGACTGTACAATATGAAAATGGTAAGGCGAAAAGAATTGATACAATTGTTATTTCGACTCAGCATTCTGAAAGTGTATCTCAGAGTCAAATTAAAGAATTCATTCATGAGGAATTAATCAAAAAAACAATTCCAGCTCAATGGATTGACAGTAAGACTAAATATCATATCAATCCTACGGGGCGATTTGTTACTGGTGGCCCTATGGGTGATGCTGGTTTAACGGGAAGAAAGATAATCGTTGATACTTATGGTGGTCATGGAGCTCACGGTGGGGGAGCCTTCTCTGGTAAAGACCCTTCTAAGGTAGATAGATCTGCAGCTTATGCTGCTAGGCATATTGCTAAAAACATAGTGGCAGCAAAGCTAGCATCAAGATGTCTGGTACAAGTTGCTTATGCTATTGGCGTTGCTGATCCTGTAAGCATTACTGTTAATGATTTTGGTACAAGTGCATTAGGACCTGAAAAACTTGAAAAGTTGGTCAGAGAGTGTTGGAATTTAAAGCCAGCTCACATTATCAAAGATTTTGATCTTTTGAGACCTATTTATTCTCCTACAGCTGCTTATGGGCATTTTGGAAGATCTGAAGATACTTTCACTTGGGAGAAATTAGATAAAGTTGAAAAACTGAAAAACATTTAAGGAGCATTTTTTTTTGGATCCTAAGTTTATAAGAAATTTTTCTATTATTGCGCATATTGATCATGGGAAGTCTACTCTGGCTGATGCTTTATTGAATGCCACGGGAGCTCTAACTCAAAGAGAGGAGAAGGCACAATTCCTTGATAATATGGATCTAGAAAGAGAACGAGGGATCACTATAAAAGCTCAGACAGTATGTCTGCCATTTAAATCACAAGATGGTCATGAGTACCAAATCAATTTGATTGATACTCCTGGGCATGTAGATTTTAGTTACGAAGTTTCAAGATCGTTAGCTGCTTGTGAAGGGGCGATTCTTGTTGTTGATGCTGCTCAGGGTGTTGAGGCGCAGACTTTGGCTAACGTTTATCTGGCAATTCAAAATAACTTAGAAATTATTCCAGTTTTAAATAAAATAGATCTTCCTTCTGCTGATCCTGAAGGAGTAAAAAAACAAATCGAAGATACTGTTGGGCTAGATTGTTCTGAAATCATTCATGCTTCGGCAAAAGAACGAGTCGGTATTGTAGAAATTTTAGAAGCAATTGTTAAGAAAGTTCCACCTCCCAAAGCAGATAGAACTCTGCCATTAAGGGCTTTAATTTTTGATTCATGGTTTGACTCCTATCAAGGTGTAGTTGTTTTGGTCAGAGCTATGGATGGTACTGTCAAAAAAGGCGATCGTATTAAGTTTATGGCCACGGATAGGGATTATGAGGTTCTTAAGCTTGGAAAATATGCACCCTTTCCGTTGAGTGTTGAGCAACTTGATGCTGGTGAGGTTGGCTATATAATTTGTGGCATTAAAGACATTCGAGATGTTAAAGTGGGCGATACTGTTACTTCTTATAAGCACTCAGCAGTGGAACCATTGCCGGGTTTTCAAAGAATCAAGCCAATGGTTTTTGCTGGAATTTTTCCAATAGATGCTACTGACTATGAAAATTTGAAAGATGCTCTAGAGAAGTTGGTTTTGAACGACTCTAGTTTAAGTTTTGAAGTTGAAAAATCGGCTGCTTTGGGTTTTGGCTTTCGTTGCGGCTTTTTGGGCTTGTTACATATGGAAATCGTTCAGGAACGTTTGGAGCGAGAATTTAAACTTAATTTGATCACAACAGCACCTACTGTAGTTTACAAAGTTTATTCGACCGATGGGAGTGTTAAAGAGCTGGATAATCCATCTCAGATTCCTGATGAAGCAAAAATTTTGAAGATGGAAGAGCCTTTCGTTAAGGTGACGATTCATACTCCTACTGAGTTTATTGGTGGAATTTTAAAATTGTGTGAAGACAAACGTGGTCATCAGATTAAGATGGATTATGTGACTGCGACCAAAGTAATTATTGAATATAAGTTGCCAATGAATGAAATGGTAATGGATTTTTATGATAGATTAAAGTCTATTTCCAAGGGTTATGCTTCTTTAGAATATGAACTCATGGATTTTGAAGAGTCAGATTTAGTCAAAATGGACGTTTTAATAAATGCTGAGCCAATCGATGCATTGTCATTGATTGTTCATCGATCAAAAGCTCAGAGTCGTGGAAGATCCTTGGTGGAGAAAATGAAAGAGTTAATCCCAAGACAACAATACCAAGTGGCTATCCAGGCTGCCATTAGTTCTAAAATTGTAGCTAGAGAAACTCTTGGCGCCTTAAGAAAAGATGTTACTGCGAAATGTTATGGTGGTGATATTTCTAGAAAAAGAAAACTATTAGAGCGTCAAAAAGAAGGTAAGAAAAGATTAAAGCAGATTGGATCTGTGGAGGTTCCTCAGGAAGCCTTTCTTGCTATTCTTAAAGTGGAAGATTAAAATTATTGGTTCTTACTAGATTATTTTTTTTCTTCTACAGGTCTTGGGTTTCCCTCTGTTATACATTCAAGCTCCCTTTCTAACTATTTAAAACTTTGTTGCTTCTCTAAAAAAGCTGACATAGATTTGTATTGATCAATTAATTTCTTTTAATAACTAAGGGAGCTGTGTTTACGCACAGATAGACTATGTCAGAAAATAATTCTCAAAAAAATGGAAACACAGATTCTGCAACTTCATCTTGGAATCCACTAGCAAAGGCTTTTTGGACAGATGGTTGGGGTTCTATCGTGACCGCCATAGGAATTGCTCTTTTTATTCGTTGGGCTTTTTTTGAAGCATATGTGATTCCTTCAGGGAGTATGTTACCATCTTTATTGATCCATGATCATATTTTTGTAAATAAGTTTGTGTATGGTTTGAGAGTGCCATTTAGTGAAAAATGGTTAGTGGAGTTTGGTGAGGTAAAAAGGGGTGATGTTATTGTTTTTAAATACCCTGAAGATATGAGCACATTTTATATTAAAAGAGTGATTGGAATTCCTGGCGATAAAATTGAATATGACAATGGAATTTTGTATCTTAATGATAAAGTTGTCGAGAAGAATGTTCCAACAAGCCAAGAGGATTGGAATTGGTTACGTCAAGAAGATTTTGACCGTGGTCATGTTGGTTTAGGATCAAGAGATCAATTTTCCCACTTTACTGAAGTTTTAGGTGATAAAAACCATAGCATTATTTTGCAAAAAAATAGAGTCTTTGATGCTAAATTTGGACCCTTTACAGTTCCTGAAAATCACTATTTTGTTATGGGTGATAACAGAGATAACTCTAGGGATTCAAGATACTGGGGCCCGCTTCCTAAAGAAAATCTATTGGGAAGGGCAATGTTTGTTTGGTTAAGTTGCGAAGAAACATTGCCTGGTGTTAGCTTTTTATGTGATCCGACAACGATACGCTGGAAGAGATTTTATCATCAGATTAATTAATTATTTTTAATAAAAAGCTTGTAAAACATGATTCAAACAAACAAGGAAATTTTGGAAAGTGAGACGTCAAGGGAAGTCTCATTAAAAGGCACGTGGGTACAAGCTTTAGCCACTTTTTTTTCTCCACTGCTATTGTTTTTAATACTAAGATGGGCCTTGATTGAACCTTTTGTGATTCCTTCAGAGAGCATGTTGCCCAATTTGTTAATTCACGATCACATTTTTGTTTTTAAGTCAGTCTATGGTCTAAAGATACCATTTTCAGATAGATATTTATTCAAGTGGGGAGAGCCAGAGCGTGGAGACGTTGTGGTTTTTAAATACCCTTTAAATCCTCAAGTATATTACATAAAACGCTTGATTGGTAAGCCTGGAGATAAAATCGAAGTTCGCCATGGGCAAATAACCGTGAATGGTGATTCTGCTAAATACGATTCTATTCTTGTGCCTGGTGTGAGAACAAATGATGAAAACTTGTATTTAGAAACTCTTCTTGAAAAAAAGAGAGTAATTAAATTAGAAAACTTTCAAGTGCAAAGTCATTCAAGAGAGGATCAGGAGAGCGTAAGTTCAATAGAGGTGCCTGAAGATAAATTTTTTGTTATGGGTGATAATAGAGATAACTCCAGTGATTCACGTGTTTGGGGTTTCGTTCCAAGAGAAAACTTCGTTGGAAAAGCTTGGTTTATTTGGCTCAGTTGTGAACAGACTATGGTTGATATGGAGTTTTTGTGCGATCCTTTGAAAATGAGATGGAATCGTTTTTTAAAAAAAGTGGATGTCTATGAGAATTAATTCCTGGTCTGATTACTTGTATATTTTATTTTCAGCAATTATTTTTGCAGTTATTTTACGTTGGCTTTTTATTAGTTTTTATATTTTTCCATCACAAAGCATGACACCAACTTTTGCAGAAAAAAGTATCGTTATAGTTAATAAGGCGGCTTATGGAATCAAGCTGACTCCTGGGGGAAAGGCTTTTTTCTCTGATATGCCTAAAAGAGGCGATCTGATTCTTTTTGTTGTTAAGGAAAAAGTGCATTTGGCTGCTCCTGAAGCTTATTATGTTCGCAGGGTAATAGCAGTTGAAAATGAAAGTATTGAAATTAAGGCGGGAAGAGTTTTTGTTGATGACCGTGAGTTAGGGCAGAAAGATCTGGCAAGTCCTCCTATAGGTGCTAGTAGTCAAGTTTATCAGGGGCCAATCCAGGAAGAGAAATGGAATGAGAGTTTATCTTGGATTAAGTTCAAAGTGTTTAATGAAGATAAGGTACATTTTCCTCGGCAAAAAATTCCAGAAGGTCATGTTTTTGTTTTAAGTGATTATAGGGTTGGATTTGAAGACTCTCGTGATTTTGGAATGATTCCTCTACAAAACATTGAAGGAAAAGTAATCAAATAGAGCATTCACCTTAGTTCTACATGGATGCAGCAAGGTTTTATTTTATTGACAGAAAAAAGGGGGGCAAGTTAGTTTTTTTTTAATGTCTTTTTTGTCTGTTAAGCAACTTAATACCGAGCAAATCGAAAAATTATTTCAGACAGCCTCTTTTTTTAAAACCAAAGAAGTTAAACCAAAGTTAGACGATAAAATTGTCTCGTTAATTTTTTTTGAACCAAGTACTCGGACCCGGATGAGTTTTGAAGTTGCGGCCCTAAGATTGGGAGTTAAAACTCACTTACTAAATAATAAGCTTGGAACTAGTCTGGAAAAAGATGAGACCTTACAGGATACGGTTAAAAATATTGCTGCAATGAAGCCTGATCTTTTAGTGGTACGTTGTAACGACGATTTGGATTTAGCCGAAATGTCCAAAGAAGTAGATGTGCCCATCTTGAATGCTGGCTGGGGAACTCAAGGGCATCCCACTCAGGCATTGTTAGATATTCTGACGGTTAAAGAGCAGCAACGAGGATTGTTAAATAAGGAAAGAATTCTTTTTGTCGGAGATGTGAAGCATTCAAGAGTGGTTTCATCGCATTTAGAGCTAGCTCCATTATTAGGGTATCAGATTGGTTTTTGTGGCCCAGAGGAAATGTTAATTGATAGTCCTGGAGTACAAAAGTTTAACCAACTGAGTGAAGGATTAAAATGGGCAACAACTGTGTACTCTCTCAGGGTACAATTCGAAAGATATAGTCAGAAGGAAAAAGAAAATCAGCAGTTGACTACGGCTAATTTTATTTCTCATTTTCAGTTAAATGCTCAGGCGCTTTCATCATGGAGTAAAGAGGGGTTGATTTTACATCCAGGACCTGTGAACTATGGGGTAGAGTTAGCGCCAGAGATTATTAAAGATTCTAGAAATTTGATTTTAAAACAAGTCGAACACGGTGTTTTGGTTCGTATGGCACTGATTTACCATTTTTTAAAGGAACAGCTATGATCGGTTTTTTAGTCTTAGAATCAGGGGAAGTGTTCGCTGGAAGTTTATTTTCCGAATCTTCTGAGCTCAGAAAAGATTTTTTTGCTGTTAACGATTTTGAAAAGAAGTTTTCACGGGCAGGAGAGGTTGTTTTTAATACATCTCATTTTGGATACGAGGAAATAGCTACCGATCCGTCTTACTTTTCGCAAATTGTGGTGATTACAGCTCCTCAGCAAGGTAACTATGGTGTTAATAGAGATTTTTGGGAATCACGTAGAATATGGATTGAGGGGTTTGTTTGTCTTCAGACTCAATATTCTGAACGTGAGCATGGTTGGATTAAGAGACTTCATGAAAGTCATGTTCCAATATTGACAGGCCTAGATACGCGCATGCTAACTATGCACTTACGAAAGCAGGGAACCCCTTGGGGAGCTATAGTTATTGCTAAGGATAAAGAAGAGGCCAAAATAAAGGCTAAAGTTTTAATTGATGAAAAAAAGAAAATTCAAAAAGATTGGGTGTTTGAGGTTTCTAGAAAAGAAACAGAAATTCAAATTGGAGAAATTCCTTTCGGTCCAAAAGTTGCTGTACTTGATTTTGGTGTTAAAGAAAATATTTTAAGACAGTTGAAGAAGTATGCGAGTGAGATTAAGATTTTTAATAGTCGAACTAGTTTTGATATCATTGCAAGCTATAAACCAGAAGCCTTGATGTTAACAAATGGTCCTGGCGATCCTGCAGATGTTCAGCAAGCAGCAGATGTAGTGAAGCCATTTATTGGTCAAATTCCTATTTTTGGTATTTGCATGGGGCATCAGATTTTATCGTTAGCTTTAGGAGCTAAGACTTACAAATTGAAATTTGGACATAGAGGAAGTAACCATCCTATTCAAGATCAACTTTTAAAAAAAATCTACGTTTCAAGCCAAAATCATGGTTATGCTGTAGACGAGAAAACTTTGCCTGAAGATGTAATGGTGACTCAAAGAAACTTAAACGATCATACGGTGGCAGGTTTCTTCTCTCAGAGAAGAAACTTTTTGGGTATTCAATATCATCCAGAAGCTTGTCCAGGACCTCATGAGGCCTCAGAGCTATTTAAATATTTTTTTGAAGAGATGATTTTAAATAAAAAAACAGAAGATAGGTAAAAGGATATGATAAGTCACGAAACAGTCATGGAAAAAATATTAAATCATTTTGCTGGTCCTTCGTTTTCTGAAGAGATTCAGTTAGCTAAGAAAGAGTTTTTTGATCACATGGCTCTAGATCAAGATTTGAGTGAAAATTTTGAGTTGAGAATGAATCAGTTTTATGACTGGTATTTTTTCACACGTAAATTGAGTAATTTTGGTCAAACTCCATTGAACTCTTGTTTTTTAGTTAGAGAGTTACGTTTTACAGAGGACGAAATTAAGTATATTGATGTTTTGAAAAAGAACACACATTCTTTGTTCGAGTTTATCAAAATCAAAGATAAAGACGTATATATTAAAGATTTGCTCAAGAATCAAAAATTAGTTGTTAAGAGTTCTAAAATTCTTTTTGGATTTAACGAAGATGAAGTTTTTGAAACTCGCTTGATCGAAGTTGATGGACAATTAGTTTTTATGAAAGGTTTTTGCTTTCATCCCTTTAGTGTAAAAAAAATTATTTTGGAAGAGGTTAAGAAGCACCGAAAAAACAGCGATCTTGATCCTGAAATTCTCATGTTCAGACTAATGAAGATGCGTTACAAATTCGAGCAGTATAAACATGTAAGTCCTGAAAAAATTTATCAAAATGAATCTAAACTAACCATCTAGATAAGTATTTTATACTCAAGGGGTCTGTATGCCAAAAAGACAAGATTTGAAAAAAGTTTTAATTATAGGAAGTGGACCCATTGTGATAGGGCAGGCATGCGAGTTTGATTACTCAGGAACTCAAGCCTGTAAAGCTTTGATGAATGAAAATTTGCAAGTGGTCCTTGTTAATTCAAATCCAGCCACAATCATGACTGACCCTGAGCTTGCAACAAGTGTTTATGTGGAACCATTAAAGGCAGAGTACCTAGAGAAAATTTTAATCAAAGAAAAACCACAAGCCGTGATTCCCACTTTAGGTGGACAAACGGCTCTGAATCTAGCTTTGGATTTACATGAAAAGGGTATTTTAAAAAAGTATAATGTGGAGCTTCTTGGTGCGACACCAGAAGTGATTCGCGCAGCTGAAGACAGAGAGTTATTCAGAAATATTTTGGATAAAATTGGAGCTAAATATCCTAAGAGCTACTTGGTCAGAAATTATGAATATGGTTTGGAAGTGGCTGGCGAATTAGGTTATCCTTTAATTTTAAGGCCTAATTATACTCTTGGTGGTGGTGGTGGTGGAATAGCCTATTCACCTGAAGAGTATAAAACTATGTTGGTGAAGGCCCTTCACGAAAGCCCAACCAGTGAGGTTTTGGTTGAGGAAAGTATTTTAGGTTGGAAAGAGTTTGAACTTGAAGTCATGAGAGATCATAAGGGGACCTTTGTGGTAGTTTGTCACATTGAAAACTTTGATCCTTGTGGAGTACATACAGGTGACAGTATTACGGTGGCACCACAGATGACTTTAACCGATAGGCAATATCAAGAGATGCGTGATGAAGCCTACAAAATTATTAATGAAGTAGGAATTCAAACAGGAGGAGCTAATGTACAGTTTGCTGTCCATCCAACAACAGGAGAGCGAGTAGTCATCGAGATGAATCCACGCGTGAGTCGGTCCTCTGCTTTGGCTAGCAAGGCAACTGGTTTTCCGATTGCTAAATTAGCAGCACTGTTAGCGATTGGCTATTCACTTGATGAAATTAAAAATGATATCACAAAATCGACCCCTTCTTGTTACGAGCCGGCTTTAGATTATGTAGTGACTAAAATTCCAAGATTTGCTTTCGAGAAATTTTCAGGGACCAAAGACATTCTCACAACTCAAATGAAAAGCGTTGGAGAGGTGATGGGTATAGGTAGAACATTTAATGAATCTTTGATGAAAGCACTGTTGTCTTTAGAGTATCATCCTGAAGGAATTCCCGATGTAGAGTACACTTCAGAAATGTTATCATATCCAAACTCAAAGAGAATTTTTGCAGTTTTTCAAGCCTTTAGAGACGGTAAATCGGTTCTCGAACTAGAGGGTTTAACACAGATCAACCCTTGGTTTTTAGAACACGTAGAGAGTTTAATTAAAATTGAAAATAAAATTAAACAATCTGAGCTTAACTTTGATGTCTTACTAGAGGCCAAAAGAAATGGTTTTTCAGATGCTCGTATTGCTAAGTTAAAAAAAGTCAATGAGGGTGAAATTTTAAATTTAAGAAATAAACATCAAATTCATCCCCACTTTAATCGCGTTGATACTTGTGCCGCTGAGTTTGAGTCTTCAACTCCATATATGTATTCTTCTTACTGGTCACAGTTTTCAGAGTTGCCTAACTTGGATAAACCAGTAGTAATTATTGGGAGTGGGCCAAATCGTATTGGACAAGGAATTGAGTTTGATTATAGCTGTGTTCGTGGTGTTAAAGCTTTTCAAAAAAATCAGATTCCAGTGATTATGGTAAATTCAAATCCTGAAACTGTTTCCACAGATTATGACACTTCTAATTTACTTTTTTTTGAGCCACTCACTGTTGAATCTTTAACTGAAATCATGAGAGTTACTAGACCCCAAGGATTTGTAGCTCAGCTAGGTGGTCAAACTCCTATTAACTTAGCAAAATCACTAGAAGCTAGGGGCTTCAAACTTCTTGGTTCGTCTAATGAAGCGATTGATTTAGCAGAAGATCGAGGTCTATTCAGTCAAATTTGTCATGAGATTGGTATTAAAATTCCTACTTCAGGAATGGCTGGAAGCTTGTCTCAGGCCTTGGAGTTGGAGCTAAAAGTAGGCTACCCAATGATTTGTAGACCTAGCTTTGTTCTTGGTGGACGTCGTATGGAAGTTCTTGAGAGTTCAGAAGAGCTTAAATCTTATTTTGAACGACATAAAGAATTTATTTCATCAACTCAGCCATGTTTAATGGATCAATTTCTTTCAGGTGCTTTGGAAGTTGACGTGGATCTGGTCCGTGGAAAAGACTGGATTATTATTGGCGGTATTGTCGAGCATATCGAAGCCGCTGGTGTACACTCAGGGGATAGTATGGGCGTTATACCGCCTCAGAGATTGAAAGAAGAAACTTGTCTTAAAATAGAAGCCTTATCAAAAAAACTTTCAGAGAGAATGAATATTATTGGTCACATGAATTTGCAGTTAGCTATTAAAAATGATGAAATCTATATTTTAGAAGCAAACCCTAGAAGTTCAAGATCAGTACCTTTTATAGCTAAAGCCACGCAGATTCCATTAATTGATCTAGGAGTGGCTGCGACATTAATGAAATCAAAACAAGAGGTAAAGCCTGAACAATGGGATTGGCGTAAGTCTGATTTTGTTAGCGTTAAGGGCGTAGTATTTCCTTTTAAAAAATTTACTGAATCTGACTCTATATTGGGACCTGAAATGAAGTCTACCGGGGAGACTATGGGGCGAGGAAGGGATTATTCAGAAGCTTTGATGAAGGCTTTTTTATCCAGTCATGTGAATTTGCCAGCAAAAGGTGAGGCTTTTTTCTCTCTTCGAGAGAAAGATAAAAAAGAAATGTTAGCTTTAGCTAAAGAGATGTCGCAAATGGGTTATAAGCTCTCAGCAACGACAGGAACAGCAAGGTATTTCCAAGAAAATGGTTTAGACTGTTTGCCTTTAAGAAAAGTTCATGAAGGCCGTCCACATTGTGTTGATCATATTCGTCAAGGAAATGTAGCTATGGTTATTAACACAACTACTGGACGAAAGTCTATCGAAGCTAGTTTTGATATACGAAGAGCCTGTATTGATTATAGTATTCCATGTATCACCGAAAGTGATGCTGCGGAGGCTTTCCTACTAGCTTTGAAAAAGAAATCCGAAGGATCTTTTGATGTGGAGAGACTTTAAAGCATCCAACTAAAAAGGATGAACATGAAGTCTTTCTTAAAACAGATTTTTGTATCAAAAATAATATTACTATTAATTTTTTTTCTAAGCTTATCTATTAATAATCTTGCTATGGCAAATGAAGAAGTGCCAGAAGTTTTGACCATTGGGATTATTCCAGGAGGTAATCCAGATCAGGTGAAGAAGGAAAGTATAGAACTTGCATCAGAGCTGCAGTCTTCCTTGGGAATTAAAGTAAATATTTATATCTCGAAAGATTATAACACTTTGATAGAAGCTATGAAGGAAAAAAAGATAGATTTTGCTTTTTTGACAGCCCTCTCATTTGTTTATGCAGAGAAAACAGCTCAGGCTAAAGTGTTATTGAAAAAAATCTACAATGAGCCATTTTACTTCTCGGCTTTGGTTACTTCTAGCAAGAGTAAAATTAAAAGATTTGTTGATTTAAAAGGTAAAACCATTGCTTTTGTGGATTCTAAATCTACATCTGGATATTTGTATCCTAAAGCACAGCTTAAAAAAATTAATTTTAATGATTCTGATTTTAAAAGTATTATTTTTTCAGGAAATCATTCTAATTCAGTTAAATTACTTGAAGAAGGGAAAGTCGACGTCATTGCTGTTTTTAGTGACGATGCTAAAGGTAAAAATGGGGCTTGGACAAAATTCTCTAAGGAAAAAAATTTTAAAGTCCTTTGGGTGAGCAGTCCAATTCCAACCGATCCATTCACGGTGAGACAAGAATTTTATACAAAGTATCCTAATGTTGTTCATTCGGTGATGGTTAACTTAGTGGATCTATTTGAAAAGAGTAAAACTCAAAAAAAATATCGTGAGATTCTTGGTGAAAAAGAACTAATGCCAGCGACAAGTAAACAGTACGATCCAGTTAGAGAAGTAATTAAAAACTTAGATATTGAAATTAAGTGATTAGATGGAACAACTTTTTAGGAAGTCGATATGAGTGATTATGTCATCCAGGTGAAAAACTTAAATAAGAGCTTTAAAGGCGCATTTTGGGAAAAAGAAAAGCAGGTACTAAAAAATGTTAGCTTTTCAATTCCAAAAAATAAGACCACTGGGTTTGTTGGAAATAATGGATCTGGAAAAACAACGAGTATTAAATGTCTTTTGCAATTTATTTTTAAAAATTCAGGTGAAATATTATTTTTTGATCAAGAGTTAAATATTCATAATAAAAGAAAAATTGGTTACCTGCCAGAACGGCCTTATTTGTATGAGTTTTTTACAGCATATGAGTTTTTAAAATTCCATTATCAGCTCAGTGTAAGTGGCTCTAAGAAAAGTAATTTGGAAACTAACTATTCTGCTAAGACAGAGATAGAATTGATGAATGAAAAAATTGATAATGTGTTAAATAAGGTTGGTCTTGTAAATGCCAAAAGCAAATACTTAAGAAGCTTTTCAAAAGGTATGCTTCAGCGTGCTGGATTAGCTCAAGCTTTGATACATGAACCTGAGTTGCTGATTCTTGATGAGCCAATGTCTGGATTAGATCCAGATGGAAGGATGATGGTTAAAGATATTTTGAAAGAAGAAAAAAAGAAAGGCATCTCAATTTTTTTTAGTAGTCACTTATTGCAAGATATGGAAGAGCTTTGTGATCATTTAGTTGTTATCAATCAAGGTGAAATTATCTACAATGATGATTTGAAAAAATTTATGTCGCAGTTTCCATCGTTAGAAGAAGCATTTAGGTTTAAACAAAATGAGAAAATGTTATGAAAAGTATGTTCTTGATTAGTAAAGCCACTTTTTTAGAACTTGTCAGAGAAAAATTATTTATTGTTATTATTTTTATTTCTATTTTTTTAATTTTATTAAGTATTGGGCTTGGTAATTTATCTCTGTTTGAATATCAAAGAATTCTTGCTGATTTGGGATTAGCAACGATCGAGATTTCTAGTTTGGGACTAGCTTTGTTTTCAGGAAGCTACATAATTCACAAGGAAATAGAAAAGCAAACTTGTTTGCTTTTGTTAGCTAAACCTATTTCAAGAGCTCAGTTTTTAATAGGAAAATTTTTTGGTCTAGTATTTCTGATGTTGTTAAATTTAGTATTTCTAATGTTGTTGCTGAATCTCTTCTTTATGAATGCTGAATATTTTTTCAATTCAGTAATGATTCTAGTTAATATTTTTATGAAGGTGACAGTAGTTTTTTCTCTTGTATTGTTTTTAAGTGTTATTATTCGACCGGTGTTGAGCTTGTTGTTTGGCTTGAGTTTTTACCTTTATGGCCACTGGATTAATAATGTAGATTACTTTGTGAAAATGATGAAGGATCCGACAATAACTCAATACTACAAAGTTTTAGAGTTTGTTAGTCCTCAGTTTTATCGCATGAATTGGAAAAGTATTTATTATTTGAAGCAATCTATTCCAGTTCAGGAGTTTATTTTTATGATCGGATATTTCTCTTTATGGATTTTTTTATTCCTAAGTTTAGGAGTACGTAAATTTAATAAAAAAGATATCACTTAATATAATCATGCCTTTTTCTTCAAACTTAATCACACTCTGTTGGGTTTTCCTTGAGAATCCCCTTACAAAAAGGGCTTTCACACTTGTAGGTAAATTCTTTTAGTACAGCCTCACAGTCTGATGTTTTACATAGAGCAGGAGTAAATAGGCTTTTACAGTGAAAATTTTTTTCATTACACTCGGTGATATTATCTTTCAGAACTGCTTTACAGCTATCTGATTGGCATAATTGCCAATTATCATCTAGAAGAGCTTTGCAGTCAGAGTTATTATTTTCACAAAATGTAGGTTGTTTTTTTAAAATTGCCTTGCAATCGTTGCTAGTGCAGTAAATCTCATCTTCTGCTGTAAAGGCTTTACAATCGCCTTTGCTGACCTGTTTTAAGTCGCCATGCTTTCCTAATAAAATTTTTATGTATTGTTTTTTTAAAAATGCAACTGAAAATTTTTTTACCTCTTGCTTCTCAGCGTTGACTTTGGGACTAAAAATACTAACAGTGCTTTCACTTTGGGGTGATCGGTTTTGTAAGTTGCCACAGCTTGATATTCCAACAATGAATGGAAATAAAAAAAATAAAGAACCTAAATTAATCATTTTAAAAGTCATGTTATTATTTTAACATAGATCAGGAGAAAATGCTAAATGAGTTTTTTATCTGATTTTAATGAATCTTTATGGGCCACAATTTTTTTTATTTACGGTTGTTTATTTGGAAGCTTTGGAAATGTCTTGATTTACCGAATGCCAAAAAATGAAAGCGTTATTAGACCAAGGTCTTATTGTTATTCTTGTCACGGAAAAATTTCTTGGTTTGATAATATTCCAATAGTTTCTTGGGTTTTGCTTAGAGGAAAATGTAGAAAGTGTGGAGCTTCCTTTTCAATTAGATATCCGATTGTAGAGTTTTTGTGTGGGGCCTTGTTTAGTCTTGCCTATTTAAAAATTGGTTTTCACTTTTACTTGATAGAAGTACTCCTTTTTTTATTTGCAGCTTTGGTGAGTTCTTTTATTGACCTAGATCACATGATACTTCCAGATGAATTTACCCTTTCTGGAATTGTGATTGGTTTGCTGGGAGCACTACTCAATCCAGAGAGAGAATTCATGGAAGCTTTTTTAGGGGTTTTAATGGGAGGTGGTTTCTTATGGCTTTTAGCTTATGTGTATTTTCTTTTTACCGGAAAGGAAGGCATGGGTGGTGGCGATATTAAGCTTCTAGCGTGGATAGGAGCTGTGATTGGTTGGAAGGCTATTCCATTTGTTATTATGAGCTCAGCTATATTAGGTTCTATAGTTGGAATTTTATATGCTTTAAAATCAAAGGACGGACTAAAAACAGCGATCCCTTTTGGCCCTTATCTAGTCTTAGGTGCAGGGATTTTTATTTTTTATGGGAAAAACTTAAGTGAGTGGTACTTTAATTTGTTTTTACCTGGATTTTGAGCTGGTCACTTGTTTGACTCTTTATAAGGTCCAATTCAAGATTAAAGTGAAGGATAAATAATGCTATTTAATTCCAAAAAATTACTAGGTCTTGATATAGGTACTAGCTCGATAAAAATCGCTGAATTGGATATCAGCGGTGGCAATGCGACTTTGCAGAACTTTGGCTATTTACCGACTCCACTAAATTCAATGGCACCAGAGGAAATAAAGGATGTCTACGCCCTTGGTTCAGCAATTTCTAGTCTTATTGCAGAGATTAAATCTAAAAGAAAGTCAGTGTGTGTTGGTCTTAGTGGAACTTCAGTGATTATCAGAAAAATCACAATGCCTGCTATGGAAGAAAAGATGCTTAAAGAACAAATTCGTTTTGAAGCAGAGCAATACATACCTTTTGATATTAATAATATTTCTTTAACTTATGTTATTTTAAAATCTTCTACACAAAGTTCAACGATGGATGTGTTGTTGGTCGCAGCTCAGAATGAAATTATTGTTCAATATCTATCATTAGTAGAAAATGCGAATCTAAAATCTTCTATTATTGATGTTACGGGATTTGCATTAGCTAATGTTTTTGAGCATAACTATGGTCGTTTGAAAGAACAAAATGTTGGTATTTTTAATTTTGGATCATCTGTTACTAACTTTGTCGTTATTTCAAAAGGAGAGGTTGTTTTTTGTAGGGATATTTTAGTTGGGGGTTCTAACTATACTAATGAAATTTCAAAAAATCTTGGAGTGTCTTTAAATGAAGCTGAGTCACTTAAGATTTCGGCTTCAACAAAAAAAGAAATTCCAGAAGAAGTTAATTCTCATATTCAGATGACAACCGATTCGGTGATTGAAGAAATTAAGAATTCTTTAGACTTATTAAATGTATCAACTAATGGTTTGAATGTAGATAAATTCTATTACACAGGGGGAGCTTCTTCTACATTTGGTTTGATAGATTCTTTATCCAAAAGTACTGGAGTTCCTTTCGAGATTTTGAATCCTTTTAAAAAGATTCAAGCCAATACTAAAAAATTTTCATTAGCATTTTTGAAGCAAATTTCTCAGTTTTCAGCTGTTTCATTAGGATTGGGATTAAGACAGGTTGGTGACAGTGATAAGAATTAACTTAATCAACAACAAGAGTAAGTCTCAGTTAAATCCGCAATTAACCACGATAGCTATTTCTGCTGAAGTCGTTTTAACAAAACAAGAATTGCAGAAACAAGGTATTTTAAGACTAATGGCTTTATTTTTCTTTCCTTTGTTATTATATTTTTTTGATAATTATTATTACCAGGAAGAAGTAAAGTCTCAATTCCCAACTCTACAGGCGGAAATTAACAAACTCGTTGAGTTTAATAAATCTAAAGAAAAATTTGTTGAAGATATTAAACAATTTGAAAAAGAAGGAAAAATTATTCAAGAAAAAATTGATAAAATTAATTTTCTAAATGCTTTACGAGGGCATGAAATTGAAGTGCATAAGTTTTTTCAAAAATCTTTACCAGAAAAATTATGGATTGATGATTTTACCTATAGTTATGATACTTCCAAAACAGATAATTCAGCAGTTGGAGAAATTAAAGTGCGTGGTTTATCTTACAACGCTTCTGATGTCCAGAGGCTTAGAAATGAAATTAAGCAGAATATTCTATTCAACTCTTGTGAAATATTAGAACAAAAGACGGTCGATTTTGAGGGCCAAAAAGTGGAAAGCTTTGAAATGAAAATTTCAATGGGTAAATGATTTATGACGAATTTTTTTATAAAACTAGTTGGAATTCAATTTAGCAAAATTTTGCTATTTTCTTTCTTGTTAGCTGGTTTATATTATTTATTTTCTTTTAAAGATTCGATGAACTCTTTGGAAATACAGCTGAATAGTTTAAAAAGCCAAAAAGCTCAAGAAGAACAAAAAGCCCATGATACTAAAAGCACAGAGGAAAGGGCTCAAGTTGTTCAACAAAATGTAACAAAATTGAGTCAAAACTTAGATGATATACAAAAGAAACTTCCTAATAATATTACGACTTCAGACGTGATTTCTTATATTGAGGGTTTTGCAAAAAAACCCCAAATTCAAATTACTTCTAAAAGACCCTTATCCACGGAACGAATTGATATTATTGAAAAGTTGCCTTTAGATATTGAGTTTACAGCAAATTATGGACAGTTAGGTACTTTTTTTGTTCAAGCTGGTAATTTTGAGACGATAACGACAATATCCAAGTACAGAATTACTAAGGCGTTGAATTCTAAAAATGCTTTGAAAGTAGAGTTGACTATTAACGGTTATCGTTCTCTTGAGAATAAAGAAGAGGCTAAGAAGGTAGTCAAATGAAGTTGAGCATATTAATTTTATTTTCTACAAAGCTACTCTTTGCTCAGGCACCAGAGGTATCATCTCCTTCTCAAGGTGCTGAGATGATAAATGAAGGTTCGATGATTCAGGCAACAGCTCCTTCAGGTCAAAATTTAGAAAATAAAAAAGTTGAGTCAAATTCTAGTTTAAATCCAACTTCACCCCCATCTTTTGGAGTAGAAATTGGAGCACCTAGTCTGATTGATGAAAGTAAAAAAGTATTTTTTTATAACGAATCAGAAGGACGTGATCCATTCAAACCATACAGAGAGTTTGATCCAACGTTATTGAAAACAACTGATGAAAGCACTAATGTTAAATCAACTAACCAAGAACCGGCTAAAGAGACGCCAATGGTTAGGACGATAAAAACTATTGTAGTTCCTAACGATGTTATTTTACTTGGAATTGTTTTTAATAAGCAAAATCCTGTAGCTGCTGTTAAAGTGACAGAAGGAAAAACTTACTATTTACGTAAGGGAGATTCAATTGGAAGGCATGAGGGTAAAATTATCGAAATTAACAGAGATAATGTGGTTATTGAGCAGGTTAAAGTCTTTGATGGACAAAAAAATATGGAAAAAGTAATTTTGAAATTTAAGAAAAACGAACCAAATTAAGGTTGGAGAATTTAACATGGATGTTAAAAAGAGAATAATTTTGCTATTGGCATTGGTATATGTCTTATCATCATGCTCGTCTCAACCGACAGGAGGAGATGAGGATTTTGCGGTATCAGATCAAACGGCCTCCAGTGATACGAGCGCTGACCCTGCATTTGATGAAGGCTCTAGCTCTTCTGCGGCCAATGAATCACCTGCTGATTCTACAAATGAATTTGCTGAGGAGCCATCAGCTATCGCCAATGAAAATCAGGCTGATAATAATGCTGCGAATGCAAATCCGCAAGTTACAGAAAATCAACAAAATGAGTTTAATAATACAGAACCAGCATTAGATAACACGTCAAATGCACAAGAACCACCCCCGCAAGAAATTCAGCCACAGGAGTTGGCACAACAAGAGCCTGCTCCTAGTCAGCCAGTTCCAGAGCCAATTGTTCAAGATACTAAGCCGGTACCTATTGCTGAGCCAGAACCTAAAGTATCTATGGTGAATTTAACTAGTATTCAGTTTAAGGGTAATGATACAGGTGGAACTTTAGTTATCGATGCAAATGCCCCATTCACCTATACAACTAGAAAAAATGATAAACTGAATCAAGTGGTTATAGAGATTCCAAATTCTAAAGCAAGTGCAAGAGTCCTTAGGCCTTTGAATATGAAAGAATTTAAGGGTGGCATCGCATCAGTAGATACTTATCAAAACTCAGGAACGTCGACAACCAGAGTTGTATTGCAATTGAGGAATGGAGCTAGTGAGCCTTTTATTCAGATGGAAGGAAGTTCTTTGATTGTAGCTACCAATGAAAATACTAAGGCTACTGATCAAGTTGTTAATACAAATAAGCTTGATGAAATAAACAAGAATTCGTCTGACTTGAGTCAGGATGAATCCAGTTTTTCTAAGAAGAATAAATCATTAGTAAGTGCAGCAGCTTCAGGTATGCCAATAGGTCATGAAAATATTGCTGAGTTTTTAGAAAAAAACACGCAATTCTACGGAGAAATTATTGACTGTAATTTTGATGAAATGGAAACAAAAGAAGTTATTAATCTCTTAGCCTCTTCTGTAAATTTGAATTTAATCACAGAAGAAGTCCCCCCTGGAAAAGTTTCAATTGGTATCAATAGAGTTGCATGGGATCAATGTTTAACCGTCATAATGAAAGTTAAAAAATTAGGTTATTCTAAAATTGGTAACATTCTAAGAATTGCTCCACTTGAAGTGTTAACTAAAGAACTCAATGATAAAGTCAAAGAGATTGCCGAAAGAAAGCAGATTGATCCTACAAAAGTTAGAATTTTTCCAATCAGTTTTGCAGAAGGAAGTGATTTGCAGGATAAACTGAAGATTTTTTTAACGAAGGATAAAGGTAGCATTTCTTTTGATGCTAGAACCAATTCTCTTATTGTTATTGATACCGAAGAGGTATTAGCCAAAATGGATGTGATGATCAAAAACTTGGATACACCACCCGCTCAAGTTCTTATAGAAGGAAAAATTGTTGAAGCTAATGAAAATTTTCAAAGGCAAGTGGGAATTAACTGGGGTTTTAATGGTCAAGCGATAAGGTCAGGTAAGGTAGATATAACTCCTGCTTTTTCAATGGGAAAACCATCTACATCATCTGATTATGGATTTGGATTAAACATTGGAGTATTAGATGTCCTTGGGAATCTTGCGGCAACATTGGCTCTTCTAGAAAAAGAAGATAAAGTTAAGGTATTATCTTCTCCAAGAGTCGTAAGTATAAATAACAATAAAGCAGTGATTTCGGCTAAGAATGATTTGAAAAGTGTTGTCGTGGATAATCAAGGAAGATTAAGTGAGGGATCTCCGATGTCAACGGTGTTGAGTCTTGAAGTTACTCCTCAAATTACCAACGATGGCTCGGTGAAAATGAATATTAAAGTATCTAGGTCTTATCCAGGAATTGCTGCTAATGCTGCTTTACCAGCTTCTGCGCCTAAGTTTGAAAGAAATGTAGAGACTAATGTACTTGTCAAAAATGGACAGACGAGTGTTATCGGAGGTATTTTTCAAAATGATACGGCTGAGGGTGAAGTTGGTATAAGTGGATTAAAGGATATTCCAATTCTTGGTTATTTGTTTAGACAAAAACAGTCGTCTCGAACTAATACGGAACTTTTAGTGTTTTTAACTCCAAAAATTTTAACTTATAATGATATTGATGAGATCAAACATTAGATGGAAGAGAAATTTATGAATATAAAATCTATCTATTTCTTTTTGAGAATTAAACTCTTTGTTGTATTAATAATGTTATTAGGTTGTGGAAGTAAAGATGACAGCAGTGATAATTTAAAGGTAGATATTTCTTCTTCTGCAGCGACGATCATTCCTTCAACTACCCCTTCGTGTGATGAGGTATCTAAAAATTCTTGGTCGAATGGTGGATCAATAAAAAACTATTTTGAAATTAGTACACCTACATTTACTTGGCTGGGAAGTGCAAATTCTGAAGTCAGAGTTGAGGTGCTTAAGTTTACTGTAGAAACAGCACAACTAGGAAAGTTTGAATGTACTTTAGCATCAACAACTTTGGGATTGCTGTACTATAAGAGTGGAAAAGATGTTAATGGCAATGCCATAGTTTCTGCTTGGGACTTAAAGTTGGGATATAACTCAACAGATGCTATCACCTCAACTTCTGAACTTAAGGCGAAGTCATACTCTTCTTGTTCTATTAGGTGTGGTGGCGTTGCGGTCAAAGAAGGTTCTGGAAAATTTACGGCTAAAGGCAAATGGGAATTATTGGCTATTGAAAAACGATACAATGATGCGAAAACTAGCTATGAAGAAGTTCCTTTAAAAGTGACTGGTGACTTTTCAGTTCAAAATCCATTTTAGTAAAGACTAAGGCTTAATTTTTTAAAAAGAAGAGTCAGTTTTTTTATCAAATTGACTCTTCTTTGAATATTGACAATAAAATTAAAGCAGAGCTCAGAGGCGGATTATCCTCTGGATTCTGCTTAATTAAAATTTAGTAAATTATTGTTGTTGCATCAAAGAAATTAAATTCAACTTTCCACTGCTGACAACTTTATTTTGTAAAGATGGTATTTTTACCGCAGAGTTTAAAATGGCATCTTTCACCTGAAGAACTGTTTTTTCAGGATGCATAGACCAATATAAAGCGGCAGCACCTGAAACATGGGGAGCTGCCATGCTAGTTCCTTCCCACTTTGCTATGAAGGGAATGACTTTGTCAGAATATTTACCTCCAACCATAGTACTAAAAACTTTAACGCCAGGAGCGCCAATATGTACAGTTTTAACCCCCCAATTAGAGAACATCCCTAATTGATTATTTTCATCAATGGCAGCTACGCTAATGATGTTATTAATCTGATAACTTGCTGGATAGGCGGGCCTTGGGTCAGAGTCATTATTATAACCTTTTCCGCGACGACCATTACCAGCTGCTGCAACAAAGAGTACGTTTTTTGATTCTGCGTAAGCGATAATCTCTTTTAGTGCCTTATTGTCGGAACCTTCACTTGGATCTTCCCCCTCAGAACCCCAAGAGTTACTTAATACTTTAGCACCATTATCAACGGCGTACTTTATAGCCTTAATTGCCCCGGATGTTCTTCCTCCGTTGTTTCCCAAAAATCTTAGAGCCATGATTTTTGCGTTAGGAGCTACCCCAGAAATTCCTATTCCATTATCAGCCACTGCTGCAATGTTACCTGCGCAGTGAGTGCCATGACCAGGATTACCGCCACCAATTAATAAACGTAATGGACCAACAGCATTATCATAGGGGTTTGAATCATTACTATAAAAGTCGTAACCGACAACATCATCAATATAGCCGTTACCATCATCATCAATTTTATTACTAGATTTATCTCTGCCATTAGCATCTATACCCGTTTCTCCAGGATTTCTCCACATGTTAGCATTTAAATCTGGATGATTATAGTCGACACCAGTATCAATAACAGCCACGATAATTGATGGAGCTGATTTGTATTGAGCCCACACTTGAGGGCCACCAATGTCAATCATACCCCATTGTTTGTTAGTAAGTGGGTCTTTGCCTTTTGTACTTTGGGGTTTTGATATAAAGCTAGGATTATCAACGGATTGAATCTCAATTCCTAGTTGGTTAGCAGATGTGAGCTCTTGAATGTAGGCTTGTCTTAATGTTTCATCATCGACTTGATAGTTTTCAATCAAATTGATTTTGTAATCAGGCTGAACATACTCAATTTCTTGTTTTTGTGATTGCAACGTTTGGTCAATATTTTTTGGTGACCCTGATAATTTGACCCATTCAGGAGTAAGAATTTCAATTTTTTGATTTTGTCCGTTTTGCTGAAAAGTAGCTCTTTTCATTTTATTTAGTGCTTTGATTTGCATATCAGAGCTTTTGTATTTCACAAGAAAATCTTGCTGTTGGACGGCTCCTTCCTGAGAATAAATAGTACCTGATGTTAATAATGATAATAAAATCACACTCCATGATTTTGATAGCTGCATGCATCCTCCTTGAATGATGTATAGAAATATTAAACTTCTATTTCTAGACTTTAGACAAGGATTAATTCATGTAAGCGCAAGGTGTAAATAGGTCCTTATTTACATAAAGATGGGTTCAGCAGATATCTGTTCTCTTTGCCTTGAAAAACAAAAGGCGCCCTAAGAGGTTTAATAAAGTGTAAGTTCGTTTTCAACTTTTCAAACACAACTTCCTCTGTCAGCTGTATATTTTCAGACTTTTCGTATTGAGAGATAGGGCAGCCTTCATTTTGTAAAAGGCGTTTGGTAGTTTTAAACGTTATTTGGGCTTTATACTTCTTATTTATTTTTTCTATATTTGATACGTCAAAGGAGGAAATAATATAAATGACACTATACGTTTCTTTTGAGGCTACAAGATGTGATTTATTTCCATTAGAAAGTTGTTCAATATATCCATTAAGTTGATATTTCAATCGAGTTTCTGGAGAAATAGGCATTGAATCTTTTGATAAAGACGAAAGTGAAAATAATAGAAAAATAGCTAGAGTAAATGAGAATCTTATCATAAATATCCTTGAATATCTTTATTAAAAATAGTTTTGTAATAATGAACTTTCTTATCATGATTAAAATGATTGCTTTTGTCACAGTCAAAAGTAGTCAGATCTTCCACTATATCAATATATCTTTTCAGAATACTTCGATATAATCCTCCAGATGCATTGATAGTAATTAATTTTACAGGATCGCCCTCATAGCCTGCAAATATTTCTACATGTCCTGAGTCTTCACCATCTTCTCTCTGAAAAATTAAATCTCCAGGAGTTAATGTTATGATATCATTTATAGTTTTCAACGGCACAATTTTGGCGATACTCTGAAGTTGATTTTTACTGACAGCACCATAAGAGGTTAATCTACCAATTGTATTTACATCTAAAAATTTGAGACCTGAACTAACAAGAATATTTTGAACAAAAGTAGTGCAATCAATTCCTTTTCCATAAAGAGCTGAAGATGGCGCATTTTTTATGAAATTATTTACTTGATTAAGGGACGCTCCAATCACAAACCCATCATGTGGGACAATGTCACTCCATAACATAGAACTATTTCCATAATGAGCTTTTAGATTAAGTTTTTTAGCTAAGCCATTTAACAGAGTATTTACGGCAAGAACATCATAACGATGCTTGTGTCGTATAAGGTTGTCTAAGTGAAAAATTAAAAGCATTTTTGCGTGATAGGGAGTAAGATTACCAATAAAATCTTTTCGCCCCCTCTCGCTGTTTTGCTGTGCGGTTTTGATTAGCAGCTGCATTCTTTCAGAGTTAGATTTAAGTTTAGCAAGCACAGAAAGAAATCCATCTTCTGTATCTTCATGGAGAATCCCGTACTCATCCTTCCATTTTGTTTTGATATCTTCGGAAGCTTCAATAATTTGATTCGCAACATATTGTTTAAGAAAGTTAGCTTGTATTCCTAGATTACTTTTTGGCAATAGAAAAATGTGGTCATTTAATGTTTTAAGACTTAATAATAGTTGCTCATTAGAAATTTCAAAAGGAAAATTTTCAGATTGATAGGTGCTGAGTATTAATCGCAGATCTTCTTTGCGATTGTTTTCATTGGTTTCGTAAAGACTTTGAGCTTTCTCAAGTATTTTCTTATTTATGATACCTAGATTTTTTTGTGAGTTGCTAAAAGCATTGTCCACACGAAAGGGAGAATGGCAGGAGTTATATATCCATTTACTGCATGATAATGAGTAGCTAGTATTTAATTTTTTTAATAAGAAGTTGATGTTTTCCGAATTCGATTCAATTTTTTTAAGTTCGCTGCAGTAGGGTTCTGTAGAGGTAGGGTGTTCGACTTCAGCTTGAATTCTAAGAGAACAAGTTGTCAAAATAAAAATAAAAAAGAGGTTAAGTTTTACAGTCATGTCGCCTCACATATGCCAAAGAGAATCCTATCAAATGAAAATGGATAGGATCAGTGTGGGGGTAATTTAATTTGTTAGCTGGATCATTTCAACTGTAGAAAACTAGACAGTTTTCCAATAAGTGTCATTAACTGAGCTTATCAGTTTGTTAAAAAGCTCAGAAAAAAAGCAATCTCATGAGCTAATGAGTACTTTCATGGATGGATTGCAAAAAATTATTTCCTCAAAAAAAGAAGGCTTTGAGGGTTTTAGTGCTAGGGATATAGTAGATATTTCTAGTTTAATATACTTGGGAAGCATTGGAGAAATTGGTGAAAATAGTCCAGAAATATTTTTCTTTTTGATGGATGTTAACAAAAAAGCTCAAAAAACTATTTACGATAAAGGCAGTGGTATTATAAATCCAATCGTTTTATTGAACTTTTTATCTGCTAAGGAGGTTTTGTTGATACCGCAGTTGGTAGAGTATTTTAAAGTGTTAATTGATGATCGCATACAAGAAGTAAAAAACTCAAATGAGTTATTACTTTTAGAAGAGCCTAAAATAGGTTTTTTTGATAGATTTTTTTCTAGAGAAAAAAAAATTCAGGCACATCTAAAGCTTAAAAAATATAAGCAGGTTAATTTATACCTGGGTTATTTGCAGCAAAGCAAAGTTTTTATAGAAAAAAGCTTAACATCAGACAATCACTTCAACGCTGAATTATCATTATTGACAGAAAACTTAGCACTATTTAATGCTGCTAAGGTAAATCATTCTAACTATTCTTTCGAACTCAGCATAGCTGCTAAAGAACAAGAGTTTGAGCAGAGAGAATGGCAAATTAAATGGAATTCCCAGGCTGGTAAATGGAGTCTAAATATTGACTTCAAGAATGGTAAATTTTTTTCAAGACAAAGCTTATAACAAGTTATTCATTTGTATAGAGTTTCCTCTGCATTTTTTTTGGTATCAATTTAAATCGCAATAAGGACTTTCAGTGCAATCTTTTTTTCTTTTGGGTAGATAGGGTCTACTTTTGGCAAAAAGATGATAGAAAATAGTTAGAACGGTTTTAGGAAATTTCCTGGCAGCAATTTTTGCGGCCCATTGATATTGCGGGAGTTGTCTCCAAATTTCAATAAAAGCATCAACAGCCGTTAAAATTTGTCCATCACTACAACGACGAACATGCATGATCTTATGTACTTTGAAAGGATCTAGTCCTTCAGATTGTGCGTTAAAAGTATTGGATGTAATGTCAATAAATTCTATAGCTCCGGCCCCCCTAAGAAGGCGGTAATGATCTATTTCTCTGGAGCAAAGGTGACAAAGACCATCATAATACACTTTAAGCGACTTTTCTTTACTTTCCATATTGTTAATACTACTATTAACAATATGGAAAGTAAAGAAGCATTAAAAAGTTCGAGACGTTTATCTTTGGCAATAGGTAACTTTATAAGATATTGGGGTTTTAGGCGAATTCACGGAGCTATTTGGACTCAGTTATATCTGTCTCACAAGCCTATGACTGGTACTGATTTGAGTCAGAGGCTAAAGCTCTCTAAAGCCCTAATAAGTCCAGCTCTGTCTGAATTATCTGCTTGGGGGTTAGTTGTGGAGGTTCCAAGCGAGGATGGTAAAAAAAAGATATATACGGCCGTTGAAAACTTAGATGATGTGATAAAGCATGTTCTTAGGATGCGAGAACAAAAAATAATTGCAGCTGTTAGTTCAGAGTTAAATTTTTTAAAAAACACAGATACCAATAGTATTCATTTTGATCCACAAAGATTAGCTAAATTAGAGGATATGGTCTTGGCAGCGCAGTTTATGTTGCAGTTGTTTCTTGGTTCTGAGGATCTGCTGAAGTTGCCAAGTCATTTAAGCATAAAGTGAATGTAAAATAATAATAGGAAATTATAAATATTTTGAAATATGCGAGTAGGAGGATTTATGGAAGTGAAATTAGCTCCAAAAATAAAAAAAAACCTTTTGTTTGGGTACTCAGCTATACGCAGTGCTAACTTCACACTTCAGGCCAGCGTTCTGCCTTTAGTGCAATGGTTAGCTACCAGAAAAAAAAGAGATTTACCTAAATCTTTTTCTGAACATTTTAGACAAACTTTGCCAAAGTTACAAAGTTTGTTGTTAAAGGATAGCGAGAATATTTCTAATAACATTTATCCTGTCGAAGTGTTGTTGCCAGAAAGTCCAGTGGCCCATGTCTTACGTTTGCCAGTTATTATTGTTGACGCTTTTGCTGCAGCTAAAAGAAGAGAAAAGAAAGAAACGAAAGAGTTTCAAGAAAGATTGATGGATTTAGTTGAAGAAACTCCTGAGTACTACAAAAGAAATTTCCATTTTCAAACTAATGGTTACTTTGGAGAAGATTCGGCGAAAATATACGATCATCAAGTTGAAGTTCTTTTTTCTGGAACTGCCGATGCCATGAGGCGATTAATTATCCCTAGGCTTAAAAAACATTTTAATAACGACGATGGATTAGGAAAACATTTTTTAGAAATCGGTTGTGGGACAGGGAGTTTGACTCGATTCATAGCTTTAGCTTTTCCCAAAGCTAAGATTACATGTGTAGACTTAAGTTCAAGTTATTTAAAGGTTGCCAGTCAAAGGTTGAAAAAGTTTGATCGAATCAACTATCTTCAGGGAGCAGCAGAGAGTTTGTCCTTAAAATCAGAGACTTTTGACGCTGTCTTTTCTTGTTTTCTATTTCATGAGTTGCCTAAAGCCGTCAGACTACAGGTTATTCACGAAGGCAAAAGGCTACTTAGGCCTGGTGGATTTTACGGACTTGTAGATTCTATTCAGAAAGACGATGATGTGAGTTTAAATTGGGCTTTAGAGCAATTTCCTATGGATTACCATGAGCCATTTTATAAAGACTATATTCAAAATTCTATAGAATCTCTTTTTAAAGAAGCTGGTTTGAAGTCCATAGAGTCAGAGTTTGGTTTTTTTGCTAAAGTTGTTACTGGCGTGGCTTAGGTTTGCAAATCTTTTTTTGGAAGATACTTGTTTTCAGCAAAGAATGCAGATGCCCATGCTAGCGATTTCAGCTTGCTAAAAAAATGCGCAATCATTAGTCTCTAATATAAAAGTTGTCAGTTTTATAAAATTAAAGTAACCATAAGTAATTGAAAAGTAATTGAATAAAAAATGAGGTTTTAACATGAGTCATGAGAATTCGAGTTCTCACCCTACATCTCAATCGTCTATAATGGGCCATCAGCAAGTCAACCCAACAAGTGCTATTGTGCCGGCTCAAGATATGAAAACAGTTAGCCATGGGAATGATAAAAGTTTAGAGGACATGTCGCGTTCTTTTGCTTTTACAACTAAGTTGGATGCGCTTGTGGCTTGGGGACGTAAAAACTCTCTATGGCCATTGCCTTATGGTACGGCGTGTTGCGGGATTGAAATGATGAGTGTTATGGGTCCTCGTTATGACCTGGCTCGATTTGGTGCGGAGGTTGTTAGATTTTCTCCCCGACAAGCTGATCTTTTGTTAGTGGCAGGAACAATCACTGAAAAAATGGCGCCTGTATTGGTTAGGATTTATGAGCAAATGTTAGAGCCTAAATATGTTCTTTCTATGGGAGCTTGTGCCAGCTCTGGAGGTTTTTATCGTGCTTATCATGTACTTCAAGGCTGCGACAGAGTGATTCCAGTCGATGTTTATGTGCCAGGATGTCCTCCTACTCCGGAAGCAGTCTTGGATGGAATTTTATTGCTTCAAAGAATGATCTCTCAAAATCATCCTCGTCCTTGGCGTGACAACTGGAAAAACCCATATACTTCTAATTCTAACGAATTGAAGTAGTCGTGGTGTATTTAAATTAAGTAAAAAGTAAATTAATTAATGGAAACAAAAAGCAAATGACAAAGATTGATGAATTAAAACAAGAGCTAGATAAGCATTTCAAAACTCAGAATTTTAAATTTTCCAATGTTAACGGTGATGATGTTTTAGAAATACCAAAGGAAGAAGTTAGTGGGGTTTTAAAACATCTTAAGGCTTCGCAAAAATTTGACTTTTTAATGGATGTTTGTGGAGTGGATTATCCTACAAGGGAAAAGCGTTTTGATGTGGTATATCACTTGTTTTCCTCAAAGGATGCTTCTCGTTTACGTATTAAAGTCCAATTGGCAGAGGGTGAGTCAGTGCAGACCGCTACTAAAATATGGAAAGGCGCTGATTGGTTTGAAAGAGAAGCCTATGATATGTTTGGAATTCATTTTGAGGGGCACGCCAACTTAAGAAAAATTCTGACTCATCATCAATTTCAAGGTCATCCATTGAGAAAAGACTATGAGGCTGATCATCAGCAACACTGTACAGAAACTTTGCCTGTCCATTTTGATAATGAAGGTGATGTTCGTGGTGATATTTTAAATGAAAAATTAGTGCCTATTAACATAGGTCCTTCTCATCCAGCCATGCATGGTACTTTAAGAGTGATGGCAGAGCTTGATGGCGAAACCGTAGTGCGAGCTAATTGTGAAATTGGATACTTACACCGATGTTTTGAAAAAATGGCAGAAACTCATCCCTACAATCAGGTAATTCCATACACTGACCGGTTGAATTACTGTTCTGCTCCTATGAACAATGTAGGTTATTGTAAAGCTGTAGAAAGGCTTTTAGGGGTTGAAATTCCGGCCAAAGCTCAAGCTATGAGAGTAATTCTTTGTGAGCTTTCAAGGGTTATTGACCATATTGTTGCCGTTGGTACCGGTGGCGTTGATTTAGGGGCCCTGACAGCTTTCTTTCACTTATTTACTTATAGAGAAAAGGTATACACTCTGTTTGAAAAACTTTGTGGAGCCAGACTTACTGTTTCTCTAACTCGGGTTGGTGGAATGGCTCAAGATGCTCCAGAGAGTTGGTTTGATGATGTAATGGCCTTCTGCAAAGAAATGAGAGAGGGTGTGGACGAGATTTCTCGTTTGATGTTAGACAACAAAATTTTTATCAAGAGAACTCAAGGTGTTAGCCCTGTATCTGCAACGGAAGCAATTAATTGGGGTTACACAGGTCCTTTGTTAAGAGCTAGTGGTGTGAACTTGGATTTAAGAAAAGCTAAACCTTATTACGGGTATGATGGTTTGAATTTTGATGTTCCAGTGGGAACTAACGGTGATATTTATGATCGTTATTTAGTTAGAATTGAAGAAATGAGGCAAAGCCTTCGAATCATTGAGCAGGTATGTAAAAACGTTCCTGGGGGAGATTATACAATTCGTGATAAAGGTATTGTCCTGCCAGAGAAAAAAGATGTTTATGGAAACATTGAAGGGTTGATGAATCATTTTATGTTGGTGATAAAAGGTTTAAGACCACCAGTGGGTGAAGTTTACGATGCCACGGAAGCTGCTAATGGGGAGTTGGGATTTTACCTCATCAGTGATGGGTCCGCAAATCCATACAGATTGAAAGTCAGACCACCTTGTTTTGCGATTTATCAATCTTTCCCTCATGTTGTTAAGGGTACTATGCTTGCTGATGCTATTGCTACTGTTGCCAGTATGAATGTGATTGCTGGTGAATTAGATAGATAATTTTGATATCAAAATATTGAGGAGCTACTAAAATGTTAGAAACTAACAAAGAGTCTTTTACATTATCCCCTGAAGGATTAGCAGAGATTCAAAAAGAATTAAAACGTTATGAAACCAAAGAGTCAGCTATTATTCCGGCTTTATACGTGGCCCAGAGAGAAAATAAAGGTTTTATTACGACGGATATTATTCATTACCTTTCAAAAATTATGGATATTCCAGCAAGTCGTATTAATGAAGTTTTTAAATTTTATACGATGTTTAATCAAAAGCCTGTAGGCAAGTATCATGTTCAGGTTTGCACCAATATTTCTTGTGCTCTTGAAGGTGGTCGAGAACTTGCGGATCATATTTGTCATGAATTAGGTGTAAAATATGATGAAGTTACCAGCGACGGCCGGTTTTCTGTTTCCAGAGTGGAGTGTCTTGGTTCTTGTGGGACAGCTCCAATGATGCAAGTTAATGAAAAGTATATTGAAAAATTAACTCCAGAATCAGCAATGAATATTTTAAGAGGAATGAAATAATGGAAGTCAAATACCTTACCGAATTCTATCATCTTGATGAGTTCCGTTTTCTTGATGGTTATAAAAAACACGGTGGCTATGTACAATTAGATAAAGCCCTCAAAATGCAGCCCCAACAGATTATTGACGAAGTGAAGGCAAGTGGGCTGAGAGGTCGTGGAGGAGCGGGCTTTTCTACAGGTATGAAGTGGAGTTTTCTTCCAAAAAATAATGAACCAAGATATTTAGTTTGTAATGCTGATGAAGGTGAACCAGGAACTTTTAAAGATCGTTTAATGATGGAGAGAGCTCCTCATCAATTGATTGAAGGGATGATTATTTCTTCTTTCGCGGTTGGTTCTAAAAAAAGTTATATTTATGTTCGTGGTGAGTATGATTTTCCTATCAAAGTTTTAGAACAAGCAATCGAAGAGGCGTATAAGGCTGGTTATCTTGGTAAAAATATTTTAGGTTCTGGATTTGATCATGATATGGATGTTTATCGTGGAGCTGGTGCATATATTTGTGGTGAAGAGACTGGTTTGATTTCTTCTTTAGAAGGTTCGAAAGGGCAACCCAAATTAAAGCCACCTTTTCCTGCGGTTCAGGGTTATCTAAGAAAGCCAACTATTGTAAATAATGTCGAAACTCTAGCTGCTGTGAAGTATATTATCAGAGATGGTGCCCAAGGCTATCGAAAGTATGGAACTGAAAAGGCGGCGGGAACCAAATTATTTTCGTTAAGTGGAAATGTAAAAACCCCAGGAAATTATGAAGTTCCATTGGGTTATCCCTTGATGGATTTGATTATGAAAGAGGGTGGTGGAATGAAGCCCGGAAGAAAGCTTAAGGCTGTGATTCCTGGAGGATCTTCTGCACCTGTTTTAACAGCAGAAGAAGTGGCTAAAGCCACACTGGATTATGAATGTCTTGCAGGATTAGGTACAATGCTTGGTTCTGGAGCTGTGATTGTTATCGATGACTCTCAATGCATGGTGGATATGTTAGGAGTTTTGATGCATTTCTATCACCATGAATCTTGTGGTCAGTGTACTCCTTGTAGAGAAGGAACTGGTTGGTTAAATAAAATAGTTCATTCAATTCTAGAGGGTCGTGGTCGGTTACAAGATATTGATTTGTTAATTAAGGTTGCTGACAATATGAAAGGTAGAACTATTTGTGCCCTTTCAGATGCAGCGGCTCTGCCAGTATTAAGTTTTGTGTCTAAGTTTAGAGATGAGTTTGAATTTTATGTTCGAGAAGGACGTTCTAAAGTGAGAGGAAACTTCTATGCCCAAATGCACCATTAATGGAAAAGAAGTCGAAGTAAAAGATGGACAAACAATCATGGAGGCTTTTAAAAAAGCCGACGAACCCATAGCACATTACTGTTATCATCCAGGGTTGAGTGTGGCTGGTGTTTGTCGTCTCTGTATTTGTGATATCGAAGGTAATCCAAGACCACAGATTGCATGTAACACGACAGTAACTGAGGGCATGAAGGTCTCTACAAAATCGGACAAGGTGAAAGAGGGAGTGAAATGGGTTCTTGATTTTCATTTGATCAATCACCCATTAGATTGTCCTATTTGTGACCAAGCTGGAGAGTGTGGACTTCAAGAGCAATACATGGCTTTTGGAAAATACGAACCAGAGATGGCCGAGAAAAAAGTTAAAAAACATAAAGTAGTTGATCTGGGGCCAACAGTTGTCTTGGATTCAGAACGATGTATTTTGTGCTCTCGATGTGTTCGTTTCACAGAGGAAGTTTCTAAAACGAATGAACTAGGAATTTTTAATCGGGGTGATCGTTCAGAAATTGGTTGTGTTGAAGGTAAAAGCCTAGACAATAAATATTCTTTAAACACAGTTGATATTTGTCCAGTTGGTGCTTTAACTTCTAAAGATTTTCGATTTAAGCAAAGAGTTTGGTATCTTAAGGACTCAGATACTGTTTGTAATGGTTGTTCTACTGGTTGTAATGTGAAAGTGTACTTCAATAAAGAAGGTATGTTCCGAGTAAAACCAGTTCATAATGAACAAGTTAATGGTTACTGGATGTGTGATGAAGGAAGAAACATCTACCAGTTTGCAAATAAAGAAAATCGCTTTGAAAAAGGTATTAAAAAACTTGGGGGAGCTTCTCTAGAAACTATGTTGCCTGGAGCCTTGGCTAAAGAATTACACCAGCTTGTTAAGTCTGGAAAAGATCAAACAGCAGTAGTTTTGACCGGACAATACACCTCTGAGGAGTATGATTCTTTCATTGGAACTCTTAGTAAAGAGTTTGGTATAAAAAAAGTATATCATTGGAATCAAAATGAAAAGCAAATGGGTGATTTCGATGGTTTATTGATTAGAGGAGATAAAAATCCTAACACCAAGGGTTTATTGAAAGTTTTTGAAAAACATCAAATTAAAACTGAGTGGCAAGATTTAGAGAAGTCTTTAGAGTCTAAATCAATAAAAAATCTTATAGTTGCTGGTCCAGAAAATTTATCTGTATTTGCAGATATGGATTCTAAGTTAGCTTTATTTTCTAAGGCTGAAAATTTGATTTGGTTAGGTGCTGCAAAGGTTGAGGCGTTAACTTCTGATTCAGGAAAAGTTAAAAACAAGAACATTTTTGTTATTCCATTAAAGTCATTCGTTGAGAAAGAAGGTACTTTCGTAAACCACTCTGGTCTTGAACAAAAATTTAAAAAGGCCACGACAATTCTTCACGAAACGTTAACTTTAACAGAAGTTGCAATATTGTTTGCAGGTAAAAATTTAACTTTACCTTCAGCTGTAGAAAAGCCGGCCTTTGTTGAGTCTCAGAGAAGATCAGATCAAGTTCAATTGGAACACAGAAAGAAAAACGAATTTGTCTTTAAAAGAGGAACTCTATGAGTATTGTGCAAAATTCCGCTCAAAAAAGTAAATGGTATCTTCCTGGCGTTATTGGTGGTCTTGGGATCACCATGAAGCATTTGTTGAAAAATTTGATTTCAAAAAAATCAATGCAGACAATCAACTATCCAGAAGAGAAGTACGAGTATGGTCCACGCTTTAAAGGAAATCATATTTTAACTGTTAAAAAGGATGGAAGCCTGAGATGTACGGCTTGTATGTTGTGTGCAACTAACTGTCCTGCTGAGTGTATTAAAATTACAGCTAGTGAAAATCCTGATCCTAAAGTAGAAAAATTTCCTATTAGTTACGAGATTGATATTCTTCGCTGCGTTTTTTGCGGATTCTGTGAAGAAGCTTGTCCTGTAGACGCCATTCGTTTAGGTCCAGAATGGCAGACACCAGGATTAAGTGGAAGTAATTTTACATATGATATTAATCATTTGGCTTACAGACCTGCTTTAAAGGGTGGTATCCAGTCTCACGTTGATGACGAAGAGAGACACAAAGAAGGTATTTAAAGAGAAGATTATTAAGAACTAATTTAGGGTGAGATAGAGTCCTAGCTTAGTAAATTTTAAGTTTAAAAAAAGCAGTCTTTGAGGGCTGCTTTTTTTTTTAGTGTAACAAGACCTGGTCTGAAATAGCTCCTATATTGGAACTTTGTTGAAAGTACTATAGTATCATTAGAGTGGGCTTTAACAAGGAAGTTAAAAGAATGAATAAGAGCTTCAGTTTTGTATTCAAGTTGAGTTTTACTATTATTCTCTTATCTCAAGTATTAGTAGCTCAAGAACATAAAGAACTAGTTCAGGATGTTAAAACTTTGGTTGATAAGCCACTTAACTTTGTTGAAAAGGTAAAAGAGAATTACTTAGTGTTAAAGACACTTAAAAATGATTCGCAAAATTGTGTAGATTACATACTAGAGCGGATTAAGAAGATCGACAATTTAACAAGTAATAGTTTTTTTCCAAGAACTGATAATGATAAACAAATTTTGAAAGAGCAAGGTATAGAAACTCTGAATCGCTTGTTTCAGATAAGAGGTTTGATAAGGGATAAGCAAAAAGAGTTAGCAGTAGATAATAAACTAAATTATCAGTGCTTACAGTCCATTAAAACTGCTACTAGGTATATTCGATTTATGGAAGAAATGCTTATAGAGTGGCTTGTAGATCAAAATGTTATTGTGCCTAGTGAATCTGGTATTCTTCAGGCAAAATCTCCTCAATTGATGTCAAATTTTGAAAAAGGTGATTCATCGAGTGGCATTCTTAGGAAGATTGGCGATATCAAAGATATGCTACATTCCGGAGATATTTTAATGATTCGAGGGCAAAGTTATATGAGTGCTATGATTGCAAGGATTGGCGATGCAGAGATGCAGTTTAGCCATCTAGCTATCGTTGGGTTAGATGAAAACAATGAAAAAGTCATTGTAGAGGCATTAATTCCCTATGGATCTAAAATTTCCAGTTTAAATGATTGGTTGACGCAGAAGGATCCAAGAGTAGTTTTACTGCGATTTGAAGACAAAGAAGTAGCCTTAAAGGCAGGTCGAGAGGCTTTTAAAATTGCTACAGAGTTTATCCAGTCGCACAATAAAAATATTCCTTATGATTTTAATATGAATGCTCAAGATCAAAGCCAAATGTTTTGTTCTGAGTTAATAGAGAATTCTTTTTTAAAAGCTTCTGAGTTTAAAACTCATTTACCTCAGTACAAGACATTGGTAACAAAATTTAAATCGACTCCATTCTTGAAGTCTATGGGTATTTCAATGGATACGCTTTTCTCACCTGGGGATATTGAGTTTGATTCTCGATTTCAATTGGTTGCCGACTATCGTTTTTTAGAATCATCTATGAACAGATCAAAAACGACTTTGTTAAGAAAGATAAGAATGCAAGATGCCATCATTCAAAGTTTGTATAATTGGATGATACAAGAGAATTACCAACTGCAACCAAATTTGATAGTGAATATGAAAGTATACTTAGCAAAAGCTTTGAGGATGTTGGGTTTTTATGAAGATAAGTTTCCAAAACATATGCCTATGGAGTCTTTGAGTACAATTATGTATTTCGAAGAAATTTCAAAGTTTTTTGAAGAAAAATTATTTATCTATGAACAAGATTTTTACCAGAAGAATGGTCACTCACTTCATTTTCAAGAGATGTTGAATTTTCTTAACTCTATAAAATACAGTGAGTGCCTTGATAAAGATTCGCAGTTGAATCAGTTATTTAAAAATAGAAATTGTTTGGGGTAAAGTTTTAAATTCCAAAGCCCAACATGATTTTTGCATAGGTTCCACTCATATCTAAATTAGGAGTTGTTGTGATAGTAGATTTGGAATCTTTTAGTGAGGTCCATTTTAGATTTTGATATCCAACTTCAGCACCTATGATAAATCCAAGAAGACCAACACCTGCCTCTAAACCTACAGAATATGATGAGGTAGAATCGGGAGTTAAATCTGCAGAGACATTCATATTAGAATCTGACCATTTGATATTATTTGAATGAGAAATTCCAAGAGTTGCTATTGGGCCTAGGTAAATTAGAGTATTAATAATTCTGTAATTTACAATCAAAGAAGTTCTTGTTAGCTGAGATTTGTATTCAAGTCCTCCAGAGCTTGCTGTAAAACCAAGGTTTTCATAACGGATACCACCACCCAAGCCTACGATAGGAATTACAAAAATGGCATCTACTCCAAGGCCCATATTGGGAACAATAGTTGGTACTGCGCTTGTTCCTCCAGGAACATAGATCGAAGCTAGATCTGGATTACTTCCGAGAAGACCATAACTGAGTCTAGCTTCAACAAGAGCATTGGCGGAATGAAAGCATAAAATCGATAATAAAAGTACAATAAATTTAGACATGAGTCCTCCTGATATTAGTTTCCCAATTAGGATAGACTTTCGCTAAGAGATGAACAATGTTTTTTGTATGTCTTATTATTGAACCAGCTTAGAGTCTGACCTAAGGATAGGAAGAAACTAACTAGTTTGCTAATGATCTTTTGAGCGGGCTTCTTGTACTCAAGTTTTTTATAGTCATTAGTGTGTAAATAAGATTTAATTAGAAGCATGGTGTTGGATTGGCTTTATTATCCTGAAAAATGGGATTTAATTAACTCAGAACTTAAAAAGAAGTTGGCAAAAGAGAATCATCTGCGTGTTTACGAGAATCCTTATTTAGCCTGTTTTGATACGGTTATACCGTTGGCCCAGTTATTTGCCCATAAAAGAAGTGTGGCTTTTATCAAGGGTGTAACTCCTTGGCTTGAAAGTATTTATGGACATTTTTTAAAAGAAGGTTATCAAATTCAAAATTTCAATTTTGATCAAGTCCAGACTGATAAAGACAATTTGATTTCATTTGTTGAGGGGTTAAAAAAAGACACTTTATTTCTTTTTTATCCTGAAGATCATCCATTAACTGGTGAAATTTTTAATTTTGGAGATTTAGAGAATCTTTTAAGTCATAAAAAGATTTATGCAATTTCGGTGAAACATATACCAATGTCAGTACCTAGTGATAAGAGTTTTTACCCCTTGAGTGCGCAAATTTCATATGTAGATGGGCAAATGACAGTGGTAGAATTGGGAGAAAAATTTAAAGTTAATTCCTTATTAGGAGCTTATCAAAAAATAAACACAGTTGGTGATACGATAAAGATTGTAAATGAATTACAAAGAAGATTTGAAGAAAATAAAGTTCACAAGGATTTAGCGCTAAAGCAAGAAGTTGAAAAACTTTCTTCACTTAATTATGATATGAAAGAAAAATTTGGAGGTGTAAATTATAGTTATGATAGAGCTTTATTGCATTTTCCAACAATTCATACAGACGTCTTAGAGAAAAAATTAATAGCTCAAGGATATACATATCTGTCTTCTCTGGCTTCTTGTTCAATTCTTAGTAACAAGGCTTTGCAAAAATGGTTTACTCCTGAATTAAAAAAAGAAATATGTTGTCAGTTATTATTTTTAAAATTTAGGAATAGTAAAGATGTTCCATCACTAGATTTACTTAAAAATTTAGTGAAAGAAATTTTAGAGCAAAGTTCTTGGGAAATATAAATTTTGCAAGAGACAGGTTATTTTATAATTTTAAAGAAAGTTAAGTATTCAGAAGCCGATTTGATCATCACGGCTTTGTCAAATAAGGGTGAAAAAAAATCATTTCTAGCTAGAAGTGCCTTGAAAAGTAAAAAACGTTTTGGCGGTGGTGTTTTTGAGCCAACACATTATGTAAAGTTAACTTTTACTAATAAAGAAGAAAAAAATCAGTTGAATACTTTGGAAGAAGCTCAATTAATTAATGATTTTTACAATCTCAGAAAAGACTATGATATCTTAGAGTTTGCTTTGCATGCGGTTGACTGTATCTTAAGAGTCAGTCAAGAGGGTGTTCAAGACTCAGAAGCCTTGTATAATCTACTAGGTCATAGTCTTAAAAATTTAAACAAAGAAAATCTCATTAAAACTAGTGATTTACTTATTCTTAAATTACAGTTTTATTTAAAATTTTTATCAGAGCAGGGAGTTCTGTCTTTGGAATCTTGGATGTTACCATATTTACAACAAAGTTTGTCAGCGCATGAAAAGCTTCGTGAAAGAATTGAAACAGATAAAATTAATATGTCGGTTATTGAATCAACGATAGAACACTACATTCGACAATAAAAACCTGTGGTGTTCTATTTTATTTTTTTTCCTAGTGGATGGTTGTTTTCAAGAGTGTGATAGAGTTGGTTAAGGTTTAAATGTGTATATTTTTCCGTAGCAGCAAGACTTTCGTGTCCTAATAGAGTTTGAATGACTCTTAAATTAGCTCCGCTTGAAAGTAAGTGAGTAGCGTAACTGTGTCTAAGAGCATGAGGGTGCAGGTGATTTATTAATCCTGTTTTAAGGCCAATATCTTTTATCCATTTGTAGCCAATTCTAGGATTTAAGGAAGACTCACCAAATAAAAATTTAGTTTGAAATGGTTGATTTTGTTTATACCGTTTTAAATGTTCGTTAATTGGTTCAGGTAGTACAACAATTCTTTGTTTGCTGCCTTTACCAGTGATTCTTAACGAACGTTGAGAAAGGGAAACTTGTTCCCATTGCAGTTCACAAGCCTCTGAAATCCTTAAACCTCCGCCGTATAACAGTAAAAATAGTAGTAATTGTTGCTGAGGCAAGTTTTTACGATTTGTGGATTCTGAATTTTGAACTTGTGGGTTTTTAACCGTTTCATTGAGAAAATTGAGACAACTTTGAACTTCATCAAATGAAATAAAATGGGGAACTTTTTTAGGAACTTTGGGAGTGGGAACAGTTTCTGAAAGTCGAGTGTCTATGAGCTTTCTATCAAACAAATAATTTAAAAAACTTTTTAGAGAGCCAATTTTACGATTTCTTGACGATAACTTTAAAGTTTTCCATACGTTTAATTGATTATAAATGTAACTTTTTAAGTCAGTTAATTCGGTAATACTTTCATGATCTTTTGGAAAAAACTCAGCTAAGTCATTTTTATACGCCCGTAGGGTGTGAGGGGATGAAATTTTTATATTTTCCATATATTTTAGATAGTTAGCTATTTCTTTTTGGACCTTAGTTAGGTCAAATTTAATGGAATTCATAAAAAAAATTTAACACCATGCAAAAATTCTCTTGCAAAATCTTCACAGGAATGAGTATATTGCAAAGCGTAAATGCATTGAGTCATTTAGAGACTCCTGCCTCTACGGCTTTTTACTAGAGCTTTTACTAAATTTAAAGGCTGAGCTAAAAAAGAAAACATGTTGTTTAAAGAATATCATAGAAAGGTGGCACGTATGAACGATAATTCTTTACCCTCTTCTCAGGTCCTGCCCACAAGTCAGGCCCAGAATCAGATTCTTTGGGGTAAACCAATGGAAACAGCAAAGCCCTCAGAAACTTCTAGGACTATTATCTATCAGTCAGAGGCGATGTCTAGTTTAATCAAGATGATTGACCGAGTGGCTCCTTCGAATGCCAATGTTTTGGTACTTGGAGAGTCAGGAACAGGCAAAGAACTTTTAGCTAGGGCAGTTCATGAAAGATCACTGAGAAAAAATAAACCTTTTGTTGCTATCAATTGTGGTGCTCTTAGAGAAACTTTATTAGAAAGTGAATTATTTGGCCACGAAAAAGGTTCTTTTACTGGAGCTTACACAAAAAAATCAGGCCTTGCTGAGGTTGCTAATGGTGGAACTTTATTTCTGGATGAAATCGGTGAGCTTTCACCTGGAATTCAAGCTAAACTTTTGAGATTCATTCAAGAGGGTGAAATATTTAGAGTTGGAGGAAAAGATCCAATTAAAGTAGATATCCGTTTGATTTCCGCTACCAATCGTGAATTAGATCAAGAAGTACAAAAGGGAAATTTCAGAGAAGACTTGTTTTATCGTATCAATACTATTGTGGTAAATGCACCTCCCTTAAGAAGAAGAAAAGAAGATATACCTGTCTTAATCCAACACTTCATGAGTCAATCAACTCAAGCTCAATATGGAAAACTCAAAACAATGAGCCCTGAGGCTGTTCAAGCTATGATGAAATATGAGTGGCCAGGAAACATAAGAGAGTTGCAAAATGTCTGCGAACGTTTACAAATTCTTTCGGATGGACATCAAATTGAAGTTGGTGATTTACCAGATAATATTAAAAACCCCGACGTTGAAATCGACTTTTTGGAATACGATCCAACAATTCCTTTATATGATATTGAAAAGAAATATATTCTTAAAGCATTAGCTCATTTTAGCGGAAATAAAACACAAGCAGCAAATAACTTAGGAATTACCATCAAAACTCTTTATAATAAACTTCATGAGTATGGAGAGTTTGATAAGTTTGCAGTTCATACAAAACCAATGAAATAAATTTTTTGGAACCACAGCACGTTTCGTCATAAAATCCAAAATCTACCAAGTACGTTGTCAGTTTTAGGGACTTTCATAAAAGTCCCTTTTTTTCTTGTTTTTAAGTTATGTCGCTGTTATCAACTCGACATGAAAAAACAATATAATCTATATTCTAAAAGCAGTTATTTACTCCTTAAAATCAGCTATATTTTTTCGGTTTTATTTTGCGAAAGATCACACTATGTTTTTGCTAGTGAGTTAAAATTACAAAGTTACGAAACAAAAATTATAGAGAGGTCTTTTTTATCTTCAACCAAAACAGTGATCGATGAAGAGCAGATAAAAAAATCCAAAGCAAATAACTTGGGGACCTTGATTTCGACTCAAGCTAATATTTCTGTAACAAATTCAGCTTTCCAACCTAATTCTCTTTTTTTGAGAGGTGGTGACTCCGGACAAATTTTAATTCTTGTAGATGGATTACCAGTTTATGATCCGTCCACAGTTCAAAGGTCTTTTAATTTAAACTCTTTAAACATTAAGAGTATAAAAAAGATCACTGTTATCAAGGGGAGTCAGTCGGTGTGGTATGGCGGTCAAGCATTAAGTGCAGTGATTAAAATTGAAACTTTACCAAAGATTTATGAACAAAATAATTCAGTGCAGTTAGTGAGTGGTGTTCCTAATAGGAATAATAAACTTCCTGAAAAGGATAATGTTTTAAGAGAAAACTTATCTGGATTTGTTAGTTTGAATAAAAGCGTATCAGAAGATCAATCCCTATTTTTTAATTCTGATTATCAAATTTCTTTACAACCGAGTCCTGTTTTGAATTCAGATTTTAATTATCACAAAAGACAGAATAGTTTTGATATTGGCTATATTCGGCAAAATGAAAGTAAATTTTATATTAAAGCTAATCGTTACAGTGATCGTAACGAAGTTTTAACTGGCGTTTCTGTATTAGATTTTGCACCACTTGATACTTTGGGGTTTGTTACGACGAATGACATTCAGCAGTTAGTATCTGTTTATTCTGATTCAACGGTCGCTTTTAAACCATTTTTATCTTTTGGTTTGGTTAATACGCATAGAATTTTTAATTACGAAGTAAATAGCTTTAATTCGACTGCTGAAAATCAAGAATATAAAGGTGTGATTATACCAGTCAGAGCTGAGTTAAGAGTTTTAAACGAGCCTACGACAAGGGTTGATATTGGATTAAGTTATCAAAAAGAGGCTATGCTTTACGAAGAGTTCAAACAGTTACAAGCTGATAAAAGTAACGAGATGACGGGTGTTTTTACTAAAGTAGAACATGATTTGAGCGAGAATATTTCTGCAACGGCAGGGGTTAGGCAAGATAAAGATTTAAATTTTAATTCTGTCACCACTTATCAGGCCGGGATAGATTTTGGGGGTTATAAGTTAGAGTATGCTACAGGTTACCGTCTACCTTCGTTATATCAATTGTATTCTAATAAAGGGAATGGCAATTTAAGTCCCGAGTTTGCCAGAACTTATACTTTATCCAGAGACTTTAAATTGAGTGAAAACTTAAGAGCCTCATTAACTTTTTTTGAAACACATATTGAAAATCAAATTACTTCTAGAACTGATCCAAGTACAGGATTGTTGAAGTATTACAATAATCGAACAATTACTAAAGGAGTTGAAGGTGGTGTTGGCCTTCAAATATCCTCTGATGACTATTTGAAGGCCTCGTATGCTTATCAAGAGCCCAGAGACATTAACTCTGGGAGATGGTTGACCAAGAGACCTTTGCATAGCGCTAGCGTTGGTTATCTTAAACAATTAAACCATCAAAGTATAAATGTTGAGTTTGTAGGTCGAGGTGAGAGACAAGATCAGAAAAATGGATTTACCTATGTGAGACTTCCTGGATTTGGTATTGTTAATATAAGTTACGATTATGAAATCAGTTCTGCTTTAGAAGTCTTTGCTAGAGCAAACAACCTATTAGCAACGCAGTATGAAGAGTCCTATGGTTACTATATCCGAGGAAGTGACTGGCAGGTGGGCTTAACTAGTCAATTTTAAATGGCTTAAAAATAAAAAGGGAGACTGATAAAATCTCCCTTTTTATGATCTTAATAATAAAAGAAAAACTTAGAAATAACCTTCTTCTCCATCATCCTCTTCAGAATCATCGTCATCTGAATCTATATCGTCATCGTCTTCATTATCTTCTATGGCTTCGAACTGGTCATCATTTGAATCTTCGTCATCAGAATCATCCCAGCTATCATCTTCGTCAGCCTCGTCAGCAGAAGGTTCATCGTCTAAACCTACAATAGTATCAACTTCATTGTCATCATCGAATTCAGAAGATAACTCATCAAGAGACTTTGAAGTTTCATCACTTAGTTCTTCCATAATAATGGCAGAAGCAGCAGCTACAGCTGCACCTTTAGCTATTTTTTCTTTTTTAGATTTTGTTTCCTTTTTGGCTGTTTTAGCTGGAGCTTTTTTTACAACAGCTTTTTTAGGTGCGGCTTTTTTTGCTGGAGCTTTAGCTATTTTTTTAGTTGAAGCTTTAGCTGCGACTTTAGCCGCCTTTTTAGTAACTTTCTTTTTAGGTGCTTTAGCTACTTTTTTTGGAGCGGCTTTACTTGAGGCCGCCTTAGTTGCTTTTTTTGTTGTTGGTTTTTTAGCAGCTTTTTTAGGTGCTGATTTTTTTGCTTTAGACTTAGCCATTAAAAACTCCTTCAGGTGTATTCAAAATTGTTGTTACCAATTTATGCTATCTGAGGAAGAAAATAACGGCAAGGAATTATTAATAAAGATAGTACTCCTCAAGTATCCGACTTAGTTTTGGATCTAGGCGATAGGACATAAAAAATCCACCTTTGTTGTTATTTTTTGCAGAAATAAGACTTAAATAACCCATTACAGCTGTTTTCTCTTTGTTTGTGACCGAGTAGATTAATTTTGTTAAGGAAATATCTCCTAGGTTTGTTGGATCAAACTTAGTTTCTACAAAAACCCCTATGGCCTCTGCGTTAAGGTAAAGATATATTTTCTCGGAAGCGTCTGGAGTTAAAAGAAAGGCGCTACTAATCTGTTCACCCGAAGGGAAGTAGGGAATTTCACCGTTTGGTAGAGTTACCTGTGCCTCTGTGACATTGTGCAATAAGTACTTAGTAGGAAAGATAATGGCAACATATGAGAGGCTATTGATTTTCTCACCAACGAGTTTAATATCAGGATACTTTTTTACGATCATTTCAAAAGCTACAAGGTTGGCAAATAAGGGCATTGGAATTCTGATCTTAAATTCACCTTTAACTTTATCGAAACTTAACACGGGAACAGTGTTACTTGAAGAAAAGCCTTGTGAAACGTAACCATCAAAGTTTGAACTTTCAATGGTGGCTGCGAGCTCTTTTCTGCGTTCTCTATTTTGAGGATCTTGGGTGTCGTTATTTCCAGGCAGCTCCTGTGCTGATTTGTTATTTGACGATTCAATAGAGGTCTGAGCGTCAAACTTTCCAGACGAGCAATGGGGTAATGTGATTGAAATTCCCAATAAGAGCAAAGTGAAATAAGTTTTAGACCTAAGTTGCGCTTTATAAGGAATGCTAGTTTTTGTTCTCATAGCTTCTCCAGACTTGAGGTTAGTTTCTGTACAGGTGTTCGGACTAAAGGCTTCAGACTTTAGGCCTTCGCTTCAATTTTGTACTTAAGTCTAGTTTTTCTAAAAGAAGCAAAGACTAGGATGTGTAGAAAAACTTTCAAAAGAAATGAAATAATTTAATGTTTTTATTCCAAATAAAAACTTTAAAAGTATCAAAATAAGTCATTATAAAATTCTTAAAATGAAAATAAAAATTCGAATTAGATCTAGATTCAACCACTTATGCTTTTGTATCTCAAAGTGGTGATTATGCTTTACTTAAAAATACCGATAGAATGTAAGATAATTTAATCCATGGTTATTATTGTATAGACCAATTCTAATTGGGGGACCTTAATGAAACTACCAAGTACGTTTTTAATATTTTTTGAAAAGAAAATAATAAAATCTAAAAAACAATTTTTTATTCTTTTCTCGGTAATGTTTTCTTTTTTTATTCTCTTATTTCAAAACTGCTCACAGCAAGCTGGTCTTGATCTTACAATATTAGCATCTGATGGTTTTGATACAAAGTTAAGTTCGTCATCTTCCCAAGACTTAGACGACGAGGGAACTCCGTTTACCGTAGAAGCTAACTTTTCCCAAGAGGTTGAGTCTTTAGATGCTTCAATGATTAATGTAACCAATGGTAAAATAACTAAAATTGAAGGTTCTGGAAGGCTCTATTTAATTGAAGTTTTACCTACTGGAATTGATGTCACTTTAGAAATAAAAAAAGGAACAGTTAAAAAGAAAAAATCTAAGATGATGAATCAAGTCAGTAACGTAATTTCGAAAAGAGTTGGTACTTTTGCTCCAGAAGTAGCGATAGAGACCCTAGTTAAGGATATCAAAACTGTTGATGATGACTTTGAAACAGTTATTACCTTTTCTAAGCCATATAAAATGACAACCTTGGATGATCTCATAGTTACTAATGCTACTGTTAAAAACTTAGTGGTACTTGATGAATTGTGTTTATGTAAGTATAAGTTTACGGTTTCTCCTGAATCAAAAAAAATAGGAGAATTTGTAAAGGTAAAATTCCCTAAAGCTATCTTTAAAAACAAATGGAATATAGAAAACAAAGAATCTAATGAACTTTCTTTAAAATTCCAATCTACAAAACCAGTTATAACTTTGACATCCGAAGCTCCGGCTGAGGTTACGGGACCATTTAAAGTTGTGGCAACGTTTAGTATTCCTTGGTCGACACTTGGTGGTCCAATGAATGCTTCTCATATAGATATAAAAGGTGGACAGTTTGAGTCTATAGAGGATTTTAAAAATGCTTCTGGACAAATTGATGTTTTTAAAAAGGTAATTCAAGTTAAACCTACTGCTGATTTAATCCAAGTTTCAATTAAAGCTAACGTACTAAAAAATAAGTATGATCTTTCTAATGATGTCTCTAATGCTTTGGCTAGAACTTATGTAAATAGTAGCTTCAAGATTACTTATCCGGCAAATAATCCTGTAATTACTAAATCCAGCATAACAAACTATTTATTTAATGGTAATTGTCCGACACCAAATAAAGAAGTGAGTGTGAAGTCCTTTGCTAACTTAATGAATGTTTTAAGTAAAGTGATGTGTAATACAGACGGCAAATTTACGATGAACGTTGATTTTTCATCACAACCGTCAGGTCCTTTAAAATTGCAGTTTTTGACATTTGATTCAACAGATCAGCCTGTTACTTTGATATATAACACAACAATTGATAGAAACTTATTTATATCGATTGATTTTCCAATTAGTTCTATCAATCAAGCTGCAGCTTATGTGGTTACTAAGGACGCTGTTAAGGAATTTCAAGTTGGGGGTGAGTGTTCCGAGACCAATGCTAGTATTTCATTAATTGCTGTAAATACTAACTCGATGAAGCCAACGGAAAAAACTGATGAAGTTAAAGTCGTATGTAATTCAACTGGCCGTTGGAGTGCTAAAATAAATCTTAACAAATTTAACATAGCCTCTGGATTTAAATTATCTAACAACGATTTTTATAAATTAAATGCTGTAATTACTGAGTCTAATCCGATCAATCCAGCAACGCCTCAGACGAACAGTGACTCTTTGTTAGTGAAAAAAACTATTGGCGTTGCTCCTCCTAGTCTTAATAACGATGGACCTTATTATGTTGAAGATGGACAAACTATTGTTGCAGATTTATTTGCTAATGATACAGCCACTTCAGACAATGGAGTTATAACTTATATTGGAGCCCAGGGAACATGTAGTAAGTGCAGCTCTTTTTCTGTAAGTTCTAGTGGAAAGCTTAATTACACACCAAAGGCTTCAGTTGAAAGTGCCACATCAGAAATTATTTTGGATAATATTGGTAGCGAAAGTTTAACTTATTCATTCCACGATCAGTATGGACAAATTTCTATGGCTAGCGCTAAAGTTACAATTATGACTAAGCACACATGGACTGGAAAAGTCAGTTCTGAGTGGTCTAACCTAAAAAACTGGTGTGGTAGTGTAGATTTGTCTACGAACACATGCAATGGTCTTACTTCGAGTGCGGACTTACCAAAACAGAAGTCGAATTCATTTGCAGGTTCTACCGTCATTTTAGATGATACATGTAGTGCGAATTGTGAAATTAAGAACACAAGAGCTATAAATTTTTACAAGTTGATTCTTTCTGCAGGAGCATTCTCGCAAAATCATGACATTGCGGTTGCTGAGTTAATTATTAAAGACGGTGTTTTTAAGGCGTATAGATCAGCAAGTGATGATTTTAATCCTTACAAGCTAAGTGTTTCGCAAAATTTATATATAGCTAAAAAAGAAGGATTTGAAGCTAATAACGGCAATGTCATTCTTGATCCCCTGTTGTACTTAGGCATTGTTAAACTAAATGCTTCAGATGTAACATTTTTTAATTTAAAAATGCAAGGCTATGGTGGCATTATTCAGAATGAATCTTCAAAGTCTGTAAAAGTTGTGAATTTAACTCTAGCAGATGCTATATCATCTGGAACAATTACTGGTGGTTCATACCTTGTTAGTAAGAAATTAAATTTGACCGCTGCTGGAAAACTTGGATCTTCCGATATTATCTTGTCAGGAGGTAGTGATTCTGTGATTTCTGTATCTGCAGATGTTGGTGTTATTCCCTATGTTTCTGGCATTATTATAGATACACAAGGAATGGTTAATATTTCTGGTTCTATGAATATTCAATCTAAATTTGTCTATAAAAACGGTAAAGTTAGTACACTTGGGTCGATTATTAAATTTAGTCCTAGGGAATACTCTCCAATCGTGATTGATACAACTAATCAAAATGGTAAGGTTGAATTTGATAGAGCTGAGTTTTACGGTTATGGCTCATCTTGGAATTTTGAATCAGATTTTTATGCAAAAGAATTGTCGGGATCAGATCCAGCAGGAGGATCCCTTGTTGGAAAAGATATTTATCTTTCCAAAAAATTAGATTTGAAAAATTTTGCTTCAGGTGCGGGTGGCTCAAGTGGAGGCACTACCATGGTATATATGCAAGGTGGAGTAAATGATACCCATGAGGTTTCATTCTACGGAAGAAGCCCAAATATTACTTTTAATACCGATGGCAAAGTAACTTTGGTTTCCTCAGATGATCAAAGCTTTTATGGTGGAAATTTTAAAATCATTAAAGCCCAATTACAAAAATTTGGTTGGCTGACTTTTAAATACGGTACAATTGATGTTCCAGAAGGTTTTGAGTTTAATGGAAATTTAGGTTTAGTTTCTGAAGTTTATTCTACACTAACTATTAAAAATAAGATAATTGTGAATGGAGATCTTAATATAGCTTCAGGCTCAACTATGAAAAACTCTACATCAGTGACTGGAGCAAATATTGAATTCAAAAAAGATCTTTACGATTCCACATTGAATAACCAATATCCATATAATATGGCCAATACCCTTGTTGCTATTGGTTCTAATATGCAAAAAGTATACTCAGCAGGTAGTAGTGGGTATAATCTTATAGTGAATAAAGATGAGAATTCGTCGTTAGTCTACGCTAATGATAACTTTTTTATGAAAGATGTCATTGTCAATTCTGGAAAAATTAGTTCTGATTTTAAAACTAATTTTACATGTTATGCCAATTCAACCACCAGAATTAAAATCAGTCAAAATCAGAATCAGTTTAAGCATGTGGAATTTGTAGGGGCTAATTGTAAATTTGATCTAGCAGATTCTGTACTTAATTTGAGTGGAGATCTGTCTTTTGGCTCAGCTGGTTATACTGCGAAAGGTTTTCTCTCAGGCGGAAAAATAAATGTGGAAGGAAATGTCTATGCTGATAGCGGAACAATCGAAAGAGAGAGTATTTATTTTCTCGCAGATAATGTTACAGACCTAGAGAGCTTTACTGAAGTTCGTATGGTTGGAAGTACAGATTCCTATATTGATTCTAACATATATTATACTAAAGATGGAGCTGATGTTAAGGAGTTTGTTAAAATTCATCCACGTATTACTATAGCTAAGAGTTTACCGGCTAAAGTTAAACTTAATAGTCAATATATAGGTTATTATTTAAAGTTGGAAAGCTCTAATTTAGTCATAAATGATAACAGTACTTTGTTGCCATTAATTTTAAATTATAAAAGCAATGGAATCTTGAAGCTAGATGATGTTAACAACTCTTATATTGAGCTTGGTGGCCTTCTCTATAATTCAAGTCTTATTAAGCTTCCCGCAAATGTTTATGTAAAAAATGGAGCTTCTTATAATACTAGTTTTTGTCCAGATTGGACAACAACTAGTTGTAAAAGTTTGCTAGGAACTTTTTTAAAATAAAATTATTTCTTAAAAGACCAGGCTTTCTCTTCAAGGAAACAACAATTAAGTTTGACTTGGAGGGGGAGCTTGTATGTTTGTGGTTTTTATTTATACAGCTGTCTAATAATTTTAGTCAATTAGTGTAGTATTATTTCTTTAAAATCGTTTAACTTTTAATAAATGGTTTTGATCTTGCATCAAAGTATAGATGTTGATGCTTTATACTTAAATAATAATTTTTAAATTAGGAGATGATATGAAAAATATTTTTAGAGTTTTATTCTTTTTTAACTTTATGACATTAACTCTAGCTGCGAATGCTAAGGAATTCTCAACAGCTAAGTGCAATATAGACAAATACAAAGCTGCAATAGTTAATATAATTAAGAATAATGATGAATTGGTTGAACCTGGTGATGTAATTAATACTTCTGTGGGAAGTCATGATCAACAGTATTTTCAATCAAATTTATTCGCAGGACTAACTTCTATGTCCCAAAGGTTTAGTGCTATGAACACTCGTACAAATAAGAGCATTGAAGGGAGTCTTATTTTTAATGTTTACATTGAAAATGATAATATTCAAAAATGTTCTTTAAAAGCAATTTTACTCGACTAACTCTACAGACGATGGTTTTTTTCTTAAATGACTTGAAAAAAGCCATCAGTGTAAATAGCAAAAGTCACTGTATTCAATATTCTTATTTTCATAAAGCTATCAAATCAATCAACATAAAAATAAAAGCATAATTTTATAACTTTAAAATGGGGTGATATAAACTTCTAAAATGATGAGCATTTCGCCCATCATTTTTTTAGTCAACTTTCGCTACTAGTTCATTTCAACTTCACATTTAATGTCTAAAATAAGAAACATCAAAAGTTAACAAACAATAAAAAAACAAATGGTGATTTGTAAATATATTATTCAGCTGGGGACATTTCTAGGCGCTATGAGAGAGCGTGAGGATTAAAACGAATATAGACTCTCCTGCTTGGTATCATTCTTGTTACTAAGTAAGTTAGGAGACTTCCTATGTTGGTAAAAATACAGTATCTTATAACAACTTTTTTATTAGTTCTATTCGTAAGCGCTTGCTCGGAGGTTAAATTTTCACAGCATTACGAGTGTGAAGCTCAAGGGACTTGTGTTGTACAAAATGGTAAAGCTGTTTATCCCAGCAAAGTAGTTACTATAGAAGGTGGAAATGTCGATATTCTTATTGTTAATGATAACTCTGCTTCAATGTCTTTTGAACAGCAACGTATGGCTGATCGATTTGGACAGTTTATAAATAATCTAGAAAAAAAGAATATAAACTATCGTATTGGTTTTACAACTACAGATATCTCTAGCACACAAAATAAAGCTAGAGATATTAATCAAAACGGAGGTTTACAAGACGGAAATCTAATTTCGTTAAGTAATGGTAAGAAGTTTCTAAGCTCTGGAGATGGCACTATAGCGGAAAAAATTAATATTTTTAATTCAGCTATCAAGAGACCAGAGACATTGACATGTGAAAATTTTATTAGAAACTGGATAAACTCGGGAAAAAAAATTAATGAAGGAAATTATAACTTGGAATATTATAATAATTGTCCAAGTGGTGATGAACGTGGAATATATGCAGCTAATCTTGTGATAAAAAATAATCCTGATAGCTTCTTAAGAGATGATGCTGATTTTCAATTAATTTTTTTATCTGATGAGGACGAGAGAAGTCAGTTGTATTTCTCGGAGGCTAACTATGCTCTTACTGAAATGGACAAAGGAGTGAATTTAGCTCAAAACATAAGAACTCAGTTCCCTAATAAAAATTTTGGTATTCATCCCATAATTGTCGCAGATGAATATTGCTTACCTGTTCAGGCTAAGCAACTTTTGAATGTAGTTAATGGCTCCTATGGTTATGAATATGATAATGCTAGAAAAGAAGCACAAAATATTGTTAATGCTGAAAGAAAGGCAAAAAACTTAGAGAGCATTAAAATGGTTCTCGGCGATATTTGCAGTGATGACTATTCAGGACAACTATATGATATATTTAATCAAGTTTCTGGAGCCATTGTGGATAATATAGCTATTGAATGTGCTAATCCTTCAGGTCTTAGTGTTACAGTGGCAACGTCAGACTCTAGTATTTCTTATGAGGTTGTAGGTAATTTGATAAAATTTAATAAAAAACTTCCAGTTGGAACTAAAGTTACCCTCAGTGAGTATTCTTGCCCACAGTAACTTTTAAAATCGCCAATAGACATCTAAAAAGAAGTAGTATCCTTCTGTGTAAGACCATTGAGTTTTTCTAATATCAATAGTGTTCAAACTGAAATAGGCATGAAGTCTATCCCAAATTTTTACATAGGATAAATAGCCACCAATACTTTTTTTCTCAAAATTATAGTTTGGTCCCAATAAAACACGATCCCAGTTAGATAGAATAAACTCATATCCAGATTGAATAGAACTAGAAGCAAAAGATTTAATCGCTGTTGTTTCCGCAGCTTTATCATAGGATAAAACAGCTAAACTTAAATAATTGTGAGTGATCATGGTGGAATTACTATAAGAGTCCCAAAGAAAAGTTAAATTTAAATTGCTTTGACTAGTTTGTGGCATACGTGTGAAGCTGATTCCAGAGGCTAGTGTGTTGTTTTCAGAGCTAAAAAATTTAATTTTGGAAACAAAGTTCAATCCCCCTGCGGCATTCAAAGGGGCAGCAGTCCCTAGGGTCAGATTAGGAAAAAAACCATAATAGACTTGTCCAAGATAGGTTATTATAAATTCATCTTTTTCTAGAGTTTCAGCAGTGTCTCCAGCAACAACACCTTGAGTGAAGATGGGCTTAAAGCGAGAAGACACATTGTTGGTAGGTTTTCGGACCAATAACTCTGTAGTTCCTTTGTAGTTCTCATTGAATGAACTCAAATTCATTTCAGAAAGCTCATCACCTATTTGGATGATTTGATTGTCTATGACTTTAAGTAGAAAAAAAATATTCTCAAATTTTCCATTTTCAATCTGATTTTGAGATTTTAGCTGAGCCAAACCAACAATTTGTTGAGAAGAGTCTGTTATAATAAAATGAGTATTAGGTATAAGTTTTTTACTCCATGTAATAGACCTGAAAGATTTTGAATCCAAGATAGTATCAATATGCGGAGTTTCAAAAGTTTTTGCAGAACAGACTAACAACAAAAATTGACTAGAAAAAATTAGTTTGAAAATAAAAAAAAAATTATTCTTTAATGAGCTAGAAAACATGGTTTAAAATACTGATAAATTTTAGTTAAATCAACCTTTTTAGACACTAAAACTCAGTTATAACCTGATTTAGCTTATCTTGTGTATTCAAAGTTTAAGCAATTTTTTTAATTTGCTCTAGTTTATTTCTCAAAATTGAAAGCTCTTGTTTAAGCTGTGTATTTTCTGAGGCTAATAAGTTAACTTTCTTTTTTAAAAAGTCTAATTCTTCCTTATTATTTTTTGGAACTTCTGATTTTTCTTCTAAACTCGATGCCCCAGATGCCTTTGTCTTTTGAAAAAAACCACTAAAATCAAGATTAGTTTCTGCTTCGGAGATTTTACTTTCAGTAGTTTCTTGCTGATTTGTAGAGGGGGAATTTTGTTGCTCGGTATAGTTATGAGTTGAAACTTGTTTTTGACTTAATAATTCTTCAATGTTTTCAGGTATGGATAATTCAGGGTCAATTTTTTCTAACTTAATAATACCTTGTTGTATTAACGTACGTACTTCAACAACGACTTTTGAGATGCATGTGGCAACCTCAGCAGGTGTTGGATTAGTTTCGGTCACTAAATTATGTATTTTTCTTTGTTCACTTTGTGAGATAACGGCAAGGATGTTATTACGTTTTTCTTCTGAAAAATGCCTTAGAGCAACAGCTAGAGTGAGAGGCTGAACACGACTTATAATTTCAGCAAGAGTTTCCTTGTTCCAAGAAACAATTCTATCGATATTCAAAATTCGTTTTTTTAAAGCCTCTTCCCAGTGGGGGTTTTCTTGGTGAATAAGATTTAAAAATTGTTCTTGCTTGGTTTTACTTGAAGTCTCAAGCAGATTAAGTAACTGAATAAAACCTGTCTTTTTTTTGTATCTATCTAACATGCCCATGTCCATTACTCGGATTTGAATTGGAGAGACTTAAGTCTATCTAATTAGAAAATTTTAAATAGAAATAAAAGAGTATGAAATGTTTGTTTCAAAAATAGAACTGTCAAATAAATTATCAAAAAAGCAAATTTATACTAGGGAGTTATTCAAGCATCGACCAAAGGACACCATTTCTTAGTCCAACACAGGGGATTAATATCTTTTGTGTTTGAGCTTGTCTCATGATAGTTTTTACCGTCAAAATAGCAGGTAAAATGACGTCTGCTCTGTCAGGACGAAGCTTTAATTTGTGAACCCGTTCTTCTATAGACATATGAGAAAGTTTTTCGTAAATCTCAACAAGCTCGCTTAAGGTCAAATAGGTATTTGTGGTTTTTTTTAAAAGGTCTAGTTTTAAACGAGACATGCACTCAAGATTGCCACCAGTTCCGACAGCAAAGGCAACATTGTCATTTGTTGGGGTGTTAGCTACAAACTTTGCTATTGGTGTGATAAAATCGCCAAAAACTACTTTAAGATTAGGTTCTGTAAGTTTTCTTTTGATCAAGTGATCAAGAATTCTCACCGTCCCTATTGGAAAACTTTGACTGGAAATAGACTTTCCATTTTCACAGAATGTAATTTCAACACTACCACCACCCACGTCAATTAAAACTGTAGTGACATTTTGTAGTGAAACTTCCTTAGAAATAGCAAGAAAAATAAGTCTAGCTTCTTCGAGTCCATCTATGAGTTCAATTTTAATACCAGAAGTCTTTTCAATACGGTTTATGAAGTCTTCTTTGTTTTTGGCTTCTCTCAATGCGCTGGTTGCAACGGCCCTACATTTTGAAATTTGATACTTTTGATTAAGGTTTTTAAAGTGTAGAAAAGTCTCGATTGATTCTACTATATTTTGTTCTGATATTGGTTGATCCAAAAATACGTCTTTTCCTAGTCTGACAGGGGTTCTAATCTTTTTTACCTCATTCAAACGAACAGGCTTTTGGTTTTCAAAAATAACTTCAGCAATCATCATTCTGATGCCATTAGATCCGATATCAATAGATGAGAAAAATTTATTCATCGATGACATCATCTATCAAATGTTGTTAGTTGTAAAGCCTTCAGGCAGTCTTTTTAGATGTATTTAAAAAAAGTTATCATAGGTTGTTTATTTTTTTGTGTGTTCGATCTTCAAGCCCAAACCGAAATACCATCAGTTCAAGTTCAAGTGGGGGGAGAATTAAATGTTTTCACTAAAGTAAGTTCTAAGCCAACGTCAAAGCAAGGCCAAGTTGCCTTCTTAGCACCTTCCTCTATAGTTAATTTTGCTGCCCTGTTTGATGATAATAACTTTTTATTTATGGAGCTTCAGCTTTCTGCAAATCGAGACAACTTAAATCATAAATTTCAGACAGAAATGGTGAGGGCTTTTTATCAGTGGATGGCGGAAGACTCTTCTCAGGTGGTTCGTTATGGTTTAATTAGAAATTTTTTTCACGAAGGAGAGTCTGAGCATTTTAACTTTGAGTTTTTTAATGAGTTAAACTCAGCTTCAAGACGCTTTGGATATTTGGCAACTGCTGATCTAGGAGTTGAATGGCAATATTTTTTAAGCTCCTATTTAAGCACCGGGGTGGGAGTAGTTAATGGTGAAGAGAATCGTAAAGAAGAAGATGGAAATCAAAAAGATGCCTATTTTCTTTTAGACTTCAATGATGATTTTTTTAGGGTGGCTTTTTTATATCTCAGAGGTGGTTATGATGAATACGAAAAACCATTTAATCTCAAAGAGAGACTTATTTTGAAAGCGGGATACAGCTTCGATTTTTTTAAGCTAGGCATGGAGGTATTTTCCTCTCAGGATCCAGCAATTGGAATTTCAGATTATAAAAGAGCTGAAGGATGGGACAGTACACAATTTCCAGAGACCATCGTTAATGCTCGTGGAGGATCTTTGTGGACAATAATTTCTTTTAGTGACAGACATTCTTTGATGCTTAAAGCAGATTATTTGGATCCATACACAGAGCAAAAGCAAGACGAAATTAATTCCCAGCAGGTGGTGTTCAGTTATGGAAGTCATTCGTTGAATCGTTTTTTGGTTGGTTACTCAAAGACAAGCTATCAGGAGAACCATTCTAAATACTCTCCAGAGGTCGAATTTGGGTTTGCGGGATTAAGAAGAAGCTTTTAGTTTCTATTTCTGCAGCCTTGCATCTAAAAAGAGAGTTTCACCTTTATAATTTGTTAGGAAATCGTTAAGATCTAGGTATACACTAATAGGGGTTTGCCTTTAAAAAAAAATATGGGTAATTAGCAAGTGAGGATGTATTGGAAAGAGCATTGGATAATTTAATTGATGAAGTTAAAAGGTTAATTTTGATCATGGGTGGAAGTGTTGAAATGGCTCTTCAGGAGGTCACTCAGGCCATAGCCACGCGTAATGCTTCAAAGCTAAAAAATATTCATCAAATTGAGCAGAAAATTAATGAAGATCATATAAAGATTGATGAAACTTGTTTAACTATTTTAGCCAAACAGAGTCCTGTAGCAAAGGACTTAAGGTTGATTTTATCTGTGCTTAAAATTAATACGGACTTGGAACGAATGGGTGATCAGGTGATGAATATCACCTATACGACTGGTGATTATTTAACTCGTCCACCATTAGCTCAAGTGTCTATGATCACGCAAATGGGAGATTTTGTTAGAAAAATGGTGAAGGAATCTCTGGACTGTTTTGTTAAAGGAGATGCTGATCACTCAAGACAAATTTTACTCATGGACGATGAAGTGGATGATTTAAAAAATAAAGTCTTCAGAGAGTTATGTGAGCATATGAAGAAAAATCCTCAGGATGTGGATGCTAGTCTCGATTTAATTTTGATAGCAAGAAATTTAGAAAGGTTAGGAGATCATGCAACAAATATTGCAGAAGATGTCATCTTTGCCTTCACAGGAGAGGATGTTCGACATGGTGGTAAGAGCGGAGCATAATGTTTTGATTGTTGAGGATGAAATAGAAATCCGCGAACTGATGGCGTTGCACTTGCTTCGTCAGGGTTTTAAGGTTGTGGAATGCGCTCATCCTCTCGAAGCTCAGTCCGTTCTTGAAAATAAAGTGTTTGATCTTGTTGTCCTTGATTGGATGATGCCTGGTATGAGTGGTGTTGATTTTATTGATGTTTTAAAAGCAAAAAGTCCAGAATCTAAAATTTTGATGGTAACTGCTAAAACTGAACCACAGGATATTGTTTATGGCCTAGAAAAGGGTGCTGATGATTATCTGACTAAGCCCTTTGATCCTAATATTTTTATGGCTAGAGTCAGGGCTTTACTACGCAGATCTTTAATTTCCCAGGCTCATATCGAAGATGAAGAGGTAAAAATTGCTGGATTATCTATCAATTTTAAAACCTACGAAGTTTTCGTTGATCTAGAGAAGCTTCATTTAACTCCTAGCGAATTCAAATTATTAGCTTTGATGGTGCAAAATCAAGGCAGAGTCTTGACTCGAGAAAAATTGATTGAAAATATCCAAGGAGAAGGGATAAATGTAGTCGGTAGGACCGTAGATACCCATGTTTTTGGTTTAAGAAAAAAGTTGGGATCATGGAGCGATCACATTGAAACGATTAGAGGAGTTGGCTATCGGGTTAAGTTGGAGTAGTGAGGAGCAGGGTCCTAATAATAAATGGACAAGTAAGCTTGGGCGTTTTCCTTGGCGAGTGTTCTCAAGATATTTTTTAGTTCAGTTTTTTGCATCTAGTACTTTGCTTTGGATTTTAGTTCTGTTTTTTCAGTATTATTGGCAACTAGCCTTGAATTTTTCGGTTTTTTCAATCGGTTTGTTTTTGTTCACCTCATATGTTTTTTCTTACCCAATTTATAAGATATATTTAAAAACTCTGCGTTTATCTGATAAGAAAAATGCTGTAGAATTAGAGACTTTTGAAGATTTGACTGAAGAGCAATTTGGAGAGTTTGCGGAGTTGGAGCACGGCCTTGATCGCTTGCAAAAAAAGTTAAAAAAAAGAAAAGATCAATTGCAACGAGAACGTGAAGAAATGCAAGCTTTTATGAGCTCTGTCCAAGAGGGTTTGATTAATGTGAGTTTGGATGAAAAAGTTATCTTTTTTAACTCTCAGTTTGCAACACTGTTTTTAGATTCAGAAAAAATACAAATGCCATTTCTTTCTCTGACCGATATATTTAGAACTCCAGAGATATATGCTTCTTTTAAAAAAGTTCTTGAGACAGGTCAGACTCAGAAGGCTACTATGAAAATGGAAACCAAACTAGAAGACACTCAGAGAAATTTTTTGGTTTCTTTGGCTCCTTTGCGAAAAACAAAAAGTAATCAAATTTATGGTGTTATTGGAGTTTTTCATGATATCACTGATATCAAAAAATTAGAGCAGGTAAGGATTGATTTTGTCGCCAATGCATCACATGAATTAAGATCACCATTAACTTCAGTAAAAGGTTATGTAGATACTTTAAAGGATGATGTAAAAAAAGGACAAATGCAGCAAGCTGATGCTTTTCTTCAAATTATTTCTAGAAATGTGAATCGACTTATTGAGCTTGTGAACGATCTTTTAACTTTATCTTCTCTTGAGTCACACAGTCAGTTAAAAATTGAAAAAGTGAATCCCATGCAGATCAGTGATATGGTGATTTCAGATCTAGCTTTTTTAGCTAAATCTAAAGGTCAGGTTATTCGCATTCAAAGTCAAGTCAGTGACTTTTATGCTGACTTTAATAAAGTCGAACAAGTTTTAAGAAATTTAGTTACGAATGCGATTAAATACATTTCTGAAGAAAAACAAATTCAAGTTATCTGGGAAAATAATGATAAAAAACAAACCGTTCTGCGGGTCATCGATAATGGTCCTGGGATTCCATCAGAGCATCATTCTCGATTATTCGAAAGATTTTATCGTGTAGATAAAGGTAGATCCAGAGATCAAGGTGGTACGGGACTTGGTTTGGCTATCGTAAAACATATTATGATTTCTCACGGTGGAAGCATTCATGTGAAAAGTGAGTTAGGTTTAGGATCTGAGTTTATTTGTATTTTTCCATTAAGAGACATGGAGAAAAAAAATGATCTCTGAATTTGATAAATATTTCTCTGAAATTTATAAAGAGCGTTGGCCTTTATTGAGGTCAGCATTGTTGGTTAAGGAAAAGCAAGTTCTAAGGAAGAATTTTTTTAGCCAAAGTCAAGAAACCTATGGGCTGAAGCACGCTTTTGAACAAGCTTATTGGATGAATGAGGAGTTTCAAGCTCATCAAAAAGAATTACTTCGAGATCAGAATCAGATTTTTGATTATTATATTATGGATCCTGCTAGTTACTTAGCAGTGCTGCACTTTCCTATCATGCAGACGGATAAAGTTTTGGACATGTGCGCGGCCCCTGGTGGAAAATCGCTTATTTTGGCTGAAAAGATTTTTAGTCAGGGAGAGCTTATAGCTAATGAGCTATCAGAAACCAGAAGAAGTCGCTTGATAAAAGTTGTTCAGAATTATATTCCTAAGGAGCTTAGACAGAATATATGGGTTAAAGGTTGGGATGCTCAGTTTTTTGGATTAAAAATGCCGGACAGCTTTGATAAGGTGCTATTAGATGCCCCTTGTTCTGGGGAGCGCCATCAGATGGAAAGTCAAAAAGAAATTTCATCTTGGTCTATAAAGAAATCTGAAAAGTTAGCTGTTAGGCAGTATTCTTTACTTGCTTCGGCTTACTTAGCTCTAAAGCCTGGTGGGCAGATCATGTATTCAACTTGCTCCATTAATCCTATGGAGAACGATCAAGTTGTTCAAAAATTAATCAAGAAAAAAAAGAATATTCGAGTCGAGACTATTCAATGGTCCGTTGGTAGTTTGCAACCAGAAAAAACAAGTAATGGATATATCTTTTTGCCAGATAGAGTTGGTTTTGGGCCGATTTTTTTTAGTCTATTAACAAAGATCTAGTTAGGGTAAGCAGACGCATATCTAGTTTTTTAAAATTCTAGCAATTCTAAATTCTTTCAGGGACTGATATCCATAGGTTTTTTTGCGATAGATATCTACAACTTCCTCTTCAATGTCTTGTAATACATCACGAAAAGCGGGAGCAGGAATGGTATTAGATAATAAAAGGTATTTGATGTACTGATCTCTGATTCGTTTAACAAATTGAGAAGAGGTTTCATTAATGTTCGTTGAATCTTTTAAATAAGTAATTATTAATTCAATCAGTACTTGTTTATCATCCATAAAAAAAATATCGGTGATTTTTTTCATCGCTTTACTTTTTTTTGCTAAAAAAAGACCTGTTTTTTTATTTTTTTTTGCTGCTCTTTTTTCTTCTCATAATGGTATGATCTGGACTATGAAGAGTATTAATTTCCAAGAGTTTGAGCGAATTGTTGACAATTTAAGGTCTAAGTTGTGTGGGGCTCAACTTCAAGAAGTATTTCATTTTGAGAGAGGGCTGGTACTGGGCTTTTACCTACGTAGACCTATGTGGTTGCTTATTGAGCTTACGGCAAAGCCTGTGATATTGTTATTTGATAAAACAAAGCCACCAATAGCAAAAAGTCCTAAGCCAAAACCATTGACCTTATTTATTAATTCTCATTTTAAAAATAAATATTTAAAAACTGTATGTTATGAGGCTGGTTGGGGACGACGTTTAATTTTGGATTTTTCAATACAACCAGAAGGGGAATCAAAAGTCCAAGATTCAAATTTGTTTTGTGACTTGATATTGATTCCGAACAATCCTAATTTTATAGCTCGAGCAATGGATAAGAAGATCTCTTGGAATAAAGTTAAAGATTTTTCACAGCTGAATCAAGATAGATATTCAACACAAGGCGATTTTACAGCAGATGAGTTTCGTTCTCCTGAAGTTATTTTAGAAGAGTGGTTAGATAGTGGCTTATTTTCTAGTTATGCAAAATCAGGAGATGGAAATGCTTCTCATAATCAAGTAAAGGTAAAGGATGATAAAGAGTTTTGGTTTGAAAAAAATCAAAAAGATATAGCTAAGAAAAAAATGGCTATTGAAAAAATAAAAGAGTCAGTTATTTCAAATCAAGAAAAAAATTATTATGAAGTGGGAGAGTTCTTAAAAACCCATTCTCTTGAGTTGCTTCCAAAAGAATGGAATAGTTTTATTGATTTTTCGAAATCAAAGAGTTGGAACCGTGAAAATATATTCCAAAAAGCAAAAAATGTGCAAAAGAAAAGAGAGGGCGCTGAGGAAAGGATACATATTTTAGAAAAAGAAATTTCTTTACTTGAGTGTCAAACCTATGAGGATTATCTTCAGAAAAAGAAACATAATATTTCAAAACTGAGTTCAAAAGAAATGTCCTTGCGTAAATTAGATATAAGTCAACAAGCAATCGCCTATATGGGAAAAAATGCTAGTGAAAACATGAAATTATTAAAAGAATCTCAGTCTTGGGATTTGTGGTTTCATTTTCGTGATATTCCAAGCTCTTTTGTTATTGTCAGAAAAAATAAAAACTATTCCCTTTCTCAAGTCGAACTAATTAAAGTTATTGACTGGTTTGTAAAGGAGTCTTTTAGAAATAAAAAAACCTCGATAGTCACTGATATGGATGTCATCTACACTGAGTGTCGGTATGTCAAACCTATAAAAGGAGATAAATTAGGTCGAGTCAACTATTCGCAAGAACGATCTTTTAGATGGAAAATTTCTAAAAACCAATAAAGGTCTAAGGACTTGACAGTTGAAACTAACTTCTACGAGAATAATTTTCGCATGATTTTTAAACAGGAAGGTGAAAATGATAGAAGTGAAGCAACTTTGCAAAGATTATGGAAATATAAGAGCCATAGACAATGTCACTTTTTCAATTCAAAAGGGTGATGTTGTTGGCTTTCTTGGGCCTAACGGAGCCGGTAAGTCGACCACAATGAAAATTATAACTGGCTTTATGGCACCATCCTCCGGGAGCGCTTCTGTAGCCGGCTTTGATGTATTTGAAAACCCTATTGAAGTGAAAAAAAGAATAGGATATTTACCAGAGACTCCTCCAGTATATTCAGATATGTTTGTTCGTGACTACTTGAGGTATGTGGCCAGTTTAAAACAAGTTGATAAAGCAAAAATAAATTCTTTCGTAGATCGAGCCATTGAAAAAACCAATTTAAATCAAGTATCACACCGGTTGATTCATCATCTTTCTAAAGGATTTAAGCAAAGAGTAGGGATTGCCCAAGCTATTGTTTCTGATCCAGAAGTTTTAATTTTAGATGAGCCAACTGTTGGTTTAGATCCAAAGCAAGTTGCAGAAATTAGGGATTTGATTAAGGAGCTAAGGGGACAACATACAATTATACTTTCGACTCACATTCTACCCGAAGTTCAGGCTACTTGTGAACGAGTAGTAATTATAAACAAAGGAAAAATTGTAGCTCAAGATACCATTCAAAATTTGTCTACATTAGAAAGAGGACAAGGGAAAGTTTTCATTCGTCTGAGAAAAGAAATTCAAGATTTAGCGGGTTTGTTGAAAGAAGTTCAGGGAGTTATTGGTGTCGATAATGGTGCCAATAAAAAGGAATGGAAAGTTGATTACAAAGGTGATGAAGAAGTCATTGGAAGAGTTTCAGAAAAAATTGTATCCAGTGGCTTGGGTCTTATAGAACTTAGTCCATCAAAAGTTGATCTTGAAGATGTTTTCTTGAAGTTAACCTATGGCTCGGACAATAAAATAGAGTCCAGCGAAAAGTCCGCTCAAGTTTCAAGTCATGTGACTGTATAACTATCTAGGAAAGGATAAAACTATGTCGAATATATTAACGATAGCCTTTAAAGAATTTAAAAGTTTCATTAAAAATCCTACTTTTTATATCATGATGACTTTGCTCACTTTGATATTAAGTGCTCTTTTTACCATGCAACTCCAAAGATTTTTTCAAATGGGTGCTATGGCGATGATGCAACCTGGTGCTGCAGGACAAGCTAATATACACTACGCAGTGTTTTTAAATCATTTGCAAATTTTGAATTTAATTTTGATTTTTATAGTACCAGCAATCACAATGAGACTTTTTTCCGAAGAAAAAAAACTCAGAACTTTTGATTTATTGCTGACTTGCCCACTGAAGTCGTATGAAATTGTGATAGGTAAGTATATTGGTGCTCTACTAGCGCTATTTGTTATTTTCCTTATTGCTTTTCTTTATCCTCTTGGGACGGCTCTTTTTGCTAAGCTGAATTGGGCACCATTATTAATTGCGTTTTTGGGAATATATTTAATCGCGGCAGTATATGCGGCGATGAACTTATTTTGTTCTAGTTTATCAGAGAGTATTTTAATTTCATATGTAACTTCGGCGATTCTTAATATTGCAGTTTGGTTTGTTTCTCAGGCAGTGGAGTTTGCAGACACTCAATGGGCTAGAAATTTTCTAGAGCATATTTCTCTTAGTTTTCATATTTCAGGTCTTATAGAGGGTACGATTAGAACAAATTCTTTAATTTATTTCTTCAGTGCTATTGGGTTATTTTTATTTTTAAATGAGAGAGTAGTTGAATCTCATCGTTGGAGGTAATTATGAGTAAGTTAGGACAATTAAGTTTATTATTTTCAGGTTTAACTTTAGCTGCTTTTGGGATCACAAGATTTTTCATCAGAGAATGGTACCCCTTTTATTGGGTTCTTGCGGGTTTAATCATATTTTTTCTAGTGGCTGCTGTTTTTGTCGATCGCACTTTTTATAGAGATTTTTTTTCAATGAAAACGACAAAAAATGGTATGAATATGGGAGTGATGATTTTGCTCGTGTTTGTACTTTTGCTAGCTATTAATTTTATAGGTTCTAGAAATGTAAAGACATTTGATTTTTCACAAGCGCAAAGAAATTCTTTGTCTGAGCAAAGTTTGAAAATCATTAAGTCTTTGGATCAAGAGCTTAAAGTCAGGTTTTTTTACCATCAAAAACAAGAAGGTACAGAAGAAACGAGAAAAGCTTTTAGAGAGATGATTAGAAAGTATCAGGATCACACAGATAAAATCAATTTGGAATTCATTGAGGTTAATGAACGTCCAGATTTAGCGGAAGCATACGGTGTTAAACAAGGTAAAGGCATTGTTTTTTTAGAATATAAAGGCAAAAAGCAAAGTATTGAAAAAGTAGATGAACAGGATATCACACAAGCTTTGGTTAGAGTTATGAGTGATAAAACAAAGAAGATTTATTTTACAGAAGGACATTCTGAATATTCTCTTTCGGATGCACAAAACCCTAAAGGATTGGGAAGATTAAAAACTATTTTGGAATCAAAAAATTATGAAGTCAAAACTGTAGCTTTAGCTCAAACCGGTAAGGTTCCAGATGATGCTGATGTTCTTGCTCTGATTGGGCCAATGCAAGGTTTTCTAGAGCATGAAATTAAAGCTTTAACTGACTACGTTAATCGAGGTGGCAATTTAATAATAGCGTTAGAGCAAAAAAATAATTCAGGTTTAGATAAGTGGGTGGCTTCTTATGGACTTCAAACTGAGAATAACTACTTAATAAGTGTTGCTAACTCTCCTCTCCCTAAGGGAATTACTTTTGCTTATCAGTATTCTGCAACTAGTGAAGTGACCAAGATGTTTGAAAAAAATCAAATTTCACTCTTTTTGCTTCCTCAGGCTATTAAAAAAACAGCAACACCTCCAGCAACTATCACGTATGATGAGTTGGTCAAAGTGGGTCCAGCCGTGGCACTTGAGAGTTTATCTGCGACTAAGGCTTCTGCTGAAGGAACGTTCACTTCTGTTTTTTATGCCAAAGGAAAAATGGCCAGTGATGCTAAAAATGATTTCCAAATGATTTTATATGGTGATGCAGATATTTTTAATAATGAGCTAATTGATGCTAATATGAATAAAGATTTAGTGGCGAATTCCTTTTCTCAGATGGCTAAAGATGAAAATCAAATTAGTATTAGCCCAAAAGAATTAACTAAAACTGAGTTGGACCCTTCACAAACTAGACAAGCCTTATTTTACTTTGGGATAATCATACCTTTACCTCTGATTATGTTGATTTCCTCAATTGTGATTTGGTTTAGAAGAAGACACGCATAAAAAAGGAGATAGGAATGAGAAACAAAGGGACATGGATTTTATTTGTCGTTGTCATTTTACTTTCTTCTTATGCCTATTTTGGTGAGTATAAGGGCAAAGAAAAAGAAAAAGAGACAAAAGATTTTGAAGCAAAATTTTTCAAAGAAATCAAAGTTGAACAGCTAAATCAAATTTTGTTAGAGGGCACAAAAGATAGGATTCTTTTAAATAAGACTCCTGAAGGATGGCAAGTCATAGAGCCTGTTTCTGATTCAGCTGATAATGAAGCGATTGAGTCTTGGATTAAACAGTTAGCTGATGAAAAATCTTTAACTATTGCTGTTCAAGGTAAAGACATTCAGTGGAATTTCTTTGGGTTTGATAAGAATCTTACTAAGCTAACTCTTTCGTCAAATTTAGGCAAAAGTATAACTGTAGAGGTTTCTGAAAAGAAAAACTTTGAAGGCAATTCTTTTCTAAGAATTCCAGGCGAAGATAAAATTTATGTGGGAGCTGCAACTTGGCACAATCACATTGGAAAAAAACTGTTTGATTTGAGAAATAAGAGAATTTTTAGGCATCAAATTTCCAATATTCAGAGTTTCTCTATCAAAAATAAAAGTAATCAGTTTTCTTTTGAAAATAAAGAGGCGAAATGGATTAGTCCAAAACAATCTCAATGGTTATTAGATCAAAATAAAGTTAGAGAGAGTATTGCACGGCTAAATGATACAGTCTTTACTGAAGTTTTAGTTGATACTAAAGACTTTGATAAAGAGAAAGAAAAGTATAATTTTTTATCTCCAGAAATTAAAATAGAAGTTTCTTTAGGAGACAAAAAGTGGGAAGCAAATGTTATTCAAACTAAAGAAAAAAATACTATTCTTTTGACGAATGAACCAAGACTAATTGTCAAAGTGGATAGTGGTTTTTATGACAAGTTCAAACAAGTTAAGTTAGAAGAGTATCGTGATGCCAGGTTGCCATTTGTCAGTTTTGACAAATCTAAAGTAAAGCACATAGGTGTAGAAACAAAGCTAAAGAAGAATCTTTTTTCTGAAGAATCTTCTATTTGGAAACTTTCAGCTGATAAGGTTGAAAACATAGAAGTAGAGCAACAAAATATAAAAACAATGTTAGATAAAATTAAAGATTTAAGTGTTTTTCTATATACGTCAGACTCTGAGTTTAAAAAAAATAAAGACTTACAAAAAATTACTTTTAGTGATTTAGAAAAAAAATTAATTTTTGAAATTCAGTTTACCGAAGTATTTAAGAAAAAGATTGGTGATCAAGAAAAAAGTTTAAGAATGGCAAAGACCAATTTATTTGCAGAACCATTTTATATTGAAGATTCTGAACTTGAGAAGTTACAACTTAATCAGTTAACAACAGTGAAAGAAAAAAAATAACCTCGAAAAAGAAGGGATTCCCCGTGAGTGAAATCATAGTTAAATCACCAACAAGGGTCGACTTGGCAGGGGGAACGCTAGATCTTTGGCCTCTCTATAGTTTTCTAGGGAAGGCGCAAACGATTAATGTAGCTATTGATGTCTATTCTGAAGCTAAAATAGTCCCAAGAGCGGATCAGCAAATAGTGATACATTCTTGGGATCTGAATTATAAAAAAGTATTTTCTAATTTATCAGATTTGTTGAATTGCAAAGACCAAGAACTATCTTTTTATAAGCCAATTTTAAATTTTTTTGTTCCAACTGTGGGGTTTGAGTTACATACAAAATCTCAAAGTCCTGTTGGTGGTGGACTTGGTGGAAGCTCTAGCTTATTGATCTCAGTGCTAAAAGCTTTTCATAATCTGTTAGAACTGCCCATGCGTGATAGCCATGAAATGGTTTATTTGGCTCATAACCTCGAGGCTCAGATGTTGATGACTCCCACTGGTACTCAAGATTATTATCCAGCGTATAGTGGGGGATTAAACCTTCTAACTTACACGGCTAAAGGTATTGAACAAAAAGTAATTTCAGTAGGGCAGTCGCCGCTTAAAGATAATTTTCTTTTAGTTTATACAGGAAAAAGTCATCACTCTGGAATTAATAATTTTGAAGTATTAAAATCAGCAGTTAGTAAAGACAAAGTAACTCTTTCCGCTTTACACTCTTTAAACGAGATAGCTGCTGAAACAAGAGTTATTTGTGAAGTTGGAGCTTGGAATGAAATTCCAAGGTTATTCAATTTAGAATTCAAATACAGACTGCATTTAACTTCAGCTTTTTCTAGTCCAGAGATATTAAAACTGAAAGATATCAGTTTGTCCCATGGAGCCAAAGCTATCAAAATTTGTGGTGCCGGTGGTGGTGGCTGTGTTCTTATTTGGGTAGAATCTCAGGATAGAAGTAAAGTCATCAAAGCGTGTGAAGAAGAGGGTTTTTCTATCCTTAATTCAGCACCTGTGGACTTGTGATCTATGGCAAAAGGTGAAAGAAAAACAAAAGAAGATTTAAAAGACAAAGATGTGCTCCATCGTTTTATTGGATTGTCATTGGCCGGAGGTAAAACGGATAAGGCATGTCTTGCAGTTGTCGAATATTTTCCAAGATATCATAAAATTTTTCTAACAAAGATTTATGATAAGATAAAGAATGAAGAAACTATTTCTGCTGATCAAAAAATTATACAGGTTATAAACCAATACAAAGAGTTCACAGAGTATTTTGCTGTAGATGTGCCTTGGAACTTACCACTATGTCTTGATTGTAGACTTAACTGTCCTGGGTTTGAAGCCTGTGAACAAGAGCCTATAAAGTGGATGCATAAGATCAATCTAAAAATTAATAAACAAAAAAAGCCAAAAAAGCTTTTTACCCCATATACTCAAAGAGCTTGTGAGATCTATATCAATAATGAATTAGAAGAAAGTTTTTTAATGAATCATGGTATGGGTTCTAACGTGGCTCCGTTATTGGCTAGAGCTGCATTTTTAAAAAAAAGAATTTCTTTAGATTGGATTGAAGTTTTTCCAAAACTTTCTTTATGGAGATTGGGACGTTCACTTGGTATTAGTAAGTCTCACCTTAAGTTTCATAGGCATGCCGTCGGAGGTGATGAGTCTAGGGAGATTATTTTGGAAGCCTTGAGTGAAAAAAAATTGGCATTTGTATACGATCAAGATATCAAAATTATGATTAGTAATAATCATGCCTTTGAGGCATTTGTTTGTGCGATGACCGGGTTTTTAAAGTTTTTCAAACAAACTGAAGAGCGTCCAGAAGGTTTTCCGAAAAAAGAAGCTTGGATTGAGTTTCCAAAGTTAGAAATAAATTGGGAAAAAGTTTAATTTTAGTTTACAGTGTTCTATTTTTAATTATAAAAATAGTGTCATGAAAAAAATAAATTTATCTTCTATTTTCTTTAGATCCATCTTTGTTTTAGTATTTTTTATTTGCCAAAACATAATTGCGCAGATGCTTCCAACATCTTCTTTGAAGTCTTTGGGTAAAGAAAGTGATTCTGGAATCAAAGGGCCTAGTTATGCAGAGTTAGTTAGGTATTTTTCAACTTTACCACAAAAATATCCAGAGCAAGTTCAGCTTTTTAATTATGGAATGACTCCTAAAAAGCGTCCTCTTTTAGCCTTAAGAATAGCTTATCCGCAACGATTTTTGGTAACAAGGTCGTCAGTAGGACCAGCAATTCTAATAACAGGAGCAACTCATGGTAATGAGTATTTAAATATAGAAGATCGTTTACCAGAATGGTTTGCAGCTCAAGCTCCGAAAAATCATACGCTAGATAGTTATTTCAAAACGGGAGGAGTCATATACATCATTCCTATTTTCAATCCTGATGGTTATGATACTCGACGAAGAGAGAACTCAAGAGGAATTGATTTAAATCGTGACTACACAGTGAAACAGGCTAACTATGTTGGCTTTAAGGAAATTGAAACGCAGCTTTTCAGGGACTTTTTGCAAAATATTTTGCAAAAAGATAACAAACGTTTAAGTCTGACTATAGATTATCATTGTTGTATTGGAGCAGCGCTTTATCCTTGGTCGTATCGTGGAGCACCTGAATTGCCCGCAAATTTTTTAGCACTATTCCAAGATTTTGGAAGTGTTTTCAAAAATATTATGGGTCAACAGTTTCGTGTAGGAACCACTCCAAAAATTTTAGGTTATTCTGCTATAGGAACAAGTAAAGATTATTTTTATGAAAACTATCAAGCTTTAAGTTTTACTTATGAAGGTGAAGTTGATGAAGAAAATCAAAAATTTGATCTTCACACTCAAATGCTGACTCAGTTTGTTGCTAAAATTCAAAGTTTAAGATTTCGTCAAATAAATCGATAACGACTTTAATAGGTAACGAAAGATTATTAGAAGTTTCTAGTTATTTCTATTCTGTACACTTATCGTTATCTGTTAATAAATTGCTTATATTAGCTTCAATGGCTGCTGGTTGCATTTTTGTGTCGATGAATATTTTTTTGTAGTTCTCTTTCAATACAGTGCTGACTTCTTTCGAGTCGCATTGTAAAATGACGGATAAAACCTTTATGGTTTCTCCGGATCCTTTAGCTGCATCTTGTGATATTTTATCTTTATTATTTTCAATAAATTCTGGCAGTTTTTGAGCTTGATTGATAGTTTGAGGGAGTGGCTGATGACAGTTCGAGGTGCCTGAAGAAATGCCAAAAACTTGAGATGACGTGATATGATTTAAAGTTATGGCAAAAAAAGTTTTTTCTTTTGGCTCGAAAACCATAGAGCCAAAGCCACAGCCGGCCATTCCATATTGTCCATTGCCAGTTAGCTGAGGTTTTAGTCCAGGATTAGTTACCTTTGCATATGAATTAATAAGATATAACTCAGAAAACACAAAAATTAAAAAAATAATGGCAGTTTTCATTTTAATCTCCTATTGATTCTTCTGATAATTCATTTTTGATTTTTGGAAGAGGTCTAAAAAAATCTTTTAATCCAGGAACATTCATTGGTGAAACGTTAACCGATGTAGCCCAAGTTTCTGGTGTTTCCATACAAAGAAAAATATTCCATTTTGGATTATGATTTTTAAACCGCTTGAAAACAAATTGGAACATTTCATTACGTAGATGCCAATCATACCTCATTTTACCAGATTCAGATAAAAACATTTCTGAGTTGTTTACATAAGAGTTCATACCAAACCGTTCTTTCATCATGAATCTTTGTTCCGGTTGAAATCGTAAAGTTCCTAAAGAGAAAACCTTAATGTCTTCTGGTGAAAAGTTTTTGATAATCTCATCTACTAAGTAACTGTAATTTTCTTTCCATTCTGGATGCCAAATGATGGGGTCGATGTGAAAGGAAAGAGGGAAGCCTTTTTCTCGACATTTTTTTGCGGCATCTATCCGTTCTTCAAAACAAGCAGTATCATGCTCTTCACTTTGGATAATGTGCGGAGGATTTATTGACCAACTAACAAGAACGTTTTGGCAAGGTCCTAAATCTAGGAATTGATCGACACGATTAGATTTTGTTTTAAACTCTAAAGTCCAATTTGGAAACTCTTTGAATAAGGGAATGAGTTCACGTGAAAAAAGAGTTAGATGATCTAAGCTAAGGCTGTCAATCACTTCACCTGTTCCAACCCTGTAAGGAAGTTGAGGGAATTCAATCATCATTTCTCTAAGTTCACTTATGGCTTTATCAATATTAGAATAGGCTTTCATAATAGGAGTGTTTAAATAACTTTGCAAATAACAGTAGCTGCAATTCATATTACACTGAGATCCTAGGTTTAAAACATAGTAATTACAGCAGGTGATTGTTTTTTTTTGAGTGGCGCCAGGACATCTTTTAAAAAAGTGACCTTTAAATTCAGTAATTAGCAGATTTTTTTTACTCCATTCAAACTGTTCCTTGCTGAGTTGTCCTTTATGGCTAAGATCATACTCAGATTCTAATATTTCAACTTTTTCTTTGGGAAAAATTTGTATCATTCGTTGAGCTAATTTGGATTTTAAAGAATTTTTTTCAATAAAAATTTTATCTAATATCACATCTTTCATTTTAAAGCCTCACAGTCGTTTGGATTGCTGGTCCAATTTTCAAGTGATTTGTTAAGTTGAGTGATTGTTTTAGCAAGCTCTTCAGGGCTAGAAACAAAAGTTTGAATTTGAAATCCAGCACGATCATTTTTTCTAACAAACTGGGCTTGAATTTGATTGCCCCAAGTTATTTTTTTTTCAAGAAGAGGATGTTTCAAAAAACTATTTGGAAATCGTTGATTTTTAAGTTCTTCAAGTTTGGATTCATTAACTTTTTCATAAAAAGAATTGTTTAGATCACATTTTAACAGCTGTAAGTCAGTTAACCATTCCATGTATTGCAAGGTTTGTGTTTTTGAAAGTAAAGAGTTTGTAGCGACATTTAAAATTTTTTCTCGGTCCCTTGAATTAAGATTAAATAAAAAAATCAACTCTTGAGGCTTAACTTTTTTTTCTGAAATCCAAGCAAGAAGGTTTTTGTTTTCAAGAGCTAGAATTTCTGTGGCTAGACTTCTGTATCTTTGATGAAAAGGAATCTGATACGCTTTAAAAAGTTCGTCAGGCGTGAAAATTACAGATTTGTGAAGCTCTAGGAATTCAAGTACCATAATAAGATCAACGAAAGTCAAATTTGGAAAAAAATGACTAAATATCTTGGTATTTTTTGTAGAGTCTTGAGTTGGATTATTTTTAAAGTGAAAATAATTTTCATCATCACTTTGAATAGTAAAGCCAACTTGATCTATCGCAATATTTAATAAAACCGAAGGTTTTTTATTTTCTTCCCATCTAGGATGGATTTGAAAAAGACACTTTAAACTCGATTTATGTATCAGCTCTGTTGTTTGCATAAGATGACGTGGTAACATAAGGCTTATTTTTTGTCCATGGGTCTCGTTATTTTTGCAGACACAGGAAATCAATTACATTACCATTTTATTATGGCAGATTGGCGAAAAACGGCGGAAATAAATGGGGATGTTGTTTTCTTTAGATATGCTCCTGAGGGAGTGACAAAGGGGCTAAATGAGGTTTTTGTTTGGGATTTGGATAAAACCTATTTAGATACGAGTATTGATTCCCTCCAGGGGCTTTTCAAAACGATCATGGAAAAAGCACTGAATAAAAAAAATGTGCCTGGCACAGATACTCTTTTAAGAAATTTAGCTCAATATCGAGCTGAAAACCGAGGCTCTGAATACTTTCCTATTTACTTTATTACTGCAAGTCCACCACAACTTGAGGATCGTATTGCAGAGAAACTTTATATTGATAACATAAATCCACTAGGTTGTTTTTATAAGGATAATCTGAAAAATCTAAGACCCAGTAGAATGTGGCGTCTGACTAAGCAAGTTGGTTATAAATTGCAAGCTTTAATGCAGTTAAGAACTATGTTGGGAGAGTCGGTTAAGCAAATCTGTTGGGGGGATGATAGTGAAAGTGATGCTATTATTTATAATTTATTTTCGGATATATGTGCTCGTCGTATAAGCCCAAATGATATCCGTAATGTCTTAGAGCAACTTTATGTAACAGGTGATCAAGTTGATGTTATTTTGAACTTACAAGCTCAAATCCCAACTTGTGATCCTATAGAAAAAATTTATATCAATCTGGCAACAGATACGGATCCTGAATACTATCTTAAATTTGGCAGAAGAACTTTGCCTACGTATAATACTTTTCAGGTAACGTTAGACTTATATCAAGATAAGAAAATCAACTTTGATGGTGTTTACGAAGTTATTCAAGATATGATTTATAATTATCATTTCACCGCCGAAGAGCTGATGAAGAGTTTTGACGATTTGATTCGCCGAGGAGTTTTAAATGAAGAAGCTTTTAAGGATTTAAAAGCTAAGTTTGTAGAGAAAGGCTTACTTCATTCTTCATATGAGCCATCACATAATATTTTTGATAAAAAATACTTCATAGAAGAGGCATGGGTTCAAGAGCATATTGATTATATTAACGAATACAGATAGCTGTATTATAAAATTATTCAAAATTAAGAGGAATAACTGTAGAGATGGGATCCCCTTCAAAAGCTTTAAACTCGATTCTTTTTAAAACTTCAAAAATACAAGATCTGAAGTCCATGTCTGAAAGCTGAGAGCTTGCAATATTAGGGTTGGATATTTTCCCTGATTTTTCAATAGTAAATGAAAGGGTGACAGAGCCCATAACTCCAGGGGTTTTTTGTAATAGCTTATTATAGCACTGAAGAAACTTTTGCTTATGGTTTTGGATAAGTTCTGCAACGTAACTTTCTGAAAGTCTATGGTCTGATTGGAACGATTGAAGTGATTTTTTTTGGTCTTCGTAGGAAAGAACTTTGTGTTTTTTAAAAGCATCCCATTCTCTAAGAAGCATTCGCAGTCCTTGATAGGAAATGAAAAAGTTTTCTTTGCTGCCATAATTTTCAATTTCAATTTCACCTCGTTGTAAGATCAAATTGAGTGAATTGCCTTCTTCATCAAGAAGAATTTTAGAGTTTTCTAATAAGCGAATTTTTTCGCCTGTTGGAAATTCAATTTCCGCTTTACCCTTTTCAGAGGTTTCAACGGTATCTAGGGTGTTTAAGGAGATTCTTTCGGAAACCAGCTTACTTTTTAATTTAAATTTTTTAGTAAGAAAAACCTCATCACTTAGGCTTTCGAGTACCGCCAAATTTTTTTGTGATGGGAGTTTTTTCTGAGAAGACTGTGTCAAGAGATAGGCAACTGACACAAAACCTATCCCTAGAAGTAAGAACAAAAATGTGAAAATATTCTCTTTGATCACGAGAACTATTTTTTAACATTTACAGGAGCTTGTCCAGATGTAGTTGTAGAGCTTTCTTTTGTCGAGGTTTCTGCAGGCGCTGTTGTTGTTTGCGAATTACTAGGATTTGCAGTGTTCGCTTCGCCAGTTCCAGCAGGTTTATCTGAGTTTACTTTTGTTTCAGTCGTTGGTGCTGTTAAAGTCTGAGCTCCAAGTTGATCCACAACACTTCTGTTTTCATGGGCTAGGAAATAAGTCAAAGCTACGCAGGAAACTGCGAACAAAATAGCCACTATTTTTGTTAATCTGGCAGCTAGGGTCTGAGCACCTGTAGCACCTAAGATGGAATTAGAGCCACCGCCACCCATGCCAAGGGCACCACCACCTTTAGAATCTTGAATTAAAACTAAAGCGCATAAAGAAACGGCAATTAAGATGTGAATCACTGTAAGAAAACCAATCATGTATATCTCCGTAGTTGTAAGTGAAACATATCATCATTTATTTTGGATTTCACAATAAATTACACCATGCATTAAAATTATTTTTAGTTTATTTCTCTAGATATTTTACACGGAACTGTGACAGATATAGGGAATGGCATTCATTGTATTCGAAGGGTTAGATGGTTCTGGAAAAAGTACATTGATGAAAGCTTTGACCGCCGAGTTGACCTTAAAGAAAATTTCTTTTGTAACAACCAGAGAACCTGGAGGTACTCCTTTGGGGGATAAGCTACGTGAACTTATCGTAACCAAAGCAGATACAGCCCCACTGCCAAGGGCAGAGCTTTTGCTCTATGAAGCTTCCAGAGCTCAACTTGTAGAGCAATTTATTCGCCCTCATTTAGCAAAAAAAAATTGGGTTATTTCAGATCGTTTTTCTGCCAGTTCGATTGCCTTTCAATGTGGTGGACGGGCGTTACCCAGCGAACAAGTGAAGTGGTTAAATGATTTTGCTACTCAGCTATTAGAACCTGATCTCTACATACTTTTAGATGTGTCAGTGGAAGAGTCCCGCAGACGACGCCAATCAAGAGCCCAGCAGACCGGTGAGGCTGAAGATCGTATAGAATCTGAAAAAGATGACTTTCATCAAAAGGTTCGACATTCATTTTTAGAGCAAGCACAACATAATCCTGAACATTGGCTTATTGTTTCTGCGGCATTAAAAACAGAAGAGATGTTGAAGCTAGTCATAACTAAGCTCACAGATAAAGGATGGATTAAGTAAATGGCTTTGGCTGTTTCGGAATCTAAACGCGTCAATCAACTTATAGGTCACGAGAACATCAGAGTGATGTTAGAGAATACCCTTTTAAAAGAGGCCAGATCAGGGTCTTTTTTATTTCTTGGTCCTGAGGCCGTAGGTAAGAAAAAAACAGCTATCAATTTAGTTCAGAAGAGTTTTTGTTTAAGTCATTCTGCTTGTGGAACTTGTGGTCCTTGTCGGCGTATTTTAGCTCATCAACATGAGGGGTTGTTATTTATAGAGCCTCAAAATCAAATTATAAAAATGGATGAGGCCGAAAAAATAAAAGAGTATTTGAGATTGAAGTCTTTATCTGAGCAAAGATTTATTATTATTGATAACGCCCATTGTATGAATTCCTCATTTGCCAATGCTATTTTAAAAACTTTGGAGGAGCCAACTTCTGGAGTTGTTTTCATATTGATTACACACCAGCCTAGATCTTTGTTGACCACGATTCGTTCTCGTACTCGAGTGATTCGTTTTAAAGCTCTTCAGTTAAGTGAGACTAGAAGAATAACCCTTGAATTAGGCTATGAATCGAATAATTTTCTTCAAAGAGGACAGTTGAAATTTATTGAAGAATTACTTGTAGTAGGTGAAAAAAAACCAGCTTCTGTTATTTCAGAAATGATTGCTTTTATTGATGAAATTTTATTCATACCAGAGCTCATCTGTGATTCATCGTGGAGAGTTAAGTTTAAAGATAAAAATTGGTTTCACCAGTTACTTTCGTTGGGACCTTTGATTCTCAGAGATGCTCTGATTTTACAAAAGTATCCGAATAGCCAAGATTTGTTAATACTGTCTGATTTGTCTGAACAGCTGAGTCATTTATCCCAAGCAAAGGAAGAAGTCCTACTAATGTTATTTGATGGCTTTAATCTTTTGCAAAAAGAAATAAAGTGGAGCCCTGATCCCATACTGAGTCTTGAAAAAATTATCTTTCAAAGGAGAGTTTTAAGTGAAGTGGATTGATATGCATGCTCATCTTGATAAATTAGAAGCGGGTGCAGAACAGGCAATTATTGAAGCTCTTAAGGCTGGTGTTCATAAAGTGGTGACAATAGGTACTGAGCCAAAAGATTTGCCCGTAGTTATTGAGCTTGCTGAAAAATGGGCCCCTCATGTGTACTGTACTTTAGGAATTCATCCACATGATGGAGTTTCTTACTCTAAAGATGTAGGTGAATTTATTATGTCCAAAGCTAATCACCCCAGAGTGATTGCTATTGGTGAAATTGGCCTTGATTATTTTTATGAACAATCTCCAAAGGCAGAGCAGTTGCAGGCATTTAGAGAGCAATTGGAAATTGCTAAACATTTAAAGATGCCAGTGGAAATTCACACTCGTGATGCAGAACAAGATACTGTGGAAATTCTTAAATCCTTTCAAGGTGATGTCACGGGATTGATTCACTGTTTTACTGGGACTGAATGGTTGGCTAGTCAATGTCTGGACTTGGGATTTAATATTTCAGTTTCAGGTGTAGTGACATTTAAAAATGCGCAGAGTTTACGAGATACTGTTGCTAAAATTCCCTTAGATCGGCTGCATGTGGAGACAGATGCTCCTTTTCTGGCACCAGTACCTATGCGAGGTAAAGAGAATACTCCAGCTTATGTTATTCATACAGCCAAATTAGTAGCAGAACTAAAAAAAGTTTCTTTGGAGGAATTATGTTTACAAACCCAATTAAATGCGGAAAAAATGTTCCCCAAAATAGCCAATTAAATGAGGTTTTTAAAATCGTGAAAATAAATAGCTTTATTAATTTAGAGAAGAGAAAAGAAAAAAAAATGGAAAAACTTAGTAAAATTAACGGTATTAAAAAGTTTGGTATTTGTTTTATGCTTTTAATGATGGGCACTGTCTCTATAAATGCAGCCCCAACTAACCTTGAGTTAAAGATAGGGTTAAATCAAGAATATGAAACTCTAAATCCTTTATTAGCTACAACGGCAGCTGCTAAGTATATGATTTATTTTGCTCATAGGCCAGCTACTTACTTGGCAGTAGACAAACAGTTTAAACCTTTAATTGTAAAGAAAATTCCTAATTTAAAAGATAAGTCTTTAAAAATTGTTAGTGAGGGGAGTTCTAAGAAGTTAATCTCTGAGTGGGAGTTTGTTGATAACTTAAAATGGAGTGATGGGGTTCCTGTCACTTGTGCTGATTGGAAGTTCTCTTGGCAAGTCGGGCTAAACCCAAATGTTTCTTTGCCGAGTAAAGAAACATTTGAAAATATTGAGTCAATTGAGTGGAATGAAAAATCCCCTACAAAATGTACAATTAAATACAAAAAGGCTTTGTGGAATTTTTTCTTGGAGATGCCAGAGCTCTTGCCTCGACATATTGAGGAAGAAATTTATAATAAATATTCAAAAGAACCTCAAGGCTATGATCGAAATACTATGTATCAAAAAGATCCTACAAAGAAAGGTCTATGGTATGGCCCTTATGTGATTTCAGAAGCAAAAATTGGTTCTCATATCATTTTAACACCAAACGAATTTTATTATGGAAAACAAAAACCAGCGATAAAAAAGATTGTGCTAAAGTTTATAGTTAATACTGGAACTTTGGAGGCTAATTTACGTTCTGGTAATGTGGATATGATTTCACATTTAGGTTTAAGTTTAGATCAAGCTTTAGCGTTTGAAAAAAAGTTAACTGAGGAGAAGTTACCTTTTAACATTAAATTCGAAGAGGGTGTAACTTATGCCCATATAGATTTGAATCTTGATAATCCAATTTTGAAAGAACAGAAAGTTCGTCAAGCTTTGTTTTATGGACTGAATCGTGAAGAGATTGTGAAGACAGTTTATGAAGGAAAGGCTACTATCGCTCATCACCTTACGGCTCCGGTTGATAGAATTTATACCGATGATAAAAAAATAGTAAAAATCTATGAGTCAGATAAAAAAATGGCAAAAAAACTACTAGATGAAGCAGGTTGGAAACTTAATGTTGATGGTTATAGATACAAAAGTGGTAAAAAACTCTCTTTGAATTTAACAGCCGCCGGCGGTATTAAGGTGAATGAGACTTTACAATCTATTATGCAATCTCAATGGAAAAGTATAGGCGTTGATATTCAAATCAAAAATGAAACTGGGAGATTTTTATTTTCAGAAACTCTTCCAAAGAGAAAATTTGAAATGGCCTTTTTTTCTTGGTCAAGCTTTCCAGAGCAATCACCAATGTCAGTATTACATTCTTCAAATATTCCTACGGCTAAAAATACATGGACGGGACAAAATTTTCCAGGTTTTAAAAATGCTCAAATTGATCGCTTTTGTGAAGAGTATGAAAGAGAATTTGATGCAAATAAAAGATTGAAAATTATGAGAGATATTTTGAAAATTTATACCGAAGAATTACCTGTACTTCCTGTCTATTTCAGATCTGTGAATGCAGTGGTCCCTAAGAATTTAAAAAACTTTAGACTGGTTGGCCATTTATTTTATGATTCACTTCAAGTAGAAGAGTGGAGCTTATGAGCTCCAGAGTTTTTTTTCTTAGAATTATTATTTCACTGGTTATAAGTTTAGACGTTTTTGCTGTGTCAAACGAAGAATTGAAAATTGGGGTCAATGCTGAATATGAGACTTTGCATCCTCTCTTATCTACTACCGCAGTTTCAAGGTATATTATTTATTTAGCTTATAGGCCATTAGTTTATTTTGATCATCAGAACAGAGTATCACCTTTAATAGTAAAAAAGATTCCCAACCTAAAAGATAAGTCTGCAGAGTTTATCACTGAAAAAGGAGTAAAAAAATTAGTTGCTAATTGGGAGTTTAAAGAAGGGTTAAAGTGGGGAGATGGGACTTTAATTACATGTAAAGACATGAAACTCTCTTGGCAAGTTGGTATGACACCCACCGTTTCTGTGGCTAGCAGGGACGAGTACGATGATATAGAAAGTATAGAGTGGACTGAAAAAACACCACAAAAGTGTGTAGTTAAATATAAAACAGCAAAGTGGGATTTTTATTTCAAAACTCCATCCCCGATTCCATCACATCTTGAAGAAAAGGTTTTGAATCAGTTTGGCAAAGACAAAGAGGGATATGATAGAAATTCCAATTATCAAAAAGACCCGTTTAATAAAGGTTTATGGAATGGCCCCTATGTAATATCAGAAGCAAAATTAGGATCTCATTTGATTTTCATTGCTAATAAAAATTATTTAGGCCCTCAACCTAAAATTAAAAAAATCGTAGTGCGTATGATTACTAACTCAGGAGCTTTAGAGGCTAATCTAAGATCGCATAATATCGATATGGTGTCTCGAGTTGGTCTTGATTTAGATCAGGCTCTTGTTTTGGATAGAAAAATAAAAGCAGAAGATCTTCCTTTTAAAGTTGATTTCCAAGAAGGAGTTACTTTTTATCATATTGATGTAAATCTTGAAAATGAAATACTGAAAGACTTAGAAGTTAGGAAGGCTTTGTCCTATGCTTTAAATAAACAGGAGATGGTGAATTCACTTTTTGAAGGTAAAGCAGCAGAGGCTTTTCATTACACAGCTCCTTTAGATAGATTGTATACTGCTGATCCGAAGATCATCAGCATTTACAATGCGGATAAGAAAAAAGCCAAAAAAACTTTAGATGAGTCAGGTTGGAAGCTGGCTGAAGATGGCTTTCGCTACAAAAAAGGAAAAAAATTATCATTAACTTTGAGCTTGGATACAGAAGCTAAGGTGAATGAAACACTAGCTAGTATTATTCAAGCACAATGGAAAACTGTTGGTGTTGACTTGAAAATAAGATCAGAGACCGCCAGATTTCTTTTCACTGAAGTAATCCCAAAGAGAAAATTTGACCTAGCAATGTTTGCCTGGATAAGTCTTCCTGAAATTTCTCAAAAGGGGGTTTTAAATTCTCTTAGTATTCCTAATGAAAAAAATACTTGGACAGGTCAAAATTTTACGAGCTTCAAAAATGCTAAGGTTGATCGTCTTTTAGATGCCTATGAAGGTGAGTTTAATGAAAATAAAAGAAAAAAAATTAATGATGAAATATTAAAAATTTTTACTAGTCAGATTCCTGTGATTCCTTTGTACTATAGAGCTGAAAATTCAGTTTTACCTAAAGCTATGAAGAATTTTAAAATGACTGGGCACTTGTATTTTGAAACTCTTAAAGTGGAAAATTGGGATCTTCAGTAAATTAAAATTAATATGAAATGTCCTAACTGTGGATTCCGATAGGAAGGTTTTTTGAAAAATTTTGCTGTCGTGATTTTAGACAAAAAGTGTATTCCCCTAGAATAATTTCTAAACGTTAAGTTTTCTGTGAAAAAAAAATAGATTCATATATAACACCAGCTTTGTTTACGACTGCTAATAAGCTGCAAGTCAATATAGATGGGGATGGGGTTCATGAAATACATGTCGTTGTTATGTTTTGTTGTTTCTTTTTGCGCTCGTGCAGAGTTGGTGATCACTTTAGGTGGCGATATTAATTTTAATAAAACCAGTTTTAAAAGTCATTCGTTGGGCTTTTCTCCAAGTAATTCTTTTACGGCAGAAGATGCTATTCCTTGGAGTTATTTCACCCAGAAGGTTTCTCCTTTGTTAAAAGGGCATTTGAATTTTGCCAATATTGAAACCGTTATTTCTGATGATAATAGTATTAAGCAGGAAGAAAAAAAATTTAAATTTAGAACCCATCCATCTGCGATTGAGCATCTCATTTCTATAGGGTTCAATTTTTTTAGTCTTGCTAATAATCATGCCTACGATTTTGGACCACAAGGGTTTATAGAAACTTTGACGCACATTAAAAGTTTAGGCACACATGATGTCTATTATCATGGTTTAGGGACTAGAGATGAGTTACTTAAGCCTAAAGTGTTTGTTATTAATGGCTACTCTATTGCCTTTGCTGCTATTTCAATTGTAGATCCTAAATACAGGGCCACATCTTCCAAGATTGGATTGCTGGATATTCGCTCACGGGAGGATTATCACGAGCTTATTAAAAGCTTTAGAGCCTTGAAAGTAGATTTAAAGATTTTATCTATTCATTTTGGAACTGAAGGTCAGGTAAGTCTAGACCAGGGACAAAAAAAATATTACGAATATGCGATTGATTATGCGGACATAGATTTGATTATTGGGCACCATCCACATGCCGTTCGACCAATTAGTAGGTATAAAAATAAGCTTATCTTTTACTCTTTAGGAAACTATTTGATGTTGGGATCTGCTGATATCACCAAAAAAAGGGGCGGAGCTGATTGGGGTATGTTTGCCAAATTGGTATATTCTAAGAATGACTCGTTAAGTTCAGCACAAACCTTGATAGAAGCCGTTGAATTTCAAGTTTTAACTAAAACTCATACCCAAGTGAGTCTGCTTGAAGGAGACAAAGTCCAAGAGCGATTGAAGGAATTTGCACAGCTAGGGGCCAGAGAGCTTGGAAGTGATGCGCTGACTTGGAAAATTAAAAAATCAAAAGGCATTTATTGCGCGGATGGTTTTCAATCCGCCTCGGCGCAGGAGATTTGTGACTAGTTACAGGATGACCATTAGAGCTTTAATTTCATCCAGCTTGTTTCGCATCAAGTCTTTTTGGTGTTAAAAAGCTAACAATATTGAGAAAATTCCAAAATCGTACTATGACGAGTCAATAAAAGTTTAATAATTAAAATCTCGCAAGGAGCTTACAAATGTCAAAAAAAATAAGAGTTGGGATTAATGGTTTTGGTCGAATTGGTAGAGTTTTATTTCGTGCCGGTTTTGAAGAGCTTGATATTGTGGCTGTTAATTCTTTGGATAAGGTAAGTGGTGCGACTCATTTACTTAAATACGATTCTACTCATGGTAAATTTAAAGGTGAAGTAACTCATAATGATAAAGATTTTTTTGTGAATGGGAAACAAGTCAAGTATGTTTCTCATAAAAATCCTGCTGAAATTCCGTGGAAAGAATTGGGTGTTGATGTGGTTCTTGAGTGTACTGGCGCTTTGAAAAATCGTGAGGATTATCAAAAACACATACAAGCTGGAGCTAAGAAGGTTTTTATCTCGGCACCTGCTGATGGTGTCGATTTAACCGTTGTTTATGGGGTAAATCATGAAGGTTATGATGCTTCTAAACATCAGTTTATTTCTAATGCGTCTTGTACGACTAATTGTTTGGCTCCCCTAGTTAAGGTTCTTCATGAGAACTTTAAAATTGAAAATGGAACTATGACGACAATTCACTCCTACACCAACGATCAAAGGATTTTGGATTCGACCCATAAGGATTTAAGAAGAGCAAGAACGGCAGGTGTTAGTATGATTCCTACAACTACGGGGGCTGCAAAAGCTGTTGGATTAGTACTTCCAGAACTCAAAGGTAAAATTGACGGGATTTCTATTCGTGTGCCAACTCCTAATGTAAGTGTTGTGGATTTTACATTTGTTTCACAAAATGCTTTATCTGTTGAGGCTATTAACAAGGCTTTTAAAGTCGCTTCTGAAAAAGAATTAAAAAATATTTTATATTGTGAAGAGCAGGAGCTTGTTTCTGTTGATTTTAATGGAAATCCTCATTCCTCTATCATTGATATGGAAAGTACCATGGTTATTAGTCCTAAAATGGCTAAAGTGTTATCTTGGTATGATAATGAAACTGGGTTTTCTTATCGTATGGTTGATTTTGTAAAATACATGGCTCAAAAGGGTTTATAGTTTTTTCTAGAGTGTCGCTGAATAATAAGGAGTTGAAGATGTCAGGTTTAAAAGGAATAAAAACGGTTAGAGATTTTGAATTTCAAGATAAAGTGGTTTTTTTACGTTTAGATTTAAACGTTCCCATGGATAAAGGTCATATTACTGATGACACTCGCATTGATGCTTCACTTGAAACTATAAAGTATATTCATGAAAAAGGAGCTAAATTAGTTTTAGCTTCTCATCTTGGTCGGCCAAAATCAGCTAAGGATAAAGAGTATTCCTTAGAGCCAGTTGCAAAAAAATTGACTGAAAAACTGAATATGGAAGTGATTTTGATCGAAGATCCAAATGCAACAGCGGTTAAACAGTTGTTGCATACACTTAGAAAAGATCAGTTTATTTTATTAGAGAACGTGCGTTTTGAAGAGGGTGAAACCAAAGATTCCGAAGAGTTTGCTCAGAGACTAGCTTCTTACACAGACATTTATATCAATGATGCTTTTGGTGCTTCCCACAGAGCTCATGCAACGATTCATGCTTTACCACAATTGATTCCTTCTCGAGGTATTGGGTTTTTAATTGAAAAAGAAATCACCATGTTGGATAAATTATTAGATAATCCTAAACGTCCTTACGTGGCCATCTTGGGTGGAGCAAAGGTTTCTGATAAAATTGCGGTGATAGAAAAACTTATTGATATTGTGGATGCTTTTGTAATTGGTGGAGCCATGGCCTATACTTTTTTAAAAGCCCAAGGACAATTTGTTGGTAAGTCTTTAGTTGAAAATGACAAGTTAAAATATGCTAAAGAAATGTTAGAGAGAATTGAAGCCAGAAATAAAACTGTTTTACTTCCTGTGGATCATTTAGTGACAACTTCAATTTCTGACACGAAATCAGCACATTATTCTTCGATGATTAATGAAAATGAGTTGGGTGTTGATATTGGGCCTGAAACTCTTAAAAAATTTCAAACTCTTATTAAGGAAGCTGGAACTATTTTTTGGAATGGACCTATGGGAGTTTTTGAAACTGCAGAGTTTTCTAAAGGAACTTTTGGTTTAGCAAAAGCTATTGCTGAGTCTGAATCTTTAAAAATAGTTGGTGGTGGAGACAGTGCAGCGGCTGCAGAGATGAGTGGCTATGCTGATAAAATGACTCATATCTCAACTGGTGGTGGTGCAAGTCTTGAATACCTTCAAGGTGATAAACTTCCAGGTTTGGAAGTTCTACGGTTCAAGATAAGAGGTTAACCGCTTTGCTTTTATAGTACAGGCTTTTTTTAAGGGTGTGAAATTGTGTGGAAGGAAATTTTTTGAAAAAACTCATTTTTGCTGCTAATTGGAAATTAAATAAAACTCCTGAAGAAACGCGTTCTTTTTTTAAGAATTTTGAAAAGTCTTTTGTTGCTATTTATTCTCGAATCAAAGCCACAAAAGCTGAGGTTATGTTTTTTCCACCAGCTTCGAGTTGGGAAGCCACAGGTGATAGCATTAAAGCTATCAATGACAAACTGGATAGTCACCTAGCTCTTTCTTGGGGCGCTCAGAATATTTATGTAGAATCTCAAGGGGCTTTTACAGGAGAGAACTCCTCTTCAGTGATGTCACTTCTTGGTGGAATCTCAGGTCTTGTTGGACATTCAGAGCGCAGAACTTATTTTAAAGAAACCAATGATTTTTTGAATCAAAAGATTTTAAGTTTACAGAAGAGGTCTCTTCTTCCTATTTACTGCATAGGAGAGACTCTTCAAGATAGAGAGAGTGGAGCCACAGAAAAAATCCTTTCAGAGCAGTTGGCCCAAGGCTTAAAGAATGTGAGCTCTGAGAATTTGGTTATAGCTTATGAGCCAGTTTGGGCTATTGGTACAGGGAAAATTGCAAGCTTTGCTCAGGTGTCAGAGACACATGCTTTTTTAAGAAAATGGTTGAATGAAAAAGGGTTTACAGAGACTCCGATTCTTTATGGTGGGTCTGTAAAAGCTGATAATGCCAGCGAACTTATAAGTATTTCTGATGTAAACGGTTTTTTGGTTGGGGGGGCTTCCTTAGAACCAACAACATTTGCTACTTTGATTGAAAATAGTTTGAGTTTGTAAAGATTTTCTAAGTGGCATGAACGCAAGTTTTAATTGCCATCTTGGATATCTTCTTTTCTGAGTTGTCCTGGGGTTAAAGTGACAGGGACACCACGTCCGCTCCACTCAAGAGTTTGATAAGCTTCATTACGAATTTTTTTTGAAGAAATTTCAACATCAACAAGGGCATTGAATCCGGCCTGGGCAGCTAAAAAAGCAAGTCTAAGTACAGTTTCATTTCTATCTGCACAGTTTTCAATTTGTAGAGGTTTTTCAATTCTTCTGATAAAGCGAGTTTGTTTTCCCTGGTTAGTATCAAAAATACGAATTTCTTTAGCTTGATCTAAAGTTTTATTGTAAGAATTCAAAGCTGTGGCGACTTTGTCGTTAAAACAAGGACCACAATAAACAGAATGCGACAGTTCTGTAGGAATTTTCGCTAAAAATGAAAAACTATCATCGGGCATAATTTCAGCACAGTATTTACAGACCGGCTCATGGCAGTGACCACACTCAAGTAAGGATTTAGTTTTTTGGCACATGATACAGCTTTGTTTTTCCATGATGAAGGTGCTAGCATAATAAATTACAATAAGCTATGAAGAATTCTGGACTTCGTTGGAATTTTGTTGAAAAGTTAATTTCATTTGTCACTATAAAGTGGATGAAATTACAAAGTAGCGATATTTTATTAATTTTAATTTCTGCTTTTTTGGGACTAGCCAGTTATGGATTTTTTTATGCCAAAGGTTATTCCTATATGTCAGATGATCCTAATGCTTGTGTGAATTGTCACGTGATGCAGGATCAGATGGATTCTTGGCAAAAATCTACCCATCACCATGTAGCTAAGTGTAATGACTGTCATCTGCCTCATAATGTTGTTGGTAAATATGCTATCAAGGCTGTGAATGGGTTTAATCATTCGGCAGCATTTACTTTACAAAACTTCAAGGATCCAATCCAAATTAAAGAACACAGTCGCAGCGTAGTTTTGAATTCTTGTATTTCTTGTCATGAGCCGATGACGGCCAATATCAGCGTCCATAAAAATCAATTTCAAAAAAATGATTTGAATTGTCTTAATTGTCATCAACAAGTGGGACACGGTAAATAGGGGGAGTTAATGAAGGGGATAAATAATAAATTGCTTCTGGCGGCAGGAATTTTCTTGGGAACTTTGGTGATAGCTGCTGTTGTTGTGAATATTTTTGAACGTAAGCAAGAGGGAAAAAATCCATTTTATCGAGTTGTAGAGATTACTGATGATACCGAAGATCCAGCCATTTGGGGAAAAAATTTTCCTCATCAATATGATTCTTATTTAAAAACAGCTGATATGGTTAGAACTAAATATGGAGGTTCAGAGGCTGTACCTCACATTCCTACAGAAAAGGACCCTCGTGGGGTAGTGTCTCAACAAAAATTAGATGAAGATCCGAGACTTAAAACTATGTGGATGGGATATGCGTTTTCGGCCGATTTTAGAGAAGAGCGTGGGCATGCATACATGCTGGCCGATCAAATTCTTACGGAAAGACAGAATGTTGTCAAACAACCAGGTGCTTGTTTGAATTGTCATGCCTCAACTTATAATCTAATGAAAAACTTAGGAGCTGGCGATATCCATAAAGGTTTTTATGAAATGAATAAAATTCCATATAAAGAGGTAGTGCAAAAAGTGAAGCATCCTGTTTCGTGCATCGATTGTCACGATTCGCAAACAATGGCTTTAAGAATTACTCGCCCTGCATTTATAGAGGGAATGAAAGCTTTCAAACTAAGGCAGGGAATAAAAGAGTATGACATAAATAAAATGGCCACTCGTCAGGAAATGAGAAGTTTTGTCTGTGGCCAATGTCATGTGGAATACTATTTTAAAGGTCCAGATAAGCAGTTAACTTTTCCATGGCATAATGGTTTGAAAGCTGATCAAATCTTATCCTATTATCAAGAAAATAAACATAAAGATTGGGTACATAAAGAAACTTCGGCTCCTGTATTGAAAGCACAACACCCAGAGTTTGAAATGTTCAATCAGGGAACTCATGCTAAGGCTGGTGTTTCTTGTGTAGATTGCCATATGCCATTTCAACGGGTTGGTGCCATGAAGGTCACTGATCATCATGTAAGGAGTCCATTATTGAATATCAACCGAGCCTGTCAAACCTGTCATAATGTTCCGGAAAAGGACTTAAAAGATCGAGTAGAAACGATTCAAGATCGACATATGCAGTTAAGAAATGTCGCCTTTGACGCTTTGGTGGATTATATAAATAATCTTAAAGAGTATAAGGATGAGGATACTGAGAAAACAGGAAATAAGAAATTAATTGAAGCTAGAGATTTCCAAAGACAAGCTCAGTTTTTATTCGACTTTGTCGAGGCAGAAAACTCTTCTGGATTCCATGCTCCACAAGAGGCCGCCAGAATTTTGGGTTTATCAATCGATAACGTGAGAAAAGGACAAAAGAAGCTTCAAGAAGTCAAAGACGAAAATAAAAAAGGAAAACCAGTTGAGAACAAATAGGAAGAAATCTAAGTCTGCTTTAGTTACGGTTCTGCTTTTATTGTTTGGCAGTTTTTCACTTCAGGCACAGCAGCACGTTGGTTGTACCTCTTTAATGGATTACAATTTTTGTGAAAAAGAGACTACCTATAGTTTTTCTTCATCTGCCGTGAACTGGGAGGTGAATAAAGACGAACTTCAAGGAAAAATAGCAAGTATTGTATCGGAGGTTGTTAAAATTGAAGGTGTTACCGTATTTGATGTTTTTATTTGGGTAAATGATTTTAATTCTTTGCAAGTGATAAAAATTCAAGGTTGGAATGCTGAGAAGAATTTTTTAATTTCAGTTCCTCTAGAATTTAAAAATTGGAATTCAAGAGACAGTGTATCGTTAAGAAAGATGAATTCAATGCCCTATCCGATAGATTATGGGATTACATTGGGTGAGTTGATCTTTATTTGTAAAACGGCTTGTGAACAAAAGCATATTGATTTGATTAATTCTGATGGAAAAATTAAAGTCAGTTTACTAACTGGAGATATATTAAGTGCAGAGGTTCCTTGGTGGGAAGAAGAAATGGTTCTAAAGAAAATTCAGAACGTCCCCGAGTTTACAGCATGGTTCACTGAAGGTAGTTTATCTCCTGTTATTGAGGCAAATGGATACAGTCAGTTAGCTTTTCGTTTTGTTAAAGAAGTTTTAAAGCCTGCTCACAGGTAGTTTCGATAACAATATAATTTTTTTATTTTTAAAATGGAATCCTGTTTTATTTTTGCGCTGCTGTGTTGCGGTGTTTGTAGAAGACCTTGAAGAATTTCAAATAATTTAAAATCATTAAGTTGATTTTTCAGATAGGACCATTCTTTTGGAGTTGGATGATAGTATTGCAATAGCAGTGCTACTTTGTTCTCAAGAAGTTTTCGATCATCACTGGATGAGGCTGCTTTTAGACCCTCTGAAAATATTAAGATAGACCGAAAGTTGACAATTTTTTCCTTCAGAAGTAACTCACTGGCACACAGTCTCACCTCTTGCTTGGTTCGAGTGTTATTGATTTTCTGTAGTAATAAAAGTTTTATGTGATGCTTTGCTGAAAGCTCTCTTTCCTGTAAATGCTCAGTTACTTTTTTTAAGTCAATACCTTGGGCTAATTTTCCGATCAATCGATCAATTTCAAGTTCCGTGTCAGTTTTCTTTTTCTTGATCCAAATATCTTTATCTGAATAGGGATTTAAAGGTCCTAGTTTCAGTTCTTCTTTTTCTATCTCAGATAAAATGAATTCAAGTTCTTTGTTTTTTAAAAGTCTAATCTGTGCTCTTCTTTGATGATAATCCTCTTCAATGCCGGCAATAATAAATCTCTTAAGTAAAGAAAATTTTTGTTTGAGTTCTGAATCTTCAAGCGAGAGTAATTTTGATTCAATTTCTTTAAAAGAGAGTCGGACATCAACTAGTGAAATTCTCTGCTGTCCTTGGAAAAACTTAACCAGTTTTGGGTTGTCCAGAGTCATCATCACATGATCAAGATTATCGGAAAACATCAACTGGGCCAGGGTCACAGCCAAGCTATAAATATCAGATAATGGGTCAGAGCCAATGGGATTCAAAGATTCGAAAGCAACATAATTTGAAGAGAAAAATCTTGTTTTATGAAGCCAACTGGTGACAGCATCAAAATCACTTAAGCCAAAATGGCCGTCAGCACTAACAAGTATATTTCCTGGTTTAATCTCATTATGAGCTAACCTAAGTTTTGCCATGATAGTAAGTTCTTGAAGTAAATCTTTCAGCACTAAATTTAAAAAATTGATTTTTTCTTTCATCGTCCAGTGGCTTTTTTCTTTTTCCCTAAAAGCAGCAACTAAATCAAATTTAGCCAAAGGTGAAGCAAACCATAATTCATACTTTTGCAATTCGGTTGGAGTGACTGGTAGGGGCGCAAATCTTAGTGTCGGAGTTAAGTAGAGACTTCTTTGATATAATAGCAAATGAGATTTGATTATTGGAGTTTGTTCTTTACTTATTATTTTTACCACCAAATTAGGTTTGGAGGATTGGGGTATCAAGGGTGCGGCTAAAAAAAGGTGATTTATTCCACCGGATGAAAAATAGTTGGTTATTGTATATCGGACCTGTTCAAAGAAAAAGAATCTGTTAATTGGGGAGGTGTTTACCTCATCGGATTTTCCTATTTCAACCCAAAAAAATTGAAATATTATAACAAGTAATAGGTGCCATTTCATCAACAGTTCCATCATATGAAGTTGATGCAAATTTGAATCCCTTATTTCTCTTTCTAAAGAACTCAAACACTTCTTTGAGTATTTTTGACTTAGGGCAGGCATAAGTCCTTCACTATATTCATCTATTTGACTTATAGGTTTGTAGTTCAAATTTTGGATGATATACTCCAGACGGTTCTGTTTTGGAACTAGCAGAGGTGAAAGTTCAAAAATTAATAAATGTGAGTTTAAAGTTAGATAAAAAAACCTGTAATAAGTTTAAACAGTTGTTTAACTGTTTTGAGCATCAGTATTTAGAATTTTTAAGATAAAATTTGACTTCAAAAATTGAAACCTATTTGATGGAAGTATGAACTTAATCGATTTATCAATTAAAAGACCTGTTTTTGCTTGGATATTAATGAGTGCACTTATTATTTTTGGTGCTATTTCTTTAAGTAAGTTGGGGGTCAGTCAATTACCAGATGTAGATTTTCCTATACTTGATATTACAGTAAATTTCGAAGGAGCTTCTCCGGAGTTGATTGAAACTGAAATTTTAGATCCTATCGAAGAAAAGTTATTGAACATTGAGGGTATTAAGGAAATGAAGTCAACTGCCAGGCAAGGAACTGGAAGTGTGAGATTAGAGTTTGATATTAACAGAAATATTGATGTTGCCCTCCAGGAAGTTCAATCTAATTTGAGTCAATTAGTCCTTCCCTCTGAGATAGATCCTCCGGTTATTAAAAAAACAAATCCAGAAGAAGATCCTATTATGATTTTAGGTATTTCTTCGGATAAAGGTATTAGAGAGACTATCAATTGGATTGAAAATTTTTATATCGATAAGATTCGCTTTGTTCGTAATATTGGCGAAGTGTCGGTAGCAGGGTTTGCTATCCGTAATTTAAGAGTCTGGATAGATTCAAAAAAGTTAAAAAAATATGAATTAACAATTGTCGATATTTTAGATGCCATCGCAGCTCAGCATCGAGAGTCCGCAGCAGGGCAATATGTTTCCAAAGATAAAGAGCTCCGCGTTCGTTGGTTAGGAGAGTTGTTAAGTCCAGAGCAATTTTCAGAAATTAGGATTTTAAAAAGGGGTGGGCAGATTGTTCAGCCTGAAACTGCAATTAAAATTAGGGATGTTGCCAAGGTTGAAGATGGGTTAAGTGACGTTAGAAGAATGGCAAGAATTAAAGGACAGGAAGCCATTTTCATTAGTGTCAAAAAACAGCGTGGATCAAATGAGGTTAGCCTTTCTGAAAATATTAGAAAAAAAATGGATGAATTAAAGGGTAATTTACCTCCAGGATTTCATACCCAGGTAAATATTGATTTCACCCTTCCAACGAAAGCGACGGTTCATTCTACTTTAGAGAAGTTAGTTGTTGCGGGAATTATTACAATTTTAATTTGTTTCGCTTTTTTGGGAAGTCTTAACTCGGCAATTAACATTTTATTTTCAATTCCGACTTCAATATTAGGAACTTTCACGATCCTTTACTTCTCGGGGATGACATTAAATTTGTTTACGTTATTAGCTTTGACCTTGGCTATATCTATAGTTGTTGATGACGCCATTATGTTGCTAGAGAATATTGTACGGCATTATCGTATGGGTAAGGGTGCAGTTCGTGCCGCAAGTGATGGATCAAAAGAAATTCTTCCTTCCGCAATTGCAGCCTCTTTGTCTGTTGTAGCGATATTTTTACCAGTGATTTTTATGGAAGGAATCTACGGAAAGTTTTTCTTTCAGTTCGGAATCGCTATGTCTTCAGCCATTTTGTTATCTTTGGCAGAAGCAGTGACGATCACACCGATGAGAGCGGCTGCTTTTTTATCTGGAAATCCAAAAGTTACTAATCTAGAAAAAAGGTTGGATGACATTTCAGAATCTTGGGCTCATAAATATCAAAAGTTACTTAAGTTTACTTTAAATTGGTCTAAATCTATTTTATTATTTTCTATTCTTTTCTTTATTGGATCGTTGCAGTTGGTGAAGTTGGTAAAAAAGGAGTTGTTGCCTCCTCAGGATCAAAATGTAATTTTACTATCAGCAACAACGCCTCCGGGGAGCTCTTTAGAGGCGACTTATCAAAAATCTTTAGAGGTTGAAGCTGTTATTAAAGATAATCCACTGATTCAAAATTACATCGTTAGCGTTGGACTAGGTGGGTTGAGTACGGCCGTAAATAATATCACTATCTCAATGTTTTTAAAACCTAAAGACGAGCGATCAGTAACGCATCTGCAGTTAATGGATCAATTCCGCGCTAAATTTAAAGATATTAAGGGTGTTCGGGTGCAAATGAGAGATATTTCTGCTAGGGGTATTACCTCTGGCAGATCTTTTCCTGTGGCATTTAATTTACGAGGCCCTGATCTGAATGTCTTAAGAGAAAAGTCAGAAGTTCTTATGAAGCGATTAACTGATGAAAAAATCGCTCAAGATTTGGATACTGATTTTAAGGTGGGCTTGCCAGAGTTGTTGGTTCAACCAAAATCAGGAGGCGAATTATATAACTTAGGTTTGACAAAGGACAGTGTTTCTAAAACATTGAATGCAGCTCTTGGTGGAATTAGACAGGGGCGTTACACTGCCGATGGCAAACGATATGACATACGTATTAAGGTTCCAGATCAAGATGTCAGTTCAGAAAAAGATATAGGTTCCTTAGTGGTGCGCAACTCTTTTGGAAACTTGATTCCTTTAGAGCGGGCTGTTGATATGGAAACTAAAGGGGCTTTGCAAACTATCACTAGAATTAATCGCCAAAGAGTTATTTCAGTTTTTGGAAGTTTACCTCAAGGCTTATCTCAAAGTACCGTTCTTGAAAAAGCGCAGAAGTATGCCTCAGAAATCCTTCCTGCTGGCTATGAGTTTGCTTTAGAAGGGGCTGCTTCTGGATTGAATGAAGCTTTTCGAAGTTTAACCAGTGCCTTACTTATTGGTATTGTTGTTGCCTACATGATTTTGGCGGTTCAGTTCAATTCCTTTATTCATCCGATTGTGATTTTAGTTGCCTTACCGTTTAGTATCACAGGGGCCTTTTTGGCGTTGTGGCTATCAGGAGTTTCTTTGAATTTATTTAGTTTTATAGGAATTATTGTTTTGATGGGGATCGCTAAGAAAAATTCAATTCTTTTGGTTGAGTTTACAAATCAAATGCGAGAGCGACTCCTGGAAAAGCATCAAGGTGAAAAATCCATTTATAAAGACAGAAATCTTGTTATTCAGTCACTCTTAGACGGCTGTCCTGTCAGACTAAGGCCTATTTTGATGACTTCTGTTGCTACCATTTTGGCAGCACTGCCGTTAGTTTTAGGTAATAGCATGGGGTCAGAGACAAGAATGCCGATGGGTTTAACTATCATCGGAGGAACTTTAGTTTCTACATTTTTTACTCTGATCGTAGTTCCAAGTCTGTATTTGCTAATGAGTCGTCTGGAAAGAGATAGAGAGCCTCATCATCTCTCTTAGAAATCCAAATTCGCGGATAAGCTGCATCAAATGAGTGGTTTTTCGATTTCAAAATTTACAAAAAAATATTTATGTATCCGAAGCTGCATGTGTGCAGCCGTAGGCTTTGTCATGCCCAAAACTTTGACTGATGACCTCGTGTGATGGGTGGACTTACAGGCGGAGTGCCCAACGTCAGGTCCGGTCGAGTGGTGTTGTGATAATAAAGTCAACTAAACTCCTTGCGAAATGGTGGAATTGTCTAAGCTTTTGCGAGTTCAAATCCTCCTCAATTTTTCTAGTTCCACTACCTGTAGTAGTTTTACTATTTAATCGTCAGAGAACTCGATCGTTATCCACATTTATGATGTGGAAAATATTCGAGCAGCATCAAATCCCGGGAACTGCAAACCCTCTATCTTCTTTAACACCTCCTTTACTGATTGATTCACCCGAAGAATTATTGTTCTTCCTCCGTAAGCTAATTTTCCTGGAAAAAATAAAAAATCATCTCAATATTTTTTGCAAAGCTAGGACGATCAGGATTATCAAGGATCGCCTTCGAACTGATGATCTGTTTACACTGTGACCCCGTGAAAAATTGGAGAGGCTAAATACAGAAAAATTCTAAATATTCAAATAGAAGCAAAAGCAGGATATCGCTGTACAACTGTCTAAATGTTATACTGGAACGTCGCTCTTTCTTCATAGAGAATCTAGGAGGATCGGCGTGTGTTCATCAGAAGAATGGATAAATGGCAGTGGTCGATCATCGCTAATGAGCTTTTCTGGTCGCAGGGAATGGCCGAGACCAAAAGGTTCGTGCATCTGGCCTCACCTATGGCGTTAGCGCATCCAAGTCGTGAATTCGGACCGCCGCTCTAACCCATCTGTCAGTAAAGCGATCCTATTTCATCAACTCTTTGTCGATGGCTGCTATGAACTGAGTGACAAAAACGAACCCATCGACTTCTGGTTGCAGCACCACCAACTGTCAAAGAGATTATGGTTTGCTAATAAGTAGACTACTTGAGCTGCCTGCTCGTTCTTGGTCGATAGTTAAAAAGCGTTTGTGAAGTAATTGCGCGAGATCAGCAAGATTATTGTCCTTTGAAGTACCTGTTAGCGCAGCGAGTTCTTGTGAAGCTGTACTTTCCCGTCCATGGCTTTCTGCGACGGTTGCCGTAATAGCTGCTCCGAAAAAACCTCCAATAAGCATACCACCAGATAGAGCTTCAGCAATAGGAATTAGTGCGAGAGCTGGCGAGCCGAGAATACCGATAACAATGACTGCCACCAGCACCCAAGCAGCCGCAGCCCAACTTCCTTTGGTTTTTTTGATTGAAGCTACTTCGTCCATGAGTTTCTTTTGAATTTGGTCTAATTCTTTTTTTGAATAAGATTTGTTTCCAATTATTCTGCATGAGCTTACATTGTCACGATCTGAACAATAGAAAAATGTTTTGTGGTTTGAATCAGATTCAGTCCAAAAAATTACCTCCTTGCTGAATAGGTTGCCAGGAAGAATCTGGTTTTTTCCGGCTTTGATGCCCACAAACGTTAGGGATTCAATTCCAAATAGCTTACTAGAAATAGAATAATCGTTATTCTTTTCTTTACCCATTAAGCATAAAAGTTCATGAAATGCATGGGCGCGTTTAGCGATAGTTGAATCGCTACGCTTTCCCATTTCTGACCACATATCTGGATCAAGAGTCACTTTATAGACTCCATTCTCAGCAAAACATCGAGACATCTTTTTCTTTCCATAGAACTTAATATCAGTATCAAGTTCTACCTGTATTGGGGTGTTATTTACGAAATCAGCAAGTTCTTCCAAATTTAGATTGGGAAATAGATTTGACCCTTTTGCTGCTACAATTGCTGGTGCTGCCTTGATTAGACTAAATAGTTCCTGTGAGGCACTGTCACCGCCACCGGTGTTCCCTGGTCCAGCGTGTGCAAATTGAATAGAATTTAGAATAAGAACGTAGGATAAAATTACCTTAAACATAAAATATCTCCATTTTTTTAGACCTCAAATTGCAGCACATGCATTGGGCAGCAATCTAAAGTCCAGTTATTTGTTTTTTAACTATCCGGAATAGCTTTCGAAATATTTATAACTTAAAGCGTTAATTTTAACTATTTATTTGTTATTATTTTAGAATTTTTAAATTTATAAAAAATAATTAAATATATATAACTATTTAACTTTATTAAGTATATCATTTTTATAAAATGGATATAAAATCAGTAAATATATTTGATTTCGTAGATTATAAACGATTTCTTGCTTCGTTGATTGGAGTAAATGGAAGGAGGCGTGGTCTGTATAAAGAACTGGCTATGGCCGCGAATTGTCAGCCTAGCTATCTTTCGCAGGTTATGCGTAAAGGATCAAAAATTCAACTAACGCCAGATCAAACACTAGGAATTGCTCAAATGTTATTATTGAGTCCAAAAGAACGAGATTACTTTCTTTATCTTGTCGATTATGAACGTGCATCGTCGAAAGAGTTGAAGGGTTTGTTAAGTGAGAAAATCAAATCGATGCAAAAATCTTCGCTTGATATCGGCAATATTCTTGATCGGCCTAAATCAGAAAATCAAGAATCATTGGTTAAGTTTTACAGTAGTTGGCTTTTTTCTTATATTCACATTTTGACCAGCATTCCTGAATTTCAATCAACTGAGTCTATTTCTCAAAAAATTAACCTTCCCGGGGAAGCTACTCTCAATATTTTGTCTGAACTTGAAAATATGGGCCTCGTTAAACGAGAAAAAGGACTTTGGCTACATTCGGGGAGACATCTGCATGTCGACGCCGAATCAACACTTGTTGGAAACCATCACAATAATTGGCGCCAACAAGCCATGTTAGATACCCAACTGAAAAACTCGATAGAGAGTGTTCATTTCTCTGGAGTTTATTCAGTTTCAAAGTCAGATTTTTCAAAGATTAAAACCCTAGTTTTGGAGTCTTTGAAAAATTTAAATGCATTGGCTATTTCGTCAGGTACCGAGGAGGTTGTGGTATTTTGTTGTGACTTGTTTAAAAAATAATTCTTATAGATAAATTCATAAGTATCGCAATACATTCTAGTTTGTTTATCCCTAATGGATGAGTAACAAGCATAGCAACTACGATCTAAAAATAAGAGCAGTTAAAGCGGTTCTTTCTGGCCAATCCATAGACTCGGTCTCAAAGGCATTAAAATTTGATCGGTCAAACATTCATCGTTGGCTGCAGCAGTACCATAAGGCAAAAAATTTAGAAAATTTAAAACCCAAAATGAGAAGAGGACGGCCAAAATAATTCAGCGATAAAATTCAGAAATCTTTACTGAAAGATCTGTTGCAGCCGGCCTCTCGTTTTGGATTTGAAACGGATTTTTGGACACTCTGGAGACTCATTCAACCCCTAACTTTATTTTTTTGGGTCTGGATTTTGATCGGTTTTGTCTGCATTTGTTTTGGCATCTCTGCAAGAGCTAGGGCTTTGATGTAAGCATCGTTAATAGTCTCATTTGGTGATTTCCATTTAAGAGCCTTTGTTCTGCGCGTTTGGTTCCAGCGCTGATTGTAGCCGGTTACATTTAAACTAATTTTTGCTTCTGATTCATAGGGACCTTCTAGATCATCCTTCTTGTGCGTGTTTTCCACCTTGCTATTGAGCTCTTTTACTCCTACAGGAATAAGTCGGTGATTAATCTCATTCTTAGTGCACCATAAATCCATTGCGTGCTCACCCGTAACGCCTACACCAGAACTAAATTTATCGGTAAATGCTGTATCGTTGTCAGTCTGGATTTCTTGTATAGGAAACGGACAAATTCTTTTTAATTCACTTAAAAATTTCATCACAAAAAAAGTAGATTTCTCAGGATAAATCCTAGGGGGAGCATTAATGTTAAAAAGTTGCTTTAAGTCTTGGGAGATTCGTTCTACTCCATAGCTGGGCTGGGCACGTCTAAGTTGAACTACTTTTTTTTCTTTTTTCGGCTTGGTTTTTTTTGGTGATCGAAATGGATTGCGTGATTTAGAAAACAAACTCTCTACACGAGGCTGCTTCCGAAGCCTAGTACCCCACTTAGAGTAGGTATCCATGGACCATCCATTAGATGCACAGGCTTTTGATAATGATTTTGGCGACATCGTAATCAATCTCATCTTCATTCATCGACTTCGCGCCTCTTTATTTCTTAATCTGTTGGCTTCTTTAGCTAGCCTTGGCATTATCTTGCTAAGTAGATTTCGCAACTGGTACATCTTTGACTCTTTTCAAAGTGTTAAATTAAGTTTTGCTAACAAAATTAAACCCTTAAATGGTTACTGGTGTCTCTCCTTTCCTATACGCAACAAATGCGCCATTAGAAAAAGAATAGTGATACCAATTATATTCTCAAAAACTACCGCCGATGTCTCTAAGTTCTCTATATAGAAAAGGGTATAATTGCGGACAATTGGCATAAATTGCCTAATGACTTGACGCAAAAAATAATAGGTGTGTCGTTCGTGATTTCAACAAAGTTCTTATTTTTCAGCTGTTTTTTTGATTATGGTCTAAATTGATAAGTGGGATGTTATTTTGCAATGACTTCAAGTAGACTGAAAGGGTGTGGGTGACGCTCTTTCTAAAAAGAGAGGTCAGCTTGAGTATCAAAGTTCATTATCGAAGATGTCATGTTTGTGGAACCATGAATGAGTGTATTGGCGAATTAGTGACTCAATGTTTTCATTGTGAAAAAAGATTGTTACCCTATTTGTATTTTGACGAAAGATCCGCAATGGGCCTATGTTCTCCCCCTAAAGATGTTGTATTCAAATCACGGCTTCCTCATTCAGAGTATCCTCCTTTGAAAGGTCTTTCTAGTTACTGGATTATGGAAGAATAACTCCAACGCAAAAAGTTAAATAGATGGTTATTAAGAGCTTTTATCTTGAGTTGCAGCTCTAATTTGATAATTCTAGGTTATCTTGAAAAAGAAGATAATTTTATCAAAAAGGAGAATATGTGAAAAGTGCAAATAAGAAAAGTCATTTACTTCATGTCCTTGTGAGCCTGACCATGGGAGCTAGTTTAGTTCAAGCATCTGGTTATGAAAAAGGAATTTTGTGGGGTGGAAAGTATTCGGGGGTTGCTGGAGTAGGTTCTCCTGGAGTGAAGGGTTCTGATTCCCTATTTTATAATCCTGCGGGATTAGTTAAAAGTTCAGAGTTTGGCGAATTTGTTTTTAATTTATCTCAATCTTCATCACAAGCGAAAGGCCCAATTGTTCCAAATACTTCTTTGTTAGTTGCTGGAACACCACCTTCTGCAGCTGTATTTACACATGCTGAAAATCAAGCTTCTGCTGACAGCTCAAGCGTTTTGATTCCAGGAATAACTTATAGCATGAAGTTGTCTGATAATTTTTCCTTTGGATTAGGTTACTATGCGGTTGGCGGCACTCGCGCTGTCTATGAAAATATTGATATGGCTCCACGTTCTTTTCAAGCCAAGGTAGGTTCAGAAATTAGTATCACTGAATTTGCAGCAGGCTTGGGGTACAAAGTCAGTGATAGTTTTAGACTAGGAGCATCTGTTAGATACACGATGACCACCGCTGAGTTTAGCTCTTTATCTTATGTGCCTAGTGCCTCTGGTCCTACGGGTGCGATTGCCAATATAGAATTAAAAGATATTAAGTCTAATCAACTCGACTCGTTGAGATTAGGTGCTCAATACGATTTAAATGAGATGTTTAAATTGGGATTGATGATTCGTACAGAAACCAAGTTAAAGGCCAAAGGAAAAGCTTCAGGATCTTTGAATACATTAGTTAACACCTCGGGTTCAACTTATGTAGAAAGAACTTTGCCAGTCTCTGAAGTTGATGCTGATGTTGAAACCTATTTGCCAATGGCGATTGGCTTAGGAACAGAGATTACATTCTCAGAGGCATGGAAAATGTATGCTGAGTATGTTTTCACTCAGTACTCAAGAATTGATAAAGTGGTTGTTGACGGAAATATCACCTTGGGAACAACAACAACTGAGATTTCTGATATTGAGCAAAAATGGAAAGACCAACATCAAGTTAAGTTAGCTGGTGAGTATTCAGGAATCTCATGGCCGATCCGATTTGGATATATTTGGACTTCACAAGTATCTAACGCTGATTACGCAAGAGCTAGTTTTACACCTCCAGGTGCGGCAGCAACCTATACTTTAGGTACTGGACAAGAATTTAAAGCTGGTGACCAACCCCTAGAGTTAAACTTGGCTCTTGATTACACCACAGTCAGTGGAAATAGTTCTGATACTCCCGCCAGTGCTACAACTTCACCTAAGGGAAAATATGAAATTAGCGCCCTAGGAATTCATACAGGAGTTTCTTATCGCTTTTAATTAAGTGAAGAGTTTATTGATTAATAATAAAGTGTTATTATAGTTCTAAAAGGTAGGTTATGACAGAATTTAAAGTAGACATTTCGGATATTCAAAAAGCACATCAGTTGTTGAAGCCAATTGTTAAAAATACAGAATTAGACTTTTCGCCATCAGCAAGTGAGCGCATTGGAAAATCGGTCTACTTTAAATTTGAAAACACCCAAAGAACTGGAAGTTTTAAAATTCGTGGTGCTTATAATCGTATTATGAATTTAAAAACAGAAGAAAAATCACGAGGTGTGGTAGCCAGCTCGGCTGGTAACCATGCCCAGGGTGTGGCCCTAAGCTCAAAACTAGCAGGTGTTAGATCTGTTATTGTTATGCCAGAAACGGCGCCTTTAAATAAGATCTCGGCAACCAAGCACTATGGAGCTGAAGTGATTTTAAAAGGTGAAATTTATGACGAGGCCTTTGAGTACGCAAAAGAATTAGAAAAAAAAGAGGGCTATACTTTTGTTCATCCCTATCAAGATCCTTTGGTTATTGCAGGCCAAGGGACTATTGGCTTAGAAATTTTGCAGCAGCTTCCTGATGTGGATAGCATCGTGGTACCTATTGGTGGTGGGGGCCTTATTAGTGGTATTGGTATAGCGATTAAAACTTTAAGACCTCAGTGTAAAATATATGGTGTGCAATCAGCTCAGACTCCTGGGATGAGTCAACTGTTTCATCATCAAAATTTAATAAGTCCAACAAAAAAAATCACAACCATTGCTGATGGAATCGCAATTAAAAAACCGAGCCAGTTTATGTATGAACAATTTATTTCAAAGTATGTTGACGAGGTCGTGACCGTCACTGACGATGAAATTGCCGAGGCCATCGTGTATCTTATTGAGCGAGTAAAAACCGTGACAGAGGGTTCAGGTGCCGCAGGGTTTGCTGGAGTTTTAAAAAATAAATTAGAGTTGGGTGAAAAAACTTGTGTGCTACTTTGTGGGGGAAATATTGATTTAAATATCATTTCTAAAGTCATCGAAAGAGGGCAAATTCAAAGAGGACGATTAGTAAAAATGTCTGTTGTTGTGGATGATACTCCAGGAACTTTACAGAAACTAACCCAGATTATTGCAAATCAAAATGCCAACATTCTAGAAGTTCATCATGATCGGGTAGCGCAGGGATTATTTTTAAGAGAAACTCGGATAGATTTTGTTTTAGAGACGATTAGCTTTGACCAAATCCATCGCATTGAAAAAGAGATGGAACAATTTGGTGGAAAAATTTTAAAGTGATATTGTATCTCATTAAGAGATACAAACGTGTCTCTTAATGAGATACATAAATTTTTTCGTAAAAGATATTAACATTTTTTGGCAAATACCGATAAAAGTACTGTTACCGTTTTGTTATTTGAAAACAAACGGGATCGGGAGAAACATTGGTTAAAAAAAGTGTTTTAGTTTTTTTTCAGGTGATGATTTTATATTTTGGAATTGGTTGCACTCTTTCGGCAACAATCAGTCCCTTAGATGTGAGTAATGGATCTGACTTATTAGGAAAGCTTTCGATAAATGTTCCACCATTTGAAGTACAAGAAAATGCAAATACAAATATTATTATTTTGTTGAACGATAAAACTCCGGAGAAGATAAATTTAACTTGGGAAATTACTGGAGAGTTACCAGCCGCCAGTTTTCAGGAAGTTAGTGGTAATATTCACATTGATGAAAATGCAGAAACAGCGATGATCCAAATCAAGCCTATAAATGACTTAGTTTATAGTGGAACAAAGACCTTTTCTCTTAAACTTAGTTCTGATAGCAAAGCCATTAATTTTGGAAGTGGTAATCAATATAAGACTTTTGATTTTAATCTCATTGATGATGAATTAAAACCAAGCTTAGATTTTACAAGTGCATTACAGACAATTTTGGAAAACTCCGGTTCAACAACAGCACGAGTTCAATTATCTACCCCTCTGGCGCATGATTTTAGTTTTACTTATACTGTTTCAGGAACGGCTACTAGTTTAGTTGATCACAGTTTGTCAAATGGTTCAGCAACCATTTCTGCAGGGCTGACTTATGTTGATATTCCTTTAACACTGATCAATGACTCAACAATAGAGGGAACAGAAACGATTATTATCACGATAGATAGTCTTGCTACCAGTGATGCTAACTTAGGGACAACTAAGGTACATACGATTTCAATTACCGATGATGATTCTTTAGCTCCGCTAGTTATTACACCCAAGGTAAATATTTTAGTTTCAGGAGACACCCTTGTGTATTCTGTGACAGGGGGACAGGCTCCATATAATTTTAACTTGATTGCTGACACAACGGGATCGAGTTTAACACCTTTGACTACCTCTTCGACAACCTTTCAGGCAGGTAATACCCCAGGTACCGTGACAATTAGAGTAACTGATGGTGCTAGTTCCACTAGTACGGCCACAGTTGAGGTTGTAGCTATTGATGGACTAGCACAGGCCGGTAATCTTAAAGTTTGGTTTAAAGCTGACTCTTTGGCTTTAGCAGATAATGCATTAGTAGCTTCTTGGAATGATGCTTCTGGTGGCGGATGGAATGCCACTCAAAGTACTGATGCAAATAAACCCATTTTTAAAAGAAACATTATTAATAATAAACCAGTTATAAGATTTGATGGTTCAGGAACTTATTTACTAACTTCACTAAATCCAGCAACTGGAAACGAAGCTAGAACCTTTGCCACGGTAATAGCAAATGGAGATGCCACACTGGGAACTTCGCAGCATGTTTTCACTATGGGAGATACTTTCTTTTATGGATCAACTTATGCATTAACATTTGAATCTCCGTTCTCGCAAACCACAAAAGGTCTAGGAATTGGAACTCATTATCATAGTCAGTCTTATTCTTTTCCTGCTTATCTTTCGTCAGCATCGTTGGCTTCAAAAGTTGGACCCAATTCCGAAAGAATGGTTATTCTTCAAAAATTTGATGGCACTACTGACAAAATATACATCAATGGAGAGTTGGTTGGGTCTGGCAATATTACTTTAAATACTCATTATACTAGTGGAACATTTGCATTAAGAGTGGGAGCTCAATGGATGGGAAGTTCCCATTTTAAAGGAGATATTGCAGAGATCATAGGATATAAAGAATCGCTTTCCGATGCTAATCAGAAAAAACTTGAGTGTTATCTAGCATCAAAATATGCTGTAGCATTGAAGGATAGAGCTGACTGTACAGCTGGACCGCTTAAATTAAGTCCTTTGCTTGGGGTAACAAAACCATTAATGTTGGGGGTCTCTCAGTCTCACACCTTTCAAGCACAAGGGGGACAGCCTGGTTACACCTATTCAGTTGATTCTGGTTTAGGTTCAATTAATGCGACGACGGGAGTTTATACAGCGAGTGGAACACCTGGATCAGTAGTAATACCAATTCCAAAAAATAATTCCCTAAATTTGAGTTGTTAATTTTTGGCCAAATTGATTTAATTTATCCGTGGTTAAAACAGAAGAGCTTGTAGAT
>JABWCN010000077.1 GCA_013359135.1 Pseudobdellovibrionaceae bacterium | reverse complement strand
ATTGCCAAAAACCCCTTCCAGTTACACAATTTTAACAGCAACCAAGGAAAAACTAGATCTTAGAATGGATCGATTCGGGCTTAAAAATTCCTATCCTCCCATTTAGAAATTCAGGAGGCTGATTTTTACAGAGTTCAACTAACTTCTGTATTTCACTGTACGTTGATTTTAAAGTTGAATTTTTATCCATGTAAGTCAAAAGTTCTTTTTCAAAGTTGTCTAGACGTTTGAAGACCTGGTTTTCTTTGAAAAACTTATTTCGGCCCACAATGTCAAATGCAGCACACGGAATTTTTTTTGTTTTACAATATTTCCACGCAAGCTGGCCATCTCGTCCGCCATCTTTATTATTCTCATCTTCTAAAAACTTTTTTGTAGATTCATTCGGTAGATTTTCTGCCGTAAACCAATCAGTTGGAAATTCAAGAAGAATTAAATCGGGATTAATATCGTGATCTCTGTACGCAGGTCTCATCCTTATACAAGAGCCATCGTTTAACCAAAGCCTAGATCTTTTAGGCTGCTTGTAGGGAACTTTTAATCCCTCAATTCGCCAGCCTTCATTGTTGAGTAAATCAGTGATGGTTCTATAACCATATCTTCCATACTGACTGGCTAATTCAATAACTCGATCAGTGAGTTTTTCATTAAATTCACAAGGCCGTAAAATATATCTCCATGTAGACCTATTCAGACCAATGACCCGACAAGCTCTTCGCTCTGATACATTTAAAGTTTTAACAACATTTTCTACTGCAAGCTTTTGTCTTGTCGGGCTTAGAAGTTTCCCTTGGCAACTTCCTTTAAAATCGAATTATCCAGTGCCATATCTGCTACTAACTTTTTAAGCCTGGCATTTTCTTTTTCCAGATCCTTTAACTTTTTCACCTGATCGATTTGCATCCCGCCAAATTCTTTCCTCCAGCGATAATAAGTATCTTTACTCACTTGGGCTTGTTTGCAAGCCTCCATGGTCCCTTTGCCTTGTGCGATCAAAACATCAATCTCTCGCATCTTCATCACGGACTGCTCGGGTGTGTAGTTAACTCTTGCCATATTCTTTTTCTCCCTTTTTCGTTTATACCAGTCCGATTGCGCCTGGATCAACTTTCGGGGGGCAGGTCACGGTTTATAACTGGTTAGCACAGTACCGCGAGCATGGAATGAATGGACTCAAAGCCAAGAAAATCAGTGGTCGTCCACCAAAAATTGATGGCAAAAAAATGAAATGGATCTACGAAACAATTGTGCAGAAGTCCCCGCTGCAGTTTAAAGTTGAGTTTGCATTGTAGACCCGGGAAATGATTCAAAAAATTATCTTTGATCAGTTTGGAATCAAGCTTGGTTTGTCATAGTGAGTCGGCTCTTGAGGCAACTAGGGCTGACTTGCCAACGACCAATTTTTAAAGCCTGGCAGCAGAACTCACAACAAGTGAACAACTGGCTTAAGAAAGTATTCCCAAAGATTAAGAACCGCGCCCATCAAGAGAAAGCAGATATCTATTTTGCCGACGAGGCAGGAATCCGGAGTGACTATCATAGTGGGACAACATGGGCCCCAAAAGGTGAAACTCCTGTCGTTCAAGCAACTGGAGCAAGACTTTCTGTCAATATAATTTCGGCAGTGAGTCCACGTGGAGATTTTCGCTTTATGGTGGTTGAAGGTGGAGTGAACTCGAGTGTATTTGTGGAGTTTTTGAAAAGATTGATGACTGGATCAAAGAAAAAAATATTTCTGATTGTTGATGGCTATCCAGCTCATAAATCAAAAAAAGCAAAGCAATTTATTGCAGATCAAAATGGGAAGTTGAAGCTATTTTATTTACCTCCATACTCGCCGGAGTTGAATCCGGATGAGCTAGCTTGGAACACATTAAAAAATGGGATTGTGGGCCGATCAACAGTGAAGAGTAAAGAAGAATTGAAGTCGAAAGTTGTTGGTGGCCTTCGTAAAATCCAGAAATCACCAGAAATGATGAGATCGTTTTTTTCAGCACGGAAAAACTAAATACGCCGCTTGATTAAGTCCAAATACTTTCGGCCGGGTTAATAGATCAATTAGGCGGACCTTTTGGTGGATTGCTGGCACACCAGCCAGGAGAGCTCTGCGGTGATGACCAACCGCTACTATTATTCATTGGTTAAATGGACAAAAGCTTTCCTTTTGTTTAGATTTAAATAATGAAAATTATTTTAGCAATTTTGGCTGTTTGTACGCTGGTATATTTTATTGTTTTTTGGATTAATATTCAGTCAAACCCCAAATTAGTTGCTGTTGCTGGACTCGACAAAAAAATAGTTTTTTGGAAAGAACTATCTGCCGAAGAAAAAGCAATTGTTTATGAAGCTTACGAGCTTACAAAATCAGAATTAAGTAAGACTTTAGAACTTCGAAAAAAAGCTAGAAACAACTCTTTCGCAAATGAAATTCCTGGAACGATATACATCGTTGCATTTAAAGAGTCTTTATTTTTATTGGAGGATAATTACCCATATAAAGCACCTGGACTTGAAGTTCCTGGGAAGAGCCTTGTTAACTCTATAGAATTTAATAAAGCTACTAAAACTTTTATGCTAAAGACTAGATAGATTAGGCCAAATCCACTTCTGAACTGACTGACTTCCAATTTTCGATGCACTGACCTTATGGGGCATCTGTTTTTGATCGATAGCATTCGTTAGAAATGTACGTCAATTCTATTTTTTTGAAAAAGTTGAATCAATTTATTCAGTTTGAAAGACGTCCCCGTTAAATCATAAAAAAATCAAAATCCATTTTTCGGGGACAGAAATTTATAATTCATTTTAACTGTACTACTTCGACAGAACTTATTATTCAGCGAGCTTCACAGCCTAGGGGTTTTGTTCACCAATAAATTTTTTTAAAGCTGAAATTGCTTGGTCGAAGGAGTTGTTGCGAATACCTGCATCTTCATCTCCTTCATTTTCTGTATTTAAATTTGCAGCATAATTTATAGTTTCAAGCTTATGGATTTGAGGAATGACATTGCCCTCTAAGTAACTTCGAACGAAGGCCGTACTAATCCATTGAACAACAGCGAAGCTGTCCTTGCTCGACGGAGTCGAGGGTTTAAATTTCTAACTCCGGTTAGTCCTTGATGACTCCGGTTTCATCCACTGTCAGTCGTGATTGCGATACGATCAATTGATGATTGTGATGTAAAATATGAACTCCCAGAGCCTTGAGCTGTCCGATAAGTCCGCGAACTTTCTGTTCATGCGGATCTCCTCGTTTCCCGTCAACCCCTTAATTAAGGACAGTTAGACGGCGACGACTCTGGGTGTAATTTCTCGATTCTTTAATCTTTCAATGAACATTCTGGTACTTAAATTTCCGATAGATCCATGGATTCTTCTGTTATTGTAAAATTCTATAAATCTTATCATCGCTTCATAGACTTCTTCAAAATTTCTAAAATATCTGACCTGTAATAATTCATTTTCCAATATAGAGTTAAAGGCTTCGATGTAGGCATTCCTATCTGGGGATCTTGGTGGGATAAACTCATGAGTTAATTTCTTTAAATAAAAATAAAATTTATTCGAACTCATTTGTGGACCGTTATCACTTCTGATTACTAGTGGTGAGTCTGAACTTATGTTTTCCTTTTGAAGTGCTTGATTTAATGTAAATACTAACTCTCCTGCTTTGCACGTTTTTCCTATGTACCAGCCTGTAATTTTCTTCGTAAACACATCTATAAATCCTAAGAAAAAACACCATCTGTTCTCACTATGTATCCAAATATATTTTAAATCAAATTGCCATAACTGATTAGGACTACTGACGTTTGAGTAAGAACACCTGCTCTTTACAAAAACTCTTTTATTTTTAACCCCGTGCTTAAATAACAAAAGATTGTTCTCATCACACAGTCTGTAAATTTTTTTATGATTTATATAAAGCTGCTTTTCAATAGCTAGATATGGGTTAATTTCCTTGATTCTCCGCCATTAGCAAACTCAATTGAAGCTCTATATTCTTTTAAAATACTAACTATGATTTTATCTTCAACAACGCAACCATCACGGTTTATAGTACACCCAGGAGCTGCTCTTCCTGGGGGCTTTACAAGCTGTAATCTTTTTCTAAAATAAACGCTGGATCTTGATATTCCAGCTAAATTGCATACTTTTTTTAAATGATAGTTTTCTCTAAACTCTAAAACAGTGGTTTTTCGCTATTCCAAAGTGGGTATGTTTTTTTTAACAATGATTTTAGAACTGCATTTTCAAGCTCTAAATCTTTAAGCTTTCTTTGTAGTTCTTTATTTAACTTTTGTTCTGCAATTTTATCTTTGTTTTTACTCCATGGATCCAACCATGAACTGTACTTGGTTTTAAACTATGCTTTTTGCAAACTAAGCTTATATTACCTACTTCTTTAATCTCTTTTAAAATCTGTTCTTTGAATTCAATTCAATATTGTTTCATATAAACCCTTATATTTTATTTTACACAATTAGTCGACGAACAAAATGTGTCCAATATATATCAGGGGCTAGAAGGATATAAACGCCAAATCCCCATGAATATTAGAAGACCGTTTCAAGTATGAAGTTACTTTTAGCCCAATAATACCTTGAGATTCAATTCTAAAGCCTTTGTAAAAGAGGTAGCTATGTCCATTACTGAATCCTACAATGATCCTCGCTTTGGTATCAAATTTAGCCAGGAGCATAAACTAAAACAAGTGGTCGTCATAGTGTAACTATATGACTGATTGTTATTCCTGAGACATAGTTTACACTTTACAACAGGTTTCAGCTAAATTTATAATGTGCAGAGTCTACTCTTCAATTTGAGGTTTTATTATAAAAACAATTGCATTATTAATTTTATTCTTTTCTATTCATGGACGTTCTGAACCAAAAATATCTTTGGGAGTTTTTTCTCAAGTGTTTGAAGAAAATTTAAACCAAAATGTTATCCAAGCACCTGAGGAAAATGCAGTTAAGGAAATAAAGGGAAAACTCCCAAATTAGCTTAGATTTAGTGGAAAGATTGAGCCACTTTTTAGTATCTCTAATGGAAGATGGATTCACTCACTGCCGCTATGTTCTGATTACAAAAACACTTCATGGTTTGTGCTGACTCTTAATTCTTCAGTTTCAACAAAAGAACGAATCAATGAAATATGTCTACAGCCTGGCGCTGGGGGACAATGTTCAGACAGTCCTCTATCTGTATGTCAATTTAACTCCAGTACCATTGGTGAAAAAGAAAATTTATCAGCTCTTGCTATTTATGGAAATAAAGTACCGATTGCTTTAATTAAAGCAAATAAGAAAACAGGAGGACGTGTCCTTTTTCAGAGAACAAAAGAAACTCAAGTCACGATTTCACATTTTTTTAGAAAAGAGAGTGATGAAATTGGTGAAGACGAATTAAGAAAAATAAAAAATCTGTTTACAACATTAAGGCTATTGACATTAAGGTCCTCGGGTATGCTGATTTTGATTCAGATAAAAAATACGAGATATTTATAGAGGTTAGCAATTCCACTGGAGGTAATGCTCCAGGTTATATGTTAATTTCTGAGTCTGGCGAAGTGCTAGCTCAGTAGGTTTTAGAAAAGCCATAACTATAGAGCCAGCACAATTGTCGTTATTAGAAAATTATGAAACTTATTTTTACCCAAAGAATGATACCATGTGGACCATACAGATTTTTGGAAATAATATTAATACAAAACTTCTAACTCAATATTATATCTATTTTAATTACTCCGACAAAATTCTCGCGGCTCTTTTATTTGAACTCTGACGATGAAGTCTTATTGGAGAAAATTTCATGGAGTATGCTAAGCTTAAATTTGTGTCTTCGTCAAATTTAGTATAAAAGTGATTAATATTTTCATGATCTCTAACGATCTGTTGAGTAAAGGCAGAGCCATTTTTGTTTTTACCGCCCTGAAGTCAAGTGACTTTTGTCAGGCTTTTCTTAATCGAAATATTTTTATTATTAGCAGCATAGCAAAAATTAAAACGAACCAGATTTCGCAAAAGATCTCAAATAAAGTGGCGTCATACGCATCTTCCCCATCTAGGTGAAAAAGTGGGGCTAAGATTCCCAACGTGAAATAATCAAAAGTCCCGTGATAAGGCCATAGCTTAATTATGGCCATGCTTCCAATCGTTGCCCCTGCGGCCATCATACATATCTGAAATAAAGTTTTCTTTATCTCGTTGCCAGCGAAATGAGTCGCAATAAAACCGAGTGTTATACACACTGATAGAGTTACAGCGCTATAGTTAGCTAATGATTGCCCAGGAAAAACTAAAACAAGAGGCGATACCACTACAATCAATAAAGAAACTAAAATTAGACAGAAAATATAATTATTTTTTGGCACCACTATCTAAATCCAATCACCAAATTCAGTAAATGTCCATAAAACTAATTCTACTGTCTAATATTGCTCCTCGCGAAAAGGACCTTTTATGCCTACCGCCAATCTTATTGATCATTAACATTTTGAAGGACTGACTGTACTTTATCAATCTTACGGTACGATTTAGAAGCTATCACCAGCGCTATTTTTCAGCATCAAGATACCAGCTGAAAAAAACAGGCCCCTTATCGGTATTTTTTTGCTTCGGCTCGGCATCCACCGCTAAATGCAATTGCTTGTTGATTTGATTATTTCAGGCTTTGGAATAAAAGTTTCTTGTTCATAACATCTTGCCATCCTTACTAGAAATATTTAAAAGGAGCTAGCTCCTTTTAAATATTTCTAGTAAGTTGGGAACTTATATGAGCACCATTTTTCTTATTTTTACTACGTTATTCTGGACTTCGCTGGTATTTGCCCAGCCCAATGCAAAACGGATTATTAAACTCGTTAAAAAAAGCATCTCGAAATCGTCCTACCATAAAACCTGTGAAGATTTACTAGAATTTTCAACGGAAAATCAAGTTCGATTAATTTCACTTAACTCCGACCATAAGAATTCAAAATATTTATTGGGGTTTCGCTGTAATTCTGGCGCCTACAATTCATCTTATATCTATTTCCTATTAGATTCCAAAACGGAAAGTAAAAACCTACCGCCACTTGTGGCATTTCCCAACGATCCCCAATTAATTCTGAATAAAGATCACCAAGAAAATTGGCGTTTAGAAAGATACGAAACTCAAGTTTTCACCAGCCATTGGAACCAGGAAACTTTAGAATTATTTTCTTATCGCAAAGGTTTAGGTGATGGCAGCAAAGGTTATTACACGAAATATAAAATAGATGCGAACTCTGGTTTACCGCAATTATTAGTTTCTATTTCACGCATCGAACAAGATCATCAAGCCGGGTACCATTTTTCCACAGAATCACAGCCAACAGGTAAAGGTTGGCTGACATTAGAACCGCAGCAAAAACTGACAGGGAAATTAGTAAAATTTAAATAGCGATTACTGTTTTTTCAAATTAGCAAAATGCTCTTTCAAGCGATCCATCGATTGAGTGATACCTTCAGGCCTCGTTTAGATAGGGTTTGCAAGTAAACTCCAAGTATGAAATAATCATACCTTGCAACTAGCCAATGAGCTCAGGAAGATGAAAGTAATAAACAACAGATTTTGATTTCCTATGTGAAAATTAGATCTAGGTTAGGAGATGACCTTAATGATTTGTTCTATCCCGTCTTTTCGACGCCTAGCATGCTAGAGAAATGGTTATCTACCAAAAAAAATGATTATAAATTATATTCTGATTGTTATTTAAAAACTGAATCTATTGAATTGTTAGAATAGATCTAAAGGTTATCAAACTTCTGGAGCTTTATGATAAATCAATTCTTTTCACTTAGGCCTGTAAAGCGCCACCAGTGATTAATGACCTGAAAATATCGGAGTTGCAGTTTTAAGTAAGGATCATTTTTTTGATTCTGGAATCAATTTAAAAGGAGATATATGAAGCTTTTATTAATTATCATGGCCGTCTTTTTTTACTCAGACTTATTTGCCGATCAGTGCTCAAATTTAAGTCATGTATACAAATTAGGTGCTGGAGTAATTCATTTTAAGCAATTGAACTGTAATACTATTGAAAGAGAAACTTATTTAAATGGTGAATCTATGGGTGATAAGACATTGCTTCAAATTTCTGATATTTGGAACATCATCAAAGTTGATGATGACTATGAAGTATATACGAATCAACAGAGATGGATGTGGAATAAAGATAAGTCAAAAATAATTCACGAATATGTTGTTGATACTATCACAAAATCAGATTCCAGTCGTGATTTCAGGTCTGGTTCTGATATTTATGAATTAGCTGATCAAAATGTCAAAAAATCGTCTGTTTTTCTTAGCAGAAAAGAAAACTCTGAAGGAAGAATTGAAATTAAAGCTGATAACAAAATGGAACAATTAGAAAAACTTGATTAGGAAAGCTCATGGCAAAATTAACTGAAGACATTTCAAAAATATCTGATCTGTATGCAAAAAGAGATTCTATTAATAGAATCTCTTACTGGTATTTATTGAAAATTCACGAAGAACATGCGGCAAAGGAACTTCGATGAGACACCATTTAATAGATGATATTCACAATGCCATTTCAGGGAAAAAACATATTATCTGGGATTGGAATGGGACTTTACTAAATGACGTTGATCATGCAGTGAGTGTCATGAACTCAATTTTGAAAGAACATGATCTAGCGTTAATCAATAAAGCCCTTTATCGCAAGATTTTTGATTTTCCTGTTTTAAAATACTACGAGCAACTTGGTTTCGACTTTAAGAAGGAATCATTTGAAAATCTTTGCCATAAGTTTGTTGATCGCTTTATGTCTGGATTTCAACAGCTTCCTCTTATTCCTGAAGCCAAATCAGTTCTTACTCAACTCCATAAAGAAGGAGTTTCTCAATCTGTTTTATCTGCAACAGACCAGCCCAACTTGGATTCAATGATAGAACATTTTGAGTTAAAAGATGTATTTAAGTTTGTTTATGGAATTGACAATAAATTAGCAGGTTCAAAAATAAATCGAGGTCATTCTCTGATTCAAGCTTCCATGATAGATAAATCACATACTGTGATTATAGGCGACACTCTTCACGATTTGGAAGTAGCTGAAGCTTTAGGAATTGATGCTGTATTGATTTCTCATGGTCATCAATGCTATTCGAGATTAACAGCTCGACATGATAAAGTTATTGAAGCTCAATGATGGAATCAAAATTCTCAATTCATGGTTTACACTTAGAAATCATTGGACCCGAAAAAGCGGATATTATTCAAAATATTTACTTTAACTCACCAACTTACTTTAGACGTGTTGATGGTACAGAACCTCTCGAAGGAATGGCTTTAAAAGATATTGAGGATATGCCATCAAAGCGTGGTGATCATTATATAAAAGTGGCAGCCTTGATTTATGAAGGTTCAAATCAAAAATCACAAATTTCCAACTCAATACTCAAAGCAGTACCAAAGTGGTATGCTACTATCGGTCCAATTAATAATAACCAGAGTCAACGACACTCCTTTTGATAACAGCAAAAAGTTTTTCCGAAAAAATATACTTAATGTCTGTAACTTAACAAAATCTGAAGTAAAATTCATAAGGACCATTAAAACCTTAGAGGCGCTTTTTGTCATTTTGTCTAATTCTCTACAGTAGAAAAAATTTCACACTTCTACTATAGTGCTCTGACTATCAGGGAGCCTCTATGAAACTTAGTTTTAC
>JABWCN010000043.1 GCA_013359135.1 Pseudobdellovibrionaceae bacterium | reverse complement strand
ATCAAAATATCCAAGATCATAATCTAAAAAACTAACGATCCAAATTCCATCTTCAACTTCTTTAATTCCCACTTCTTGTCCAGCAAAAGCTTTGCTTAATGGTAGAGGAATAAAAATCAGCGCTGAAGGCACTCTTTTGTATAAAAAGGCATTGAATTTACTGAACGCTGTAGAAGAGCTTAAATCAAAACCGACATTGCCAAAAAAAAATTTAAAGATTGCAGCTATTGAGGTGTTTACGTGCAGCATTCCATCGATTCTATATCAAGATACTTTTTTTAAAGATTATGAGATGTCTTTTTTCGAACTATCTCCAGGTCAAATAGAGACCGCTGTGGGTAATGGAACTGTTGATTTTGGCATTACCTATATTTCTAGTCCTAATAAAAACATTAAGTATTTGAAGGTCGCAACTTTTGAAACAAAAGTATACTCAGTGAACAAAAAGTTTCTAGATCTTCCTTTTGAAAACGTTCCATTTGTTGTACCAGAAGATATATTAGACTTTACCCCTCAAAATATTAAGAATCGAGACGGCTGGAAAGAATCCCTACAAAAAAGAAATATCAAGTTTAAAACTAACTCGCTTGCAACTGCTTTGCCTATTGTGGATTCAGGCTATGCCGCAATTTATTTGCCGGACTTTTTGCCAAAACTATTTTTTGAAGAAATTTTTACTATACCCAATCCAAAAAAAATTAAATCAGAAAAGCGAAATGCATTTCTAGTGTTGCGAGCTAATTCCGATGAGAACTTGATGACTAATAAAGTTGCCAAGTGTTTAAGACAATTATGTTTATAGATATTTCTAAATTTATTGCAAAAGATCGGAATATGCAAAACCTCTAACTTGTCATTGGAAAAGTTTCCATTTTTTGTGATTTAATCATAATAGAAAAAATCGAAATTTAACTTTACAAATTATTTTATTGGAGTTTTAGGGCAGTATCCATGCCGCCATCCCATTCGTAGAGGGAACTCTCTACATACGAGTGGTCTATTTTTATAAACGCTACATTTATTATTTTTTAGATATCTACATTTTCCATCGGCTGTCATTTTTAACGCAAACAAGCTAGTTTCGGAACGATAGGTAGATATAACTTTTTCTTTTTTTAGACGATTTATTATGGATTTTAAAGGTAGGCTTAGATCGTCATCTGAAACTAAATTGAGTTCAACAAGATCTTCCCAGCGTACCTCAATAGGCATTGTGCAACATGTGGCGGCGCATGTTGCACAACTATTCTTGGTATATTTTACCCATGAAATTGGGTTTTCTTTATTCACTTCTTGTTCTGGAGTTAAACTTAGTTTTTTATTAGTTCGTTTCATGATGCTATGGTTGAAAATGGTGTTATATCATTCACAATTTGTGATATTAAATGACTAAAAGGTGTTTTGGCTGCCCACTGTTTAGAAGTAGATGTAATCTGGGGAGTTTTGACTAAGGGATTTGATTTTTTAGGATTTTTTTTCATACATTAATTGTTAACATAAAAATTGTAATAGGAAACTATAAATTAATTCTAGCAAGCTATTAATTAAGAAAAAAGTTTAATACTATACATTATACAATAGATTGCTTTTAAATAATTTATTTAGAGAGAATCGTTAAGTGAATTAAAGCCTAATCTTGGTTAGTTTCTTAATAAATTAACAATCTTAATAAGGAAATTGTAGATGACGATTGACTTCAATATTATACTTTCATTTAGATCGAGTTGATGATAGTTTTTGAGTTTATAAGATATAAAATGTATATTTCATATTTTGTTAAACTAAAAGGATTTATGAAGTTTTTAATTATAAATGGATCTATTCATGGTTCTCAAAAAAATTCAGGAAAAATGATAGAGACTATTAATCACTACATATCACTTAACCCTGAATATAAAACTGTTCAAATCAATGTTATTCATCTAGCCGATGAAAAAGACTATAGTAGAATCGAAAAAGTTGTTTTAGAAGCTCATGCATTTATTTTTATAACTGGTACTTATTGGGATTCATGGGGAAGTCCACTACAGCAGTTTTTAGAAGTTGCTACTGAATGGGAAGGAAAAGGTCATTTTTTTTATAAACCTGTGGCTGTCATTGTTGGTATGCATTCCGTTGGAGGAAAATCTGTTTTGTCTAGACTGCTTGGTGTTCTAAATAGTTTTGGAGCTTGGATTCCACCTTTTTGTGGGATTGTATTTTCAATGGTCGCTCAAGAGGCATTACATTCCGGTTCTAAATATTCTGCTGATCTTTGGCAGTCAAAAGATTTAACAGTTTTATTTGCTAATCTTTATCAAGCTGTGTTGTTAACAGCACCAGCAAAAAAAAGAATGACTTCGTGGGACATTGATTCAGAAAATTATATGGATATTTGGTGGAAAGGTTGATGGTTTCAAGATTATTACAACCCTTCGATATAATGCCCGTATCAGCAAAAATGTCACTCTATGAGGGGAGTATTGTTGCAATATCTCCAGTAGAGAAAGTTTTAGCTAACTCAATCGGAGACTTTGATTTTTGATAATATTTTTACTTTTTGGCACTTATCTGTTTCAACATGAATTCTGCTATTTGTGTAGCTACCGTGGTTGGATCTTGCTGAGGGAAAAAATGACCTTTATTTTTAACCTCGTAGACTGTTACATGATTGCCATTATTAACTAGTCGTTCTTTAAGTAAATTCATTTGTGGCGGGGTTACGAGTGGATCTTCTTGACCGACCATGAGCAGAACAGGAATAGAAGGGTCTATTTTTAAAGGCTTTGAACCATCTAATAGATCCAAGGCTTCTTGGTTATCATTCCTTAGTAAACCATTTGTTAGGGATATGCTCGCATCAACTTGTTTTTGAATGAAATCATACTCTTTTTTGTTAAGTGGTCTATTGAGTTCTTTTTCTGCAATTTCTGTAAAATATTCGGTATAAGTTCTTTGCATAAAATCATTTAATGAGGGAGTCATTGTAGTTCTAATTAAATCTTCGGTTGTTGGTAAGCCCATAAAGCGACTGAAGTAATCAAAATAGCCAACTAGCCCCTCCCTGAATTGGTTTGAAATAGTTCCCAGGGTATTAATAAATGGTTTTAAGGAGTCCTCAATGGGCCCTCCAACGACAGGAATGCCGCTTAATTCATTAGTTAATTTTTGCAGAAGCTCAGCGGGTAAGTTGAAGCTCATAAGCAAACTAAGAGAGTATTTGAATCCATCTTGAGCATAAGGTGCCATTGGAATTAATCCCAAAATTTCAATCCCATCCTTTTTTAGAGATACTGAAGTTTCATAACCAAGACCTCCACCTTTAGAGTGTCCTAAAACAAAAAGTTCATTTCTTCCAACGCTTTTAACTATCTCCGAAATGTCAGCAACATCCTTTTGGTAACTAAAAACTTTAGGTACTTCATTTTTATTATCTTGTAAGAATGCTTTTAGACTCTCTCCGCTAAGGTTAGTATCTAAACTTAAAACGGGTACATTAATCAGGCTTTTAAAAGCGGAAATCAAAGGATCTAAGCTTTCTTTTTTATCTCCTAGGCCGTGAATAGCTAGAGCCATAGGAAGTGACAAATCACCTGGGGTGAATTTAACATTGATGCGTCTTTTGTCTGAAGTCGTGATAAAACCACTAATAGGAGTATTTTTTTTGATAGCTTGTTTTAATTCTATTGCAGAAATGGATTTGTCTTTTATTCTTAAAAGAGATGATTTATCAGCGTTGTAGTAACCAATACAAGTCGTAGCATGGGAAGCTTGTCCGTTGAACATTGAGGCAACTAGAAGAACTGCTAAATACTTTTTTTGATACATTTGTGGAACCCTCTTTATTTGTGTGATTTATGTACCAAGATCAAGAATGCAATGTCGAGACCACGAATTTGCCATTAGAGCTATTATTTTAATAGGTTTTTAATCCATTGTCTTACAGATAGAAAGAATTTAGAATTATAGTTAATTAGGACTTTGTTAAGTATCATTACAGATTATGACAAAAGTCGGCCTAAGGGCTGGATATAAGCTTAATTTATTGCTAAGAATCTTAAAAGGTAATTTCCAGATGATTTTTTTAATAAATTTAGGTAGTCTACAGATTGCTCAGTACAAAATGTTTAATAAGGAAATATATGAATTCAGGAAATAGTAAAAAAGGGAATGTTGAGATTGAGGCGCCAAATTTTTTAAAGCAAATTATTGAAAAAGATATTGCTAACAATACTCATCAAGGAAGGGTCGTTACTAGATTTCCTCCTGAGCCCAACGGCTATTTACATCTAGGTCATGCAAAATCGATTTGTTTGAATTTTGGCTTAGCTCAAGAGTATAAAGGCCGTTGTCATTTGCGTTTTGATGATACTAATCCCGAGACAGAAGAAACTGAGTATATTGAGTCAATTAAAGAAGATGTAAGATGGCTTGGTTTTGATTGGGCCAATCATATGTACTATGCTTCCGATTATTTTGATCAGATCTATTTATGGGCTGAACAATTGATCAAAGAGGGCAAGGCCTATGTTTGTAGCTTAAATGAAGAAGAGCTACGTGAATATCGAGGTGATTTTAATAAACCCGGAAAAGATTCTCCATATCGTCAAAGATCTGTTGAAGAAAATTTAGAATTATTTCGAAAAATGAAAAATGGAGAATTTGCTGAAGGTGCCTGTACACTGAGAGCTAAGATCGACATGAAGTCTCCCAATATGAATATGCGAGATCCTTTACTTTATCGTATAAAGAAAGTCCCACATCATAGAACAGGAGATAAATGGTGCATTTATCCCATGTACGACTTTGCTCATCCTTTAAGTGATGCTATCGAGAAAATTACTCATTCGATTTGTACTTTGGAGTTTCAAGACCATCGTCCTTTTTATGATTGGAGTATTGAAAACTTACCAGTTCCAGCTCAACCTAAGCAATATGAATTTGCTAGATTAAATATGACTTATCTTGTGATGAGTAAAAGAAAACTTCTTCAGTTAGTGAAAGAAGGATTAGTTTCGGGTTGGGATGATCCAAGAATGCCAACTATTTCCGGTATGAGAAGGCGAGGGTATACGCCAGAGTCATTGCGTTTATTTGCCAAACGTATTGGTGTTGCTAAGGCCGAAAGTTTAATTGATTTTGAAATACTTGAAGCCTGCGTAAAGGAAGATTTGGACCAGGTTTCACATAGAGCTATGGCAGTGTTGAACCCATTAAAAATTGTGATTACTAATTATCCAGAAAATAAAAAAGAAGAGCTTCATGCCTCAGTTCATCCTAAAAAAGAAGATTTGGGAAAACGAAGCTTCTTTTTTACTAAGGAAATTTTTATTGATAAGAGTGATTTCATGGAAGACCCAACAGAAGATTTTTTTAGATTGGCCCCCGGAAGACAGGTAAGGCTTAGAAATGGTTATGTGATCAAGTGCGATGAGGTTGTTAAGGATAGCCAAGGAGAAATTAAAGAGTTGAAATGCTCTTATGATCCAGTAACTCTAGGTGGTAAGCCAACGGCTGATGGAAAAAAAATCAAGGCAATTATTCATTGGGTTTCTGCAACTGAAAATGTTAGTGCTGAAATTAGATTGTATGGAAGATTGTTTCAAGTGGCTGATCCTGAAAATGTTCCTACTGGTAAAGATTTTAAGTCCAATTTAAATCCAAATTCTTTGAAAGTGATTAAACAAGCAAAACTAGAGCCTGCGATGATGAATGCTTCTCAAAGTTATAAGTATCAGTTTGAAAGAACAGGATATTTTTGTTTAGATAGCAAGGATTCTCAACCTGGAAAATTAGTTTTTAATATGATAGTGGATCTATGAAGTTTAAAGTTGATACTTTTTTAACAAAAGATAGCAAAAGAATATATTATTATATTTTTGGAGACATTAATGCAACTCCGATTTTTTTCTTTCACGGCTATCCTGGAACTGGCAAACAAGCAATGTTACTCAGGGACAGTTATCTACAAGATGAATTTTGCTTGATCTCTATAGATAGGCCTGGGTATGGATTGTCAGATCCACAGTCTGGGTTAACTTTAAAGAAGTTTGCCGATGACGTTTGTGCTTTGGCAGATTTTCTTGGTATTGAAAAGTTTATTTGTATGGGGGTGAGTGGTGGGGGACCTTTCGTCGCTTCTGTTGCTTATTATTATCCAGAAAGGGTATTGAAAGTTGGGAGTATTTGTGGAGTGGCACCTGTAACTCCAGGAAATCTTGTTTATTTGAACAGTAAACAAAAGAAGACTTATTTTTTGAAAAAATTTTTACCAAAAAAAGTGATGAATTTTTTTGTTAACAAGGCATTTAGTGAGTTATTAACTGAGCTTAATAATATTATGTCCAGTGATTTATTAAGCACAAAAGATAAGGTAGTTTTTGAGCATCCAGAGATCGGTCCTTTTTTAGTAGATTCATTTAAGGAAGCTCTTGCAAAAGGACCAGCAGGTATTTTGACAGACATGGAAATTTTAACAAACCCCTGGGGGTTTGAGTTAAGTGATATTAAAGTTCCCTATCATCTTTGGCATGGAGATGAAGATGATATTGTTCACTATAAAATGTCATACTATATGAATAAAAAATTACGAGATGTAAAATTGAATATTTATAGGGGAGAGGGGCATTACTCATTACCTTATAACTATAAAAATAAAATTTTGGAAGACCTACTTAAATCAGAAGACAGGACGATTTGATATCTCTGCCAGGGCTGAACTGTTATTTTCATCTTGCTTAATTTTTTTTGCTATTATGGCTCTCCTAACTATAGAGTTATCTTTTTTAAAGAGATAAACTCAATTTCGGAAATAGATATTTTAAAGCTATTGAAATATTAAAAAAATTCTTCAAATTTTGGGTAGAAAACTCTCTTCTTTTAAGAAGTATATTTAGATTCTTTACAAAAAGCTGTCACAAATTATTATTTTGTTTGCGATTCAAATTGAGAAAAGAGTGAACATTAGAAATTTTCACAATTATATGTAGGAAGTTATGTTAGGTTTTTTTAATTTAAGTAAAAACCTTAGAAACCGAACTTCTATACAAGAAGATGGAGAATCACATGTTGAGTAAAATGATAGTGCTATTTATATTTTTTGCAAGTTTTGTTTCTGCAGAAGAACTTTCCACTGAAAAAAAGAAGTCACTTATGGAGCAAGTGGAAAAAGTTAAAGTTTGGGCTATAGATAAAAAAATTATAGATGCTGTAAGAGAGGAAAACAAAAAATCAAAGAATAATGAATTAACGCAAGATAAGTGGGAAAAATTATCGGTGTTAGATCCAATTGTAAGAGATTTTGAAAAAAATTCGGCGGCTGAATTACTTAAAACACACAAGACTGATTCAATCAGTGAGATTTTCTTGAATAGTGCTGACGGAAAAAAAGTAGCTTTTCTAGCTAAAACAACTAATTGGTCTCATAAAGGTAAGCCTAAGCATGAGCAACCTATGAAGGGAAATGTTTGGATTGGTAAAGTAGAAGTGGATGAATCTTCTGGAAAAACTCAAATACAAGTTTCTGTACCTGTGGTTGATGCTGGGAAAAACATAGGAAGTCTTACTGTTGGTTTTAATGTAAGCGAATTAAAATAGGCAAATTGTAATTTATGAAAAAAAGTATTACATTTCAGATAACATCTTTGCTAGTCCTATCTACGATAACTTTGATGGTAAGTGTAGGGATGTCGTTGTTTTTTTCAACAGAGCAAAGCGAACATATTTTTCAGGTCAGCGAAAAGGGCTACAGAGAGTATTCTACAACAAATAGTTTAATTGACGATTTAACCAGTATTCATTTGACTGTTGTTACATTAATAAGACAAAAGGATATGAATCAGTTAGAACATCAGGTTGAAAAATTTAATAAGCAAAGAAATGAGTACGCTCAAAAAATTGCATCTTTTTTTCCAAGTGATAAAAATTTATACGAAAAATATGCTGTATATAATAAACAGCTAGAGAAGAATCTTACTGAGTTTATTTTGATGGGAAAGAGTTCTCAGGCAACTGATTTTTTTATTTTAGACTTAAATAAAAGTTTTGATGAAGTTGCTAATCTTTTAGAGAAAATTCAAAAAAGAACAAATGAACATATTATAAGTTCCTTGATACAAGCCAAACAAGATCAAAAAAATTCGAACTTTTTAATAGAACTTATTGCTTTATGTTTAGTCATCTTTTTTCTGATTTTTGGCATTTTTATTTCAAAAAGAATTAAAAAAAATTTGAACGAGGCTTTACAGAATATAAATGCAACGGGGATTACTTTGGAAAAATCCTCTTCAGCTCTGGGTGAATCAAGTAATCAACTCTCAAATTCGGCTGTCAGTAGTGCTTCATCACTTGAACAAACTGTTGCCAGTTTAGAAGAGGTCTCATCATTGGTAGAGAGAAATTCCGAAGGAGCACAAAGATGTGCTGAAATATCAGATCGCAGTTTAAATCTTGTAAATACTGGAAAACTCTCCATCGATGAATTGATAGTTTCAATAAAAGCGATGCAAGCTAGTTCAAAAAAAATTGAAGAAATTGTTAATGTTATAGAAGATATTTCCTTCCAAACAAATTTACTGGCATTAAATGCTGCAGTAGAGGCGGCAAGAGCTGGTGAGCAAGGAAAAGGTTTTGCTGTCGTTGCTGAAGCGGTCAGGTCATTAGCTCAAAGAGCTTCAATTTCTGCAAAAGAAATTTCACAGCTTATTCATGTGGCTTCTAAAGATACGGAAAATAGTTCTCAATTAGCAATTAAAGGTAGTGGTTTATTTACTGACGTTTTAGATTCAATTTCAAAATTAAATCACATTGCTAGAGATATTTCAGAAGGTAGCAAGGATCAGTCTATGGGTGTAAAACAGATCTCTCAGGTTTTAAATCATTTGGATACAATTTCACAGAATAACAGTAAAGAGGCTGTAGAGACAGCAAACACAGCTCAAGAGCTTTCTAATCAAACAAAACTTCTTACAGAGTCATTGAATGCTCTGTCTAAACTTGCGGGTTAAAAAACTTCTTCCTTGTTGACAGAAATTAAGAATAGGCTGACCATATTTTGTAACAAGGAGAAATATATGAACGGATTCATAAAATTATTTTTATCAACTGCGCTTATTTCAAGTGTAGGCTTAGCAGCCCGCATCGGATTAGATGCTAGAACTGATTTTGAGTCATTTAGTGCTAATGAGGCAGCAGCCAAACCAGCGTATTCAGTTTTTAAAATTAGCCGATTGAAGCTAGATTTTCAGGGTAGCTTGGGAGCTGATAATTCATTTAGAACTAGAATTGATCCATTAAAAGTAGATAAAGCCACATCAAAAAATGTCAGAGATGGAGTTTCATCCTATGTTGATTTTGCTTTTATTACACACAATCTAAATGAAGAGTGGAGTGTAGCTATGGGAAAAATCATTACAGGAATGGGTGGCGTTGAGGCTATGAATAATCCAGCTGATTTATACTTAAGATCAACAGCTGGGGACGAAGTTGCCGCTATTTATTGGCCAACTGGAGCTCAAGTTGTTGGTAAGTTTGGAGATCATAAGTTAACAATAAATGCTGCTAATATCTCTGAAGATGTTACTTCTTCAAGTAATTTATCAAGTACTAGTCATTTATTTGGGTTAACTTATACAAGTAAGCTAGCCGACGGAATGATAATGCCGAATTTAAGCTATCACTCTGAGTCTTTTAACGATAGTAGCTTGAATAAAATAACTAAATATTATTTAGCTGCTGGTGCTAAGTTTGTGGTTAATACTTTCGATATCGAATTTGATTATCTGAATAACAATAGAAAGTATGATACTCAATCGACTCAACTTTTAGATACTCAGTCATTAGTAGCTCTTGTTAGGTATAATCTTGAAATGGGCTCGATACATGCTAAATATGAAAACTCAGCATTAAAAACAGCGATATCAGCTACAGATTCAGCTAAATCAACGATTAGTGGAATAACTTTAGCTTATGAGTTTAAGCCTGTGAAAGATGATAATTGGAGAGCTCATATTGCAGCTACTCAAAAAGACATCAAAGCTGATGGAATTGATACCAAAACAGAAAAAAAGATCTTTGTTGGTATGAGACTTCTTGCTGACTTTTTAAAACAGTAATCTTAGTTTAAATTTTATTTGGAGCTTCTGTGAATTGTATTTACAGAGGCTTTTTTATTATTAAATAATATATTTGCTATTCAAATGTCTTGTAAGTTTATTCTTCAGTGTCTTGTGTTATTAGCTTATAAATAAAGTTAAGAATTCTAAGATATTAGTTTTTCAATAAAATTTAAATACATAACAAGGCTATGATATTTATCATAAGTACTTTCTTTGTTTTATTGCGATAGTAAAGTCAAAAGGGAGTTAAGTTATGTTAGAAACAACTATAGATATGTCTAGCTTTGAGACTGGCTATATATCGGGTTTGATTTTTTCAATGGTTGAAGGGCTTAAAACAGGAAAGAGTGTTCGGTTTATTTGCTCTCAAGATCCAAAGGATATTTTAGAAGCTTTTGAACGTGCTGAAATTCCTGGGGCTATTTGCCTAGTTGATTTTTTATCTAATGATAATAAATGGGTTATAACAGTTACTAAAGTTCAAAAAGAAAAACACCAAAATGGTGGCTGTTGCGGACTTTGTTCTAATGAAGAATAGGTGCTTAATAGATTTATACTAAATAATTTAATTGGAGGTCACGATGACAAATAAATTTTTTTACATTACTTTTTCTGTAATAGTCAGTTGGCTGTTTTATGTAATTCCAGCTGTTGGGGAAATTAAAGGGGAAGAGCAAGCTGTATTAACTTCACCACCAGAGGTGCCACCACCGATCACAAGAAAACATAATACAAAGGTATTTGTCAAACTTGAGGTCATAGAGAAAAAAATGAAAATTTCAGATGGTGTTGACTATACATTTTGGACATTTGGAGGAACGGTCCCTGGAAGTTTTATTAGAGTTAAGGAAGGCGATCAAATAGAGTTCTCTTTAAGAAATCATCCATCTTCTAAAATGCCACATAATATTGATCTTCATGCAGTTACAGGTCCTGGAGGAGGAGCTAGTGCTTCTTTTACTCTACCAGGGCACGAAAGTGTTTTTTCATTCAAGGCTATGAATCCAGGACTTTATGTATATCATTGTGCAACTGCTCCTGTTGGTATGCACATAGCTAATGGGATGTATGGATTAATTCTTGTTGAGCCAAAAGATGGATTACCTAAAGTGGATCGAGAATACTATGTTATGCAAGGAGATTTTTATACCAAAGGTAAATATGGTAAGCAAGGTTATCAGCCGTTTGATATGGAGAAAGCAATTGATGAAAAACCTACTTATGTTGTTTTTAATGGAGCGACTAATTCAATGACAGGAGATAAATCATTGAAAGCTAAAGTAGGAGAAACTGTTCGCTTATTTGTTGGTAATGGTGGTCCTAATTTAGTGTCTTCATTTCATGTTATAGGAGAGATTTTTGATAAAGTGTACATTGAAGGTGGATCTAACATTAATAAAAATGTACAAACGACATTAGTTCCAGCCGGAGGTTCCGCAGTTGTTGAATTTAAAGTGGAAGTTCCTGGTAATCTTGTAATTGTGGACCATTCTATTTTTAGAACGTTCAATAAAGGATCTTTAGGATTGATCAAGGTTGATGGTGAAAGTAACAAGGACGTTTTTTCAGGAAAAACGGCGGATAATGTTTATTTACCAGAGGGAGGAGCCATTCAAAAAGTACATGACAAAGAGGAAATCTCAAAGGCAAGTTCTCCTGAAGAACAGTTTAGGTTAGGGAAAAATACGTTTACACAAAACTGTGCAGCTTGCCATCAACCTGATGGAAAAGGCGTCAAAGGAGCATTTCCGCCGCTAGCAAGTTCAGATTTTTTAAAACAAGAAACAAAAAAAATTATTGGTGTTGTTAAAAATGGACTTAGTGGCTCGATCACAGTTAATGGTGAGGTTTACAATGGTGTGATGCCAGCTTTAGGATTAAGTGATGAGGAAATTGCTAATGTTTTAACTTACGTTTATGGGTCTTGGGGAAATTCAAAAAAAGTAATTAAAGCAAGTGATGTCAAGTCAGTAGTAAGTAAAACTATCGAGGGTGGGCATTAGTCGTGAACCAAGCTGCTGTTTATCTTGTGATTTTAATTTCATTTCAATTTTTTACATGTGTAGCTTCGGAAATGATCCAGATACCATCAGGTAGTATAGCAGCTTTTTGGCAGTCACCTGTTAATGCCAAAGAAAAAAATAAAAAATCGGTTAAAGAGGTTGTTGTCAATTCTTTTAAAATGATGAGGTATCCAGTTACCATTTCTGAATATCAGTCATTTATAAAAAAAAATTCGCAGTGGGATAAAAAAAATGTTTCAAGTCTTTATGCTGATGAATCTTATTTGGAAATGATGTCTGATAAAGATAAAAGCTCTGAAGCTCCTGTAACCTCAGTTTCTTGGTTTGCAGCGAGAGCTTTTTGTCAGAGTTTTGGAATGAGACTACCAAAGGTTTCTGAGTGGGAGTATGTAGCAGCGGCCTCAGAGTTGAAGAGAGATGCAAATAAAGATGAGAAATTTCTTAAGAGGATTTTAGAATGGTATGGTGAGCCTAGGACGGGCTCTCTTAAAAACGTAGGTAGTATATATAAAAACATATATGGAGTTTGGGATTTACACGGCTTGATATGGGAGTGGGTAGAAGACTTTAACACCTCATTTGTCACAGGTGAGAGTCGTGAAGATTCTAGTTTTAACAAAGATATGTTTTGTGGAGCAGGAGCTTTATCTGGAGCTGATAAGGAAAATTATGCAGCTTTTATGAGGTTCGCTTTTCGCTCTAGTCTTAGTGGAAAAAGTTCCGTTTGGAATCTTGGCTTTAGATGTGTGGAGGATAATAAATGAAAAAAATAATACTTCAAATAATTTGTATATTTTCTTTGGTTACACTTGCAAAAACGGATGTCAGTTTGTATGAAAACCAATCCGATTGGCAGGATCAAAGTGGTAAGACAATAAAATTAAATCACTTTAAAAATGATTTTGTTGTGATAACCATGGTCTATACGGGCTGTGCGCATGCTTGTCCAATGACTATTTCAAAAATTAAGGAAATTGAAAGTTATTTAAAACAAGAAAAAATTGAAAATTATCATATGGTTTTAGCATCATTCGATATTAAAAATGATACTCCAGAACACCTGAAACAGTACATGGAAGAGAGAAAACTAGATCCTAAACATTGGAGTTTTTTGTCGACAAAAGCTGAAAGCATAGCGAGAGAGCTTTCTGTTATTTTGGGAATAGCTTATAAAGACCTTGGAAATAATGATTTTTCACATTCAAATATGCTCACACTACTTGATACTAAAGGAGTTGTGATTCACAAAGTTGATAACTTAAACGCTGATTTAAAATCATTTAGTGAGAAAATTAAAGTAAGTCAAAGCAAAGTTGAGTAATTGTATGATACAAAAAAAATGGATAGCTAATATTGAACAGTATGAACCCTACAGATTTTTTTTCCCCTTGGGTATTATTCTAGCATTTGTGGGGGTTTTTATTTGGATTTTGTTTAATAGCCGACTACTTGGGTTTTATCCTAGAGAAGCACATGCTCAGATAATGTATTTTGGTTTCTTAGGGGCTTTCGTTACTGGATTTCTGATGACAGCTATTCCCAAAATGACTCAAAGTCGTAGAGCTCTGGCGGGGGAAGTTGTTTTTGCAACTGTACTTTTAATTTTGCAAGTGAGTCTTGATATAGTGAATCAGTGGCAGCAAGCTACAAATGTGTATTTAGTACAAAACTTATTTTTAATTTATTTTATTTTAAGGCGATTTTTAGTAAATAAAAAAATTCCTTTTGAGGGGTTTATTTTTATACCGTTTGCTTTTTTTATGATAACAGCTAGTTTTTTATTATTTAGATTTAATTTAATTTCACATTCTGAATTTTTAAAAATTGCAGGTGAATGTTTTATTCTTAACTTAATTTTTGGAATCGGAAGTCGATTAATTCCTGTTCTTTCCAGAATCGCCAATAGCACTATGCCTGACCAACAATCAAAAATGAAACATAGTACTTTATTTTTTGTATTAGGAGTTATTTTCAATCTGACTTACTTAGTAGAAGTTTTATTTCATAATCACACAGCTATTTTATTAAGAGCACTGTTCACTTTATTCTTTTCAATTACATATTTGGGGTTATTGAAAAAACCAACTCAATGGTCATCTTTAGGAGTTGGTTTGAAAGTAGCGCTACTGTTTTGTATATTTGGTACAATCATCAGTTTTTTTTATGATGAAAGTTTAGCTTTGACGTCCCGTCATTTAGTTTATATTGGAGGAATTTCTTTATTAACTTTAATGATTGCTTCACGTGTGATGTTAGCCCATGGTGGAGTGTCGTTGCAATATGAGTTTGAGTTTGGACGAATATTAGTAGTTATTATTTTTTTTATACTAGCCGGAATTCTAAGGTTTATATCTGAAAGTAATACCTTTAGTGTATACATGTTAGCGGCTGAGTTATTCTTTTTATTTTCTATCCTATTGTGGCTAAATAAATTCTTTTCTATTTTATTGAAGAAAGACTAAGTGCTAAGATTTCAAAAATTCAATTAGTTTTTCAGGTTTATTAATTGTAATCATTTGTTCAGTGGTATCGATTAGTCCTGACTTGGACCACTCACTCATCACTCTAATTACAGATTCTATGGTAACTCCCAAAGAATCTGCGATTTCTTTTCTTGTAAGCGGAATATCTAATTTATATTCATGTGAAGAACTACGATTTGATAATTGTAAAAGTAATTCCGCGATACGTGCAGGAATTGGAGATTTTTGCATAGCTTTTTGAGCTTGAAATTGACTCATTCTAGATGAAATTAAATTTTGAATTTTAAAAATCAAATCAGAATCTTTTTTCCAGCTTTGTATATAGTTTTCTTTTGGAACAGCAAGAAGTCTTGAAGGTCCCATAGCGGCTGTTGTTACAGGATATTTGGGTTGTGGTTGAGCCATAATGAAAGCTCCAATAATATCTCCAGGGGATGAGAAATGCATAATTGAATCTTCACCTGTTATTGTTGGTCTAGAAAGTTTAAATGCACCACCTAGGACAATTCCAAACTTAAAAGCAGGTTCTCCGTATTCAAAAATTACCTGTCTATGTTTGCAAATAAAAATTTCAGAATTTGCGCAAAGAATTTCTAGTTTCTCTAAAGAAAACTCTTTAAAAATAGGAAAAGAAAGTAACTCTATTAAGGCACTTGAAAGTGCATTTTTATTTACCGACATATAATTTAGTGTAAAGACAAATTATAAAAATGGCAATGACAGTGAAAAAAGACAGACCACACCATAATAAATGATAAGTAAAAGAAAGTATAAAAAAATGATTTAGATCATATTTTTGTAAAAATATTTTACAAGTTTTGACTATATCTAGTAGTAAGAGCTTAATTGAGGCATGAGATATAGTGATATTAAAATTGTTTTACAAGAAGTGCCCACAGAGATCTCGTTAGCTTTTTTCATTACAGGATGTCCACTTCGTTGTCCTGGTTGTCATTCAGTAAGGGAGTGGAATGGCTCCATAGGAAGTGAATTATCAGACAAAGTTCTTGAAAATTTTTTGCAGAAGTATCAGATATACATTTCGTGTGTTCTCTTCCTGGGAGGAGAATGGTATAACGAAACTCTAGTAAAACACTTAAAAAAAATAAAAGAACTCGGTTTTAAAACAGCACTTTACACGGGACTAAATAAAAAAGATGTTCCAATCGAAATTTTAAAAAATCTAGATTATTTAAAGTATGGTTCATATCAGCAGCAACTAGGTGGTTTATCTTCGTCTATGACAAATCAGAATTTGATTAATGTGCACACAAATGAAAGTTTAAATAAATACTTTTTACAAGGAGGTTTCGATGATTCGGCTGAACGCTCAGCAAATCAATAAAAAAATAGAGTTTATTGAAGATTATTTGCATGCTGTAAATGCTGCTGATGGATCAAAAATGGATGCTAATGCTAATGTCACGATTAAAAATATTGCTACTTTAGAATCTGAAATTAATAAAGATATTAATATTCAAATTAATAGAGCCTTAGTTTTCCAAAAAATAAAAGAAACATTTTCTGAATCATTAGCTCACGAGTATGTTAGGCAGATAGAAGACCATGAAATCTACGTTCATGATGAAACATCTATAAAACCTTATTGTGTATCTGTTAGTATGTACCCATTGCTTCTGGATGGTTTGACTAAAATTGGTGGAGAATCAAAGGCACCTAAGCATTTATCTTCCTTTTGTGGTATATTTATTAATTTTGTTTTTGCCGTGAGTTCTCAATTTGCAGGTGCTGTCGCAACAGTTGAGTTCTTGATGTATTTTGACTATTTTGCTCGTCTTGAATTTGGTGAAAATTACTTGAATACCCATGAAAAAGAAATAAGTGCCTATCTTCAACAGGTAATTTACTCAATTAATCAGCCAGCCGCAGCTAGAGGGTATCAATCCGTTTTTTGGAATATTTCAATATATGATAAATTTTATTTTGAATCGCTTTTTGAAAATTTTATTTTCCCTGATGGTGATAAACCAAATTGGAAAACTGTCGATAAGCTGCAAAAGTTTTTTTTGACATGGTTTAATCATGAAAGAAGTAAGTCTGTTTTAACATTTCCTGTAGTTACAGTTGCTATGTTGACTGAAACTGATAAACCTAAGGATAAAGCTTATCAAAGTTTTTGTGCCAAAGAGCTAGCTCAAGGAAATTCTTTTTTTATTTATCTTTCTGACAGTGCTGACAGTTTGGCCAGTTGTTGTCGTTTAAGGAATGAAGTTTCAGGAAAAGATTTTTCATACACTTTAGGAGCTGGTGGTATAGCAACAGGAAGCATCAATGTGATCACTTTGAACATGAATCGCCTAATTCAAGATCAACGTGATTTAAAGGCTGAGATTAAAAAAATTCAGAGTTATCAGATTGCTTATAGAAAACTCATAGAAGAGTTTAAAGAGGCTAGGATGTTGACAGTATACGAAGCAGGTTTTATTTCGCTAGATAAACAGTATTTAACGATAGGAATTAATGGCATGGTAGAAGCGGCAGAATACTTGGGCCACAATATTTCTGATAATGAGGAGTATATATCGTTTGTAAGCTCGCAATTAAAAGTCATTTATGATTTGAATCGAGAGCGATCAGAACAAACAGGGTATAAATTTAATACTGAATTTGTTCCTGCAGAAAATCTTGGAGTTAAAAATGCTGAGTGGGATTTAAAAGATGGTTATGTTGTTCCTAGAGAATGTTATAATTCTTATTTTTACAAGGTCGAAGATGAATCTGTTAATCCTCTAGAGAAGTTTGTTCTTCATGGTCATTCTGTTATTAAATATCTTGATGGCGGCTCGGCTTTGCACTTAAATTTGGAAGAATCTTTAACACAAATTCAATATGAAAAACTTATTGAGCTAGCAGCCAAAACAGGCTGTAACTATTTTTGTATTAATGTCAAAATTACTATTTGCAATGAGTGTCATCATATAGATAAAAAAACTTTGCTCTTTTGTTCTCAGTGTGGATCTGAAGATGTTGACTATGCCACAAGAGTTATTGGTTATTTGAAAAAAATTAGTTCTTTCAGTCACGGAAGAAGAAAAGAACATGGTCTTAGGAGCTACCATCTGTGGAATCGCAAACTTGTGGAATCTACCCATGAGAAAGTTTTATCTTGAAAAAAATGTCAATAAGTTTAACTTTTTTAAACAGAGAGAGACTTAAGCTTGTTGATATCTAATAGAATTATTTCTTTTCTTTCAATTTTTATGAGCTGTTTTTTTTCGAAAATTTTCATAGCTCTAATAATAGTCTCTGTTCTTGCTCCAAGGGCAGAGGCTATTTCACGTTTTGTAAAAATTGGTGCTAAATCTTTTTTAGTTAAAGACTCTGAAAAGTGTCTTAATAAGAAAATAGCTAATTTCTTCTCTATGCTATAAATTTGTGAACTTTTATCTTCATGAAGATAAGTAATTCTTTTTTGGATATGATTCTGAATCTTAGCATAGATATCTGGATCATTAATCCAACAAGTGTGATATACATTTTTAGGGATGAGTATGATTTCCGATTTGTTGATGGATTGAATATCGCCTGGATAAAAGCTTTGTGAAGAGCTATTAAGCAAAATAGCCCCGGCGATGTCTCCCGAGTTGAGCAGAGTCAAGTTAATTTCTCTTCCATCAAGAAGCTTAACAATTCTTAGGTTTCCCTTCAGAATAATGATGAGGTCATTGACTTCACTTCCGTGCTTAAATAAGATTTCTCCTTTTTTTAAAACTTTAAATTTATAGTCTTTGGTTAAATCAAGAAGTTTTTTTCTTGGAACATTTAAAATCATTTCTAATTTTCCAAGAGGAGATAAAGGAAGTTTCATTTCTGTTGTCATTAATTGATTTTTAGACAGTTCAAAAAAAAAGCCTATGAAATAAATCATAGGCTTATTGAAATTTTTCTATATCAGATGTGAGTTATTCTTCATCATCATCATCTTCTTCGTCGTCCTCATCGTCATCATCTTCGTCATAGTCCTCATCGTCTTCATCCTCATCTGCAGGTTCAATACGTATCAACCAGCCTTCCTCATAGGGATCTTCTTGAATCAGTGAAGGATCTTCAAGTACTTGACTATTAACCTCAATAACTGTGCCATCAACTGGAGAATATATATCCAAAGGGCCATCGTCAGTTTCGATTGTTCCCAGAACAACATCAGCTTCAACTTTTTCGTTCTCAGCAGGAAGCTCAATGGAAGTGATTTCTTCAAAGTCTTCAAGGCCGTCTTCATTGATACCGATAGTTACTATCCCATCTTCCTGTTGAACCCACATGTAACCCATAAAATTTCTTATATTATCACTCATAAAACTTCCTTTTTATTTCAGACTTAATAATAAACATTTTTTCCTTAAGGCTAAGATTTTTTTCATATAACGCAAGACAAAATTGTTCAAGGGTTGCTCATCTGTGGCAATTCTGTTACACAGGGGCCTCTATAAATTTGTAGTCTTAATTGGAGGGGAATTATGTCGACAAATTCGTTTTTTCTTATTGGTGCGTTGGCCGAGGGGATGTCTCTTTTTAAAAAAATTCAGCCATTTGTAGAAGCTACTGAGTCTGCAGTTTATACAGGATCAGCTTATAGACTTAGGTTGGGGTTTCCAGTGCTGTCAAAGGAAGGTCAAGATGCTATTCAGGGTACTTTGGCCCATTTTAGAAGCTCTGAAATTATAGTTAATGTTATGGATGAGTTGATGGGGTTTAATCCCCAGGATCCAGAACAATCGTTAAACTTACGTGAAACTGTTGTTGTTGAAACTTCTCATGGTATGAAAGAGGTCTTTATTTATTTTATTAATTTAAAAAAACATAGTTCTCAACTCAAGCGTATTGAAGATGGAGATTGGCAAAAATCTCTAAGGGAGATGCCGGCAATTCCTCAAAAACTTTCTGAAAAACAAAAAAATTATATACAACGATTGGGATTATCTTCTGGACGTGAAATTGTTCCTATAGATTTATCTTTGTATAGAGAATTAATGAATTTAGAGCTTGTTATAGATAAGGGCCGTCGAATTGCATTAACTAAATTAGGGCAAGAAGTTTTTAGGTATTTGTAGTCATGTTTAATGTTACTTTGGTAGAACCAGAGATTCCTAATAATACAGGCAATATAGGTAGAACTTGTGTCGCGACTGGGTGCTCACTCCATTTAATAGAGCCCCTGGGATTTGCCATTGATGATAAGCAATTAAAGCGTGCAGGTCTTGATTACTGGGTACATTTGAATTGGACTAAGTATCAAAGTTACAATGATTTTAATTCTATTCGCAAAGAGAATAGGAAAATTTTTTTTACAGCTCATGCCTCTAAAAGTTATTATGACTTTGAGTTCCAACCTGATGATTATCTTATTTTTGGTAAAGAGACTAAAGGTCTAGATCCAGAAATAATTGCTGAAAATAAAGACAGTTGTCTTTTTATTCCAACGACGGACAAGGTCAGAAGTCTTAATTTGGCGACCTCGGTTGCTGTTGTTGTTTACGAAGCCATAAGGCAGGTCAGAGAAAAGACTCAATCTCGATAAATAATAATGCTTTAGGTCAGTCTATGGTTGCTGTTTTAAGTGATCACAGTTATCCTTTGAGTCTATGATAACAAATTTATTAAAAGCTATATTCGGGACAAAACATCAACGTGAAATGAAAGTGATTCAGCCAGTGATTGACAAAATCAACCACTTTGAACCGACCCTTAAGTCTCTTTCTGATGAACAGTTAAAAAATAAAACACCAGAGTTCAAGGAAAGATTAGCTAAAGGCGAAACCTTGGATGACATTTTGCCTGAAGCTTTTGCTGTTTGTCGGGAAGCTTCTTTTCGTGTTTTAGGAATGCGCCATTATGATGTTCAGCTCATCGGTGGATATGTTTTGCACAAGGGAAGAATTGCAGAGATGAGAACCGGTGAAGGAAAAACCTTAGTCGCAACCCTACCTGTATATTTGAATGCTCTAAGCGGTAAAGGTGTTCACGTTGTTACTGTGAACGATTATTTAGCCACTCGTGATGCGGAATGGATGGGGAAGCTATACACTTGGTTAGGTCTGTCAATCGGGATTATCGTACATGGATTAACAGATGAAGAAAGAAAGCAATCTTATGGCAGTGATATAACCTATGCGACAAATAATGAGTTAGGTTTTGATTACTTAAGAGACAATATGAAATTTGATCTTAGTGAGTATGTCCAAAGAGGTCATAACTTTGCTATTGTTGACGAGTGTGATTCGATTTTAATTGATGAGGCAAGAACTCCATTAATTATATCTGGCCCAGCAGAAGCCTCGACTGATAAATATGTTGTTATAGATAAAATTATTCCTTTATTGAAAGAAAAAGAGCATTTTACTACTGAAGAAAAGTCTAAAACGGTAACCTTGACGGATGATGGAAATAAAAAAGTAGAAGAGTTATTAAAATTAGATAATCTTTATGATGCCCAGAATATAGAGTTACTTCATCATGTGACTCAAGCTTTGAAGGCTCATTTTATGTATCGTAAAGATGTAGAATACATGGTGCAAAACGATGAAATTGTTATCGTAGATGAGTTCACTGGTCGACTCATGCCAGGTAGGCGTTGGAGTGATGGTTTACATCAGGCAATCGAAGCTAAAGAAGGCGTTGAAATCAAAAACGAAAATCAGACTTTAGCATCAATTACTTTTCAAAATTACTTCAAAATGTACGGTAAGCTTTCTGGTATGACAGGAACAGCTGATACAGAAGCAGTTGAGTTTAAAAAAATCTATGATCTTGAAGTTAATGTGATTCCAACTCATAGGCCTATTTCAAGAATTGATTTAAATGATGTTATTTATAAAACTGAGCGTGCTAAATTTTCTGCTATTGTCAGTGATATCAAGTCTAGAGCTGAAAAAGGACAACCAATATTAGTGGGAACTATCAGTATTGAGAAATCTGAATTACTTAGTCAGTTTTTGAAAAAAGAAGGAATCAAACACCAAGTATTAAATGCAAAACATCATGAGCGTGAGGCTGAAATTGTTGCTTTGGCCGGCAGAAAAAATGCTGTTACCATAGCAACGAATATGGCAGGCCGTGGAACTGATATTATGCTTGGGGGAAATCCAGAAGTCCTTGCCAAGAAAGAGACACAACAAGATGCTGGCCCAGAGTTTGATGCTGCCCTCGTAAAGTTTAAGAAGCAATGTGAAGATGAGAGAAAAGAAGTTCAATCTGCTGGTGGACTATACATTGTAGGTACGGAAAGACATGAGTCGAGAAGGATTGATAATCAGTTAAGAGGAAGATCTGGGCGTCAAGGGGATCCTGGAGAGTCTAGGTTTTATTTATCTTTAGAGGATAATTTACTTCGCATTTTCAATGGCGAAAAAATTCAAAAAGCAATGACCTTTTTGAAAATTGATGAAAATGAACCTATAGAAGCGAAAATGGTGACTTCACAAATTGAAAGTGCTCAAAGAAAAGTTGAGGGTCATCATTTTGATATTCGTAAACATTTATTTGATTATGATAATGTGATGAATATTCAAAGAAATGCTATTTACAAAATGAGAAGAAATGTTTTAGAGGGTAAAGATATTAATAGCTTTGTTTTGGAAGTCCTAGCAGATGTTATTAATTCTATTTTGGATCGTTACTTGCCAGAAGGATCTCCAAAAAATCAATGGAATGTAGAGGCTCTTGATCTTTCATTACAACAAACTTTTGGTTTGAAGCTTGAAACTGAGGACTATGATCTTTCAGCTGACAAGCTAACGCAAAAAATCCAAGAGAAAATAAAAGAAATCTATGAAAAACAGAAAGCGTCTATGGGGCCATTTTTTGATCAAGTTCAAAAAATGGTTTTACTACAAAGTATTGATCAGAAATGGAAAGAGCACTTACTTGTAATTGATAAGTTGAAAGAAGGAATTGGACTTCGTGGCTATGCTCAAAAAGATCCGCTGATAGAGTATAAAAAAGAAGCCTTTGATGCTTTTGAAAGTCTCAATAACTCTATCAAATTCGAAGTCTGTGAAAAATTGATGAGGGTGCAAATTGTGGCTCAACATGCTGAACAGGCTTTAGAGTCTTTTATGCCAGAAGAAACTGATCTTGATGAGTTAGATTATAAGTCTCCACAAGAAGAGGATATTGGTAAAGCTTTCACAGACGAAGGTCCAGATGCTCCAAAAAAAAATAAAATGACGTTCTCTAGAGATTCTGAAGAAGAGCCAAAAATGAATCGAGAACAAAGACGTCGTTTGCAAAAGGATCAAAAAAGAAGATAATTAAAGGATGACGAGTTGTCCTAGCTGTCAAAAATCCATTCAAATTAGTGAGGAGCACTACGGTACGCTGTTCAAGTGTTCTTTTTGTGGATCAGAATTTTTTGTGGATTTCAGCGGGACTCCTGAAAACTCAAAGGAGCCATTACCTGAAGTTTCCCCAAATTTACCTAATTCTGAGCCCGCTCATTTATCATCAGAGTTAGAAAAAGTAAAAAATCAGAATAATGAAGCTCTACCTGTATTTGATTTTGGAATGGAACCTAAGGTAGATTCAAATCCAGGTTCAGACTCTTTTGAGGTGCCATCCTCGGAAGCCCCTTCTGTAGTTGAGTCAGCACCTATAACTTCTACCTATGAAAATTTTTGGAGCCATGAGGCTTCTGGGGGAAAGTCTGCAGAGGTTAGACAGGGTGGCGTTGAGGAACCACGAATTTCTTCATCAATTAACTCTTCCTCGGTATCTTTTGATGAGGTTCAGGACTTTGGAAATAATAATAAAAATTATGAAGGAGTGCTAAGTTTTGATCTTAAAATTGAAGGTATCGATTTGTCTACGCAGAAGAAAATTTTATTAGAATGTATTGAGGATAGTCGTTTAGGGCTTGATCTTGAGGAAGTGAAAAAAAGATTAGATTCAGGAGTAGTAGAAATACTTGATTTTCCAGCTGCTAAAACTATAGTTTTGGTTCAAAGACTTCAAGGGCAAGGATTTGAGATAACTTGGAGAGAACATGTTTCTACACAATAGATTTTATTTCTTATTGTTGTTCAGTTTCTTTTTTTTGATGATAAATAGTTCACTAGCTAATGAAGCTGCAAAACCTGCTGAAACCACTCAAGATGTTGATAAAGCTCAGCAGCAGAGGAATAAAGAGTGGATGGATTTAACCTCTCAGATCAGTGGTCTTAAAACAAAAATAAAATCTAAAGAAGAGTCTATTAAAGAAATTATTAAGCACAAGCATCATGCTAAAAGTAAAGCGGAAGCAGAACATGCAGTTAATAATTTAAAAGAGGAACACAAAGAGCTAATGAAGTTGGAAGAAGAGTATAACCAAAACATCCAGTTAATGAAGTATCGATACCCAGATGTCGGTTTAACAGAAAAAAGAAAATATGAGCGAGTTAAAGTGAAATCGCTCGAGGATTACGAAGAGCAAATGACATTAGAAGGTAAAATTAAACAATCTGTACAAAAAATCCAAGAGCATTATGGCCTAAAAGATGACCATGATGATGCTCCCAAGGTTCGCGAAGAGGAAGAAAATAAGAGAGAAGAGGAAATAAATAATTTGGCAAAACCTATAATCATAAGAAAGTAATTCATTAAATTTTTATTTTTTAGTAATTAATCTACTGGTTCAAAATCAGGTAAGTAGTGAACTCGATCTTCCTTTTTTACTTTTTTCTCATATTTTAAATAATCAGCGTATGCATTTTTTGAGTCTTCATCGCGTTTGCTTTTTTCAATATCAATAATTTTATTTTTTTCTTCATTCTTGGCATCAATTGTTTCAGGAAGAAGCTCAGCTTGAGGTATTTTTTTGTCACCAAAATAAATAACTAGTCCATCTTTGAAATGAACTTCTTTTTGAAAACGTTGATCATCATTGTAGAACATATAATACCAGCGGTCTTCGCCAGACATACGGAGCATATGCCTTGGAGATCCTATTTTTTCAATAACTTGATGTTTGTCATATCCAACCTTTAAGTCGTTAAACTCTTTGATCATATTGGTTTGACAAGCTGAAAGAAATAAAGCTAATGGAAGCATCAAGAAAAAAAATATCCTCATAAATCACCCTCACTTTCATTTTATCGGAAAAAAAAATAAAAGAAAAAGTCTTTAAAAGTATAGTCTCAAAATGGAACAAATAAAATACTTGTATTAGAATGTGACAGTGAAGATAACTTAGGAGAACGTTTTTTTTGCTTCTTTCAGGGTTTTTAGATTTTCCAATATTTTCATGTTGCTAATTTGGAGAAAAATTATTGTTTAAGTTGTATTTTGAATTTATAAAGTTAGTCTGATGAAGAATCTTATTTTTGAAGAAAATTATATTTCAAAATCTTTACGTGTGCAATTTGTTGACTACTTGGAGGGGTTGACCCCGCTTTGGGAAAATCGTTTTTCAGAGAGTAATCCACCACCTAAGGGGGATCAGCAAAGAAAATTGTTGAGGCCAGTTTATTGGCTTGGTAACTGGCAATTCGCATGTTTAAATTATTATCACCCTCCTAGGGGTATCGATTATCGATGTGTTGAAGCTGAACCTTTCCCGGATTTCATGCAAAGGGTTGTTGATGATGTTGAGAATAAGGTACGTAATGAATTTTCCCCGAGTGATATTCCTCATAAGTGGCATCTGAATACCTGCCTAGTAAATTATTACGGGACAGAAGTTCGAGATAATCAAACAATAGATTTAGCCAGAGTTGGTGAGCATAAGGATTTTGAGCCTGGGCCAGTTGCTTCGATTTCATTTGGAGATAGAGCTTTATTCCAATTTGTTGAAAGTAGTGGTCGGGACAGAGCCCAAAAGAGTAAGGTGATTTTGCAGCAATGGCTTTCAGACTCTTGTTTGCAAGTTTTTGGTGGAGAGAAATTCAAAAAAAAATTATTTCACCGTGTACAAAGAGTAGAAGAAAAATCTGGAAAACCTTTTCAAGTCAAAGTAGAAAATTTTATCACACGAAGGATTAATCTTACTTTTAGGTATGTTCCAACTGAGCATATAAAGCCTTACCGACTTTTTCCTGAAAATTTGCAGCGAGATGTTCACGAATATATGCTTAAACTTTCTGAAAAATCATCATTTTTTCAAGAGCAAATTAAACTCTAAAAGCCCATTGTCTGTTAAGACACATGGGCTAGCTAAATCATTTTTAATTATTAGGATACATCTCAAGAAGTTTTCTTTTTAAAATTTTGCCTGAGTCTCCTTTGGGTAACTCATTAACGAATACAAAATATTTTGGTATTTTGAATTTAGCCAAGTTTTTAAGACAGTAGTCATTAAGGCTATCTTCACTCAAAGTGTTGTCTTCTTTTACGATAAAAGCTTTTCCAACTTCGCCCCATTTAGAGTCAGGAACGCCAATTACGGCAACTTCTCTGACGCCAGGATGATGTCTTAGGACCTGTTCCAATTCAGGAGGATACACATTTTCACCACCTGATTTGTACATATCTTTTTTTCTTCCTACGACATAGTAATAACCTTCGTCATCTCTTTTAACCAGATCACCAGTATACAACCAGCCATCTTTAATAGTTTCTTTTGTTGCTTTTTCATTATTCCAGTAACCTGTCATACACATAGGTCCGCGCAGTACTAATTCACCAATTTCGTTATTACCAAGTTCTTTGTCATCATTATCGACAATTTTAGCTTCAGTATAAAAATTAGTGAAGCCAATTGAGCCAATTTTTCTAATGGCATCTTCTTGATTTAATGAGAAAACGTTTGGTCCAAACTCAGTAAGGCCATATCCTTGTCTGATTGGAATCCCTTTGTTGTGCCAAACTTTTATTAGATCAACAGGCATTGGTTCACCGCCAACAATAGCATATCTTAGAGTAGATATGTCTATGTCTTTGAAGATAGAAGTTCTTGCCATCATGTCCATAGTTGTTGGAACGCCAAAAAGAATTGTCGCTTTATCTTGAGATGACAACTTTAGAATTTGCTCAGCATCAAATTTTTTCAAGAAAATAGTTTTAGCACCACGGTGTAAAAATGGTGTTGTAAGTACGTTCCATCCTCCAGTGTGAAAAAAAGGAAGGAAGATGACTGTGCAGTCATTTTGGGAAATGTTAAGTCTCAATGTGGTGTTAACAGAATTCCAAAATAACATGTCGTATGAAATCAGAGCTCCTTTGGGTGCACCGGTAGTTCCAGAAGTGTAAATAATCATTGCTCCGTCTTGAGAATCAGGAACAAAATCAATTTTTTTAAGTCCTTCAATGTAAGAAGCTTTTGATTCCTGACATCCTAAATCTTTAGAAAAATCACTTAATAAGTAGGACTGTCTTTTATAATTCACATTAGGTAAGTTTTTGATAATTGAATCATAAGCTTCTTGGTGAACTACCAATTTGGGAGAGCAATCCGTAATAATGTGATCAACTTCTCTTTGTGTAAGTCTAAAGTTAACTGGGACCATGATAGCACCTAGTCTTTGCAAAGAGTAAAATAAAAATACATATTCTAGCTCATTAGTTGCAAGGACAGCAACACGGTCACCTTTTTCAATATGAAATTTTTCACGCAGAATATGAGCTCCTTTGTGAGAAAGCTCATAAAAAGATTTGTAGGAAAATTCCTGTCCAGTTTCGCCATCTTTGATAGCGATATTATTAGGTGAATACTGACTCCATTTTTTTAACCAATCTAATTCGGTTTTCATAAGAAGTTCCTTATTTAATTAAGTGTTATAGCCCCACTCCAATGTTAAGGCCGCCATGGACATGCCACCACCAGAGCCAAGCATAACTACCAGATCTCCTTTTTTAAGCTTATGCTGACGAACTGCATCCGCTAAGCACATTCCAATAGAGGCGCTTCCTGTGTAGCCATACTTGTCCATGATGTAATGAGATCTGTCTCTTGGCAAATTCAATTTATCCATGGTTTCATAGATGCTTTGTACATTAAACTGAGTAATAAAAAAATGAGCTACGTCATCAGGTTTTTTGCCAATTTTATCTAATACGATTTGAGTTAATCTTGGCCAATGAATTCCGTTGGTTTCAGGTGGAATTCTTTTGGGAAATGCCAATAGGTGTTCTTTTTTCTCAATTGCTTCGTGTGTGACAGGTTTATAGCTTCCACCTGCGTATATCCCCATATAGTCATGATATTGCCCATCAGTATAAAAAGTGGAAGACATGAAGCCTTTCGTGTCTTTTGTAGATTTAAGAACCGCGGCTCCAGCTCCATCTGCAAAAAGAGATGCAATTTTGTAATCATCGAAGTTTAACCATTTACTCATGGCATAAGCTCCAACAACTAAAATGTGATTGAATTGTTCATCAGCTTTGATAAATTTTTGAGCTACCTCAAGTGCGGTGACAAAACCAGCGCAGGCTGTATTCAAGTCAAATGATCCTGCTTTCGTGGCACCAAGGCGATAAGTAACTACTGAAGCCGTAGAGGGAGATAAGTAATCAGGTGTATCTGTGGCGACAATAATCATATCTAAATCTTGAGCTGTGATGCCTGCGTTTTTAAGAGCTTCTTGCGCGGCTGGCATTATAAGATCACTAGTAGTTTGTTCTGGGCTCATCCAGCGACGTTCTGAAATATTTCGTTGGGTTTTTAAAAAAGTATCTAGATCTTTTTTGTAAAGATCATTGAAGTAATCATTTTTAATTACTCTCTCTGGCGCATACATTCCAGTTCCGATAATAGTTGCATTTCTCATAAATAATCCTTTCGTAGAAATAAATTGGTTCGTTTTAGTTTCTGCTTAAATCAGTATTTAGTTTTTAAAAAGCCAGGTGACTAATTTCAGATGACTCAATTAAGTAACTAACTACCTAGATTGTGAAACCAGGTCGCTCTTCATTAACCGCAAATTCAAGAAAGAGGTGTTTTAAACAAAAACTCTACTTTTGAGTCAGTATATAAAAGAGGGTTGTTTGGCAAGAAAACTTTATAGAGCAAAAATACTAATAATGGTCATTGGATCGATTTAAATTTAATTTCAATAATAGCTTTTAATTAAAGTCATTGGTTGAGTTTAAACAAGTATGATTTAGATTATTGTTTTATAATTAATTTTATGGGATACCCGCTTGTGAATGCAAAAAAGTGATTAATAAATTGCTTCAAAAAAACTCTTTCAAAGGAAAAGATATGCAAAATGTAACCTATAATTTTTCTAATAAAGTCGTTGTTGTCACAGGTGGTGCGGCTGGTATTGGATTTAAATTAACCACTTCTTTTTTAGAAGCTGGTGCTAAAGTTGTAGTATGGGATTATTCTCAGCAAGCTTTAGATACGGCTCAAAAGGAACTTGGTAAATATGCAAGTCAACTTCACTTTGCTCAAGTTGATGTTACCAAAAGAGACTCTTTAGCGACAGCTATAACAGCTCTTCCTTGGTCGGTTGATGTTGTTATCAATAATGCGGGTATTACTAAAGATAAATCTTTTGTCAAAATGACAGATGTTGATTGGGATGCGGTTATTAATACTAATTTAACTGGTCTCTATAACGTCACAAAAGGTTTACTTGAAAAATTTAATTCTTCTTCAGCTCATAAGCGCGTAATTAATATTTCAAGTGTTGTTGGTTTGTACGGTAACTTTGGACAAGCTAATTATGCGGCAACAAAAGCTGGTGTAATTGGTTTTACAAAAACACTTGCAAAAGAATTGGGCAGAAAAGGTTTCACAGTTAACGCTGTTGCTCCAGGCTTTATTAAGACCTCAATGACCAATGCTATGCCTAAAGAAGTACTTGATGGAATGGCCGCTAAGGTACCTGTACAAAGACTTGGTGAAGTTGATGATATCGCTAATGCGTGCTTGTATTTGGCCTCAGAACAGGCGTCTTATATCAATGGCACTGTTTTAAGTGTTGATGGTGGAATTGTATTGTAGTTGAAAAAAATTCGGATCTCTTCTGAAGTTGAAAGGGGTCCGAATTTTTGAGGTAAAGCACTAAAATTTAATTCACTAGTGTTTTTACTTGTCAAGAGTGAGTAGTAGCTCTATTTTAGTAAGCGGAAAAATTCTAATCGTAGGAGGGTTTCATGGCCCATCAAGAGAAAGCAATAACAACTAAAATATTCGGTACTTTTCTTTTAATTTTCGGATTTCTACTTAGCTTCAAGGCTCCGGCCCAGGTGGCTCTTGTTGGCAAAGCTTCAGGAGCGAGAGTTATTTCTCCAGTTCAAAGAATTCAGAATTGGGCTGCTGTAGCTGATAACAAACAATTGTTTTTTGATTACATTCAGCCTCAAGCCAATAAGCCAACAATTGTTTTTTTAAATGGTTTGACCGCAACCACTGAGGATTGGAATGGGATGACGGAATACCTTGTTTCAAAAGGTATGGGTGTTGTGCGGTTTGATTTTTATGGTCAAGGACGAACCTTAGCTAGATATGGCGAACCTAAGGATATGATTGCTCCTGAAAATCAAGTTGAAGACTTGAGAATATTACTTGAAAAATTAAATGTTCCAAAACCTTATAACTTAGTAGGCCATTCTTATGGTGGAGGTATTGGTCAGGTTTTTGTTTCTAAATATCCTCAATTAGTCAAAAATTTGATTTTAATGGCCCCATATACCCGTCCTGTTGATTGGCAAGACAACTGGATTAGAACTCAAATTTTAATGACAAGTTATTTGTATCCCTTCAACTCTTGGACCTACGATCAAAATTATGATTATTATTTGAAAATTTTTGTATACACTATGTTTCCTGTTGGGGAGCCTTCTTTGAATACAGTTAAGTATAAAAAAGAAAGTACATTTAGACTAACACAAGGAATTCGAAGAGTCCTTACAGAGAAATTGGCGCCTAATTATCCAGCTGGTAAAATTCATCTTATTGTGGGCGCTATGGATAATTTAGTGTTGCCATATGTTTTAGATGTTTTTTGGAGAAAAGTGAATCCACAGGCAAGAATGAGTAGAGTGTTTGTTCAAGGGGTGGGGCACTATATTAATGCCGTAGTTCCTAGGTTTACGGCAGCTTGGGTTTCTCACATTGTTTCTGGAACTTCAATTATGTTTCAAGGACATGACTTCCTTGGCTTTCCTACTTTAGGCTATGTTGAAACTATCGGCGGTGGAAAGTTTGCTTTTGAAAAAGATGAAAGTATTTTGTCCAAAAAGTAAAAAAAACGTAATTAAATTTCATATTTATTGAGATTGGAATTTTTTTTGTAACCCCATGACTCACATCATAGTCTTGGGGTTTTTTATTTAGTAAACTGGACTGCTATTTAGTATATGCGGCATTTTTTTTGTAGAATTAAGCTTTTGGTTGCTTGAGGTTTTTTTTTACGCTACTTATCATTTATATATAAATTCTAATTAAATTAATCAGATATAGATTTGGAGATTGATTATGTCAGATGCTTCTGATGTTCATAACAGAGGTGGCTTTACCGCTTTTATCTTTGCGATGGTTTTTGTGTTTAGTTTTTTCTTTTATCTTGTGGTTATTCATCCTGGAGTTGATTTGGGTGAAAATGTCGTAGACCCTAGGGCACCTACTAAAGATGGAGCGGCCGCAGTTTTTAATATGTCAGCAGTTAAAGAGCCTTGGACATCGACTCCTGAAATCATAACTTATGGAGCTAAAGTGTTTAAGAACAACTGTTCTGTTTGTCATGGTAATGAAGGTAAGGGGGATGGCCCTTCCAGTGCTAGTATGAATCCAAAACCACGTAATATGGTTGAGGGTAAGTGGACCCAGGGTGAAGGTATTATAGCTCATTACAATGTGCTAGTTAATGGTATTAAAGGTGGATCTATGGCTTCTTTTCAACATTTGAAGACTTATGATAGATGGGCAATTCTTCATTTTATTGAATCAATTACTCAAAATAAATCTAAAGATGATCCGGCCAAGGTGGCTGAGTTTGCAAAAACAGCAAACTAGAATTTAAGCTTATTAAAAAGTACCAATTAAAATATAGAAAGTTACACTCCTATGCTTGGCTTGCTTGAAGAAAATCTAAACTTAAAGAAGGGACTGATTGTTTTCATTCCTCTTTTTTCTATGGTTTTCTTTTGTCAGGCAATGGCTATGGATACGTATGATGGAAAAACTTTACCCAGTTTGTCTAATCAAACACCTAAGCAACTTGAAGGTGTGGGGATTGATCAGAAATTAGGTTCAAAGATCGATTTAGAGTTGTCTTTTAAAAATGAATTAGGTGAAAGTGTAAAACTAGGTTCTTTTTACCAATCTCATAAGCCAGTTATTATTTCTTTAGTTTATTTTAACTGTCCAAGTCTTTGTAATTTTCATCTCAATGGCATGACAGAGGTTCTTAAGGGTGTAGATTGGAACCCTGGTGATAAATTTGAAGTTTTGGCAATAAGTTTTGACAGCAAAGAAACTCCAGAAATGGCTAAAAATAAAAAGAAGACATATATGGAGATATATAATCGTCCAAATGCTGAAAAAGGATGGCACTTTTTGACAGCAGATCAAACTACCCTTGATAAACTAACAAACTCTGTGGGATTCAAGTATAAATGGAATGAAAAAGAAAATGAGTGGTCACATGCTTCAGCTGCTATTGTGACGACTTCTGAGGGCATTATCTCGAGATATTTGGGTGGTATTCAATTTGAGGCCAAAGACATTAAACTAGCACTCAACGAAGCTGCTGACGGAAAAATTGGTAGTTTAATTGATAAAGTAATTCTTTTTTGTTTTCATTATGATCCCCAAGCTAATAAATATGCGCTTTATGCTTTCAACTTAGTACGTCTTGGTGGTGCATTAATAGTGTTGCTAATGGTTTTATGGTTATTACCTTTTTGGTTAAGAATTAAAAAAAATGAAAGTACAGTTAGGAGTTAATTCATGTTCTGGATGCAATATGCTTTTGCAAGTAAATTCATGCCGACTGCGGCTACAGATCAGGCTTCACAGGTTAATAACCTTTATAGCTTTCTGTTGATTTCAAGCTTCATTGCTTGTGTGATTTTGATTGGTGGAATGATTTATTTTGCCTACAAATATAAAAGACAATCACTGACGGCAAAATCTGCTTACATTACTCACAATACTTTTTTGGAGTTTTTGTGGTCATTTATACCACTTGTTATATTTTTAGTGGTATTTGGATGGGGATGGCACATTTATCATCAAATGAGGCAGTTTCCAAAAGATGCTTTGGAAGTTCATGTTACGGGTAAACAGTGGGCGTGGGAAGCTACTTACAAAAGCGGTGTTAGAACTGCAAATTTAGTGAAGGTGCCAATAGATACTGATGTTAAAATTATATTGGCTTCAAATGATGTCATTCACAGTTTTTATGTTCCTAGTTTTAGGATTAAGCAAGACGCTGTTCCGGGGCGTTACACAGCGGTGTGGTTTAATGCTAATAAGCTTGGAGATTTTCACATTTTTTGTACCGAATACTGCGGTACTCAACACTCTGGGATGATTGGCAAATTACAAGTAGTGAGTCGTGAAGAATATGATAAATGGCTTGAAGAAGAAGCTAAGTTTAGCACTTTACCGATAGCTCAAAAAGGTGAAAAATTGTTTCAAATTAAAGCTTGTTCTGGCTGTCATTCAGTAGCAGATGCTAGCGTTAAAGTAGGTCCTTCTTTGTTTAAAAAATTTGGAGCAAAGGAAGAGTTGACCTCTGGAGACTCTACAGGTGTGGATGAAAATTATCTCAGGGAATCTATTCTAAATCCTAATGCGAAAATTGTTAAAGGTTTTGCGTCTGGAGTTATGCCTTCTTTTCAAGGGCAACTAAGTGAAGACGAGTTAAGTGCAATTATTGAATATATTAAATCGGCAAAATAATTACGGAGTAAACAATGTCAGCATCAACACATACAGCTTCCCATACTAGCGGCGAAGTGAACTATATAAATGAATTTAAAGGTTTGAAGTCATGGTTTACCAGTTTAGATCACAAAAGAATTGGTTTACTTTATATGATTTCAGTTTTGTTCTTTTTCTTGGTGGGAGGGCTTTTTGCTTTGCTTATCAGGTTAGAGCTTTTTAAACCAGGAGCTCAGTATTTAACACCCGATCAATATAATCAGGTAATGACATATCACGGGGCCATTATGGTTTTCATGGTTATTGTTCCTGGAATTCCAGCGATTCTTGGAAACTTCTTTTTGCCTCTTCAAATCGGAGCTAAAGATGTGGCTTTTCCAAGGCTAAATCTAACAAGCTGGTACGTGTTTATGTTGGGTGCTATCATTGCCATTTGTACTTTGTTTTTAGGTAAAATCGACACGGGTTGGACCTTTTACACTCCTTATTCTATTAAAACAGGTACTGCTGCCACAATGATGGTAGTTGCCGCGTTTGTTATGGGAATGTCCTCAATTTTGACGGGTTTGAACTTTATTGTGACTGTTCACAAGTTAAGAGCCCCGGGTATGACTATGTTTAGAATTCCATTATTCATTTGGGCTATATACTCAACAGCGGTACTTCAAATTTTAGCAACTCCTGTGTTGGGGATTACTCTTTTGTTGTTGGCTATGGAAAGAACATTTGGTGTGGGAATTTTTGATCCTAACCTTGGTGGAGATCCTGTGCTTTTCCAACACTTTTTCTGGTTTTACTCTCATCCAGCAGTTTACATTATGATTCTTCCTGCGATGGGTGTTGTCAGTGAGCTTATCGCTGCTTTTTCTAGAAAAACAATTTTTGGTTATACAGCGATTGCATTTTCATCCATTGGGATTGCTGCTGTGTCTTTCTTTGTTTGGGGACACCACATGTTTGTATCTGGCCAATCAGAGGTGGCTGGAATTGTATTCTCTTTTTTAACAATGCTGGTCGGAGTTCCAACAGCGATTAAAATGTTTAACTGGTTGTCGACTTTATATAGAGGAAATATTTCTTTTGAATCACCAATGTTATTTGCTCTTGGATTTTTATTCTTGTTTGCAATTGGTGGCGTTACTGGAATTATGTTGGCAACAATTGCAACAGACGTTCATTTTCATGATACTTATTTCGTGGTGGCACATTTTCACTATGTGATGGTTGGTGGTACATTGATGGCATTGATGGGTGGACTTTATTATTGGTTCCCTAAAATGTTTGGGAAAATGTATAATGAAACATTGGCAAGATTAACTTTTGTTTTAATTTTTATTGGCTTTAACGTAACCTTTTTCCCTCAATTTATTTTGGGAGCTATGGGTATGCCAAGAAGATATTTTGATTATATTCCAGCGTATCAATCATTAAATTCTATTTCAACAATAGGATCTTGGTTGATTGGTTGTGGATTTCTATTAAGCTTATATGTAATCGTTACGGCGTTAAGAAGTGGCGAGAAAGCTTCCGATAATCCTTGGGGAGCAAAAACATTAGAGTGGCAAACATCATCACCTCCTCCGCATACTAATTTTCATGTGGAGCCGGTAGTAACAGCGGGGCCTTATGAGTACAAGTAGTTCACATACACACGATTCACATGTAGCGCATCACTTTAGAGATGCAAATCACCAATTTGAAAGTGCTAAGCAAGGAATTTGGTTATTCATGGTAACTGAAATTCTAATGTTTGGAGGTTTGTTTGTTGGTTATGCTATATTCCATGCACTTTATCCTAAGATGTTCGCAGAAGGAGCTAGCCATTTAAATTGGAAACTAGGTTTTGTGAATACTCTGGTACTAATTTTTTCTTCATATACCATGGCGATGTCTATTCACCACCTTCAGAAAAATGAGAAATCACAAGCCGTCACTAAGTTGTGGTTAACTGTTGGTTGTGGAGTCATTTTTATGTGTATTAAGGCTTTCGAATACACTGGAAAATTTCAACATGGATTTCTACCTGGACGGTTGTTGGATGTTGTTCATACTGGAGCTGAATCAGCAAATCTAGGTATGTATTATGGATTTTATTATTGTATGACTGGTTTACATGGACTTCATGTTTTAATTGGAATGGGGCTTATTGTTTGGCTAGCCTTAAGAGCACAAAAAGGTGAGTTTGGAGAAGATTATTTTACTCCTGTTGAAGGAGTGGGGATTTTTTGGCATATTGTTGACTTGATTTGGATTTTTTTATTTCCTTTGCTTTACTTGGTTGGCTAAAGACAAACAAAGTAAAAAAATAACAAGAATTCAATTTTGGGCGATAACAACTAAAATTAAATGAAATAGTACTATAAAGTTTAAACTAGTATTTAAATGAAAGAGAGAGCGAATGGCTGCAAATAATCATTCAGAGCATCAGTCAGCTGGTCACGGACATCACATTATTCCAGCAGAAATATATAAAAAAGTGGCTTTGGCCTTATTTGTATTAACCTTATTAACGGTGGGTTTTCACTATTTGTTTCATTCGGTAATGCATGGATCTGTTTTAGCGGCACCAGTGGCTTTTCTTATCGCTGCAGTAAAAGCTTCTTTGGTATTAATGTTTTTCATGGGTTTAAAGTATGATTCCGTTGATAATAGAATCATTTTTGCTCTTGGATTTTTCTTTTTATTTGTTTTAATCTTCTTTTCTGCATTAGATATTTGGACAAGAGTTGCAGTGACAAGTACACTGTAAGTTTATTGTGAAGTTATTTGCTCAACTTACTAAGGTAGGTATTACGATTTTTGTGGTGTTATCGGCAATTGCTGGTTACGCCACAGGTTTTGAATCTGAACGAAGTTTCGTATGGTCTCATTTTTTTGACCTTGTTCTTGGTGTTTTTGTTTTAAGTTCTGGTAGTTTGGCCCTTAATCAAGTACAAGAATATAAATTAGATAGTTTGATGAAGCGGACTGCAAATCGGCCGGTGGCTTCTGGTAAAATCACCCCTACTGCTGCTGGTTTAATGGCTTTTTTCTTTATTTTTACTGGCCTACAACTTTTGTGGGAGGTTTCTGAGTTATCCGCATATTTGGGACTAGCAACTGTTTTACTTTATAATGGTGTTTACACCTATTATTGGAAGCCTAAATGGATTTATGCTGCAATTCCAGGAGCTATTCCAGGAACTTTACCTGTTACTATTGGCTACGCAGCAGTAAACAATAATGTTTTCTCCAGTGAATCTATTTATTTATTTCTTATCTTGTTTCTGTGGCAAATGCCGCACTTCTGGGCTCTAGCGATTAAGTTTAAAGATGATTATCGAGAAGGAGGCATTCCTACTTTGCCAGTGGCCTTGGGTATGGAAAAAACCTTATACCAAATGGGGATGTATACTTTGGCTTATGTAGGATGTGCTTTGGCTTCACCTATGTTTTATAAAACAAGCTGGTTTTATATTTTACTTGTAGTGCCTGTATCTTTAAAACTTTTACAAGAGTATGCTAAGTTTCACAAGTCTCAAGGGAAAGATAATTGGCTTAAATTCTTTATGTGGGTAAATGTAAGCGTATTGATTTTTTTACTGGTTCCTGTTCTTGATAAGTGGAACTTTTTATTTATTAAAAGTAATTAAAGTTCAAAAAAAACTTGAGTCCCTGTCTTCACAGAATTTATATCCACTTCATCACCCGTTATAATTTGTGAATTTGGAAGTCGGTAGATCGTTGCTGGTGAGTTCCAGCGTTTTCCCGCAATACGATACGCGCTTTGCAATGGACCAATTGCTCCTCCATAGATATAACCTAAAAGAACTTTTGTACCTTTTGGAAGATGGGCCAGTAGTTCTTTTTTTTCATAATAAAGGTCGACTCCTGTTGAAGTATCACCATTGGGAAAAAAATAAATTGTAGATCTACTAGCATAGTTTTTCCCAGCTATTTGGTAAGCAGTTTGTCCGTCAATTCCAATCTCTTTGAAGTCGACTTTAGATTGTTGATTTGCTAGATCGCTAATTAAAATTTCTGAGTCTATTTTCTCATTTTTATCCAAAATAACTCTGGTCCCTTCAGGAAGTAAGTTCCAGTTCTTAATTTGATTTCCCAAAAACTTTTGACCATTTGGGAGGTGATACAGAGTAGTCGATTTATTGTATAACTCTCTTGCGAAATACCAAGCGGATTTAGTCTTTGAAACTATAAATTCTCCATCGTTAGTTAATTCTGAATTAAGAGTTTTCTTCTTTTCTATGGAATTTGCAAATAACATAGAATTCAAAAATGGATCAGCAACAATGAGTCTACCCTGGAGCACGTCTGGGTCAAATGAGGGAACTGGTCCTAACCCTATTCGTTTTCTAAAATCCGTGTCTGCAAACATCATCCCACAGCGCTTTCTTCCTCTATGAGCTTGATCGAACCATTTGTTTGGAACACCATAAGCGACCATGGAGTGGGGTAAAATATTTCTATCATCAACTTTATATTTTTTTTTCATTTGATAAAGTAAGCGCCCAAGAGCTAACTCTTGAGCTGCTGTAATTGGTTTATTGTGATAGCCTACAATTTCAATTCCAAGTGAGTTTTCATCAAGCCGAGTTGTACCATTCCAGAGGGTTCGTCCCGCGTGCCTAGCTACTCGACCTTCCTCAATGAGTTGATAAATTTGTCCTTTTTCTGAAACTAAAAAGTGCGCTTCACCATTTTTCCTGAGTTTAAATAGAGACCCTTCAAGTGCTCCCTCAGTAGTATGTAAAATAATGAAATCAATTTTAGAAAGTAGAGGCCGATTAAAATTTCGTGGGCTTAGGAGAATAATTATGGCAATAGACCCATAAAGACTAAGACTAATTATCATCAAGCTAAATAACTTTTTCATTTCAGTGCAGATTCCTTAATCTTAGATAAATAGATATTTTTAGTCAGTAAAATAGCTAAGAATTTAAAAAAAATCATCTGTAGATAAACAGACAAAGATTACAAAAATTGTCATGTTTTTAACCAAGAAAATATCTTAATCCCATTCCTACTGTTCTTTTTTTTGACAGATAGGGAGTTCTTTTTTTCATATTTACTATTTCATCTCGCTGAACTTCTAATTCTCGCTTATATGTTCATGTTATGAGATTAGTTATTTATTTTACAATTTTCATATTTGTATTTTTAAATTGTTTTTTACAGGCACAAGAAAATGATTTTTCTTCATTAGAAAGCTCTCAGAGTTGTGAGTTGGTTCAAAAAATTTACTCTGTTTGTGGTGATAATGTTAAAATTGACAAAGAAGCTAATATTTTATTGGTGGATAGTGGTTTTAAAAAAAGTAAATACATTTGTGATGACGGGAAAAAATTAGATTTTTATGAGCGTATGGAAAACATGGATGTTAGGTCTTTATTTTTAATTCCTTATCAAATGGGCTCAATCCCTTTACCAGAAGTACGAAAAAATTTTGATCCAGGTCGACTTAGATTGGAACAATTGAACCGAACTGTTTTCGGTAGTTCAGAATCCAATGTAAAAAAGAATTTAGTTGAGATTCAATTTTTAAATCAAAAAATAAAATTTCAAAAAAAATTAGGGGCCGCTCAGAGACTTGAAATGGTAGGGACCAAGTTAGTTTATCTTAGTCAAATTGATAATGAAGCAAAAATTTTTTTGGACCCATTTTTGAGTCAAAAAAAACAGTTACAGGGTATGACTTTTAGTTGGAGAAATATTGCTGGAACTCAAAGGCTTTCCAATCATTCTTTTGGAACGGCCATTGATCTTCTTAGTTCCCATGGAGCTCAGTATTGGCTTTGGGACGAAAAAAAGAAGAATCCTCAGAAGGCGGCTTTGGGTGAAAGTGCCTATAGATTTGATCATTATATTCCAGAGAAAAGACCTTATATTCCAGACAAAATTG
>JABWCN010000076.1 GCA_013359135.1 Pseudobdellovibrionaceae bacterium | reverse complement strand
CTGAATAATTATCATTTCCTGAAACTAAAGACCAGCTGATATAAAAATTATTAAACTGTCCTCTTAAGACGTCTGCAAAAGGACCGGCTCCTGAATGACTAACTCCTGCAATTGAAAAGTCACCAACTACAGTTCTTGAGACGGAAGAGCTAACAAATGTTGATTTATTATTAGCTTTATCGGAATGTTCTGCATGAAACACAAAGCTAGTGATGCCTAAATCAGTACCTAAATCAAATACCATGCTCCACAAAGAGGATGTGCATAATGATGTCTGGGTTTTTCCCGTATTCTCTTCACTCACTGAAACGAGTTCTCCTTCTTCACTGCAAGAACCATTGAGATTAATACTAGTAATACCGGATCCTAAATTAGCTGGTTGATTGATAACTAGAGAAGGATTTACCATATCTTTGCTTAAGCTTTTTTGAGCATAAAATATTTCGCCAAAACTAGTTTTTTCCTCTAAGGAAATATCAACAACACCATCAGGTAAGTTACTAAAATCAAATTCTTTACTGTATTCACCCTCTGAAGAACATTCAAAATTGATATCTATAGGAGAATGAAAACTAATTTTAGATTTTGCAGTACATCGTCCACTAAGAGTAGTTTTAGCTGAATTACTTAGATTTAAAAATTCCACATTGCTATTTAAAGTCAAACTAGCACTCGGCTTTTCGTTTGAAAAATCAAATCCAAATGTCGGTTGTATCGGAGAACAAGACGGTAAAAAAACAGACAAAAAAAGCAACCAATAAACTTTTCTACTTAACACCTTCTTTACAAACAACATCCCAATGGTCTTCATAACTAGCCTTTCGGTTAGTTCCGTATAAAAGTTTATCTATTTTTTGATTCTCAAAATTAAATGATCATTTTGAGAATTTGACAACTTTAAGAAATTATTAACTGACTTTTTTGATTTTGTTACCAAGTTCTAATTTGGGATCAAAAAAAGATCTAGTCTCTGTCTCTTTTTGAAAATTTTTAAATATTCTTTTTTTTTTTTGAAAAGGTTTGTTTAGACTGAGATCATGAAACCAAATAAAAATACTGTTATTAAAAAACAGATGGGCTTTTCTTTAGTCGAAATCTTAGTTGCCTTGGGCATTTTATCTGTGGCAGCTCTTGCTGGATCTCAACTGATAATGAATCTTCTTTCTGCGCAAAAAGGAATTGCTGTTGATAGTAAACTTCAAGATATTCTTAATGAATCTAGAATGGCGTTTAAAAATCCAGCCCAATGCTCTGCTAATATTTCTAACTTCTCTACTAAAATCTTATCAGCAGCTAATTTTAAGACTTTGAAAATAACAGTAAGCAAATGGTCTTTAAATGGTAACAACTTTTTAATAAATAATGGAGCGATTACTGGTATAAACGATTCTAAAGTAAATCTATCGATAGAAAAGTTTCAGCAAATTTCAACAACAGAATACAAAGCTTTTGCTATTTTTGACTTTGATCGTGGTAACCTAGTGGGAGGAAAATCCCGTATTCGCGAACTACCTATCAACTTAATTACCTCCAGCGATGTTATCACTTCTTGCAGCTTTTCTTCAGTGGAGCTGCTTTCTCAACATGACCTTGACTTAATAAAATCCGATGTTTGCTCTTCGCTTGGTGGAACTTTTAACTCTGGCACACAAAAATGTTCATCAACCCCCGTTTCCAAAGAAGTTATGTGTAATTCTTTCGGTGGAACTTTTAATTCTAGTACAGAAAAATGTTCTATTAGTTCTACCATCAATTCTCAGATTGCTGCTGTTGGTACATGCCCACTTGGTAATGTAGCTACTGGTGTTGATTCCTTTGGAAAAATAACTTGTAAACCACAAGCAACAAACTCTGCTAGTTCTTCATCCTCAAGTTCAACGTCTGCACCTAGTAATTCAGTGACATCTAGCACATCAGTAACTAACACCACAACAACAACTTCTAAAAATTGTGCTGGAGGAAGTTTTTCCAAAACCTCTCCCAATGGGAGTAATAGTTGTGATTACACTTGGCCAGGTGCTGGCCCCTATCAAACTGTTACAGGGACAGCTAGCGTAGGTTCCATCACTGGCACTTGTCAACCTGACGGAACTTGGCAACATGATTATATTTGTCCAGACAAAACAGGAACCACTTGTGGTGGGGGTTCGAAAATCTGGTACTCACTTTCTGGAAAAACAGCTTGTAATTGTTCTTTTGACCAAGCTGGCGAAGGTCAATCAAGGACCGCAACCTGCGATAATGGTTCAGCAAGTGGGAGCTGTACAGCTGGTGGCTGGAGTTACAGTGTTAGCTGTAAAGACCCTAATACAATCACATGCAATGGCGGGAATGCCGTGGTTGGCTCTGCTTCAAATGCTAATAAAACCTGTAGTTGTAATTACAACACGACTTCAGCAGGTAAGTCTTCGAAAGTACCCTGTACGAATGGAGGTAGTTTAAGTGGAACCTGCAGCTCATCTGGAGAATGGATTGATTTAGTTATCAACTGTCCTTAGGAATAAAAAACAACTCTCATTTTATTTATCTACAGTGACTGAAGCCATTTCAAGGCCTCTGTCACAGCAAAATCTGTACTTTCCGGAGAAGTAATTGCTCCTGCAATCACATGTCTGTCTCTGCTATTAATAATGATTTTCCTTGAATTGATATTTTTTAACTCAGAAAACTTTGCTTCCATAACCTTGGCATTTATCACATGATCCTTGGGGTTATAAAACATCAAAACAGGCGTATTCATATTACTATAAGACTGAGAACTAACGGTATAAAAAGTTTCAATCACCTTGGGTAAAATATCAGTATTATACTTAGTATTCCAGTAAAGCTCTTGGTTCGGATAGTATGGGCCCCAAGAATAAACTTCTCCAAGAAAAAATTTTACCAAAGAAAGAGCTATATTTTTATTAAGCAAAACTCGTTGTGGATTCCAATAGGAATAAAAAGCAGGTGAAAATAAAATAACTGCTTTTGTATCGCCTAATCTTGAAACCTCATACAACAACAAAGAAGCTCCGGTCGAAGAACCAACGAGTATTGTTTCATCTCCAATAATTTTTCCTATTTGATAAGCTTCACTAGCAGCGTCAAAAAATTCCTGGGTCTGTACTCTTTTAAAATCTTCACTTTCTTCACCATGGGCCGGCAATCTTGATAAAAAGACATTAGCTTTTAATTTCTCCCCTATATTTTCGACAACGGGTGAAATTTCCTTTTGCGTCGCAGTAAATCCGGGCAAAAAAACTAGGCTTAATTTAGTTTTTTCTTTGGTACGGTTCCCCCAAATAATTTTTTTTTGAAGCCCTTGCCTTAAACTTGGATATTTAGCTTCTTGCTGGTGGAGGTAGTCCTCAACTTTCTCTATCGGCAATGAAATTCGAATTTCTGTGCGAGGTTTAAAAACTTTGTAAGGAAAATAAATAATTGATAAGATCAAAACAGAAATTATCAACATAATTCTAATGCCAAAAAATAATGCCTTCATATTAAAATTATTGACTAAAATTTTAAAAAAAAACACCCTTTTGTTAAATCGCATCCTTATTTGGCTCTCCAGCTAAGGATAAGAGCAAGTTAATTAGGAGTTTTATGCATTTGATATTTGTGCTTTCATTATTTGTTGGTTTTTCAAGTATGGCCGCAACTGATTCCTTTTGGTGGGGAGTAGCAACTTCTCCCTATCAAACAGAAGATCCTGCGCTAAAAGAGCAAGACCCTAATTTTTTTAAAACAGACTGGGATATTTTTCATGAGCTTGGGCGCATCAAAGAACCTAAAGGCAACGGAGTTTATAGTTATACAGAGTATCAACGAGACCTTAAAAAAATTAAAGAGTTAGGTGTCACACATTACAGATTTGGAATTGAGTGGGCTCGTATTGAGCCCAAGGAAGGCCAATACAATCTGGACGCGCTTAAGCATTATAAAAATATAGCCCAAGAGGCTATTTCCATGGGGATCACTCCAGTTATTTGTCTTTGGCACTGGACCTTTCCTGCTTGGGCATTTGACATCAACCATCCTGAAAAATTTGGTTGGATGAATGAAAAAATACAATCGCGCTGGCCTCACTTTGTTCAGTTGATTGCTAAAGAGTTTAAAAACACAGCCATTTATTTTGCTCCTCAAAATGAACCAAATGCTCAAAGTCTTGCTGGTTTTTTTCTGGGAATTTTCCCACCTGGGGCAAAATACAGTTTAAGTCTCTATAGAAATCACATTGATTCCGCTGCCACACAGTTTATTGTCGCTGCAAAAACCATAAAAAATGAAATTCCTGAGGCTAAAATTATTTCCATTCAAAATATGATTTACTGGGAAAAAACTTGGTGGGACATTTTCTCCTATTTTTATGATTTAGGAAATGAATTTAATTACTCTCACTTGGATAAAATCAAAGATCACATAGATATTTTGGGGTTTAATTACTACTATAAAGTGAAAGCATCCCCATTTAGTAATCCTCGAATTATAGAACCAAAAGGCTTAGCCTATTTTTTGAAAACGCTCGCTGAAAAATATAAAAAACCTCTTTTAATTACAGAGAACGGCTGGCCAGACTCAGAGGGTAAACTCAAGGATGATTATTTTAAAAAACATATTGCTGTTGTTAAGCAATTAAGGAAAGAAACTCATCTTTTGGGATATTTTTACTGGAGTCTAATTGATAATTTTGAGTGGTCCTCTGGCTACAAAGAGAAGTACGGGCTATTTAAGGTTGATAAGGACAAAAGTCTATTATTGCCTTATCCAGCAGCAGAGTCTTTAAAAAAAGAGATTTTAGATGATAAGCTCTAAAAAATGATGACAAAAAATTGTAGATTATGGGAGCATGAAATTTATGATTCGTTTGTTTACACTATGTAGTTTAAGTCTCTCTTTATTCGTTTTTTCTGCTCAGGCAGTTAGTTCTTCAACAGAAGTTGGCTACTCTGACACCAAAGTGGATTTACCTGGCGGGGTTTCCCTCGCTGGTTACCTCCCACGAAGGATTTTTACGACCAGTACCTCTCCCTATGCGAATTACTTTAAGTCATCTCTTGGTTTCTTTAATCTTCCTAGATCCAAGACCATTGCCATTAAAAACAACGGTTCTATTACTCTACTTAGTTCTTTGGAAGTTGTTGCTATCGAACCAGACCTTAGAAAAAAAGCTGAAGATATGATCAGCGAAAAACTGAATCAAAAAGTCACACTACATCTTTTTGCAACCCACACTCACTCTGGAGCCGGAGGTTTTTCCAAATTTAACTTATGGCAACAATTGGCGATGGATAAATACAATGATTTTGTTTTTAATCTTTTCTTAGGCTCTGTCGTCGAATCAAGCCTGCAAGCTATTTCAAAAATTAAAAAGGCAAAATTAGACTTTCAAACTTTGAATTTGTCTGATGTCACTTATAATCGACGTAACAGCCAGGCTTTAAATACAAAACTTAACCTAATCACTTTTGTGGATGAGACATTAAGCCCCATCGTTAGCATGTTCAACTTCCCTATTCATGGCACTATTCTTGGGCCAGACAATTTGTATATAAGTGGCGACATTCCAAGTATGATTGAGTTTAAACTTCAAAAAACGTTTAAATACCCCTTTGTCTTTTTCTCTGGAGCTGCCGGAGATGTTGGCCCAAAGTTAACAATTCCCGAATCTAGCTCTATGTCGGCAAGTGCTAATATAACAAATTTGAATGATCTCAGTAATAAGATAGTTTCCCAAGTAACAACTCGATGGAAAATGAGTCGACTTCCAAAAAAAATAAATTCAGTCACCAACTATTCACACCCCATTGAGTTACCAAAGGCAAAAGCAAACCTATCCCTTTGCTTGGAGTCTGTTTTACCCAGAAATTTTCATTGGCTTTCAAAGTTATTCATTCAAGTAGATTTACCACCTAGTTTAAATAGACCTATGGAGGTGTCTATTTTAAAAATGGATGAGCTTACATTTTACTTTATCCCGGCTGAGCCGATAACTGAAATTGGTAACCTCATAGAAAAATACAGCCTTGAAAATCAACTATCAAATCCACTGCTGTTTACCCTTGGGAACTCATATTTTGGCTACATACTAACAGAAAGCGAGTATCGTCGTGGTGGCTATGAAACTTGTAACTCATTTTATGGCAGCCAGTATGGCAATAAATTCATAGATGGTATGACTCAAGCTATGACTACATTTAAAAAATTCATTCCTCTTTAACTTTTCATACCCTACTAGCTAAAACAAAATCCCAAACTGTAATTTAAGTAATGTCAGTCGAGGAATATAAGCGATGAGTTTGGTTGAATCTTCAATATCTTTTTTGTCTTGCTCATTGGTAGCATAGTCAAGAAAGGGTGTTTTTCTCTTAGTAATAAAAACTGGTTGAGCCCAAGAAATCCAATCAATCGCAAAAACCATTTTATTTTTGAATGACCAGCGATTACCGATTCCGATGTTAAAGCCAAAGCTTTGAATATCAATAAGACTGACATCGATTAAATTAGAGCCTGTGAGTTGATTCAAATACTTGTTTCCTAAGCGAGCATCAAATATAAAATAACTTAGTCCATAGGACATGTTAAAGGTCTCGGTACCTAAAAAGCTTCTTTTAATGAAAGAAATTCTTTTATCACTCATTGATCCCAAATCTGTGATTAGCATGGGAATACCAATGGAGCTTTCCAAATACTCAAACTCCCAGCTTTTATTGTCATTTTGATGACTACCAAGACTTAAACCCATTTTCCCGGGAATAATCAAATCAAGCTGTGAAAAATTAAAAAGACCAAAATAATGAAATGCTGCCCTTCGCGTTTTATTATCCTCAAAAGCACTTAATACTTGAGCTTTCGTGTCCTGATAAAGATCGCCTGCTTTATCTAATAAAGTTGGCTGATTTTGACTCTCTTGTAATACTGGCTTTTGATCCTCATTTTCTTTAGATAAGCTGATTATGGGACTTAAAACTCCCGTTAATAAAATAATAATAAGCGTATTTTTTAATAAGTTTTTCATTTAAATGAAGATGTATTCTATGGTAAAAAAAATCAACTTCTAAGTTCAATGTTGCCATCATATATCTAACTACCTATAATTATAAAGTAATTTAAAACTACTAAGAAGTTTTAATCACTCCATGTGGTGCTAATAAAAGTTGCACTCCACTCAATTGGCTGTAAATATTTATGAAATTCTATTGCCATCTTCCTGCTTATTTATTATAAGCGTAGGACAATATTTATCATGTGGTGGCCGTAGCTCAGTTGGTAGAGCATCGGATTGTGATTCCGGTTGTCGCGGGTTCAACCCCCGTCGGTCACCCCAATTTTGCAAGTACTCGAACAAGAGACACTTAAATTTTGCGGTAAGTCGAACCCAAGGGAATCCCCCTTGGGTTTTTTTTTGCCTTCTTCGAGAAAAGTCTCCACATAACGGCCTCCGACTTTGAAATAAATCTCTAGTCCATCTGGGGTTACTAAAACTTTATCTATCAAAGCACGAATCATTCGCGCCTTAAATTTCATATTTTCAGTGTTGTTATTTTTTAGAATCACTTTCAATGAATCTAAAAAAGCCTCAAATGTTTTAAGATCACTTGGAACATCCTTATAAAATCCATTTTTAGTCATCTCATTTAAAGTATCTTGAGAAGCTCTCTTCATGTTTTCCAATTTTTCCATCTGTTTAAATATTGGAGTTGGCGAGATCTCTTTTGGAAGCATCGACAGTCTTTCAGCCAAAATTTCAATTTGCTGGTCAATCGAAAAAATCGACTGATTATGTTTTTCAATTTCTTTTGATCCTGGATTTAGCCTGTGTGACCTTTGTGCAAATTTCAAAAGTTCTGCAGCAAAACTTTTTTCTGTTATTAAATATACTAACTCCTGCCAGACAATTGGTTCAATGACTTTAGCGAGTGTCCTGTAAGGAAAACACTCTCTTTTCAGATTAGGATCAATAGACATTCTTTTAGTAGATAAGGCGTGCTCATAGTAACCAATTTTTTCTCTTTTTCCATGGGCAGATTTCCCAATAAGACGATCACCACAGCATTTGCAAAAAATCAAACCAGGCAAAACGTAGGGATACCTTGATATCATATTTTCCTTATTGCGACAGTGATTTGAACTTAGCAAAAAATTTGCTTTTTTAAACGAATCAATATCAATAATTCCGGGCCACACAGCTTCGACTTCCTGAACAACACCTTTGCTGTGAAAAACTTTTACTCCGATATAAAACTTATTTTTCAGAATAGCCTTCAAATTTCCAGTCGTAAAATATCCAAGACGATTTCTTATACCACCTCCCTCTCTTTCGACCTTCATTCTATATCCATTTGCATTTAACCATTTTGCTGTAAGTGATAGAGACCCCTCGTTTACATAGGCTTTAAAGGCCGCTTTAATTGAACGTGCACAATCCTCATCAATTTCCAAATAGCCAGGTTTATCTTGAATCCGTTTATAACCAAATGGAATTGCTCCACCATTGAAAAGTCCACGTTGTGCCCTTACATTAAAGTTTGCTGAAACTCTTTCGGAAATTTGCCGTCTTTCAAATTGCGCAATATTTGCAACTGTAAATAGAACCATTTCTCCTGCTGCTGTTGTTGTATCGAAATTTTCACGCAGTGATTGAAAACCGCAGCCGTTATCTTTCATCATTTGCCAGATATCAGAAAAATCTTTGATAGATCTTGAAATCCTAGATAACTCACTCACCATAACAAGATCAGTTTCCTTCTTCCGAATAGCCAACAATAATTTTTGCAACTCTGGACGATTGGTATCTTTTCCAGATTTGGCTCGGTCAACATAGACGGCTACGATATCGCCAAAGTGACCCTCCATATTTTTTAATTTCACGGTCATACGAAGACGCTCTTCTTGATTTTTTATGGAGCCTTCTGGATTTGAGGCCTGTTCTTCCGTTGAGACCCTGATGTATAGGGAAATTCTTCGGCCATTGATGTTGGTTTTTAGTTTTTGCTTACTCATTCACAACCTTCTTTTTGTTATGAGATGCATTCTCAAAACCGACTGGTTGCAATGAAATGTCTATTAATTTTCCTGAGTCTGGCTGACTACTGAGTTCATCATATATAAGACGCCCAAGGTCTGCAAGTATTTCTGAAAATTCCGAATCTCTGATAACTTTAGGCATCACTAAGGTTTTTTGAACAGACCATTTTTTTCGTTTCGCCATTGGCCATTCCTTTAAAGAAGTGCGAAACGTGACTAGGAGGACGAGACTGGTTTTATAATATCACTATTCGGAGCTATTGCTTTTTCTTTCTGATGTTTCAACTGGCTCACTATTGCCAAGCAATTTCTTTTTTCTGGGTTTTCGGGTTTTGACTGATTGGGAACTGCTTTCCTCAGCCATAAACTCATTTGATTTTTTCATTAACTCCGACAGTGACAGATCATCCCCACGCTCTTTAGCAAGCTTGGCCTGCGCTTGCAGCCAAGACAAATGCTTAAAAATATCCAGGTGAGTTTTTCTTAAAAGATCCACCTCAAGTTTTGTCAGCTCGTTTGAGTGCAGTTCTAAAATCATATTTACAACATCACTTTTAGAAATCGTTGCCATCCCATTAAGGGATTCATTGGCAAGGTTTGTAAGCAGATTGAGCTTTTCCTTCACACCATCTTCAATAGTTATACCAATTCCAAAAAATAATTCCCTAAATTTGAGTTGTTAATTTTTGGCCAAATTGATTTAATTTATCCGTGGTTAAAACAGAAGAGCTTGTAGAT
>JABWCN010000042.1 GCA_013359135.1 Pseudobdellovibrionaceae bacterium | reverse complement strand
GAGGTTATCATTGATTAAAGGACTACTGATTCTTATTAAAGAACGTTTTAATCCAGGAAGTTATTTCCCGATGATTTTCTTTTTTTCATTGGGATTGGGCTTATGTATGCTTGATAAAACAACGCAAACTTTTTCTATAGAAAGAGCGATTTTTTCATTTGTGTTATTGGTTTCTTTTTTCTTTCGTCTTAGGCTTTTTGATGAGATTAAAGATTATACCGTGGACTTGAAACATAATCCCACGCGCCCATTGGCAAGAGGTGTTCTTTCAATCGATCAAGTTAAGATTACCTTGTTGATTCTGATCTTAGCAGAATTAGCTAGTGTTGCCTTGCTTGGTAAAGAGTATTTCTTTGTTCATTTGATTGCTCTTAGTTATTCAATGTTGATGTATGAAGAGTTCTTTGTTGGTAATTTTATTAGACCTCATTTGACTACCTATGCTGTGCTACACACTTTTGTAAGTTGCTTATCAGGATTTTCCGCTGCATTTGTATTCTCGAGCGCTGCTGGAAGTGAAGTATCATTACAGACAGTACTGTTTTTTATCACACCATGGTTTTATTTTAATCTTTTTGAATTTGCCAGAAAAACCTACGCAGCAGAGGAAGAACGACCATTGGTTGAAACATATTCTTTGCTTTTTGGTGCTATCGGAGCTTGGGCATTGTCAATGTCACAAGTAATACTGGGTTTAATATTTTTATACTTTCTAGAGGTGAAAAATATTGAAATTTTTTACCTACTAGCTGGGTGCTATTTTATTTTGAGTTTAATTTATGTGATTAAGAAAAATACGGCTTCGGCAAAGTTTTTTAGATTAATTTCAGGAATATTTTTAATTGGTCACTTTATGTTATTAACTTATACTTATTGGAGATAATCATGTTGGTTACAAAAAACTCAACTTACGCTTTTGCAAAAAAAGAATCCGGTGGGAAAGGGTTTAACCTATACCAAATGACTCAAAAAGGCTTTCAAGTACCTGAATGGATAGTTTTTGGTAAACGCTATTACAAAAAATATATTGATATTTTAGGTTTAGATGAATCTATAGAAAAAGTCATCCAGGAGCTTGAATCGGGAAAAATATCTGCGAGTATAGCAGAAAAATTAATTCAAGATTTATTTTTAAACTCAAAGACTCCAGAGTTTTTAATAGAAGCTCTAACAGAAGCTTTAAAACAGTTTCCCAAAGATACAAAAGTTTATTCAGTCAGAAGTTCAGCTTCAGATGAGGATGGTACAGCTCATTCTTTTGCAGGTCAATTGTCCAGCTATTTGTACATTTCTGATTTTGATGAAATTCTGTTGTCTATAAAAAAATGTTGGGCCTCTGGTTTTACTGAGAGAGGTCTTATTTATCGAATTAAAAATAAAATTCCATTATCTGGTGTTCAAGTTTCAGTTGTGCTGCAAAAAATGATCGATCCAGATCAGTCGGGAGTATTGTTTACCTGTGACCCTGTTGCTCAAAGAGTAGATCAATATGTAGTTAGCAGCGTTCACGGCGTAGGAGAGGGTTTAGTTTCAGGAGCTTTACCTGCGGATTCATTTTGGTTAGAAGCAAGTTCAGGAAAAAAAATCAAAGAGGATATTGTTGATAAAAAATCAGCGATGAAAAAAGGTCTTAGTGGACATACAAGATTGGTCGATCTAGATCCTTCAAAGCAAATGCAAGCGTCGCTGGATGAGTCTCAGTTAAAACAGTTGTGGGAGCTTGGTAAACAGATTTACAACCATTTTCAAAAACCTCAAGATATTGAGTGGGCCTTTGAAAATGGGACGTTATATGTTCTACAAACAAGACCTGTAACTCATCTAGAAAATGATTTAGTGGGTTATCCTAATCTTTGGGATAACTCCAATATTATAGAATCTTATGGAGGACTGACACTACCTCTTAGTTTTTCTTTTGCTCTTAGAAACTATAAAAATGTTTATGTACAATTTTGCGAAGTTTTAAATGTACCTTCAAGAATTATAAAAGAAATGGATTCATATTTGAGTTATATGTTAGGTTCAATTAATGGTCGAGTCTATTATAATTTGTTTAATTGGTATAAATTGGTAGGTGTACTTCCAGGCTTCAAACAAAATCGTCAATTTATGGAAACTATGATGGGTGTTTCTGAAAGTCTTACAGATGAAATTGCAGATAGAATTAAACCGCATCCTTCCTGGGATACCTTGGCAGGAAGAATAAGAAAAACAATTACTGGAGTTAGCTTTTTTAAATATCATTTAACTATTCAGACGATGGTAGATGAGTTTCTAGAAACCTTTCAAAAAGATTATCACAAATATCGGTCATTAAACTTAAAAACGATGCGTGGAGATCAATTGATACAAGTTTATTCAGAGCTTGAGGTCAATATGCTTGGACGTTGGAAGGCACCGATCATTAATGATTTTTTATGTATGGTCCACTTTGGATTACTACGGAAGTTAACTCTTTCATGGTTACATCAGTTTGATTCAACAATACAAAATGACCTATTAAGCAACGAAGGAGGGCTTGAGAGTGCTGAGCCTATGAAAGCACTTAAAAAAATGACCCTAATGGTAATGAAAAATGTTGAACTCAGAAAGCTTGTTGAAGAGACAGAAGCTAGTGATTTATTTGAAGCAATTAACCAAAGTCAATACGCAGAATTTTTTTATGAGATCAAAAAATATCTAGAAAAATTTGGTTTTAGATGTATGAGTGAGATGAAATTAGAAGAGATTGATCTTAATACTGATCCGACATATTTGTTTGTTTGTATCAAAAATTATCTGAAATCAAACACGATAGAGCAGTTGGAAGCAGAAGAAGAAAGTAGAATTAGACAGATAGCCGAAGAAAAAGTAGCTAAAGAGCTTGGTGGTTTTAAAAAAGGATTCTATTTTTGGGTATTGAAACATGCCAGAAAAGCTGTAAAAAATAGAGAAAATACCCGTTTTGCAAGAACTCGAATTTATGGTTTAGCTAGAAATATTTTTCAATATATTGGTGAAGAATTAGCCGGAATAAATGCATTAAATCATTCAAGAGATGTTTTTTGGCTTACTATTGAGGAAGTTTTTGGTGTTTATAATGGAACGTTACCATCTTATGATTTAAATTCATTAGTAGATATAAGGAAGAAATCCTATCAAGGATTTGAGGCGTCACCAGATCCAAGGATAATGACAAGAGGTCCAGTGTATTGGCGGAATCAATTTATTAAAGAAGTTGAAGTTCCGAACTATGAGGGTGAAGATTGTGATTTAAAAGGAATTCCTTGTTGTCCTGGAGTTATTGAGGGAGAAGTAAAATACATCTCATCGCCTCAAGATAATTTAGATTTAAATGGAGAAATTTTAGTGGCTGATAGGACAGATCCAGGTTGGGTTCCACTGTATCCAAGTATAAGAGGTCTACTTGTTGAACGTGGAAGTCTATTATCCCATTCAGCTATTGTGGCAAGAGAAATGGGAATTCCTACTATTGTGTCTATTCCTGGATTAACCAAAAAGTTAAAGTCAGGAATGCGAGTTCGTTTTGATGGAAAAGCTGGAACAATAAAAATTTTAACGTCAGAGGGTTAGTATGAGAGTTTCTGTCATCATAAATCCAAGAGCCGGTGCTGTAAAAGTCGATGTTTTAAAAGACAAAATTTCAGAATCTCTATTTCGATGTGAATTGTCATTTCATATTGTTAGTCACAGGAAAGAGGTTATGGCTTTTATCTTGTCAGAACTAGAGCAAAAAACAAATGCGTTGATGGTTTGTGGTGGTGATGGAACAGTTAATGAAACCATGCAGATGGTTATGTCTCTAAAATTGGGAGATAAAACTCCTCCATTGTCTATTATTAGTTCTGGAACAGCGAATGATTTGAGTCATGAATTAGGAATAAGTCAACGTATCAGTGAGGCGGCTAGAAGTATTTTGTCTGGCGAAGAAAAAAAGATTGATATTATTGAGGCTGAATCTAATGGAGTAAAAAAATATATGCTCACTAATGGTGGTTTTGGGATTCCTGCGATCACTGCGGATAAAGCTAATAAGTTGAGATCTTTTTTGCAGAAAAGGTCTCAAGATTCAGAAGAGAAATCTTTGATTAGGCATTTTTCGAAATACACACATCGATTTGTAAAAAAAATGGGATCCGAGGTTTATTCTACATTTTTAATACAATCTTTATTGAAGTGGGATTCACAAGACTGGAATGTAGAAATTGAGTTTGAGGATGGAAAGAGAAAGATATCTAAAGCTCCTTTTTTGCTGATTAATAATCAACCCTATCTTGGTAAAAAGTTTTTGATAGCACCTTATACACAAAATACTGATGGGATGATGAATTTAACCTTGATTGAGTCTCATCATTTATTAACTCAGCTTTTAAGTGTTTTAAAAGTTTTGCGTGGCTCTATACGTGAAAGTAGTATTGTAAATATCTCGGAGCGAAGTGCATTCACGGTTCGGTCATTGAGTCAGAAAAGACAACTTACTTTTTTTGGTGATGGAGAAATTTTATTTAGAGACGTGCAGGAAATTAAATTTAAGTGTCATCACCAACAGTTAACAATAATGGTTTAATCTTGGAGTATAAACATCAAAGTGTAGGAAAAAATGAGTAAAAAAAGAGTTAAAATTTTCATGACTGGTGGGACAGGATTTTTAGGAAAAGAAGTAGTTCGCATATTGAAAAATAGCCCGTTAGTTGATTTACGTGTTTTATCCAGAACTGCCAATACAGGGTTAACTGGTGATCTTTCCTTATGGAATGCAGGCTTGGATTTAAAACCACTAGCAAAAGAAAAGTTTGATGTGTTTTTACATCTTGCTGGTTTGTATGACTTAAATGCTCCTTATCATGAAATCATAGTAAATAATGTATTTGGAACTAATACTTCATTAAAATTAACTCAAGAATTAGACATTCCTATTTTTATTAACGCAAGTTCAGTGGCTGCTGTATCTAACATGTCTGGAGTTGTTTCTCCTTATGAAAGTCATTTAATAAATCCTTTTCCAGATCCTTATTCAGAGGGAAAAGCTTTGACAGAAGTTCAAATTCAAAATTGGCCAAATAAAAATCTTAAAAAAATTAATCTAAGGCTAGGAGTTTTGGTTGGGAATTCTAATAACGGGGAAATTCAAAGAGTTGATGGACCTTACAAAGCAGTCCAAGGTTTTTTGAAATTGAGAAATTATATTGAAAATTGGCCAGGTATTTTTTTACTGCCGGGTAATGAACAAGTTAAGTTGCCTTTTGTTCCAGTTGATGTCGCAGCTGAAGCTATTGTTAATATATTAAATCATTCTTTATCTGAATCAGAATCTCATGATAAACTTCAAAACTACTATAGCTATCATATTACTCCTAAAAAAGGTGTAGGATTGCGAGATTTTTATAGCTCTGTCATGCGACATTTAAATTTTAAGAAAAGTGAATTTAAATTGATTAAAGAGTTGCCAGCTAATTTAACTGCAGAAATTGCTAATAGAATATTTGAGTTTCCAAAGGAACAATTAAAGTATGCCTTGAGTTTACCTGAATTTAGTTCTGTTGAAACAACAAAGGTACTTGGAGATCACTGGTGTCCAGAGTATTTCGATTATGAACAAACTTTTTGGAGTGGATATGAAAAATTCGTTTCGCATAGCTGAAATAAGCTTTGGATATTCACATTGGGATTATGTAAGTCATTTCGAGTACGATTCCTGTAAATTTGAAGTTCAAAGATTTGGAGCTAACTTTTCTGTCACAGCGATGAAAGCATTAATTAAGACTTTAAACAACGAGGTAGATGCCTTTGCCTTAAGTTCATTACCACCGTCCTTGTGTTTAAGAAATAAAAGTTTTATTCATCGGCAATATTTTGAAATCATGGACACGCCTTCCTCAGTCCCTTTGTGCGATGGGACGGGGCTAAAAGAGATCATTACCATGGAAACGATGATGGAATTAATTAGAAAAAAAGAAATTAATCCAAGGTCGGGATTTTATCTTCCTATAGCCTTTATGAATTCAGATATTGAGGAGTATTTAAGGCATATCGAAGGCAGTCGACTTTTTTTCGGTGATCTTTATGCTATTACAGGATTGCCATTAATAATCCGTCCATTTCTTGGGTTGATGCAAGTGGCACAGACGTCTTTAAATTTTGCAACAATGAAGTCTATGAAGGGACAGTCAGTTGCATTTGAAAGTGAATTTCAAGAAAAAGGTAAGCAATTTATAGTTAACCAGTTAAAGGCTTGTAATTACGTTATCGGTGATCTTCCGGTAATTGACTACTTTCATAGAGATACAGATATTTTTAAAGATAAAGAGTTAATTACTTGGACGAAGCATGAAGTCTTAGAGCAGAAGATAAATACTTATGGTTTTTCTAGAGTACACCAGCTCATGCCTTCGAAGTATAATTTTACACCTAATTTGAATTTCAGTTTGCTAGAAGCGATTTTAAGATTGAAGCATCAGAAGGCATCATCGCAAAGCTTTGAAGAATGGCAAAGTCTTTTAGGAACTTCTAATGAGGTGATGCATGAAGTTCGTAAATATGGATTAAAACGGAATTTGTCTACGCAAGTAAAACTAACTAAAAAGTATCATAAATTAAAAGATAGTGTTTTGAATGATAAAGCTCCAGATTTTGCATTTGTTGTTCATGCTTTATCTCATAAAGATTTTCAAAGAATTCCCATGATAGGAAACTTAGTTAAGCAATTACCAAAAAAATGGAATGATGATTTTGATAAACATGTGGCCAAACTACCACCAATTGTTTATGGAAGAATAAATAAAATTGTTTCCGACTATAATGGCAGAGAAGTGAATGGTATTATTTATGCGTTGTTAGCTACTCCAAAAGTTTTAAAGAACAGTGAGCCTGAGCAAATTTACAATCAAATTCATAAATGCTGTGTTGATGCTGCAGAACGAGGAGCAAAAATTATAGGTCTTGGGGCTTATACAAAAGTAGTTGGTGATTCAGGGGTAACTATTAACAAAAACTCACCCTTACCTGTAACTACAGGAAATAGTTTAAGTGCTTCAGCAACGCTCTGGGCGCTATATGAAGTGGTTTTGAAGATGAAGCTTTTAAATCTCAATCATAATACGGGTTTGGTTCAAGGAATTGCCATGGTTATCGGAGCTACTGGCTCAATTGGTAAAGTTTCTGCTAAACTACTAAGTCTAGTTTTTGAAAAAGTAGTCATAGTTGCTCCAAGAAAAGAACGTTTGGAGCAGTTAAAATTAGAGTTAGAAATGTTAAATCCTAAATGTGAAATTTTGATATCAACAGATGCAAATCATTTTGCTAGCATATCAGACGTGTTGGTTACAGCGACCTCATCGTTTGATCAAAAAATCGTAGACGTGATGCAATTAAAACCTGGATGTGTGGTCTGCGATTGCTCTCGACCATTAGATTTTACTAAAGAAGAGGCAAGGAAAAGACCAGATGTCCTTATTATAGAGTCTGGAGAATTAATTTTGCCAGGTTCATATAATTTGACTTGCGATATTGGTTTACCAAAAAATATTGTGTATGCTTGTTTAGCTGAGACGGCAGTTCTTTCAATGGAAGAGAAATATGAAAGTTTTACTTTAGGACGAGATATTGATTGGATGAAGGTTAAAGAAATTTACAAGCTTTCTCAAAAACATGGAGTTAAGTTAGCCAATATATATGGTCACTTAGGTGATATCTCTGAAAAAGAAATTATGTTAACACGGGAATTAGCTTTAGCTCGAAGAAAAAGAACCTAGACCAAAATATATTTCTGGACGCTTTGCTTGTGAAATTGTAAGTTGAACCCATGGATAATTTATTATTCGAAGCTAAAAATTTGCAGTATTCCTATGATTGGAATCAACAAAAAATTCCAGTTTTGAACCATCTTGATTTTTCTTTAAAGAAAGAAAGTTTTACTTGTTTTGTTGGACCTAGTGGAACAGGAAAAACCACGCTGTTAAATATACTTGGTCTGATCGAGAGCCCAACGCAGGGAAAGATATTTTTTTGTGGAGAAGATGTAACAAGGAAGACAGAAGCACAAAAAGAAAAACTTCGTCTTGAAAAAGTGGGTTTTGTCTTTCAGTCTTTTTACTTAATACCAACATTAACAGTTTTGGAAAACACAATTTATTTTTTACCTTCTTTGGGATATTCTGCAACTGACTCGCAACGAATTGGGAAAGAAGTTTTAGATCTCATGGGGCTTGCTGATCATATTAATAAAAAACCACTCGAGCTTTCTGGAGGACAGCGGCAACGAGTAGCTATTGCTAGAGCTCTAGCTAAAAAACCTTTGGTTATTTTAGCAGATGAGCCTACGGCAAATCTTGATTCTGAAACTTCAGAAAAAATTATTAATGTTTTCAAAGATTTGCAGACAAAAGAAAGAACAAGTTTTATATTTTCTACTCATGATCAACACTTAATGACATACGCTAGAGAAATTTTTCATTTAAAAGATGGTTCTATTGTAAAAAGGGAAGAGTTATGAATACTCTAAAACTTGCATGGAGAAATTTGTTCCGAAATGTACGTAGAACGTTTGCTAGTTTATTCACTGTAGCTTTAGGTTCGGCCGGTTTGTTAATTTATCAAGGATTTAATTCGGGAATTATGAACCAGTACCGTGAAAATACTATCCACGGTTATTACGGCTTTGGCGAAATTTACCCTAAAGATTACTATAATAAAGTTCAAGAAAAGCCTTGGAAATATTGGCTTGAGCATGAAGAAGAACTTGAAAAAGAGTTAAGAAAAATACCGGAAATTGTTGAACTGTTTCCCAGAGTTTCATTGTATGCTTTCTTGGTTAAAGGGGATATTAACCTAGGGGGCAAGGGGGAAGGAATTGTCCCTGAAAGAGAGAATAAGTTTTTTAATCAGATGAATTTTATTGAAGGTGGAGAAATTAAAGCTGAGGATGAGATTATTCTTGGTAAAGGGTTAGCTGAGTCTCTTGGTGCTAAAGTAGGTGACTCCGTAACAGTTTTAAGTCAGACTATTTCGGGACAACTGAATGGTGCTGATTACATCGTTGCTGGAATTTTTCATATGGGAAAAAAGAGCGTTGATGATACTTTTTTCAGAGTATCTCTTAAATCAGCACAAAAACTTTTAAATGTAGACAGAGTTGAGAAAATTTCTTTATCAACGACAGGCGTTGGTGACTGGTCAGTTATTGAGCAAAAAATAAAAAGTTTAAACTTAAATTTGGATCCGATTCCTTTTGATATTCTGGATAAATCTTACTATCAAAACTCTGTAGACTTTTTAGAAGCTCAATTTTCATTTATAAGAACTATTATACTAATCATTGTTGCTTTGGGTATTTTTAATACAATCGCTGTGTCTCTCTTAGAAAGATCCGGAGAGATGGGAGCTTTAAGGGCAAACGGTGAAAGTCGTAAAAGATTATTTCAAATACTGTTTACTGAAAATTTAATTTTAGGATGTATAGGTGGTATTGTTGGTATTATTTTGGCAGTTTTGGTAGAAAAAACCTTACTTGCTCACGGCATTCCTATGCCTCCAGGTCCTGGAATAACAAGACAGTTTTTAATTTTTCTAGAAATTCAACCAGCTCACTATTTTAATGCTCTTCTGTTACCAGCTTTGACTGCTGGATTATCTAGCCTTTGGCCAATTGCTAAAATTTTAAGAAAATCAATCCCAGAATTATTAAGATCAACATAAAGGAAATCTGATGAGAAAATTTTTAATTACAATTTTTTTATTCTTTGCGTCTCTGTCTTTTGCAGATAAAGCTCAAGATATTATAAAAAAAGCTGACGAAATAAGAAATCCAGCAGAATCTTATGAGATGCTTATTGAAGTTAAGGGCGAAGAAGATATCTCAGAATTTCAAGTTTTTTTAAAAGGTCAGGATCGTACAATTATCGTTACAAAGTCACCAGCCCAGGATAAAGGAAGAAATATGCTCATGCTTGATCGTGATTTTCATGCATATGTTCCAAATTTGAAGAGAACTGTTAGGCTTTCTTTATCTCAAAAGTTGTCAGGGCAAGTGGCTAATGGTGACATCTCTAGAACAAGGTGGTTTGGAGATTATTTAGCAAAAATTGAGAACGAGTCCCCTAAAGAGTTTCAGTTATTATTAGAAGGCAAGAAAGAAAATTTAACTTATGCGGCTATTAGATTATGGGTAGAAAAATCAACAGGTAGACCTCTAAGAACTGAGTATTTAGGTCTAAATGGAAAAACGATATTGAAAAAAGCCTATTTTGAAAACTATAAGGTTTTAGCCGGAGCCCAAAGACCTTCTCAAATTCGTATTGAAGACAAGGCTAATAAAACATCTGTGATAACTATAAAAGCTATGGAAAAAAAAGATTTTGACGATGAGTTTTTCACTATAAGAAAAATTGAATCTTTAAAATAAAGATGATCAAACGACTTGTTATTTTTATTTTTTATTTAAGTACCACCATAGTGGAGGTTGCAGAAGCTAGTTTACTCTTCAATCCTAGATATGATTTAGTCGCTAATGAGAATATACATGTCAACAGGCTTATCGTTTCATCTCAAGCAGATTTTCAGGTAAAATCATTTCGATTCTATACTGACTTTTTTGCAGAACATAATTTTAATGATCCAGAATTTTATGAATGGAGATCAGTTAGATCAAAGGGCTTTTTGCAGGAGTTTTATGTTGAATATTCCACATCAAGTTTATTTTTGAAGATTGGACGACAAGCAAATCGTTGGAGTGATTCGTGGATAATCCCGTCATTAGATGTGTGGACAGCAAGAAAGTATGATCGACTTTTTATTGATCCTTTGTCCTTTCAGTTGACCCATTCTGGGGGGGCTTCATTAAGTGTCTCAAGAGAGCATTGGCAATTAGATCTTGTTGCATTTACAGAAGTAGCTGAAGACACCTTTCCTGCAATAATAACACAGCCACAAAGTCAAAAAGAAGACATTAATCCAGGTGTTAGATTTAAGTTTGATTTTAAAGGCCTACAAAATAGCTTTGTTGCTGCTAGAGCTCTAAAAAAAAATACATTTGGATATGGACTTAATTATGCTTTTGAAAATTGGGTTCCAAAAATAGAAATTGGTTATAGAGACAATCAACAAAATTCTTTGTTCATCTATAGAAAAGAGTCAAGTTTTGCAAGTATTGGTACTGATATATTTATTGGGCAATTAACAATGACTCCACAATTTGTACTTTATACAGAAGATAGTAATCCAGAAGACATCACTCAAGGTGTGCATTACTTTTCTTTACTTTATAATGCTGGAAAAAATGAAATACAGCTACAGGAGTTTGGTAATACCTATTATAAAGATTATTTTTACAGTGCTCAATATACAAGAACTTTTAAAAAAAAATTTTCTATTGGGATTTTGTATCAAAATTATAATGGAGGTCTTGGAACGCTGAACTGGTTAGTTCAGGATCGAGTCAAGGGAGATCTCTATGGAGTTCGATTTCAATTTTTTTCAGATATTTAACAAGGAGTAAAAATGGCAACAGAGTACTTTTCAAGTTTAAATTATACTTTAGCAAATGAAGATACTATTGTGGAATATGAGTTGTTACCAATGAATGTCGATAGAGTATTTAGTATTGCAGGATCAGGAGCTCGTTGTTTACCGTTGTTGGCTAAGAACCCAAAAGTTTTAGATATTATTGATATGAGTCAGGAACAGATTTATTTATGCGAATTACGTTATGAATCGATGCGACAGTTATCTGAAGCAGAGTGGTTATTTTTTATGGGTTATCGTGGCGCTATACAAAAACTGAAACTTGAAGGTGATAGTAGGTTAGAGCTTTTTGAAAAACTAAGTCTTTCTGATAAGACTAGAAGTTTTTGGTTAGAAAGAAAAAATAGCTGGATTGGGAAAGGATTTATTTTGCTAGGGCGTTGGGAGTCGCACTTTCAAAAGCTAGGAAAAATATTTAGAGATTATCTACAGTGCGATTTTTCAAGTATTTTTCAAGCGCAAAATTTGCAAGAGCAGATAAGTATTTATGAAAAGGAATGGCCTAGAGTACGTTGGAATTCTTTTATGCGAATTTTAGCCAGCGAATACGTATTTAATAAATTTCTATATAAAGGTCATTTTAGTGGCAAAGAAGAGCACAGAACAGAGCAGCGCCCACCCTATCAGTTTATAATTGAAGAGTTTGACAGGATTTTTAGAAGTCAATTGGTTAGAAAAAACTACTTCATGCAGATCTTGTTTTTAGGTGAGATCAGATACGAAGAAGGTTTACCTTTAGAAGCCCACAGTGAATGTATTCAGAAGGTAAAAAAATCAACGACAAAGTTAAATTATCATGTAGGTAATTTGCTAGAATTATTGCCAAAAAATGCTTATGATTTTATCTCTCTTTCAGATACAATATCTTATATTCCCGATGCTGCAGCCAATGAAATATTGCAAAAATTGAATCCTCAAACATCGAGGGGTAGTCAGATGGTGATAAGATCTTTTATGAGAAAACCGAAGCAGATAAATACTGAAAATTGGTCTGTTTTAAAAGAAAAGGAAGTGTGGGCCCATGATGTTGATGGAACTGGGGTCTATGAGTTTCATATCTATCAGAAGCACTAGAATAGCCACAGAGAATAAGTTTAGAGATATTAAATAAAGTGTTAAATGATCATACAAGTTAGTATTTTTTATAAGAGGTATGTACTTTTGAGAAAAATCTTATAGATTAATGGGATGAGAATTTTAATTTTATTATTAGGTTTTTTTATGATTTCTGATGTGGTTTTAGCAAACTGTTTCAGAAATCATTTACGTGAGGCTATAAAAATTAATGAGGAAAGAAAGCCAAGATACTCCTTACTTTCTAATGGTCAGTCCGAAGCTATTTCTGAAAAATTAATTAGTTTTGAAAAACGACTACTTTTCTTTAGTTTCGTATTTGCAAATTTTGACTACAAAAGTCAACTTTTTGAGCCTTATGGGATTAGCATAACCTGCGATGATTATGTAAGTATGAGCACGGTAAATAAATTTAATGATTTTTGGCCTGAAGGTGCACCTAATGTAAAAGACTATGTAGACTTTAATCTTAAACAAGCTAAAAGACTTTTATATAGTGCTTATTTTGATTATCAAGATCTTAAGCAGGTATTAAGTGTTACTAAAGATCTTTTAAAGGAAGTTGAAAAAGAACTGAGATATAACTGCATGATACGTCATGCTTTAGAAAGCATTGCAAGAATAGCGTATATGGCTCCAATTCAAGAGGCTACTTTAGAAGCTAAAGGTGAAGCCGGAGCCATCGCATTAGCCAGGGAAATGGTTTATGGGCATATTTTCATGTTAGATACATTTAATGAGTTGGATAAAATGGCGAAGCCTCTGAATACTCAAGGTATTCCCATTCTATGCCAAGATGTTCCTCAAATTCCTTTAGGGAATAAATAAATTTTAAAATAAAAATTATTTATTTCTATAGACTCTTAAGTTCCCCGGCAGACGTTTTAATCCAATTCAAGAATGGGACGATATTGGTATAAATACCATAAAAACGACATTGAGGGTCTCCGCTGCTGGTCAGACCCCATAAATAATAGCTTCCATTGAGTAAAATAAAAGCAGGACCTCCAGAGTCACCAGTACATGTGCCTTTACCGTCAAGTTGAGAAAGTAGAATTTCTGTAGGAGAGTAGTTGGAATAAGAAATAGTTGTAAATACCTCTCGCAAAATGCCAGGATAACTATTCTGGTCAGTTCCAGAGTTTAGTCCGTACCCAGCTAAAAGAGTAAAACTTTTATTTTGCAAATACATTGAAGATGTTAAAAGAAAAGCTGGGGAAAAACCTGTAGGAAGATGTCCCTGAATTCGAATCAAAGCAAGATCTCCGCGGTTAGATTTTTTATTTTGATTTGTCGACCATCCTGGAAATACTTTTGCTGCTAAAACGGATCTCATGTTTTCGGGGCGAGCCTCAAGAAGATTAGCCGAAAAAACAACGGTCAATGATTTGGCATTACTTGGAAGACAATGAGCCGCTGTAAGTATAAGATCCTGATCTATAATAACACCAGTGCAGTTGCCAAATCTGGGAGCGAATAGGCCTACAAGATATTTTCCAGTTGATAAAGTGTTAGAAACTTGATGTCCACCAACTATACTGTTTCTTGTGTTATTATCGTTACCCAGAAAAAGTTTTTCTTTCCTATTACATGAACTAATCCCAAAGCTAGTAATAATTAAAATGAAAGTTATGAAATTAGTAACAGTTAAATAATTTTTTTTAAACTTAATTGGTCGCATTTCAATAATATCTGCCTTGAGAAAATAGAAGTCATAGAAATTGATTTTACTTATAAATATTTCACTATAAAAAGTGTAAATTCTTTAGACGTTATAATCGTTCTATTGTTTCTAAGCTAAGCTTACTTAAGAGTCTTTAAGACTTCAGAAAGCAGTTGAATGTGATTCAAGGGGTGCATTCCAACTCTTTCAATCATCAGTTTTTTTGGAGCTTCGTTTTTTGCAATTCCCTCAAAAGTTATAAGACGGTCAACAGCATTACAGCTAGCTACAATAATTGAAAGTGGATCTAATTGATTTTCTTTTTTTCCTTTGGGAAAACCTGTGCCATCAAGAAGTTCTTCATGTTCATTAATAATGGTTATAACTTGCTGATCAAAGTGATTTTTATCTTTGACTCTCTCTGCTCCTTTAAGCGGATGTTCTTTGTACAGAGCAAGATCTTGAGGCGTTAGTGCCTTTAGGGGTTGGGCTATATTAACCGTCGTGTCGTGGTGACCAATATCATGAAGAAGGGCACCTAAAGTTAGAATTTGTGTCGTTTTATTTTCGGTCATATTTAGTTTTTGAGCCAGAGAAATAGCAAAAGTAGCCACGCTAACTCCATGGTGAGCTAAGTTTTTATCAGAATTTTCAATGTTCAAAACGGCTGTAGCTGCCTGTGTATTTTTCATCAAAAAGTCTACGTACTTACCAGCAGCATCTTTGGTTTCATTATAGGCGGCTTTATCTTCTGGCTTTTCAAACACTTCTTCTACATTAGATTGCTGTTCGCCTTGAATAATCTCGGCTCGACTTTCCATATCTTTGGAAGATGTTGAATCATAAGCAGATTCGATATTTGTTTTCAAATATTGTCTATAGTTGCTTTCATCTCCGCTAAGAATGAACATTTTCTTGAGTTTTTTTTCCTTAAGTCGTTTCAGGCGCTGTCCTTCAAAGCTGTCTCCTCGACGTAGGTAGAGTACAAATTTGTCATTAATCTTAACATAAGCATCGAAATTGATTTTTTGATCACCGCGAAGAGTACTAACTCGGATCGAAACATGGTCCATAAGAAATTCCTTATTATATTCTTGTGCCTAAATTTTTTTTTGTTAGGATAAACACATGAGTTTAGACATAGAAATTTTAAATGAATTTGTTCAGGAATCCAAATCATTAATTGATGAGAGTCTAGAAATTTTAAGTGAAATTGAATCTGATCCTAACCAGGTTAAGAAATTGGAAAATTTTGGTAACAATGTGGATCGTATTATGGGTGGTGCAAAAAATCTGGCTCTTTTAGTTGATAAATCACATCCTTTACACTTTATCTCAGATTACTGTGCTTTGTGTAAGGCTGTTGGTTACAAAGCTTCGCAGATAAAAAATAATCCTCAGTTTTATTTTGTTTGCGTAGCGCTTTTGTTGGACGCGACAGAAACGCTTCAGGCAATGATCAATAACTTAAAATTTACTGAAGCTTCGGCCAAAAATTTTCTGACTGAAACTTTTCTGGAAAGACTTAAGTGGGTTTCAGACCAATTTGGTAAAGACTTTAGAGAAACTGTCGGTGAGAAAAGTTTGGGACAAAATGATATCGATGAATTATTAAAAAAGTTAGGAATTGGGTAGGGGTTATTTTGTTGCAAAATGTATTAGTTAAGTTTTTCTGAAAAAGAGTTATTTACTTGTAATAACTTTAACAAACAGCTTTTCGAAAGAAAAACTCTGAATTATAAAATAAATCGTTAGTAGTCATATTTTATTATTCCACGAAATGAAATCTCTTCACCAACTTTTGCTCTATTATAGTCCTGAGATGGATCATTTTTTGCTAGTCCACGAGAGGAGAGCTCTTCAACAAATTTTGCTCTAATATAGTCTTGAGATGAATCATTTAAATCTGACACTAAATACTCGAAATCCTCAGGAGTAATAACTTTATAGTATTGATCATAAATTTTAAATACAGCTTGAGACATTGGAGATTTGGTCGACCTATAACCATCTGCATCAACTCTAGATAATTCTTTTGCAATATCAACAGCACTATAAAATTGAGGTAATCTTGCTCGAACTGCCTGAGTTTGTTCTTTATGTTGTTGGCGAATTTGAGCAGTATGATCGATATAAGTATTGACACCTAAACCACTAGAGGCAACAACCGCTGTGGCGATCACAACAGCTTTGTATTTCTTAAGTTGACTTGATAATTTTTGGGAGGCTGACCTTCTGGCGGCCATCATTTGTGCAATACGCTGTTTAATTAAACCTACTTTTGGTGAAACTTGTTTAGTTTTAGAATCATTCACCATTTCCATGGGCCCATTTATATTTAGTTTATCTAAAGAAGGTCCAGAGGCGGCCATCTCCTTTATTGACTGATTAAGAATATAAAATTCCTCCTGTAAGCTTAGTGCGCTGATCAGGTTAGACCTGTTTATATTGACTACATTACTAGTTAAAGTGAGTGTGCTTTCCACCTTACTTATCATGTTTTCTATCGCACGCAGAGCACTTTCACTTTCAATTTTGTCATATTCATGAGCTATTGTGGATTCAAAGTAACTTTTCAAGTCTTTAATCTCTAAAAGAAAATTAGCTATCTGATCTTGAAGTTCTTTAACTGCAGTTAAATTAACTTTTGACTCATTCATTGCTGTCTTTAATTCTACTAAACAGCTATTAGTTTTAGATTTGCATTGATTAGCTTCATTAATTAATTGATCTAATTTTTCAATTCTTCTCTCGGATGAACGAATTAAAGAAAACATTGATTGATTGGAAGCATTGGAAACGAGAGTCAAAGCTTTTTGATTTGCTGTTCTTGCCGTTTCAAAAATTCTCATTGCTGAAATTAACTGATTTTGGTCTCCAACTTTTCTTAATCTTTGCACTTGTGCATCAAATGGAGAATAAATTTGATCAAAATTTTGATTTAGAAAATCAGTTATAAATAAAGGAAGAAAAACATTTTTATCTGAGTTCAGTTGAGTCAACATTTTTTGCGTCAAACTTGTTTCTCTGGGACTTTGTGTGTAGTAGTGTCCGCATAAATAGCTGCTACTTGCTTTTACATTTATAGGAAAAATCTGAAGAGTAAAGCCTAACAAATATAAAAGAAATTCAACTGTTTTATTTTTCATAAGACCTACTCCTTAAACAATATATTGAGATGGTACTTACAATAACAGGATTTGAAAATTTTTCCACTGTAGAGAATTAGACGAAATGACATTTTTTGTCGACCACAAAGGTTCAATTGTAAATAAGTGCAACTTTGGAACTCCAGTGAGGGAATGAAGCTGAAGTTAAGATATCAGATTATTAGTTGTGCTAATGTCCAAGTTGCAATTTCCATTAATTCTTCACTCTTTGTCCAAGACTCAACCTCTAGGCGTAATTCAGTGATTTTTTTGTTTGCAATCACTAACATGGCATTTCTCCTCAGGCCAGAAACCTTGGCGCGGGATAAGGCAGTGTGATGAAGTTTCTTTTTTATTTCCATAGAACTGGCTATAAGAAAAAATCTGAGTTCTTCAATAAGTTTTGGGTCCACGTCAACTGCCTGTTTAAGATTGTATGAAAAAACATCAGTCAGAGCTTTTTTATTCCAGGGGCAAACGGTTTGACAAATGTCACAACCAAAAAAATGGTCACTAAAAGAAGATCTTAATTCTTCAGGAGCATTTTTTTTTGCTTCAATAGTCCAATAAGAAATACATTTTGAAGCGGTCAATGTTCTATCTTCTCTGATGGCTTGAGTAGGGCAGGCTTCTATACATTTCCGACATTTCCCACAGAAGTCATGAACAGGTTCCAAAGGCAAAGAGGCTATTTCTAGGCTGCTAATGATATTGCCAATTAAAAATAAAGAGCCCATTTTAGGATGAATCAAACAGCTATTTTTGCCTATCCACCCAAGCCTATTTTGATAGGCAAAATCTCTTTCTAAAATTGGAAAACTATCTGTTGTTGCTAGGAAAAAATCATGGGGAAACTTTGATTTCAAGAGATTAATGACTTGGTTAAGTTTTTCTATAAGCCAGTCATGATAATCAGAATCTTGAGCATACAGGGCGATTCGTAAAGACTCGATAGGAAGTTGTTGCTGCTTTTTATTTAAAACTCGATAGGGATGAGTGAATGAGAAAATAGATTTGGCTTCTGGCCGTAGGAGGGTTAAGTCTTTTTTCACTGACAAATGGTTCTTTAAGTAATTCATTTCACCGTAATTATGATTATTAATCCAATGGACATATTTGTCATAGCTTAGTGGGGTCGTCGCTTTTAAATAACTGGCCCCCGTGAAACCAAGAGCATCAATTTCTTGATATAGAAATGACAGATCTTCAGGTAAATGGTTTAAAAACATGAATTTATTTTATTGAAGTTTTAAAATTAGGCAATACTATTAAGTTAATGTCAGAAAAAGTTGTACGTGAAGTCTCGATAGATTTAAGTGATTATTTTCAGCAAACTAAACAGTATATTTTAGCTAAAAAAATATGCGATAGTCTTTTTGCAGCAGGTTTTAAAGCTTATTTTGCAGGAGGCTGTGTCCGAGATGCTATTCTTAAACGGAGGTTCAATGATATTGATGTGGCCACGAATGCTTTACCAGAACAAATAGAGAAGTTGTTCATTGGGAAAGTTATACCTGTAGGAAAAAAATTTGGAATTTTGATCATTCAAGATCAAGGTGAGCAAATCGAAGTAGCTACGTTTAGAAGAGACGGAAAATATGAAGATGGGCGAAGACCAGAGAGTATAGAATATGCGGATGAAGTAGAAGATGCACAGCGAAGAGACTTTACTATAAACGCATTATTTTATGATGTTAGAAATAAAAAAATCTTAGACTATGTCGATGGCTTAAAAGATATTCAACAAAAAAAAGTGAGAACGGTAGGTGATCCTCAGCAAAGATTTTCTGAGGATTATTTAAGAGTTTTGAGGCTTTTTCGTTTTGCGGACTCTTTAGCCTTTACAATAGATATCGAAACTTTAAAGTCAGCTCTGGAGTTAAAAGATAATATACAGGGTGTTTCTTTGGAGAGAAGAAGAGAAGAGCTTTTGAAGAGTTTCAAGGATACTTCGAACTCTTTGAAACTTGTTGAGTTATATTCTCAAAATAATCTTTGGAAGTTTTATCTTGGCGTTGAGAATCTAGACCTAGACAAGAATTTATTTAAAGAGAAGCCTATTGGTGAAGAGGAGGTTTTGAGTTGTCTCTTGTGGAATGTACCACATTACAAAGAGTTGCTGAAAGGATTACGGATTAGCCATCAAGTGTTCAAATCGGTAGTAACTCTTTTACAATTCAAATATGACTTGGTAAAAATTTTTTCTTATAATGAGGGCAAGCTTCGCTATTTATGTTTGAGTGTTGATTTTTATCGTTTTATGAAACTTGCAAAGAGAACAGTCTTAGATCAAGAACTTGATGCAAAAATCACAAGTTATTATAATTTGGCCGACAGCTATATCAAAGACAAGCCAAAACCACTTTTAAGAGGGGAAGATCTTAAAGACTTTTTTCAGGGTAAGGATTTGGGTGAAGCCTTAGAACTATCTTTTCAAGAGCAACTTTTAAACCCCGGACTTTCAAAAGAAAGTCTTTTAGAGAAAATTAAAAAAAAGTGAGGTGAAACTTGAAAACTCTAGTCAAAGGTTCAAGATTTCGCTAAGTTGAATACACAGGAGTCTATATTGGTTTACTTCCCTTCAACATGGAAAAGAATAATAGCTAAAAGTATTGATGAAAGTATTATACTGTTTTTTCGAGCTCCAGTTATTTTAGTGGTTGTTATGAACTTCATTAAAATGGATGAATTTCGAATTCATTGGGCTCATTTGGTTTATTGCTTTCTTGTGCGATTATTCTATGAAACCCTTTCACTTTATTTTTTTTCAACTACAGTTGGGAAAAATTACATGCAACTCAAAGTGATTAGTCGCTTTGGAGCTAATCTAGCTGATAAGCAGAGAATTAGTTTTTCTCAGGCACTGTTGAGATCTTTATCGGGAATGATAAGTTTCTTTTTTGGAGTTTCTTTTTATATGACTCTCTTTTTAAGGCATAATCGGACTCATGTTGCAGATTGGTTGAGTGATACTCAGGTAGTGAGCTTGTTACCACGAGACAGTAATCCAAAAATTAGATGGATTTTATTTTTTAGTTTCGTAGTTGTTTTTTTTCATTCTAAGCTCCAAGGAACAGCCCAGCTAGCAAGAGCTTTACAATGGAAAACTCCATTTATTTATCTTGATTCTCATGAGTACAAAAAGATGCTCAACGGAGTTAACTTTGATTTTGATTTCGAAGAGGATGACGTTGATTTCGAAGAAGAAGACTAGTTTAATATTGTTACATGTCTAAGCCGGTGTCTTTATTTAGCACTTTTGGCAAAATTTAAAATAGTGCTCATGTCGAGTGGAAGTTGATTTGCTAAGACTTTTTCTTTCATTTCTTCTAAAGCCGCAATCGGAGTTTTTTTAACTTGATCTGAGGAAAGCGAGGTCATTGCTTGGAACTCGTAAGCCACTCGGATAATTTTACTAAGACTGTGAATTTTATCTGCTGTTTTTTTCTTTGGGAATCCTGATCCATCCAAGTTCTCCCTATGTTCTAAAATAGCCTCGGCAACGTCATTGGGAAGAGGTACTTTTTTTCCTTTTATCATTAGGACAGATTTATCAGGATAGGACAGATAAATCTCTTGATTATTTTTATCGAGAACTTCAAATGGAGTGTTGATGTCGTAATCTTCGAGGTAAGACAGTCCAATGTTGTGTAGAAGTCCAGCTAGAGCTAGTGACTCAATTTTTTCCTTACTTAATCCTATTATATTTCCTAAATGTGCAGAAAAAATGCAGAGGTTGATGGCATCATTATAAAATGTTCTGGGTTCGCCAGTATATTTTAAAATTTCATGAAAAGATTCTTTAGGATTATAATCCTTTAGAAGATTGTATTCCTGGATTATTTCTTTACATCGATCAAAAATAATTTTGCCAGCTTTAAAATCAGTGACTTCCTGATTGAAAAACTCACTCATAATTAAAAAAATCAGTTTTTTAGTTTTCAGATTTCTCTCTGTTAATGCTATAGGGTTAGCCTCATTTGAAAAGGTTTGAGCTGTTCTCGCATACTCTAGAAACTCTTTCTTTTCTGTCTTTTTAAAGTAAACTTTTTGATCACTTTGATCTAGTTTTTTTAGTTTTTCTTCCTCAATTTTACTTCCTTTTTTTCTTAAAAGAATCGTTTTATGATTAAATGGTAAGTGAACATAGACATCAAAATTAATTTCTAGGTCGGGATTAAGATCTTTATTGGAAATCACCGACAATGCAGCTAACGGGATATGATGTGGATCAAAATCGTAGGGTATAAGTTCTAAAAGGAGATCAATGATGAACTCTTTATCAAAATCGATGTGAATTAAATGATCTGCACCATTCTTTTTGATAATCTCAAAATTCAGAGGGTTTTTATTGGAATGAAAGACGATCAGCGGTGTTTTTTCAAAACTCATTTTTAGAGTTTGTGTCCACTCAGTGACTTCATTTTGACCGACATCACCATCAATAAGAAAAAGATAGGGTGATAGCGATTCCGTGGGGATTTCAAGAAAAACGTTTATTTCTTGAAAAGTTTGATAATTAAAATCAGGAAACTCTTTTAGGAAGCCTTTGATCTTAGAGAGAAAGTTGTCCTTTTTGGAAATGACAAAAACACTCTTAGCAACCTGAGACTTTGGATTTGAGGTGGTAAGAGTGTTTGAGTTTATTGTCACAACTTATATTCTAACTTCTAAGAAACAGATATTTCAATGAAGAATTCAGCATTTTGTTGAGTGAGTTTAAAAGGAATAACTAAGGTAGCACTTTTAGTATGCTGTAACATAATGAACTGGCCTTTAATAACAGTAGGAATGGCCATTTCAAAATTGTAGCCCATATCATTGAGTGATCCTTTAGCACTTCCATAGATCATGTTTGTTAATTCGCCAACAGCATCATGAACTTCATCAGTAATGTCAGTGAATTTTTCACCCAACATATTTTCTAAGATAGAAAGAATGGCTGGTTTAGGAAAACTTAAAGTTAAAGTGGCTTTCCAATCATGAGAAACCATACCTACAACTCCTGCTATTTCACCGCGAGCAGCAAATTTTGGTTCAACAAATGGTTTTCCAAAGGTTACTGGAGTGTTAGCCATGGTTTGTAAAGTACTAGCGACTCCGTCTACGAAAGAGTTGATTAATCGCTTATCGAGCAGAGGATTTTGTAATTTTTCTGCAGCTGACATAGATACTCCTTAATTATGAAGCTTTCGCTGCATTGTTGGTTTTTGCGTAAACTCTCTCCAATTTTTGCTTTAAAGTCGCAGCATTGAACGGCTTTACCACATAATCAGAAACCCCAGCTTTAGCTGCCTCTAGAATTTGTTTTTGTTCACTTTCCGCAGTAACTAGCATGAATGGAAGATCAGCAAATCTAGGATCAGCTTTACATGTACGAAGTAAATCAATTCCTAGCATTTTAGGCATATTCCAATCAGATATCACAAATTGAAAGGGAGTACCAGCTTCATGGGCTTTTTGAATTAAAGGCCAAGCATTGGCACCATCATCTGCTTCTTCCACATTGGTGTATCCTAGTTCGGTTAATATTTTACGTATGATTTTTCGCATTGTTGCAAAATCATCTATAACTAGAAATTTGGTATTAGGGGGGAACATGCATTCTCCTGTATATTTTGGTTAAAATTCTTTGGCTCTTTTGGAATATTCGGTCTAGTTTTTAAAAACTAGAGTCCTGGACGCTTGCATCGAAAAAAAAATTTAGGCAGACTTAGACTCAGGTGGTGTGTTTCAAAACTAACATCGTGCTGATCTGAGACGAAAATCTTAAATGATTTTGACCTAAAACGAGTTTATGCTGATCCAGGATGGGTAAGTGTAAAAAAGTTCGGCAGAGTTAAATAGGATCTAAGGCTTAAAAGGATTAACCGAAAGTTTTGGGGCAAAGGTCTTATAAATAACAACAATTTAGCGGGAGGGAGCAAGGATGCTCAGAGATATCTTAATACAAAAAGGACTTTCAAATAGAGAAGCCGAAGTAGCTGAACTCGTATCAAAGGGTTTATCAAACAAGGAAGTAGCTAATCAGCTTTTCGTAACAGAGAAAACTGTTAAGTTTCATTTAACTAACATCTATAAAAAAATGTCAGTTAAGTCTAGAGCGCAACTTATCGTATGGTGCTTACCTCACCTTGGATTTGTTGAGACTGAAAGCCGCGTTGAAAACAATGCTGCTATTCAAACTCAAAGTATGTCAGCTCAGTTCAACAGCCAAGCAACACAAACTATTCCAGCGGGAAGCTCTACTGTAGCAGCTCCTACTTTACCAGCATCACAAAGTCAGTTGAACAGAAATTCTGGTAATTCTGATATTGGTGCGATGGGTATTTAATTTTTTTGAAATTGGGTTGTAGTGTGGAGTTAAAGGCTAAAAAAGTTTCTGATTCCGAAGTCACTATGACCCAACTTGTGTTACCTATTCATACTAACTCCTTGGATACTATATTCGGCGGTACGATCATGTCTTGGATCGATATCGCCGCTGCTATTTCAGCACAACGTCACTCAAATAAAGACGTCGTTACGGCCAGTATGGATCAAATGTCATTTTATGCCCCTGTCAAGCGTGGATGGGTGGTAAATCTTAAAGCCAAAGTCAATTTTGTTTCAAAAACATCAATGGAAGTTGGAGTTAAAGTCATGGCTGAAAACCCTAAAACAGGTGAGTTATTTCACACGTCTTCAGCCTATATGACCTTTGTCGCTTTAAATTCTCATGGTAGGCCCACAGAAGTACCTAGCCTTATTTTAGAGACAGATGAGGATAAACGTCGTTATCAAGAGGCAAAGCTACGTAGAGAACAAAGGCTCGCCTCACGTTAATTTTTTTTACATGCTTCAATTTAAGCTGGTACTATTCGATAAAAAATAATTTCGAGTAATCCACTGAAAATCTAGAGTTATCCCCATCAACTCCTTGGCAAACCTTTTGGCTTTCGAGAAAATTTAAAATGCTTTTGTATTGACCTGGATGAGGTTCAATTTCATTTTCTAGTTTACCTTTAGAGATTAAACTTAGCTGTTTTGCTTCGTCATACGATCTAAAATCTCTTAACTTATAAACTTTTCCATCTTCGAAGCGGAACCCAATAAAGTGGCTAAAATGAACGTTTTTAATGCCGTAGCAAGGATTCTTAAAATATGAAATTTTTTGAGCTTTTTGTAAAATCTCAAGATTTTTTAAAGACACAGGGTTGAGTTCATTGGCATTAACTTTTGAGATTAAGCTGACTATTAAGTAGGTTAAGATAAAATTCAATTTTTTCATTGTTTCTCCAAAATTGTGAGGTTTAATTTTATTAAATAGCAGGAATTCGTGTTTATGTATGAGTACCAGTGCGATTTAGAGACCAAGAAAGTCTATGAAGTTTTTGGCTTCGTTGATTGTTGTAACAGTAGGAAAAAACTAAGTATTTAGATGTAATTGGGATAAAGTTGAACTCTGAGAATTCATGACTTTAGGTAACCACAGTCGTATTTATTTTGTCAAATTGTCACCAATGATGTCATTTTTTTTGACTGTATCGAAGAAAAATAATAAGGAAATACTTTTTGCTAGTTTCCTATAGTTTTTTCACCAAAACAGCATATTCAAACTGATTCAGAGCTCTTATTAGTTTCATTGATGAATCCGCTTTGACGATATTAAAACTAGAAGATGAGTTTAGTAAATAAACTGAAAATTTATTAAAATCTATTTCAGCGAGCATTTGCTTATTTACTTTATTAAGTGGTAGGTAAAAAGTTTCCATCTCTGTATTAGAGGTTATTCTTTTCTCCCCGTTGATTAAAGGGGACTTTTTTTCTGTATCATTTTTAAATTTATAATCCAATAAAAACAAACCATAATCAGCCTTTGCTGAATCATTAAAAAAAATGGCAAAGGAAAAATGTGTCCAAATCATCTCTTTTGAAAAAAAAATTTTAGGGATTTGCAATTTTCCTTGCTCGCTTAGCTGTTTTAATGACTCTTGAATATTACTCCATCCTGTTTTTTGCGATGTTAATAACTTCTTGACTAAATGTAGACCTCCAAAATGATTATACATGTATTTCAAGAAGAAATAACTAGAGCTGTAGCCTCTCCCTTTGGGAGAATAATCCTCATCATGACTGCTGAGGAATAGCTTTTCTTGGGAGAATAACTGCGTCTGCTTGTCATAGGGCCATAGAGCAATGTATTCCGTCTCTATCAACTGTGCTAAGCCTTCATCTAACCAGCGTTCTTCGAGGGGATTAAAGTGATGGCGGATAATATGAACTAGTTCATGAATAAGAACCAATTGCCCTTCCATTTTATCTATGAGCTGTTCATCAATTTTAATTTCATAGGAACAATCGTTAATAGTTTTACTTTGAATACTTTTCTCTGTTTCGACACTTCCCCAGTAACCATTTAGAATTTTAAACTGCACTTCTATTTTGCAATGATCCAGCTCAGGAACTGACAAACTTTGGAAAAGTTTTTTATAAGTTTTTTGGTAGTCACTTTCAATTTTATTAATATTTAAATAACTCGAAGGAAAATCTTGAGATTTTCCTTCGTAGTTAAACTCCAAGGGGTTCGATTTGACCTGCAAAGATGAAAAAGCAAGCGCGCCTACAAGTAATAAAAAAAAATTATGAAAGTTGTAACTCATAACTATTTATATAAATACCCAACGCCGCAAATACCATTTATGGGAAATATTTTATGAGAATCACTTGGATTGAAACAAAGGCCGTTAGCTGAAGGGCTAAGAATAAAAATAATCATTTTTTGATATTCACGAAAGCTATAATATAATCCTTTTAAACTGTTGCTTTCGTAATCAACCTTATACTCAAAAGTGTTTTCCCTTGAAAAGGAACAAAAAAGCTGTTCCTCTAAAAGTGGGCCGTTGTTTCTAATTTTACAGTTAAGATATGAAGACTTTAAATCACTAATATATTTATCTTTATTTTCATTATCTATGATAAAGGCATCCACCATTGATCCACTAAAACCTTTCTTGGACATTACTGTAAACGATGGAATTGTCCCCCGCTCATAAGCTGCGAGTAAAGTTTCAAAAGCACTTCCTTTTGGTAAGGCTCCAGCACTTGATAACGCAAGTCCAGGATCTCCGTTGTTGACTCGCTGAGCGAAGGCTGAGCCTGTAATCACAAGAGCTGCGATGATTGTTGTTAAAAGTGTTTTCATAGTTGATTCTCCTCTGATGCCATTGACATCATGTTTTCCTGAACTGACTTCTGGCTCGCTTGATTTTTTTGTTCGCGGATAAAATCAGGTGAAATTGGTAATAAATTGATATTAATTGAGTAAACTTTTTCAGACTTTTGTCTTTGACCACTGAAAAGTTCTTCAATTTCGTCCATAAAATTTTTGACTCGTTTCTTTAGATAAAGAAATTCTTCTTCGCTAAGAGCCATAATTAAAGATTGGTATTCTCTTTTTGCGGTAGGAAGGTTTAGGCCTTCAATAGCTTTTTCTAAAATGTTACTGTGAAATTTTTGTACAGCCACATTGGGAACTTCATCATGGGTTTTGAAATTATTTAAAGAAGCAGAATAAGACTCTGTTCCGGTTTTTACAACGGCCCCAATTTTTTCTAAAGTCTGTAAACCGTCCTGCAGTTCTGATTTTGAAAGTCCTGTTAATCTGGATAATTCTTCCATTGTGTTTTTTATATGATTTTGTTTTAAAATCACTAATAAAATGGGATATGCCATTCTTGCCAAATAATAGTATTCATCTACCACAACGGATTTACTTTTCTTCGGTCTTTGTTTTAGAAACTGATCCCAATAATGATGTTTTTCTGAGAACTTCTGACATTGATTAAATCGGACCAAGGCCCTAAAAGCTTCGCCTTCACTGAGCTCTAAATTAAATCCTACTATCACTTTTTCAATGGCATTTGCTGTTAGATTTCTTTTTCCTGTAATGACCGTGCGCAAATAACTTCTGGCTTGGAATCCGGCCCGTTGAGCAAAGGTAGAATAAGAGAAGTCACCATGAGTCTTCTCGAACTCGTAAAGAGCTTTTAGATACAACCGGTAATCTGTATATTCATATATTATTGGCTTTACGTTCTTCATATAGTGTTCTCAGAATAGCAACGCTTGTGCCAGTATCGCCATTTTTTTGAGAACACTAGTTCCATTTAAATTCATATGGAAAATTAGTATTTTAGATTTTATCATGAGAACGTGTAGTGTTCTCATGATAGCACTGCTCTGTATATTATTTATCCACTAAGGAATTTTTTTTAAAATCAAATCCTTTGGTTTCACTAGATCTCTGCGATCTTTATCGTGTTTTAATTCAGAGTTTTTTGGTTTTTAATATCTCTTCTGCAGATTTATTAATATTTCTAATTAAATTATTAAATCAATTAATTTTACAAATGTTCAAGTTGTCATTAGTTATTACTTCATGAAAAACTTAGGAAAAAGAATACAAACATTGAGAGTTAACAAAGGTTTGACTCAAAAAGAAGTGGCAGAGAAATTAGGAATAGCTGCATCCACTTACCGAGATTGGGAATATGGCAAGCAGATAAAGGGAGAGCCCTATCTTGCACTTGCACAGGTACTTCAAGTCAGTTTGACAGAGCTTATAACTGGAAACGCTGACCTGCCGACCTCTAAAATTATGCAAGAGCTTAGAGAGATTCAAAGGATTGTAGAAAGTATCCAAAAAAACGTTGTCTTAATGTGATTCAAACGATGCGGCGTTTTACTCACGAGTAACACAATTATTAATGTATAAAACATAATTAAAAAGGAGAAAAAATGAAAAATACTATTTTAATGATTACAATGAGCCTAATAGGTTTTGGTGCTTTAGCTAAAACTTCAAATCAAGAGCTGATTCAAAGTAAAGTTCTTGGTAAGTTATTTTGTTATTCAGATAAGAACTCTGGTTGGTTTTTTTCTAAAGATGGAGTTGCAGTAAGAATGGGATATAACTTAGGGGTCCCTGGTCCTAATAATTACTATAAAATTACATTTAGTGAAACACCTAGGACTTATGGTCTTTTCGATCTAAGTAACAATTTTCTGAAAATTAGTTTTCAAATAGATCAAAGTTTTGATCTTTATGAGTATAGTAGTGGAAAAATACTTTCAACTAAGTTCTGTAAATAGATTTATGCCCCTATTTTAGGGGCCATTTTTACTGATATGTTATTTGCTAAAAGCTAAAATAAGTTAAAAAGTTCTATTGAGCTAATTCAAAATTCAAATTTTGAAGATTGTTAAGTTGAACTGATGTCGTTGACAAATCTAAGATACTCAAAATTGAATTTATGTTTTTTTTATAAGCTATTAGTGGAACTGCAAAGTTTTTAAGGACTAAAAGTTGATTTCTTAAATTTTCACTCTTTGAGTTAATAAGCTGGGCGTAATTCAGTGACCGATGAGCTGGTAAAGAAGTGGTATAATGCTGTAGCCCTATAATATATTGATCCAGAGCGTGAGATAGCGTAATAAGATCTAATTCTATAGCTTGTTGGTCACTAAGTAAGGTAAACAATTTCTTACCGTACTGTTCACTTAGGATTTCAATTGCTTCTCTTTGTTTAGAGGTTCTGGCCGTATTTAACTGATGAACTTCGTTTAAGATGGGTGTTATTTTCGTATTTACTGTAACTAGTTCTTCATGGATGAAATTAAGCCGAGTTATCAAATTACTAACACCTGATGAAAATTCTTTACCCCAAGAGGATAGGTGAATATCTTCTTGTATTCCATTATTAAGCTCTTGTTTAATTTTGCCAAAATCAAGAGCTATCCTGTCTGCTTCTGGTGCTAAACTGCTAAGAGTCTCAGCTGCAGCGTTAATAGAAGATACATCAAAATCAGAGTTTAACTTATGTTCTATATTCTTTCTTCTGAAATAATTAGCCCCCTTAATCCAAAGGGATTTTGGCGCCGATTTCAACGTCGGAATTAATGATTCTTTAGGTTCTCTAGATAAATCATGTGCGAAAGCTACAACAGAGCCTAGTCCAATAAAGCCTCCAAATAAGGCAATAGTTTGTGAGTCTAATCCAAACTGCTGTGAAAAGTAAGCCATAGTAGCTGGAAGAACTGAATATTTGGCAACCTCAAGACTTTTTTCAATCGAGCCTTCAGCGCGATGATAGCAAATTTTGTAGATGGATTCCATTGATATAAAAAAAGTTTTTTTAAAAAAATCTTCATTGCCAGGAATAGAAGTGATTTCGTTAAGAAGTTCTATGTTTGCAATGAACGTCTCATCTTTGATTTTGTAATCAAAAATGGAGCTAAATCTGGATCTTTTTTCTTTAAATTTTTCAATGAGTTCTAATTTATTTGAATGACTTAAATTTTTAAAAGAGCTACCAAAAAAATTGAGTAAGATTTTAAGTTCAGAAAACATTTCAGAGGCAAGCTTTTCTCTGAATAAAATATCCCCAGTTTCTGATTGAATCATAGATTTTTTATATTTAATTAGGTCCTCTTTTTTTCCAAAGGTGCCAGATGTTGAAATATCACTTAGTGCGGTTCTAAATAAAATTTCATGAAGAGGCCCAAGAAGAATATTTTGTTTGGTTAGTCTTTTCAAACTTAGCTGTGCTACTTCTGTGGGCATAATTTTTTGTAAATGGTTTTCAACTAGTGCCTTTTTTCCTGTGGAAAGTTGGGTGCTCTCTTTAGCTTGAGCAGAATGGAATTTATCTATCCCTAAGCGGACTAATCGTTCGTCAGGTTGTAATGTGGTAATTAAGCTATTAAGAGCTTCTCCATAGTTCTCAGAGGGGTTAGCTTTTTTTATAGAGATTGAAGACTTGATAAGTGGTAGTGTATTGCTTGTGTAGTTGTGCAAACAGGCCGTAGTTTCTGCCATGATTCTGAAGCTTGAAGAAATCAAGGCAACAGCTATAAATTTATTTAAATTTGTAAAGCTAATATTCATAGAGTCTCCGGGGTCACGGAACTTTAACAGTAAGCTGATTTTTTTTCCACTGTAGAGAAAAAGACGAAATGACAAATTTTGTCGATATCTAACTTTTAAAGAGCAACTCATAGAGTTCAATTAGCGTTAAAGGCTTATGGAATAAAGGGCTTAGTTACTATATTTTTGTAAAACTGAAAACAAGAACGATATGTTCTGCTTGATGAAGACGTTTTGTTAAAATTGAGTCCATCGCCTTTTAAAAAAGAAGGAATATATTTTCTATTCTGAGTGAAACTGGCAATTCTTTTCCTAATCACACTGGCGTTCAAACCCCACGACAAATATCCATTGTGATGGGGCCCAGCAACTAGCTCTATATCAGATAGATCAGTATTTTTTCTTTCTTCAGAGTTTGCAATAGCGTCTAAAGCCTTTGCGTAGGATTCTAGTTTAGGTGCTAAGCTATCTGGGTCAGCTTTAACGCTTTGAATTGCTTGTGGATTCAGAACTACCCACTCAAGGTATAGTGGAAGTAATTTGCCTTTAAAATCTGTGGCACGAATATGCAAAATTAAATCATAGCTGCGAATTTCAGAGTTTGTACTCTTATTGTGAACACCGATTGTTTCTCCAGTGATAACCACTCCAACTCGAGAGCTAGGATTAACTTTTAATTCAAGTAAAGCGTCGCCATTACCATAAATTTCGTTCGATCCTCCAAACATAGCAATCGGACTATGCCAAGTAAATAACCCAGGTGCATTGATAAAATCTGGAATATTCTGAACTATTAAGGATTGATATTCTTGAGTTCCAACTAATTTCAATGGCATTTGTTTTTTTGAATTTTCATTAGAAAAAAGCCTCTCTAAAGATTCAAATGAAATCCAATGGTAAAGATACTGAGGTGGCTTTTTTGAAAGGTCAGAATAGGTTCCTATGTCCCTTACAGTTAAGTCATTAAGAACTGGAGAGACAGAATAAAAATCTGTTCTAGAATCATTTGCAAATGAAGTCGTCTGAAAAGTCAGATTCAATAGAAAATACAATACAAAAAAAAGCTTTAAGTTTAGCATGATATTACTTCCATCAATAATTGATTTGCAGTATTTATTCCATAGTTAAATCAAATTCATGATGAACAGAACACCTGCAAGTGTCTACGAAACGCTAGTTGTACCACCTATTGTTACTGTTAAAACAATAGACAATTAGAAGGCAGTTGTATATGTCACACAGAGAACAGTACCTTTGAAATAAGTTGACGAAAAATTTCTAAGAGACTGTCTGTTGTATCTAATGCCACTCTTAATGCAAATTAAGAAGTTGGTGACTAGGGAACAAGTTTGATTTTGAATTCGTCAATTTTGTCCAAATTTTTATCTTTAAGTTTAAGGTAAATTTTATCACCTTTAAGTGGGGAGTGAATTGAAAAGAAATCTTTTTTACGCTCTAAAGTTAGTTTCTTTTCATTTTGTCCTACGAAAACACTTGCTTCAATTTTTAAATCTTCAATTTTTATTTTGGCACTTTCTTTACCTAGAACGTATATTTTTGAAACTTTTTCTCCAGGGATGATTTGTACCGTAAACATTTGCCCTGACTCTTGAAGATGATTCTGATTTTTAGGATCAAATTCATTTTGTGCTGATACATGGAGAGCGACAAATAAAGGAATAAGAAGTTTCATAAATTCTCCTATCTAGAAAGGTTAAACTCTTTAATAATTGACTTCATAACAGCCTCAATTTTTTTTACATTCACGGGAGCTACAAAAACAGTGTCGTCTCCTGCGATGGTTCCAAGAATAAGGTCTTTTTTTAAAATATCTAACTGCCTTGCGACTAAAGACGCTGAGCCAGGTGAGGTGTGAATGACAATCAGAGAACCATTGTGGCTGATCTTGATAATTAGACCTTGGAATCCTTGTTGTGTAACAGGAAGCACTTCCTTAGTCTCCTCAGAGAGTTTGTAAATAGTCCTGCCCATGGGATCGATAGCTTTGATCGCTCCTAATTTTCTGAGATCTCTTGAAATGGTACTCTGGGTAATTTCAAAATCTCTTTTTTTTAGTTCATAGACGAGTTCATCTTGAGTGGAGAGCTCGCCACTGCCTAAAAGTTGTTTTAAGATTTTTAATCGATGTCTAGTTTCCTTGATTGCCATGTATGATTATTAAATGCTCCAGAAGTTGATTTGTCATGTTTTATTATGTCTTGAGCTTGAATTTGACTCAAGCCATTCCATATTCCAAGCATCAAAGCTTTTTGAGCATGAAGTCGATTTTCTGCTTGAATGAAAAGGGCGGAGTTGCGATGGTTAGCCATTTCTTCTGTAATTTCTTGTCCCTTATTCATAGGTAAGCAGTGCATAATAAGCGTGCAAGACTTTGCAAGTTGGTAAAGTTCTGCATTTAATTGGAGGTCTATAAAATGATGAGAACGTTGGCGGGCGTTAGCTTCGTTACCCATACTTGTCCATACGTCTGTGTAAATGGCATCTGTATTTTTGACAGCTTCTTTTGCAGATGTAAAAAAATTTATTTTAGCTCCGACTTTAGAGGCCCTCAGATGCGCACGTTGTAAAATTTCTGGATGTGGTAAGTAGCCGTCTGGACAACAGTAGTGAACATCAACACCCATAAAAGGTAAAAGTAATAATAGAGAATGTAGGACGTTATTGCCATCACCAAGATAACAAAGTTTTAATCCCTTAAGTTGTCCAAATTTTTCTTTCAAAGTCATTAGATCGGCAAGTGCCTGGCAGGGATGGTGTAAATCTGATAAACCATTAATGATGGGTATTTTTGCATAGGGCAGCATTCGTTCTAAATTGCTATGCGCAAAAGTTCTCCACATTAGTCCACAAACCATTCCTTGCATGACTCTAATGGTATCTTCCGGGTCTTCATTTTTTTTTGCTGATGAAGTGAGTTCAATGATGTGTCCACCCAATTCTTGCACGCCCACGGTGAAACTAAGTCTAGTTCTTAGTGAAGGTTTATCAAATACTAGAGCTACAGTTTGCTCTGAGAGTGGTTTAATCGATTGATGTTGAAATCTATTTTTTTTAAGTTCTAAAGAGTTTTCAATAAGGTCGGTCAATTCTTGGTGAGAAAGCTCTTCACCAGTTAAAAAAAATGGTGATTTAATTTTAAACATTTCAATTCCTTTTGCATAAATATGAAAATGAAGTAAATAATTATGCACTAAATAAAAAAATGTAAAGCTTAAAATATTTTTAATGCATAATTATGAATTGTTCCGTATAAAAATGCATAATTATGCAAAACTACAGTTTTAAGTTAAAATTACCGCTTAAATTACTTATAAGTTACGCAAGAATGTTGGCTGAGAAATTAATAAATAGAATAAGTTAAACTTAAGGAGTTTAAAATGGAAAATTTAAATAGAGTACTTCTAGTTTATAGTGGTGGGTTAGATACTTCGATTTGTATCCCACTTATGAGACAAGAGTATGGATATCAAGAAATTGTGACCGTTACGGTGGACGTCGGTCAAGATCCTAAAGATATTCTTCAAGCTGCAGAAAAGGCTAAAATTCTTGGAACTCGCCACTTTACTGTGGATGCTAAAGAAGAATTTATAAAAGATTTCTGTTGGACTTCTTTGAAAGCTAATGGAGATTATCAAGGTTACCCTATGTCTACGTCTATTGCTAGGCCTTTGATTGCTAAAAAAGCTGCTGAAATAGCTAAAAATCTTGGTATTAAGGCTTTCGCTCATGGCTGTACAGGTAAAGGTAATGATCAATATCGAATTGAGTTTGGAATAAGAGTTCTTTTGCCTGAGGCTGTTATTCATGCACCAGTAAGAGAAAGAAACATGACCCGATCTTGGGAAATTGAATATGCCATTAAAAACCATGTCCCCATTCAGCAAAGTTTGGAAAAAATTTGGAGTATTGATGAAAATCTTTGGGGACGTTCAATAGAAGGCGGAAGACTTGAAGAGCCTGATTTCCAACCACCAGAAGAAATTTTTCAATGGACAAAATCACAAGAATCATCTTTGTCTTCACCTCAAAATCTTAACTTAAGGTTTGAGTCAGGCGAACCAGTAGAGTTGAACGGTGAAAAACTTTCTCCAGCAAAGTTAGTTATTAAGCTGAATGAAATTGCTGGGCAGCATGGTATTGGTAGAATTGATATTATGGAAGATCGAATGATGGGGCTCAAAGTGAGAGAAAATTATGAGTGCCCTGCGGCTACTGTATTACTCAAGGCTCACAAAGCACTGGAAAATCTAGTTCTCACTCGAGAAGAAATCAGATTTAAAGCTATTATTGATCAGGAGTGGAGTCGATTAGCCTATGAAGGTTTGTGGTGGGATCCGTTGAAGCAAAATTTAGAGGCGTTTATAGAGGCTACTCAAAAACGAGTTACAGGCGCGGTTCAACTAAAACTTTTTAAAGGTGTTGTTACGGTTCAGGGGAGAACTTCAGACTGGGCTTTGTACTCTGAAGATTTAGCTTCTTTTGACACAACCACTTTTGACCAGAGAGAAAGTACAGGTTCTGTGAAAAATTTTGGTCTTCAATCCAGAATGTTTGAACAATTAAAAAATAAAAAGGGAATGTAAGGGTATGGCAAAGCTATGGGGTGCAAGATTCAGTAAAGAAACATTACAAGAGGTTGAACTCTTCACAAGCTCTTTGGCTTTAGATCAGCGACTATGGTCCGTAGATATTCAAGGCTCTATAGTTCATGCAAAAATGTTGAGTCGGCAAGGAGTTTTGACAGAAGTAGAAGGGGAACAGTTAGTTCAAGCTCTTCAAGAAATTCATTCCGAATTTGAAGTTTCTTTAAAAAAAGGGCTTGGAATTCCTGTCGATCCCAGATCCGAAGACATTCATTCTGATATAGAAAAGAAACTTTTTGAAAAAATAGGTCAACTTGCTGGTAAGTTGCATACTGGTCGTAGTCGTAATGATCAGGTGGCAACAGACATTAAACTTTACTTAAAAAAAGAACTTAACCTTTTTATTGAAGAAATTGCTGAACTTCAAAAGCAATTTTTATCTGAAGCTGAACTTTCAACAGAGGTTTTACTTCCAGGATTTACTCACATGCAGCCGGCCCAACCCGTGAGCTTAGCTCATCATTTATTAGCGTATTTTTGGATGTTTCAAAGAGATAAAGAAAAGACTTTTGATGCCCTTAAAAGACTAGAGAAGTGTCCTCTAGGAGCGGCAGCACTTGCGGGCAGTCGTTTTCCTTTGGATCGTCACTTTACAGCTAAAGAATTAAATTTTTCTCAAGGGCCTACGGAAAATAGTATGGATACCGTGAGTGATCGTGATTTTGCCGTAGAATTTTTGTCTGTGGCCGCTACTGTAATGATGCACTTATCCAGGTTTTCAGAAGAACTGATACTGTGGAGTACACCAGCCTTTTCATTTCTCGAATTAGGAGATGAGGTAACTACAGGATCTAGTATCATGCCACAGAAAAAAAATCCAGATGTCGCTGAATTAATTCGTGGAAGGGTGGGCTTAGTGTATGGTGATCTGATTGGATTATTGACGACATTAAAAGGCTTACCTCTTTCTTACAATCGAGATTTACAGGAGGATAAAAGTTATCTATTCAGGACTCTTGATACAGTGAGAGCTTCTGTTAATCTCATGCGTTTAATGCTTGAGTCAGTAAGATGGAATCATGACAAGATGTCTCTGGCTCTTAGAGGAGATTTTTCTAATGCTACAGATCTTGCAGACTTCCTTGTTGGGAAAGGTATGAGTTTTCGTCAAGCTCATGAAGTGGTCGGGGAAGTAGTGCAATACTGTTTGCGACATAAGAGAGCCCTAGAAGACATGACGGGTGAGGAATTACTTTCTTTTAATCCTCTCTTTACGGAAGAGGTTTTAACTATTTTACCTCACCAAGCTGTTTTACAAGCTAGAAAAACTGTAGGAGGTGCTGGGCCAACAGTGGTTAAAGAGCAAATAGAAAGTGCAAAACTAGCGTTAAAAACTCTTCACGGATAAAGATAAACTCTGTACATCGAACGAAAATTAATATTTATATAGAGTTATGAGTACTAAAAAAATTGAAATTGAAGATATTAAAGATCCTCAGACATTGGAACTGCTCAAAGCTCTCCACATTCTTACCAAAGAGGGAAAGATTAACCAGGATAGTCGTCGTAAATGGAAACAAGTTCAACATTTGTATCAGTTCCTTCAACCAGCTTTACTCGATTTACTTCAGACTAAGCCCAATATGAACCTAGTTGATCATGGCGCTGGTAAGTCATATCTTGGTTTTATGGTGTACGATTTTTTCTTTAAAGACAAAGAACAAGGCCATATTTATGGGATAGAAACGAGAGCCCCTTTGATTCAAAGTTCTTTGGATTTGCAAAAGAAAATTAAATTTGAGCGTATGTCCTTCCTTAACTTATCTGTTTTGGAGTCTATGCAGTCAGAGCAAATTCCTAAAGAGGTTGATTTGGTTACGGCTTTGCATGCCTGTGATACGGCGACTGATGATGCTATTAAATTTGCTCTTCATCGTAAAGCTAAGTATGTCGTTTTGATTCCCTGTTGCCAAGCCGAGGTGGCTCAGCACTTGAGAGTAAATAAAGCTAAACGTCTGGCTAATCCATTAGCTGAACTTTGGCGTCATCCCATTCACACCCGTGAGTTTGCAAGTCATCTCACCAATGTACTTCGTTGTCTTCTATTAGAAGCCCATGGTTATCAGGTTACAGTTACCGAATTTGTTGGTTTAGAGCATTCCATGAAAAATGAATTGATTATAGCTCGCAAAATCGAGGGCCCTAGGTTTCGTACCTTTGAAAGAATTCAAGATCTACTTTCTCAAACTGGGATTGATGAGCTAAAGACACGATTTGCTTATTCAGAGACAGGATTGGAAAACTTTGAAGGTAAGTCGTCTGTTAACTGATGAAGTAGAAAATCTCTAAAATTCATACCTTCGAATATTTTATCTTGAACAGGAGTTGAAAGAAAAAAACGTAAAGCATTATGACCTTCATTTTTTAAAGTAAAAAAAATCTTTTGAGTGCTGAGGTTGTTTTGATAATGGATGAAGGCTTCTTGGGTGGGAGTTTGGTAGTCAAATTCACCTTGAAAGTAAAAGGTTGGCACTTTCAAGGGGTAATTAGAGTGGTTGTAGGTTTTTTGCGTGAAGGTGATTTCAGAGCATAAGTTTTGAAAGTCATTGGGGTTGAAAAAAGTAAATTTTAGATGTTGATATGAGTACAGTCTAGAAACACTTACTTCGCCCATAGAAAGTTCTTGGCAACTGATTTGAATATAAAAATTTTTAGAGAAATAAGGAAGATTTTCATTGAGTTTTTGTGGGGAAAAGTCAGACTTCATCTCGTGTTTTAATCTTCGAGTTATCTCAGTGATCAGTTTTTCCTTATTCAGGCCATAAGCCAACCTTTCCTGTAATAATTGAGAGAACCAATAACTTTTTTCTGGTGAATTAGAAAAATGAGTTTGGACGTCTTTTTGTAGTGTTGTTGGTAGCTGTCTAAATACTTTTTCTAAAATATCAGCACGGGCTTGTGATTTCCAATAACTTTGGGTCCCATTAAGTATAGTCCCTTCCAGAAATAGCTTATGAACCAAGGATGGATATCTAGATGAAAAAATAGTCGCTGGAATAGTCCCATATGAATGAGCGTATATTGACCAGGTTTTAATTTTTAGGTGTTGTTGTAGAGCAAAAAGATCGTCAGCAATCAGTTCGCTGGAATAGAAGGATGAAGAGTTTTTAATTTCCGCAGGAAGATCTGCAGAGCATCCAGATCCACGGGGATCAAAATATAGAAAATTAACTCCAGGGATCGATGGCCATTCTAATTGGTGAAAGGTTTGTCCTGGTCCTCCTGGAATGAAAACTAGTGTTGGCCATTGAGGATTGAATTCCGTGATTGTCCAATAAAAAAGTTCAAATTTTTCTAGGCTATTTGAGTTGGGAAAAGCTTTAAGTGTTAGCTGTTTTGCAAGCTTTGGTTGGGATTTTAACCAAGTCTCACAAAGTGGTTCAGGGAGAGCTATAAGAAGGTCATGAGAAAGTAAAATCATCAAATGGAAATATAGGAATATAGGTACTAAGAGATATAAAAAACCCACGTCAATCCTTTGTTTTGGACGTATATAACATATCTTTACGCGAATTGGACTTGTAATAGAGTTGAATACTAATAAGTTCATAATGTCTTAGATTGAGACGCGGATGACAATTTTTTGCAAAGCTCGCTACCCTCAACAACTCTTTAGACCGTATCAACCTGAGAAAGCATAGTAGTTCTGATAAGCTAGAAAATTTTGGTCTTTTGGTATGAAGTTCGCACATCAATCTAGTAACTAGTGAAGGAATAACCTTCACACCTTCCAAAGGAGGTAGTTATGATGAGAATGAAAATAATACTTACTCTGAGTTTGATTTTAGTTTTAGCTGTAGGTTGCAGCTCTAACAAAACAACATCAGCATCAACTCCTGTGGATACGACCACAACTACAACAACTCCGGTTGATACAGCTGAGCCTGGAGGCAGTGGAACAGATAATACATTAACTGATTCATCAGGAGATACCGTGACATTCACCCCAGTGAGTTTATCACGTTTTAATTCCTATGTTGGGATTAGGGCTTTGAATAACCCTAAAGATTTTAAAATTTCAGTAAATTTAGAGCAAGATGGGGATTTGAAATACTACGGAAGTGTTCAAATTTCTTATACAGATAACAATCAGAGTTATACGGGGACCTTTGAAGCGGGATCAGGTGATAATGTTTATATCAAGAATGGATATGATAATAATGTTGCAGAAGCTTTTTACAATTATTGGTACAATAATGGTTCTAAAACTGTATTTTCTGGCTTTTTCCAGGATGCCTTGGGATCTATTGTTCTGGTCATAGATAATTCTGTAAATCAGGGTGATGGTCAGGGGAGTGGCTATGTGAGTGGAGCTGTCTATTTTAAAAACTTTGCACAAGTTAACATTACAATAAACCCTCAAACAGGTTTATCTAATGAACAGTCAGCCAATAGAAAGTGTTGGTTTATATATGATGGGCCGTACAATTGCAGAGCTAGTAATATAATTAAAAAGGCTTCTTTAGTGCCTAGCGAATCAGAGGGTTACTATAAACTAGGTACTTTTAGTGGATTGTCTGCAAGTAAGTCTTTTAGATCAGTAAGTAATTAAAACGTATAGAGGAAAAATAGGAGTCTATATGGTGAATTTAAAAATAAGTAAATGGACAAAATTTTTTAGTCATAAGTTTAAAGTAGTGACATTATTGGGGCTTTCCATAGGCCTCTTTATCGGTTGTCAGAAAAGTAACACCAATTCTACGGTGGCAGCGCCGATTCTACCGATAAACTCTTTGGTTACTGCGGG
>JABWCN010000041.1 GCA_013359135.1 Pseudobdellovibrionaceae bacterium | reverse complement strand
ATAATGACCTCTTTCTTCGCCTATTTTAAGAAGAGTTTCAGTATTAAAACATCTCTTAAATTATTGCGTCAAAAGTCTGATTAACAAAAAAGCGGGACATTTCTCTTACAAACTCTAGTGATGTTTTCATTCTCATGAAGGCAAAAAATTCTGGATTTTCTACGAACATGATCGTGTTTCTTTACTGTGCCTACAACCTGATTTATGCTCTTTCAAGTCCCTACCTTGGCTCTCTGTCCGATAAACTACCAAGGAAATACTTAATGTTTTTTGGTTTACTCACCTATTCATTCGTCTATTTAGGTTTTGGCTTATCTTCAGAACCCTGGCATTACTGGATTTTGTTTATCTTCTATGGCTTGTATATGGGAGCCACCGATGGCGTAGGAAAAGCTCTAGCAGTTGATTTAAGTCCAGAACATCAAAAAGCCACAACACTGGGACTACTCGGTACAAGTACTGGATTTGCCACTATCATAGCTAGTTCTTTGGCAGGAATTATTTGGGATTCCATTGGTTCTTCGTATACTTTTTTCTTTGGAACCTTAGGGGCCTTGCTCGCATCTGCCCTTATACTTACATTAAAAACTTCCGAGCCTGATCAGAAATTTACCTAATAGATTGAATTTTTTCAGCGTAATTACCTTTAAATATATAAGAACCAGCAACCAGTATATCCGCCTGATCCAAATATTTTCTGGTCTCAAGGTTAACTCCACCATCCACTTCGATTAGGAAATTTAATTTTAACTGTCTTCTTTGTTCAAAAAGCCATTCTATTTTTTTTACCTGGTCTTGCATAAACGATTGTCCACCAAAGCCAGGCTCTACGGTCATTACTAAGACCAAATCACATAGAGGCAGTAACGAAGTTAAATTGGTAACATCCGTTCCTGGCTTTAAAGTCAAACCACTTTTAGCCCTTGAACGAATCTTAGTTAAAGATTCTTTTATTTTCTGCAACGAAGAGGATTCAAAATGAATGGTAAGAATATCACTTCCAGCATTAAGGAAAGCATCAATATATTTTTCAGGCTGATCGATCATCAAATGAACATCCAAAGGTATGGGAGACACTTTCTTAATCGCCTCAACCACAGGAATTCCTATAGTTAAATTAGGAACAAAATGACCATCCATAACGTCGACGTGAAGATAATCAGCTCCAGCTAAGGCTACAGCCTTAATTTCCTTTTCTAAGTTAGCAAAGTCTGCAGCAAGAATGCTGGGAGCAATTTTTTTCATATCAACTACCTTTTTAATTAAAGAAATCTATCTCCAACCTTTAAACTACTTCCAGATAAAAAGTCTTTAATTTTCATACGATTTCTGGACTCTGGTTGTAGCTCTAAAATTTCTAAATTTCCATCGCCACACTTTACTGTTAATGCTTCTTCGGTAATACTAATAATTTTTCCAGCCTCTGAAACTTCACTTTTTTTTCTACGCTGGTAATCTAGTAAATAGTTATTTAAATCCGCCTGAGTCTTAATATTCCAATTCGTATCACCCTGGAAAGTAGTAGCTAAGCGTGTCCTATGGATTTTTATCTTTTTACCCTCTAACCAGGTGAATGATCCTGGGCCCATGGTCAAAGCTCTGATTTGATTATGAATCTCAATAGCCTTCAGACTCCATTTTACTTCGGATTCCAGTTTATCAATTTTTTTTGCTACCGTAACCAAAGCTTCATCTTGCTTCACCCCAACTAAATGACCTCGAAGGAAATCCATCAATTCCACTCTCAATAGGTCAGCTCCCAAAAAAGCCAGCTTATCATGAAGCTCCATAGCCGTCATATCAATGGGAATTTCCATTTTTCTGACACCTAAAACATCCCCAGCATCCAATTTTTTTACCATCCGCTGAAGAGCAACACCTGTTTCTCTATCACCATACTGAATGGCCCTTTGAATGGGAGCAGCACCACGCCAACGAGGTAACAAAGAACCGTGAATATTCACAGCCCCAAACGTAAATGAATCCATAAATTCTTGAGTCAATATTTGACCGAAAGCAACGACAACAGCGACCTCTGCACCCCAGCTTTTGATTGCATCACAGATAATAACATTGTCCTTTAGACTTTCTGGAGACAGAACCTTAAGACCGTATTGAAGAGCCAGTTCTTTGACAGGGCTTGGAGTTAAAATCAACTTTCTACCGGCAGGTCGGTCCGGTTGAGTCACTACACCGACTACTTCAAAATGCTCATCATTTAAAATCTCTTTTAATGAGACAGCTGCAAACTCAGGTGTTCCTAGAAAACAAACTCTGACTTTACTCATGATTTTTTTTCTGCCTTTTCCTTAGGTTTTTCAGGATATCCACTTTTTTTAATTTGGTTTTTTATTTTGCTACTTTTTAGAAAACTCAAATGATCAATAAATAATTTTCCCTCTAAGTGATCTAGCTCATGCTGAATACAAATAGCCAACAACCCATCCGCTTTAAATGTTTTCTTATTTCCTTTAAGGTCATAGGTCTCTACCTCAATCACCTCATGGCGATTCACAGTTTCGTAGAAGGAGGGAATACTTAAACAGCCCTCATCAAAAGTTGTTTTCCCCTGACCTTTTATGATTCTAGGATTGATCAACAACAAAGGCTGTGTGACTTGCTTTTCAAACTCTGCCATTTCTTCATATTTATATCTGCGTCCCTCTTCATCTTTGGGACGGGTATCTATAACGACGACTCTCTGTAACACTCCAACCTGAGGGGCTGCTAATCCAATCCCCTTAGCATCGTACATAGTCTCGATCATGTTCTCGGTTAATCGAGCTAATTTTTCATCAAAAATTTCTACAGGTTCAGAAATTTCTCTAAGTGTTGGATCTGGATATTTTAATATTTTTAGTATAGACATGATTTACCTATAGCTTATTTTCATTTTTTTTCCAACAAATATAAAGCCCGTTTTTACCATCAAAAAAACCAAACTAACCTATTGATTTTAATAAGTATTTACTTTTTTGACTTTATCAAAAAGAAAATCCCCAAAACCATCATCACCAGATTTGGAATCCAACCCGCAAGTAAGGGTTGCAGATGCCCATGAGTCCCCAGAGTTATTGATGAGTTATAAAAAATCCAATAAAAAAAGACCAAGCCAATAACAATACCAACGTTCATCATTACCCCACCAGATCGCCCCTTGGAGACACTAAAGGGAATACCTAAAATGGTCATGACTAATCCTGCAAAAGCAAAGGCAAACTTAGAGTGGTAATCCACCTCATAACGAATCGTATCTAGACCTGCCTCTTTATTTTTTTCTATGAACTTCTCAAGTTCTTTTTGAGAAAGCATCTCAGAGGTTTGTCCACTACTTTGCAGATCCTTGGCCTCTTCATTCATTATAATTGTTTTTTCTTTAAAATTAGTTGTCATAGGAAAGCTTGAATCCTTAAAAAAAACTGTCACCGAACCTTTTTTCAAAAACCATTGATATTGCCCGGAAGCATTTCTGGCCTGTTTATTTTTTAAATCCACTTCTTCGGCAACAATCATCCTTTGTAGCTCCCAATCAGGATCAAAAGTATAAAGGGTTAATCCTTGGGCTTTGGAACCATCTAGGCTTAAAGTTTTAATATTGAAAATTTCATTTTTGGAGCGGTACCAAATACGGTTAGTTTTAACGATGGAAAACTGTGAGGGTGTTTTCTTTATCTCATGATAGAAAATATAATTTTTTTGCCTAGTCAAAGAAGGAATCACTCGATCGCTCAAGTAAAAACTAAAAAAAGAAATCCCCAAGACAATGACCAAAATTGGGGTCGCAACTCTTAACAAAGAGTAACCGGCAGCAAAAAGTGCCACTAACTCATTGGCCTTATTCAAAGAAGAAAGTGTTAGAATTGTTGCTAGTAAACAAGAAACTGGAATCAACTTTTGAACTATGTCGGGAATGTAAAGGATGTAAAACTGAATCAATGAAGACGCCGCTACTCCCTTGTAACTCACAAAGGTAGAGAGGACATCTACTGCCAAAAAAACAGTCAAGAAGACCAACATTCCACCTAAAAAAAATCCCAAAAAATACTTAGCAATATAGCGATCAATTCTTAGCATGGGATCATTATGACTTGACTCATTAAAAAAATCCCTATTAACTTGATATATGGCTTTACGCGTCTTACTGGCTGATGAGAGTCAGACAATTAAAAAAGTGATTCAATTGGCTCTTCAGGATTTTTCTGTTGAAGTGAAACCCGTGCATTCAGGTATCGATGTGCTTCCTATTGCCAAAGTTTTTCAACCCGACATCATTTTTGCCGATGTCTTACTTGCCAAAAAATCTGGCTATGATGTCAGCAAAGAACTTAAAAATAATTCAGAGACCTCACAAATTCCTATTGTCTTGATGTGGAATAGCCTTATGGGGATTGACGAGAAAAAAGCTCTTGAAAGCAAGGCCGATCGTCGCCTGGAAAAACCCTTTGAGGTGGAAACTTTAAGACAAATGGTTCAGGAACTTGCTCCCAAAACGGCCACAAATCCGATTAGTTCCTTTTTAAACTTTGGAGAAATTGAATCTTTCAAGGATTTAAACAAAGAAATACAGCAAAAAAAAGCAGAGATGAGCTCTTCTGCACTTGATGAAGCTATCCCAGGCTTAGGACTTCCAACTGATTTTAACCTTCCAGGAACTCCCGAAGGATTATCTCTACAAGTAGATGATGAAGAGTTTGCTCAAGTTCCGTTAACCAGTTCCTCGTCAAACCCCTTTGAATCTTCTCACATCACAACCAGCAAATCTAAGTCTTCTATTTTGGAAAAAACGAATAGTTCCTCCTCCATGGATGCACCAGCGGGACTTAATTTTTCTTTGCCCAACAAGTTAAACGTACAAAAAGAAGATTTTCTTCGTCCTGATTCCGATAACAACGAAAAGGACGAGTGGTCACAACAGAAAATTAATACACTAGAAAACTACTCTCTTCCTGAAGAAGATCTTAAAAAAGCCAAGGTTCAAATCACAGATGACTTTGAAGAGATCATTTTCAATGAGGATCTGGACGAAGCAGGCACTCCAAAAACTCCACAACTTAATTCCCATTTAAACCACACAACAGGAGAATCTTTCTCTACGACTGAGTCTGGGAAAATGGAAGTTCCCCGTATTCAAACGGTTAAAGAGCCGCTGTATCTTGACTTGAAAGCTCAAGAAAAAATTATTCGCGAAGAATCCAGAGCTATCATTGAAAAAATTTGCTGGACATTACTTCCTGATATTGCCGAGCGTGTTGTCAGAGAAGAAATAAAAAAGTTGCTTCAAGAAGCCGAAAAGTCTATTTAGTTTATTAGTGCTGCAAAGATTTCTATAAACTATCAAGGAGTGGTCTTTGATGACCAAGGCTAACAATGATATTAAGTGAACTTATTAAAGCTGCTATAAAAGAAGATATGCCCCAGGGAGACGTCACTACAGAATCTCTTGGCTTACTACCGCAACAGGGTAAAGCCGTTCTTAAGGCTAAAGAAGATTTAGTTTTATCAGGATTGCTCCCTTTTGAAAACACCATGATGATTGTTGAGCCTTCACTTAAAATCAAGTGGAATTTTGAGGAAGGACAGTCGATTCTTAAAGGGCAAAATATCTGCTCCTTAGAGGGTGATTTATTACAAATTTTAAAAGCAGAACGTGTCGCTTTAAACTTTCTGGGACATCTTTCTGGAATAGCTACTTACACCCGTCGCTTTGTTGAAGCTGTTAAAGGCACTGAAACAAAAATTCTTGATACCAGGAAAACCTTACCAGGATTCCGTGATTTAGAAAAAAAAGCTGTCGTCCATGGTGGCGGAGTCAATCATCGCATGAATCTTTCCACGGCCATACTGATTAAAGACAATCACATTGCTGTTATGGGGGGTATTACCAAAGCGGTTCATCGAGTTAGAGAAAATTCTGACTTAAAAATTGAAGTTGAGGTTGCCAATTTAGAACAAATAAAAGAGGCGATCCAACTAAAAGTTGATCGAATTCTTCTAGATAATATGAACAATGAATTGTTGACTGAAGCCCGCAAGTTAATTCCAAAAAGTATTGAAACCGAAGCTAGTGGTAACATGACTCTTTCACGAGTCAGTCAAGTTGCAGCCATTGGCATTGACTTTATCAGTGTTGGCGCGTTGACTCACTCAGCGCCAGTTGCCGATGTTAGTTTGCAATTTGAATGGCGTAAATAACCTGAAAATGAGGTACAGATGAACCACGAAGATAGTCCATTAAAAGATATTTTTATAGGAAAAATGACCAAAGCATGGGCCGACAATAATCAAATTCCAGTCGTCTATCACCCACAAATCAATAGTACTAACTTACTGTCAAAATCATCTGACCTTGAGGATAAAGATTTTTGTCTTTACCTGACAGATTTTCAAACCGAGGGCAAAGGGCGTGGAACAAATCAGTGGATGAGCCCCAAAGGTGGTGCCTTACTAAGCACATGGACTTTCTTCCTACCTAACACACCAAATTCTTCTTTTACAAGTCGTGTGGGTTTAGCTCTCTGGAGAGCTCTGTCCAGCACTTGGAGCTTTATTCCTTTTTCATTAAAAGCTCCAAATGACATTTACGTTCATGATAAAAAACTAGCTGGAATTTTAGTAGAAACAGTCACCCAAGGGACAGAGATTGTAGCTCACATTGGGATTGGTTTAAATGTGCTTTCAAAGCCTGAAAATGTATCCACAGCAACAGCCCTCATTCAATGCTTCCCCAAAGATCTGGCTTTACATGGACAAGATTGGATTCGCTTTGTGGACAGATTTTTATTTGAAATCACTGACGCCATATCAAGTTGCGATGAGGAGCTCTCTAGCACCGATTGCGAAAATTTAAAATTAGCGTTAAATCATTTCGAAGGCTTACAGGAAACTTACCAAAAAGTTTTCCCTAATGCCGAGCTTTTAACCCTAAGCGGAAAAAAAATCCCTTGGACTCAAATTTAAAACTAAACCCCAGAGAGAAAAATTATGGCCTTAACCTACACCCCAGAGAATGAATTAGATAGCCAGTGTCCTGATTTTAAATTACCAGGAGTAGATAGCAAAACTTATCAATTACAAAATTTTTGCAACAACAAGCCTCTACTTATCATGTTTATTTGTAATCACTGTCCTTATGTCAAAGCCATTGAAGACAGACTCATTCAATTGGCTCATGATTTAAAAAAACATCAAGTAAATGTGATTGCTATTTCATCTAACGATAGTTCCCGTTATCCTGATGACTCTTTTGAAAATATGAAAAAAAGAGCTACAGAGAAATCATATCCCTTTGTTTACCTTCATGATGATTCACAAGAGGTCGCAAAAAAATTTGGTGCTGTTTGCACTCCTGATTTTTTTGTCTATGATAGCAAACTTCACTTAGCCTACAGGGGGCGACTCGACGATTCTTGGAAAGACGATACCAAGGTCACAAAAAGAGAGCTTTATGATGCCGTTCTAAAACTCCTTCAAAATGAACCTTTAACAGAAAAGCAAACCCCCTCAATGGGATGCTCTATCAAGTGGAAATAAGCTAAATGAGAAAAATATTCTTAGGTATCATTATCTCTTTAATCATTATTTCTTTTTGGGCACTCATCAGTCTTGGATTTTTCAAAGAAGTCACCATCAAAGAAGCTACGTATCCTGAACTTAACTTAATATTTAAAGAACATATTGGCCCCTATCACAAAATCCTTCCAACTCTGGAAGAAGTTGAAAAATGGGCGGAACAAAACAAACTCGATTGTAAAAAAAGCTTTGCACATTTTCTGGATGATCCAGGAATCAAAGAACACAGCCGGCTAAAAAGTCATGTTGGTTGTTGGATTGAAGAGGCAAAAAACCTGCCCCTTCCAGACCCTCTACAAAGAAAAATTCTACCTGGCCAGAAATACATAGTCGCAGAGTTCTTGGGATCCCCCGCTATTGGCCCATTTAAGGTCTATGGTACCGCTAAAGAGTATTTCGTTGAACACAAGTGGTCGATGCAAGAAGATGTCATCGAAATCTACGAACGCTACGACCAAGACAAACTTAAAACTTACTATCTTTTTAAAATAAAAAACTAACTCTTCTGTGCTCTATTCACTCCACGAGTTAGCTAGTTCAGAAATCTGATCTTGCAACATTTTTATAGTTTCTTCTAGTTTATTAAGTTCCTCGACCGAGACTATGATTTTTTTTTCCTCTCTAGCATTAAACTCGATATCCTCAAGGTATCGAGCAATATAACCACTAGAAAAATTCAATGTTGAACCCAACAGTTTATGGCAAGAGTTAGCCAAAATCGACGGGTTCTGATTTCTAGCCGCTAGTTTCATTTCTTCAAGACAATTATTTGAAGTGATCACGTAATTTGATAGCATTTCCTTCAAGAAATCAGGGTCTTTAAAAAAACGATTTTCAAGGTTTTTAATGTCTATCAATCCAATAGTTGTTATATTGTTAATCTTCTTTGCACTTGGATCTAAAAAATTAGATAATTCCATACCCCCTCCTATTGGGATTAAATAGCCATTGATATATGCTGAACTAATTCCTTTAGTTTATTTTTAAAAAGATGTGGATCTTGCGTTATCGGTACAGACTTCAATACTTCTGCCCTAAGAGGACTAAATGCTCTTTTTTGGATTGAATCTATATTCTCTATATCCTTGGATTCAAGAAAATAAGAAAGTCTTCTTTCAGGATTATTCTTAAACAGAACCTGAAAAGCTAATTTCCAATCATCAAGATGAAACCACACATCGTAAACAATTCCTCTCGAGCTATCAGCAAAGCAGACCTCAATACCGCAAACAGTTTCAAAATTTACCTTTGGTTTGTATGCGCCTTCACTGAACTGGAAAAGATCAATATAGTTGTGAGACTCAATAAACTCTGTATAGCTTGGCTCAAAATCTATTCTTTGTTCGGACATTGGCAATAAAAACTCTTGACGGAACTCCTCTATTTCACTCTGTCTTAAATTAATACTTATACAATTCTCCACTGCAATATAAGTTACAAAGCTGATTGGGACTTCATAACTTGCCAGACTAAATTGTCCAAAAAGAACAAATTGAAAAGATGCCAATTGACTTGAATTTTTATTAAAATAAAAATCAGCTAATTCAAGTCGAAATCCATCTTTAGTATAAGAACTTAATTTTTTCAAATTTTTCCAAGTTAGCATACTATCACCTCACGCTGCTTTAACTAGGCCATCATCTCCAAATCTCAACGGAGCTTCCATATCATTCGATTCACAAAAGAACACTTCCTCTTGAGTGACTTCCTTTTCTTGATACATTGAAGTTCCATTAATATATGTCGACAATTGATCAATCAAAAAATTCTTCTCATCTAAAACTTTCTCAATCAAAAAAGCTAAATCCACAACTCCAATAATTGACTCATTATCTTTAACAGCTAAACACGTAGTCCCCTTATGTTTCATAAGCCCTAAGCACTCTTCAAGACTCAAATCGCTTGAAACTGTCGGCACAAATTTACTAATAAACTCTCTAACTTTTACACCATGTAATTGAGATGAACTAGCCACTGTATTTAATAAATATTCTTTAAATGGAAATACACCAATTATATAGTTGTTTTCCAAAACAAAAAGATGATTTGACAACATTTGAGGTAAAGTAGCTAAAATATCTGCAACTAAATGATTGGAATCAACACAATGTTTTTTCGAGGCAGAAATTATCGATATAAAATCCTTAATTTTTTTCATAAAAAATCCTTTTTAAAATTTATTTTTATTAAGCTGCCATAGGGTAACGAATTAAAACCTTTTGCTTATTAACAAAATCTGACCTTTCTTGTATAAGTTCGGTTCCTCTATTCAAATATTCGTAATAACTACAATAAAAATCATCATCACCACAAGCTCCTATGAAATTAAAGGTTCCTAGAATAATTTTGATCATCACGAAAGTGAAGAAACCGACGGCACAAAAAAATGTAGCTAATAATAACATAACTCCCCCTTTGTTAATTAGTTGAATAAAATTTTTTTTAAAGTATCAATCTCAAATGGCTTTTGTATAAAAAGTGGCTTAGTTTCACTTCTCTCGATAATTTCACGCATTTGATCACTACTAAATGAAGACATAAGTATAACATGAGTTTCCGGAAATCGCTTTTTCAAAAGATCACAAAGCCAAATTCCCTCATTATTACTTGTCAAAATATAATCTATGATCGCCACATCAGGTCCTGGCAAATTAAATTCTTTAAGAGAATAAATGTACTCACAAGCTTTATCTGCTGTATTAAAAGATCTAACTTTAACAGGGTTACTAACTGACTTTTTAATCACATGTTTTATAAACTTTGAAGTTGCGACATCATCCTCAACAATCATAAAACTAGTTTGTTCATAAGATGAAGTACTATCTGAAGCTAGATCTCTTTCAATATCAATTTCTCTATCAAAATCAAAATGAGTTTTTTTTGAAATGGCTAATGTTGATATTTTATTCTTCATTCTCCCTCCATTTAATTAAATCACATTTGATCTAAAATTTTTCACTACCTATAGTATGAAATTTAGACCCACAAAAGAGAAAAGAATATAAAATAAATAATTGTTTTTAAAACTAAACATATTATCGAAACAGAAAATAGCTTAAGTATAGTTTATCGTTTTTGATGTAGGCAATTGAGGCTCTTCACTAAAGTATGTGAATTCCATCTTTTGCTTATGTGGCACTATTGTTAAATAATATCCCCTTGTTCTTTTGTTAATAATATCTAAGTTGGTTAATACAAGCTTTTTTCTTAGATTACATATATGAGTATCTATATTTCTAGAAGAAATATATGTTTCACTCCAAAAAATCTCTTTTAAATCTTGACGAGAAAAAGCCATATCAATGTGGTTACAAAAATTTAGTAGCAATTTAAATTCAATTGGAGTTAATGATAAATCTAGATATTTATTATTTAAAAGCACCTTAGCAGTTTGTTGAACAACATTAAGCGCGAGATTTCCAATTGTTAATTTTTCCAAAGAATGGCGCAATGGCCCCCTTCTCAAAACTGAATTAACTCTAGCAATTAAATCTTCTTTATTAAATGGTTTAGAGATAAAATCATCTGCTCCAGAATTTAAACACGATATCTGTGATTCAATATCATTTTTTGCTGAAATAACAATGACTGGGAATTTTGGAATATTTTTATCAATACAGAGTTTTGATAAAAAACTTAAACCATTCCCATCAGGCAGCAGTAAATCTAATATTACTAAATCAACATCATCTGAGCTTAAATAGGCTGATGCCTCAGAGAGAGAATAGCAAACAATAAGTCTACTATTCTCTAAATACTTTTTTAACAGTAACTGAACTTCTACATTGTCTTCTATAATTAATATTGTTGTCATGAAAAACTCAATAACACTTAATTTTAAATTTTACAGTGAAGAAACCAAGAATATAAAAATATTTCACTATTATTATCTTCTTTATTATACTAATCTACTTTAATACTATACTAGTTTAAAGGTTTAATACTTAGAAAGAAAGTCTTTTAACTTATTAAGATTTCTTGTCAAGGACTCTCGATCTCTTTTGACACAAGCTTCTTCTAACGCTTTAGCCAAATCACCAATTGTGGGATATCCATAAGGCATCGATATACCCTTTATGTTATGAAAAATCTTTTCAAGTTCATCATAGTTTTCTTTTATTAGATAGGCTTCCATAGAAACAATATCTTTCTTTCTAGAATTAATGAAAAAATCACTTAGAGCTTCAATTTCTCTTTGAACTGGAATTTCTGTTTTCATATGAAAAATCCTCTTTCAAATCTGCCTGTAATTCAAAACAGTAGCCTTTACCAGATTGTGTTTTTATTAAGTTTCCATAAGGATTAATTTTTCTTCTTAGAGAAGAAATATGTTTATCTACACTTCTAGACTCTAAATAGTAATCATTCCCCCAAAGTTCATTAATTAACATTGTTCTCGAATAGATTCTATGATGGTTTTTTGCCAATAAAAATAGAATTTTAAACTCTATAGGAGTTAGTAAAATCTCTGGTGAATTATTACTATGGCAAAAATAAACTCTTGAGGTTTGTAAATTAAATTTGAATGGGCCTGTGGTATACTCGGCTTCAAAAACCCTGTTACTCTTTATAATTCTATTAGCTACTCGGGCAGCTAGCTCAATTGGCTTTATAGGTTTAACAATATAGTCATCGGCTCCCATATTAAAAGCATTAGCTATTGTCATTTCACACGCCTCAGCTGAAAGAAAAATAATCGGAATCTTACGAATTTGTTGACGGTTTAGCTGGCTAAAAATATTAAATCCATTACTATCTGGAAGATTTATATCCATCAAAATGCAATCATAATGGCTAATTGAAATCTTGCCTATTCCAGTTGTGTAGTCATCTGCAAAATCAACTTCAAATTGTTTATTCAAGGCTAGGTCTATTAAAACTTGAGATTCCTTAGAATCTTCAATAGAAAGTATCTTCATGATCTGCACCTCATATTTAGAAAGTTACCATCTGTTTAAAAACAAATTATTAAATTAAACTGTTTAGCTATACACGTTAGAATGGTAAGTCATTCAGATTTCTTGTCAAATTCAATTTTCTTAACAGTTTACTCTGTATGAACTTTAACTTTCTTATGTCGGACTTTCTTCACACAAAGATTTCAATTAGTGCTTTATATTTTTTTAAGATAGAATTCGTTACTGCAATGAAAATTAAGAAAAGCATTTATCAAAGAAAAAAACAACTCCCTTTGAGCTTCAAAAAGAGTTTCAATTTTTTTTTAAATGTTGTTCCTGATGCTATTATTGTAACAGATTCTAAAGGCTACATAGTAATGCTAAATCAACTAGCTGAAGAATTGTTTCTTGGTAAAGAAACTGAATTATTAGGAACGAAAATAGAAAATCTGATATCAACTCAGTCGCAGCTGGATAACGCTAATAAAATAAAAAAAGTTTTTTCTTCCTTAAAAAAGCAAAACTTGAGTCATGAGAAAAACATATCAGTAAAAACTACCATTAGACCACAAATTCTTATTGAGATTAACTGCCGTCGGTTCATAATTAAAAAAGAATTTTTCGTGATCACTACCCTTAGAGAGATAACTGAGAGAAAAAAAAATGAAGCCCCAATTGATGATTCTCTAGGTAGCAAAGAAATCTTATTAAAAGAAAAAATTGCTCTTTTACAAGAAAAAGAAGCCCTTCTCAAGCAGCTTCAACATCGCGAAATTAACACTATACTAAAAACAATAACGACTTCTCTTATTCCCAACTTTGCGAACCTAGTTATTTTGTCTACATTTGATGAAGTTAGCAATGATTTTGAGATGGCTATTGATAGTGATATTTTTGCTAGTTTTGAACTAGTTAAAAACTATAACAAAAATATTAAACAAGGGGTTATACAAAACCCTTTCTGTAAAAAGTTTGTTTCAAATCTTAAAAAGCCACAATTATTTGATGATATTATTCCTCTTAGAAATTTGAAAAACTTCAAAAATGATCTTTTTTTGAATACTTTGATAACTAAGATAGTTTTTAATTCTTGCATCATTATTCCACTTAAGATTACAGACGAAAAAAATTTTGGTTTCATTCTTTGTCTCATGGCCGAAAAGTCAGGAAAGAAATATACAGTTAAAGACTTAGAGTTTATAGAAGAATACTCTCATTTATGCGCACAAGCATTACTGAATACTAAACTTGTAAAAAAATTGGAAAAATCTATCGAAGTAAGAGATAATTTTTTATCAATTGCCTCACATGAACTAAAAACGCCTTTAACAACACTTAAGTTACAACTTCAGATAACTCAGAGAAACCTCGTTAAGGTTGATACCAGTGCAACATTCATAGAGCTAGAAAAAGAATTAGTTTTTTGTTTAAAACAAATTGAATACTTGATTAAACTTGTAGATGATCTTCTAGATGTTTCTAAAATTCGCAGTGAAAAAATAGATCTTCATTTTTCAAAAATCAACTTATCTCAGCTTTTGGAAGACACTTTAAGTAAATTTAAGATTCTTTTTGAAAATTCGAAAAATAGCCTCACAATTAATATAGAAAAAGATCTTTTAGGTGTTTGGGATACAGAAAGAATTCAACAAGTAATCACAAATATTTTTAATAATGTCATAAAACACTCGCCTGGTACAGGTGTAAATATCTCAGCTCTTAGAGAACAAAATAAGATTGTTATTAAAATTCAGGATTTTGGTCCCGGCATAGATTTACAAGAGCAAAAAAAACTATTCAAACGATTTGAAAGAGCCAAAGCATCAAAGAATATTGGAGGACTAGGCTTAGGCTTATTTCTTTCCAAAAAAATTATTGAAGCACACAAAGGTACCATACGACTCTACAGTAGCAAAGGAAATGGTTGCTTGTTTAAAATCGAACTACCTATCATATCTGACTATAGTGAAATCAGATTTTTATCAAAGGAGATGGGCATTGGCTAAACACATTCTAATCGTTGATGATTCTATTGATATACAACTGCTTTTAAAAGGACTTCTTGAATCTGAAGGCTACCTTGTTTCTACAGCTAATAACGGCAAAGAAGCCCTAAGCCTTCTTTCAACTCTTACCTCTTTACCACAACTAATTCTTTTAGATTTAATGATGCCAGTGATGGATGGCTTAACTTTTATAGAGGTTGTTAAAAAAAAATCACTTTACAGTGATATCAATATAATTCTTATGTCAGCTGACAACAAACTTTTAAATAAGAGATCAGATTTGAATAAATACGAATTTATCAAAAAACCTTATGAAATAGAACAACTTTTGGAGAATATCAAAATTGGGACGTCTTAGAAACTGGTGGAATAACTTACTAATAGCTAAAAAAATGTACCTTCTTTTTTGCGTGACAACGATCCTCATTTCATTCGAACTACTGACCTTATTTTTTGCTATGAATATCCTTTCATCTCTCAGAGCTCTGGTTGCTGGCGAAGGTAAATGGTCTAAGTCTCAGAAAAATGCTATCATTCACTTGCAAGAATATATCAGCCTCAATGACGAAAAATATTATGATTTATTTCTAGAGGATTTAAAAGTTCCCACAGCAAACTACAAAGCACGTCTAGAACTAGAAAAAAAACATGTTAACTACAATGATGTTGCAATTTTTTTCCTGGAAGGAGGTAGTCATATACAAGACATCAAACCAATAATTATGTTACTTACGATGTTTTATAATAATCCTTTCCTAACAAAGGCTATCAATGATTGGAAAGTGGCTGATGCACTTTTGGGAGATATTATTAATTATGCTCAAATTATAAAAAAGCAGTTCACGACAAACAACATTTACACCAAAGATATACAAGATCTCATGCTCAAAGTTTCCAGCTTAAATAACCAACTTACTGAGGTTGAAGACAGCTTTTCACAAACACTTGGGGAAGCTTCTCGATGGCTTGAGAAAACACTCATCCTACTAATGACCACCTTTGTTCTATTTATTGAAACTACAATTTTCTATTTAGTCTATAAATTCTGTAACCAATTCACAGATGGTATCAAAAAACTTAATGCAGCTATGAGTCACATAGGTAAAGGTAATCTAAACATTCAATTGCAAGTAACTCATCAAGATGAAATCGGTCAAATGAATGCTTCTTTAAACAAAATGACCGATAATTTAATCAAGCAGATCAATAAAACAGAATTAGCTGAACATGCTAATCAAAATAAAAACTTATTTTTAGCCAATATAAGCCACGAAATTCGATCACCCTTAAATTCTATTTTAGGTTTTACAGAAATTCTTCGAGATCCTCAACTTTCTGAAACCGAAAGAAATTATTTTTTGGATATTATAAGTAGAACTGGAATTACTTTGAATAACATCGTAAGTGATCTTTTAGATTTATCAAAAATTGAAGCTGATCATCTTTCTATTGAAAAAAATCCTTTTTCACTAAGACAACTCTTAGATGACCTATATCAATCACTAAGCTTAAAATGCCAAGAAAAAAATATAGAATTGAAGTTTATTAAAAAAGGAAACTTTTCTGATTATATTTATTCTGATTCAAACCGACTGAAACAAATTTTAAACAATCTGATTGGAAACTCTATCAAATTTACAGATAGAGGTTACATTAAAGTCACCTACGAATTTAAAAATCAATTGCTAAATTTTGAAATTGAAGACTCAGGAATCGGTATTCCTGAACAACAGCTTGAGAAACTTTTTATTCCTTTCTCTCAAGGAGATCACTCTATACATAAAAAATATGGAGGCACAGGACTTGGTTTAGTGATCTCTAAAAAGTTAGCAAACTTACTAGGAGGGGATATTGTGATTTTAAATTCTGTGGTTAACCAAGGTAGTCGTTTTCTTGCTACTATCGATTATAATAAAACCCAATCAACAGAAGAAGACACCAAGTACCCCCATGCAGATTCTGATAAAAATGTTAATTTACTTCAAGGCGCTAAAATTCTTGTTGCTGATGACACCATAGAAAATCAAATCTTAATTAAAATGTTTTTACTCAAATCAGGTGCTGAAATTACCAATGCCTCAAATGGAGAAGAAGCTTTAATAGAAACTACTAAAACCCTCTTTGATATTATTTTGATGGACATGCAGATGCCCCTTATTGACGGCTATGAAGTTACCAAACAACTCAGAGTTAAAGGCTTCAACAACCCTATAGTTGCTATGACAGGGTACTCTATGAAAGAAGATAAAGAAAAATGCCTACAATCTGGTTGCAATTTTTATTTGAGCAAGCCCTTTTCTAAGCAAGCTCTGACCAACACTCTGAATGAAGCCATGATAAGTGTAAAACCTGACCTAAAAAACTACTCGCGTTCTGATATTTCTAGATGATTTTTCAATATCTTTAACCAAATTCTCTATATTCTCAGACTCAACATCCATAATAAGATAACCTATTTTTTCATCAGTGGAAAGAAATTGCCCCTGAATATTTGCTCCTGCCTTGGAAATAATTCCATTAATTTCACCAAGTACACCTGGTTCATTTTTATGAACATTTTGAATTCGTTTAACACCCTGTTGAGGAATTAAATCAATATTAGGAAAATTCACCGCTCCAGCTGTTGATCCTACTTTTAAAAATTTTCTAAAACTTTCTGAAACTTCTATCCCAATAGAGTATTGCGCTTCCTCTGTAGATCCACCAATATGTGGGGTTAAAATAACATTACTCAGACCCTGAAGTGGAGATTCAAATTTTTCCTTGTTAGATGATGGTTCATGGGGAAAAACATCTATCGCACACCCAGCAAGATGCTTAGACTTTAAACCTTCTACTAAATCCTCTATAACTACTACTGTTCCTCGACTAGCATTGATCAAATAACTTCCTTTTTTCATAAGGGATAATTCTTTTTCTGCTATCATATTTTTCGTTTGGGGAGTTTCTGGCACATGTAAACTAACAAAATCTGCATTTTCAAGAAGCTCCTCTATGCTTCTCATGGCTCGAGCATTTCCTAAAGGTAGTTTCTTAATGACGTCATAGAAAATGACTTTCATTCCCATGGCTTCAGCCAAGATTGATAATTGACTCCCTATATGACCATAACCAACAATTCCAAGGACTTTACCTCTGACTTCTTTACTACCTTCTGCCGTTTTCATCCAATCTCCGGCATGAGCTTTCATATTTCTGTCACCTAATTGCCTAGATAAAGAAATCATTTCTGCAATTACCAACTCAGCCACACTTCTGGTATTAGCATGAGGAGCATTAAAAACAGGAATGCCAGAGTTTTTTGCTTCTTGTAATTGAATTTGGTTAGTACCAATACAGAACGCGCCTATAGCAATCAAATGTTGAGAATTTTGAATCACTTTTTGGGTGATTTCTGTCTTTGATCTGATACCAAGGACTTGATACTTTTTTAACATTGCAATCAGTTCGTCTTCACCAGGAGCATAGGAAATCAAATCAACTTCAAAACCCTCTTCTTCAAGACGAGTCTTAGCTATGGTATGAATATTTTCAACTAATAGAATTTTAATATTTTTTTCATGATCTTGATTTTTTTTTACGTCCATACTCTTATTTTCCATTTCTACTGTAGGCTTTAGTTAGATTAACTGTTTTTTATTTTAACTCTTGAATTGACTTTTTATTTAGAAAAAAATGACTAACTCCGAGCATTAATTCTTTGCATAAAGTCTCTGCCTGAGACACTCTAAGAATATGTCAAATTTTGAATTTATACTTCTTGTTGTCGATGATGATTCTTTAATACATCAAGCGCTAAAAGCCTGCTTGAATAAACCATGGAAAGTAGTGAGTGTTGAAGACCCCAATCTAATTCCTAAGGATATGTTTTTCCATGCTGCCTTTATTGACATGCATTTGATCAAAAACTCTAGAGATCCTATTGGTATCAGAGTCATAGAAGATCTGCATAAAAAAGATCCAAATGTAGAAATTGTAGCTATGTCTGGCGATCTTAATCGTGAAACTATGGAAGCTTGCCTTCTAGCTGGAGCTCAAAAATTTATGGCCAAGCCGTTGAGTCTTGAAGAGGTCAACTCCATTCTAGAAAAAATTCAAGCCCACTGGATGATTCGTAATTTTGATCACGAATCTCACGGTAAACACTTAATTCACTGGATAGGAAGTTCTCCGCTAAGTCTAAAAATAAAAAAGCAGATAGCTGATCTTAAAGGAGAAAAAAAACCAATTTTAATCGAGGGCGAGACTGGGACAGGAAAAGAAGTTGTCGCTAAACTTTTGCATCACCAAGAAAGTGATCGCCCCTTTATTGCCGTTAATGTTTCCAGTATCCCAGAAACTCTTTTCGAGAGTGAAATGTTTGGCCACCTCAAAGGATCTTTTACTGGTGCTGATAGCAATAAAATTGGTTTGACCGAGGCTGCCCATGGAGGCGATTTATTTTTAGATGAAATTGAAGCTATGCCTCTGAGTTTTCAGGTTAAACTTTTACGTTTTCTTGAGTCCGGTGAAATTAGAAAGGTAGGTGCTAAGGAAACAATCAAAATACAAACTCGTATCATTGCTGCGTCTAACAAACCTTTATTGCAAATGATACAAGAGGGACTATTTCGCGAAGACCTTTACTATCGTATTTCATCACAAAAGATTGAACTTCCACCGCTTAGAAATCGTAAGGAAGATATTGTAGAATTAGCTACTCATTTTTTAAGCACGGAAAAACCTAAACGCAACAAAAGTTTTGCAGATGATGGAATACAAGAGTTAACCAGGTACTCATGGCCTGGCAACGTGCGCGAACTTAAAAGAATTTGTGAACAACTGAGCTTAACTTCACCTCTGCCCATTATTAGAAAAATTGACGTGGTTCCTCTTCTAAATAAAACCCTTGTGACTATTAATACTAAGGATCTTGTCATTCCTCTAGGGATGGATCTATCTGAAATTAGCCTGGGATTAGATACGCTTTTAAAAAATGCTGAAAAATTCATCATTGAAGAAGCACTTGAACAATGTGCCCAAGACATAGAGAATACAGCAAAACTTTTAAAGGTTTCTAAGTCTAATCTCTACAAAAAGATCAAAGACTTACAAATCAATAGTAAAGAGAGTTAAATCTAAAGGAATTTTAAATGGGCTTTTTATCTTCGTCTTTATTACTTACTGATGCAATCTATAAGCAAACTTCGATTATTGTTTTGAGTATTATTTTTATTTCTGGATTAATTGTTTATTTTTTTAGAAAAAAAAATCACTATTTTATAGCTGCATGGGCCAGCATTAAATCTTGGATTTTTTTAGCACCTCTTTTATTTTTTATATTTTCATTTCCATTTCCAGCTCCCTTGATCGTCCTCGTAATCATGTCCATATACGGAGCGAAAGCTTTTTTTCAACTTATGGGAATGTATCATCGTAACTATTTCGTACTTATTAGCTACGTAGGAATAATGGCTCTTGGTCTTTGCAGTTATTTTCATAGTTTAACTCTATACAACGAAATTCCCATGATAGTTCTTGGAAGTTGCTGTTTGGTTCCTATTCTAAGAAATAACTATAAGCGAATGATTCAATATATTTCTATAACTTTACTGTCTTTTATTTTCTTAGGTTGGTCTTTCATGCACCTTGGATTAATTTTGAATTTGCAAAATGGTCTGTATCAAATTCTATATTTAATCGTACTTACTGAGTTTTGTGACAACACTAATCTTGCGATCAGTAGGTATTTTAAATCCTATCGCTTGTTTCGTCGTATCGATCCAAAGAGAACCCTTGGGTCAACATTAATGTCTATGGCTTTAACTCTTTTTTTAGCTGGAGCCATGAGATTTGCTCTTCCTGATCAATCGGATAAATACTGGCTCACCGCAGGTATTGTTGCCTCTCTGGGAGGGATGTTTGGAGATCTAGTCATGACAGTCGTTCGCCGTGATGCTGGAGTTAAGATTGTTGGTGGTTTTGTTTTAGGTCGAGGTGATTTTTTACAACGAATGGATCGTTTAATTTTTGTAGCCCCCATTTATTACTATGTCATGTTTTGGATTCAGTAAGAAGGGAAAACTATGAAGGATAATCAAGACTCTCTAAAAATGAAACCATGGAAGTATGATAACGAGCAATGGACTCAACTTCCCACTTATCTTAAACATTTACCACTTTTTACTCGTTCCATTGATTGGACAAGTATGTTCTTTCGCTTTGCCTGGTCCATTTATCTGAAAGTGGTTTTTAGCACCTACATACAACTCAGAACCAAAGGTGCAAGTTATCAAGAACTCTATAAAAAATATCCTAAACTATTACTGATCTCTAATCACGGCAGCCACTTGGACGCAACTTCAATTGCGGCCTCAATCCCTTCACAATATTGGCTAAACCTTTACATTACAGCTGCAAAAGACTACTTTTTTTCAAATCCTTTTTTTACTTTTTTTTCTAAACACTGTCTTGGCGCTATCCCCATTGATCGCAAAGATCGAAAAGGTGAAGCCGTTAATTTGATTTTAAACTTACTCGGTAATTTAGATCGTATTTGGATGATTCTATTCCCAGAAGGAACACGCTCCCCCGATGGTAAAATTCACGAATTTAAAAGAGGTATCTCTATTTTCTCTGAAAAGACCAACACACCAATTTTATTTCTTTATCTAGATGGAAATACCAAGCTGTGGCCTAAGGGCAGTCCCTGGGCCAAGCCCGGAAAACTAACGATTCATGTAGGACCAGTCTGTGAGCCAGGTCCTGTTGATGAAGTTTATCATAAATACAAAGAATGGGTAAAATCAATTAATCCATTAGCTTTTGCTGATGATCAAGTATCACTCTAACAACCGACAAAAAATTGGTTCTCCCTCAATAACTGAGGGTTTACATCGAAGGATGGATGAGATACAAAATCGAGCTTACGAAATGCATAATTTTAATAACTTTAGAATCAGAGTAAAAGTATATTGTAGCTAACAGAAATCTTGACTGCCCCTGTCTTTGGAGAAGAGCCGAAGAGCCAAATGGGTTCACTTAGGCTACTAACGGAAATGCAAAAGCCCTGCAGAAGCGGGCAAGAGGATTTAAAAACTTTGGTAACTATCGTTTGAAAACTCTAAATGCTTGTTTTTATTGATATGCGCTACGTGATATACTGTTTAATGAGAAGAACCAGAGAACCAGTTATGGTTTCGCGAAGAAACTGAGAATTGGGTAAGAACCCAAAAAATGGTGATCCAAGCAATCCAATATCCAAACCATTGCAACCCCTTGGAATCACTAGGATCACTCTCTCAGAAAAGCCTGATTATTCCAAGGAAATAGTTGAAAAGTACCTCTCTGGCTGCTCCGCTTCGGAAATCGGCGGTTTATTTTCCTGCTCAAAGCAGAAGGTGTTGGCGATCTTAAAAAAGCAGAAAATTAACATCAGACCACCGATAGTTGTGACAACCAGAACGGCTGTGTTGAAACAAAGATCTAAATCGGGTGCTAAACCGTTTTATGGGTTCTGTTACTTCGAAGGGGCGTTGACTAAACATCCAATTGAATTTCCTGTGTTGCTCAAGATTCACCGCATGTGGGCAGGCGGTCGAACCATACACCAGATAAATCAAGAATTAGATAAGCATAAAGTTAAATCGCGTGAAGGTAAAAAATGGAGCTGGGCTGCTGTTAGAAATATCGTGCAGCGATTTGAACAGAAAATTTTAATAGTCAAAAACGGAGGTCTGTATGAACTTAGATAAACTAATGGTGATATCAGCCGGAATCGTCGCAACACTTTTATTGTCGATGAACTTACAAGAATTGCAGGTACTGATATGGCGCGCGCAAGCAAAAATAATTTACGAGTCGAGGACAGAAACATGGGAAAGTCCCCGATTCTTTCTTCGTAATTCTGACAAGCATGTAACAAAACCTAAAAAGAAAAAAGAATAGTTGAACCCGTCCTACAACTTGCTAATGGAATATTTTTTTTGGATTGAAACTAAAAGTAGATTTACAAGTAAAATAAGGATTAAAGCAATTCCCACACAAGCAGCAATGAAATGATTTAAGTCCGGATTCCAAAATAGTAATCTGTGAAAAATCGGATCGATTGTAATTAGTGTATAAATAAAAAATAGAAAAGTTAATATGTAAGTATTTTTAATTTTTACGCTTTGAAATTCTATAAAGCTTGTTGTTATTGGGCCTAAAATCAAAAAATGGAGACTTGCAATGTCAACAAAGTGCGATTTTTTTAAAATCGGTAAATTATATAAAATCATACCTAATGATTGCAGAAGCCAAAGATAATGTGACCAGTTGGATAAGTTAAATTTACCAAAGTTTTTTCTTTGCTTTACTAAAACAAGTATACCGAGAGTTCCAAGTGACAAAGGATTCAAAACTGATAAAATTGAAAAGCTAATGCCAATAGCGGCAAGGCTTGTCAATGTCAGCCATATCCAGGGGGGTGGAGGCATGTAATCAAGTTTTCGCAAGGCTATTGGAGTAAAAAAGCCAAGGAGTAGCATCAATAAAAATCCTTTAACTATAGAATTAATTAAATTTGTAGATTCGTATCTAGCTATATAAATTATCAAAATTAGGAATAAAGCAGCTATCAGCAAAGAATAAAATGAAATTTTCATCCATTTTTTGGAGTTAGTCTCTAAAGCCATGAATTTATAAAAATTATAGACAAAATAAAGCCAGTAGAGATAAATTAAAAAAGAAAAAATTTTCGTAAAAATATTGTACCCATCAAACAAAAAACCTAAAAAGCTGCCAAAAAGTAGGAAAAAATATGCCCAAAAATGGGGAGCTTTATCAAGGGCTGTGACATTTTTCGATAGAACAAAAAAAACGAGTGCGGCCATAGCACCATAAAAGCCCATATGCGTATGAGCCTGGTGTAAATTAATTGAATTTAAAATTGAAAAACTGATACCTGCAAATTGAAAACGATAAAGTATTCCCAAGAGTAAAGTTAAAAGTAAAGAAACAAAACCTAGTGAATACCATCTTTGATTCATTGTGATAGGATATCTTTTGAAAGTTAATTTATCAAGGCATCTTGTTTTTTAAAAAAAAAGCTATAGAAATATAATCAGTCCGGTTCCAAGGAAAAAGAAAGATATCAAGCTAATTTTAATTAGAAGATCACACTCATTAAGTTCCATGAAATTGAAAAGGATAAGTGCTATTTTTGAAAAGACAATCAGTGCTAAAATAAATAGAGAGTGTGTGTAAAGACTGATGACCAAAAGAGTAAGCAAAAATAAGAAAGTTAGTTTAAGTTTCATATTAGTTCCCAATGTATAGGCTTGCAAAGAGCAATATCCAGATGATGTCACAAGCGTGCCAAAAAATGGCGACGGAGTTGAATAACTCGATGTCTTTATTTTCAGGTTTTTTTCTTAGTTTAAAGAATAGGAAAATAAGAAAAATTATACCCACTAAGACATGAAAAAAATGAAAGCTATTTAAGAACCAATAGAAGGTCCAAAAAGCATCGTCGCCAAACTTTTTATTAATTTTGATTTTATCTGCAAAGTCGAAAATTTTTAGACTTAAGAATGCAATTCCTAGAACCAAACCCAATAGGTGATAATTTTTTGCAGCCCTTCCTGTGCCTCTCCTAGATATTGTATATTTCGATTGGGCTTCCGCAATAGCCCAACCGCTGCCAATAAGTAAGACACTATAAAAGGTACCCTGGGAAAGATTCACGAAGCTGCTTTCTTGACTAAAAAGTACTGTGTCTGTTGATTTTTGATATTTGAAAATAGCCAATGAAATAAAAAATAATAAAGTCTCGTGAACAGAAATAATCCAGATGAATAAACCACCGGGTAATTCCCAGTTTTGTTTCGTTAAATTAGTGTCTGACATAAACTACCACCTAAAAAAATCAATATCAGTGATTTTTTTAGGAAACGGTATGATCTATATCAGTCCCATCTATCAAAATTGATATTAAGCCAAGGGGCTGATCCCTCAAATTCAATGCTCTTTACCGTCAATGCGAGTCTGAAATAAAAATGGCAAAAGTCTAATCCCAAGTATTAAATAGGCTACCGACCACAAAAGACCTGCCATCATAATCCAAAAAGAATATTGTGCCGGAAAAACTAGGGGAAACAAAAGTCTTACTAGTCCGGAAAAAATAATTAAAAAGACAGCAATCTTGTCAGAAGTAAAAAACAGTGGCTTACGACCTGTGTGACCTTGAGAAATTCGAATCAACATACTAGGAACAACAACTCCTAAGCATAAAAAGGTGAATATATGTAGTGCAATTGTCGCCCTACTCCATACCTCAAGGGTCTGTAAAGCTTCAAAAATTAAATGTAAAACGAGACCCAAATAGCCAAAATACATAGTTGTGTTTCCAAATTTTTTAAAGCCAATATCAGGTCTCCAAAGAATCCATCTAAGAAAAAGTAGCAAACCTGCAATAACAATTATAGTCGCGGCTACAAGCGGTAAAAACATAGCCTGAAAGACAGAAATCAAAACCAATAATTTGATTAAAAAGTTTAAAAGACTATTTTTGTACAAGGACAGCCCCTCAGTATTTTTCATAAACTGCGGTATAGTACGTTCAAACATTACTACAAAGGCCAGCCTAAATAGGCCTACTGACATACTCACTCCATAGTGGTAGTAAGTTTCTGTAACTAATAGGTTCTTGGCCACAAGAATAAGTCCCAATAAGATGACAAAAAAATAGTTATCCTTGAAATTGTCGTTGTGGCGATATCTAAGCAAAGTGCCGACAATATATACTCCACTTGCTGCGAAAAAAACGCTTAACCCAATATGTTTAAAAATTGGACCAATGTTAGATCCAAAATAAATGAAAACTCTTTCGAAAATCCATAGCCCCACAAGGGCCATAAGGCTGGCACCATGAATACCTCGGACATTGACCCAATTTTTGCTTGCTGTGAGCAAAAATCCAATGAGCACAGAACCGGCAAATCCAAATAACATTTCGTGCGCATGCCACTGAATAGGTGTAAGTCCGAGAGGCAAAGTTAGTATTCCGGAAAATAATACCCCCCAGATGGACGGCATTACTAGGCCCATCATTATAGCGATCGTAAAAAAAGGACGAAAGCCAGCAAGCCAAAGCGAATGACGGTGGGATAAAAATTGTAAAAGAATCATGGTCTCCTAGCAAGAGTTCGCACGATTACTTTGAATTTAGTCCGCAGGACTCTTTAAAATAGTTTCAATTTTATAACGCCAAATCTTTTGAAAAGGTAGGTTTACGGCATCATCCGGAACCTTTACTGTAGAAGGATCATAAGATACCCGTCAACCCTTTTATTCCGAACAATTTAAGCTGAAACAACATAGTTTTAATTTCACCCGCTTCATATTTTTTAATAGAGTTTACAGGACTTAGTTTACAGATAGAACCATGCAATCTCCGATTGTTATAAAACTCAACAAAGTTCATTACCGCTTCATAAAAATCGTGATAACTATTAAAATATTTAATTTCGATGATTGTTTTTTCAAATATTGAAAAAAAATGATTCGATATACGCATTACGATTCGGTGTACGTGGTGAAACATACATTGGATTCATAATTTCAAAGACCTCCCATATTAAGTGGCTTTTTAAAAGTTAACAGTTGCATTCAATTTTTTTAAACAAATTTGACCTGTGGAAATAAATAGCAAATATAATCCAAAATGAGGTTCTAAAAATCATAGCAACAAGTGTTTTGAGTTCATAAAGTTGCCCTTGGAAAATATGATTAAATAAATACGCAAGCACAAATGCACTAGATACCGCAATTGCTAAAGAAAGCTTTTTAATACAAGTTTTCATCTTAAAAATGGAAACACTTGCAACAAGATAAAAAAAGCCCGCAATAAAATTAAACCATAGTACAAGAGGAACGATATTTCCTCTTGTAGCAATTCCACTTTCTGTAAATAAAGATCTTCCACCAGATAAAATCGTCATTAATCCGAAAATCAAAAAAACCAATCCTATCCAAACATTCTTTTTTTTTAAATTCACATATCCCCCTTTTCAGGTTTCTTTTCACCAAATCCACTTTAAATGACAGTATTCTTCGATTTACTTATAAAGTAGCCCAACATGAACACACTTGCTGTCATACAAATAGCACCGATAAGAACAAAGACTGGAGAAGCTGACAACAAGAGTTCTAATAAGATACCAACTGGCATCAACATTCCTAGAATAGCTAACCAAGACACAAGTTGTTTTTGCTTAAAACTAATATCTAACTTAAACAGCAGATATCCAATGACGATATTCAAGAATGCAAAAAGATTACCATGCACATGGGCCAATCTAGCCTCAAAGTGTTTTCCATTGCCATAGGCGGCAGCCCATTCAGCAGCGTTGGGTGCAAAGTCCCTTAGGTATATTAATAAGAAACCATAAAGCATAAATCCAGCCATTGCATAAAACCCAACTACTAGATTTTTTCTACCCTCATTTTGATTTCCCATGTTAATCTTTCCTTTCAAAATTAATGAAAATCGAACCTAATTTAAAGTCTTATCAGTTTATCTTACTAGTGCTTCCAGCCAACATGATTAAACATCTTTTCGTATCCTAGAAGTGCCTCATGTATTTTTTTATGACCACTCTCATACTGACCATTTTTAAAATCAGAGGCACCATCAAGAATCAAACCTAGTGAAGGGTGAATGGCGGCATCGGCGTCAGGATCAAGCTTGCAAGTTTTGAAAATGTCGTTAACTGTTTCTGTAATCTTATCGCCGTAAGACTTAACAACCTTAACGTCATCCTTTTTTGGATTTATCTCTTTCATTAAACTTAATATTTTTTCCATTCGAACTTTTAGATCACTGGTGGGAGTAAACTTAATTTTTGACTCGGCTTTGTTTGAAATCTGTTTTCCATGACCGGAATGATGATCATGATTTTGTGCTATTGCTATATTTGTAACAGCTATAAGTAAAGCGACTAATGTAATTTTCATTTCTTTCTCCATTATTTAATTAAATACAAATATGAATCTATATTAGCTTTGACTTCGTGTTCGACATTTTCAGGTATTTCAAAAAAGCTACCACTTTGTAGATTGTACTTTTCGCCTTTAATAAAAAAATCGACATTCCCAGATTGTACAATCAGAATTGCCTTGCTCGAAGTTGAATGTTTATCTAAAGATTGCTCTTTTTTTAAACCAAGCCCAATTAGTTTGAAGGATGGGTTTGATAAAACTTTAACTATTTTGCCATCTTCACTTAGAGCAATCTCTTCCATTAATACATGTTTCATAGCTTTACCTCTTTGTTGTTTTTAAAAAGTTTTCCACTGATAATTTTTAATATTTTTAAAGGGATCTTATCTGCAATGGTGCTTGCGGATAATTCAATTATTTTCACACGCTCAACACTAAGATTATTCATAAACGTTTCCCCAGCCGGTGTAAGAGAAATGATCTTAGCTCTCCTATTATCCTGATCTTCTTTTCTTTGAATGAGCTCTTTTTTGACCAACTCGTCAATCATTCGGCTTGTTGCAGACATTGAAAGATTCAATTTATTTGAAATATCATTAACATTAACTGTCTTATCGCGATCAATGATATGAAGAGCAGCCACTTGAGAAAAGCTCAAATGCTCTTCACTTACGACGACTGCTAGTCGCTCAATAACTTTGCTAAAAAGTATCCTTGTGAAACGTTCTATCGGCGAGTTTATTATTTTATTGCTCATGGTTTTATTATATGCAATTATTGCACTAATACAACTATTAAATTTAGGAAACTATATGTCGAAACTTAACCATATGAAAATACTAGCTATTATTTATATTATTAGCACACCTCTACATGTATTTGGCATGGAGCCAGACAGTAAAAACAATGTTTTAACTTTAAATGATTTAGAGGCAGTGGCCCTAAACCAATCATTAGATATAAAGTCTAAAGAGTATGAAGTTATTGCCACTCAAGAAAAAAGTCATTCCCTCACCTCTAACTACATTCCAAAACTGTCATTAGAGGGAAGTTACAAATACGTATCTGAAATACCTGAAATAAATATGGCCCCTGGTCGAGTACTCAAATTTGGGGACAATATTAATTATAGTATTGGTCCAACTCTAACAATGACTCTTTTCGATTTCGGAGCAAAATCACAGCTTCAAAAATCATTGAATATGAATGTTTCAGCAAAGAAAAATGAAGTAATTAATTTAAAATCTAATGTTCTTTTTAAATCACGCTTTCACTATATTAACCTAGCATTGCTTTTGGAAAAAAGAGTCTTAATTGCAAATTCTTTAAAAGTTGCCCACAAACAATTGAAGGACGTTTCGTCCAAACAACGTTTTGGTTCAGGATCAAGGCTTGACTTATTAACAGCTCAAAAAGAAGTCCATGAATTAGAATCTCTCCTAAAAGAAACTTCATTTAACATTGAAGCTGAAAAATCCGAGCTATATAAAGTTTCATCATCTCAAAAAATAAAGGAAATAAATTTTGAATCTGATCAAAACTATTTAGAAAAATTAGAGTTTATTAAAAATCGTTTTATAAGCTACAAAAGTAGAAATTATATCACAATTGAGAATGCAAGAATAAAAAGCCTCAAAGACCAATCTGAATCACTTGAAAATCATGCAAGTTCTATTTCAAAACAAAGGTATCCGAAAGTAAATTTTTTTGCCAAAAGCTCTCTTGACTATCCAAACGGACCTGATCTTACTCCGTTTAATCAAAATGCAGTTGGCATAACGCTTTCAATGCCAATATTTGACGGCGGCGAACTATCTCACAGTGCAGGCGAAAAACAAAATCAAGCCTTGGCATTGAGTCACCAAGTCCTTAACGAAGAAAGAAATTTAAATGAATCTATTCAATTACTACTAAAGAGAATTGATAACTTAACAGAACAAAACGAAATCATTCAGAAGAAGATTATTGAATCAAATGAAATATCAAAACTACTTTATAAAAGTTATCTGGAGGGCCACACGACTTTTATAGAAGTCGAACGGGCTAATGTAAAAAGTAGAGAAGCACAACTAAATCTAAGCACAAATGTATATCAGATTACTTTTAACTTAATTCAACTAGCTAACATTGCCGGAGAATAAAATGAATTTTAATAAAAAATACTTACTTATAATCCCTGTACTTATTATTTCAGTAGCGACCATTAAATTTCTAAAGGACAGATTTTCTCCGATGAGATTCTCGGGCACAGTTGAAGCTACTCAAATCGTAATTTCATCGAGACTTAACAGTAACATTAAAAGTATTGCGGTAAAGGAGGGCGAATTAGTAAAAAAAGACACGATCCTTATTAATCTAGATTGCGAAGACATAAATGTTACCTTCGCTAGACTTTTTGATGACTATGATCGTGCTAAAAAACTTTCAACCAGTGGCGCTGGATCAAAAGAATCTTTTGAGAAAGCGAAGTCTTTGTTTAATGAAGTTGAAATAAAAAAAGGCTGGTGTGAAATTAAATCTCCTTTGGATGGAGTTATCACAAACATCTTTCATGAAATTGGCGAATATGTAACTCCAGGAACAAAATTATTATCAGTTTTAGATAAGAATAATTATTGGGTCTATTTTTATATTCCTCAAACACTAATAAATAAATTTAACACTGGTGACTCAATAAATTTAATCCTACCTGAAACCAATGATACTTTCCTAGGAAAGGTAATTAAAATAAATGAAAATGCAGAATTTACACCTAAAAATGTGCAAACTTTCGATGAACGAGCAAGATTAGTCTACGGCATTAAAGTGAAGGTAGAAAATAAAGAAAATCGTCTTAAACCTGGAATGTCTTTAGACACGGAGATTAAGAGATAATGAATCTTCAAATACGAATTAACAAAATTCAAAAACAATTTGGTGATATCAAAGCACTTAATGATATTGAAGATGTTTTTGAGTCTGGAAAACTTCATGGTCTCATCGGTCCAGAAGGCGCAGGCAAAACCACCTTATTACGAAATTTAATGGGATTGTTATTGCCAAGCTCAGGAAATATTGAATTTTATGAAAATTCAAAAATAGTCTCCTTTGAACATATTAAAAATAAAATCTCTTATATGCCGCAAAGACAAAGCTTATACCCTGACTTGTCTATTGAAGAGCATTTACACTTTTTTAAATCACTATATGGTCTTGATGAAAAATACTTTGTATTAAAATCACGAGAGCTATTAGAAATCACTCGACTTAAAAAATTTCTAGATCGACCTGCTGGAAAGCTTTCTGGAGGAATGTATAAAAAATTGGGACTCATGCTGTCCCTCCTACAGTCGCCAAAAGTCCTTCTTTTAGATGAACCAACCAACGGAGTTGATCCCATTAGTCGGCGTGAATTCTGGGAATTACTTCATCACCTCATATCTGATGAAATCATTATTGTCTATGCAACCTCATATATGGATGAAGCTGAAAGATGTGATATTGTTCATCTCCTAGATAAAGGTAGACTCTTTTCAAAAGGAACTCCCGCAAATCTATTAGAAAGCGCTAAGGCTAAGACATTTGACGAATACTACTTAAATCATACCAAGGAAAATGTATGAACAGCGTAAACTCCGTCGTCGTTAATAATTTAAGTGTGAAATTCGGTGATTTCTATGCTGTTAAAAACATTTCATTTCAAGTTAAGAAAGGTGAAATTTTCGGCTTCTTAGGAGCAAACGGAGCTGGGAAAACTACGACAATCAAGGTTCTTTGTGGAGTTCAGCATCCAACGACTGGTGATGTAAGCGTTAATAATGAGACGTACAAAGACATTGGTGCATTAAAAAAGCAAATTGGCTACATGTCGCAAAAGTTCACTTTATATGATGATTTAACTGTATATGAAAATCTTTCTTTCAATTCTAGCCTAAGAAAACTTGAGAGGTCTTTCTTTCAAAAAAGAATCAAAGAACTTATGGATTTTATTGGATTCGACTATGCTTTGGACACTCTGGTTTCAAGTCTTCCCGGAGGAATAAAGCAACAGGTTTCATTAGTTGTTTCAATGCTTCATGATCCTGAAGTAATCTTTCTAGATGAACCCACAGCTGGAGTTACTCCTTTTTACAGAAATAAGTTTTGGGAGCTCATCCGTATGCTTTCTAAAAAAGGGAAAACCGTTTTTGTTACGACTCACTATATGGATGAAGCTGAGTACTGTGATCGCATTGCGCTAATGAGAACTGGCGAAATGATCGCACTTGATTCACCCGTAAATCTAAAAAATAATGTTTTCCCAGAACCTCTTCTTGAAATCTCAAAACTTAATGTTTCAAATAATAGTATTGATATACTAAAAAATGATGAAAATATAATCAGCTTACTGCCTTTCGGCTCACGTTATCATTTGATTCTAAAAAATCAAAATGCGTTAGAGCCATTTTTAAAGAAATATGCAGGCTCTTTTTTTATAAAGGAAATCGAACCCAATTTAGAAGATGTCTTTGTCAGATTAGTTGAAGGAGATAGATAATGAGAAATGAACCTATCGAAAGAATTATATCTATCGCCCAAAAAGAGAAATTTCATATCTTAAGAGATCCCTATGCATTAGCAATAGCCATCGTCGTACCGCTTTTCATCGTATTAGTATTCGGCTTTGTAATCGACTTCGATGTAAAAGATATTCCGATTGCCTATCAGGATCAAAGTCAATCAACTCATTCACGAGACTTTCTGCAAAAGCTTGAGAATTCTGGATACTTTAAAATCAAAGAAAAACTTTATAGCACTGAAGATGCTTTTAAAGAAATTGAAAATGGTAATGTAAAAGCATTTGTACAGATACCACCTGATTTTGAAAAAGATATTATTTCAAAAAAACCATCTCAAGTTCAGGTTCTTCTTGACGGAGCTGATAACTCTACAGCTGGAGTTATTATGGGATATCTTGCTAAGTTTAGATCCTTTGTTAATGTGGATTACTTTGGAGTAAAGCAAAATTTTCAAGTTAATGAACAATTTTACTACAATCCACAACTACTAAGTTCTTGGTTTGTAGTTCCTGGCCTTACAGCTATAATCTTGGCTCTCATATCGATCTTACTAACAGCTCTTACTGTCGCAAAAGAGTGGGAAAATGGTTCAATGGAGCTGTTGCTTTCTACACCTGTAAAACCCATTGAAATCATTTTAGGAAAAATGGTTCCTTATCTTTTTATTGGAATCATGGCACTCGTATTGGTCTTGATAGTTTCTTTTATGGTTTTTGAAATTCCATTTAACGGAAGCCTAATAACATTTATTATCACAAGCATTGTTTTTCTAGTAAGCTGCCTTGCTCAGGGAATTCTTATATCAATTTTAGCCAAGAACCAACAACTCGCGATGCAAATCTCAATGATCACTGGTTTGCTTCCATCTCTTTTGCTTTCAGGTTTCATCTTTCCCATCGAAAATATGCCTACTTTTTTTCAAATGCTAACCTCTATTCTTCCTGCTCGATGGTACATATTAATTAGCCGCTCAATATTTCTTAAAGGGGCAGATATAAGTAATATTATTGCTCCATCAATTGCCCTCATTATACTTTCATCAGTTCTTGTTTTGTTAGCACTTAAAAACTTTAAGTCAAATCTGGAGAACTCATGAATAATTTATATAAATCTCTATTTACTATTCGTGGTTTTATCAAGAAGGAATTTTCACAAATTCTTCGCGATACAAAAATGAGAATTGTGCTCTTTATACTTCCAGTAGTTCAAATGGTTGTTTTTGCCGTCGCGATATCAACTGAGGTTAAAAACATAAAAATTGGATTTCAATACTCTGTTTCAGATGCAGAGTTTATTCAAGTGATAGATCATATTGAAAAAAGTGGGTGGTTTAACATTGTACCCTTGAAGCATGGTGATGATATTTCTCTAAAAATGAAAAATGGAGAACTAGACGCTGTTCTTTTTGCTCCATTGGACAAAACAGCTAAGGACCAGGAAAGAAGCAAAAAAGGATACCAACTCATTGTTGATGGAACCAATTTAATTCGAGCACAATCAGTTGAAAGATATGTTAATACTATTCTATCTACTAAAATTATGGGCCTAGTGACACCACCTCTTTCTTTAAATATTAGAACTTTATACAATCCAGAGATGCGAAGTCCTTATTTTTTAATTCCTGGTACAATGGCAATGATTGTAGGATTGATAACTGTACTTCTAACGAGCATGTCGCTCTCTCGAGAAAAAGAAATGGGAACCCTTGAGATGATCCTGGTTTCACCTATAAGCAGTATTGAATTGATCTTAGGAAAAACAATCCCATTTCTTATTTTAGGAATAATCAATGCCATTACAATTTTGTTTTTTGCAATAGTAGTGTTTCGAGTTCCGATGAATGGTAGTTATTTTTTACTTGGCCTTTCCGTTTTTGCATTTGTATTTTCGACAGTAAATGTTGGTACATTTATTTCCACTTTTGCAAAAAACCAACAGCAGGCAATGCTCGGTGGATTTATTTTTCTTTTTGTTGCTAACTTATTAGCTGGAATTATGTTTCCAATAGATAATATGCCAACAATTATGAAATGGTTGGTTAATATAAACCCCTTAAAATTCTATGTCGAAATTTTGCGAGGCTTAATGCTAAAAGATGCATCTTCTTATTTCATCATCCAGAATATTTTAGCACTATTTGCGATTGGATTTGGATTTGCCTATTTAAGCTATAAAAGAATGCAGGAGTATTTATCTTAGATATTCTAATGCACAGTTTAAATAGGTATCTAAAGTAGAAACTTACAAAACTATATTTCTTCAGAAGAATGCCAATCATATCCATCCATAGGTTTTTTTTCGGAATCCATATCCAGTAGTGCAAGGCTTGCGAAGACAAAATGACCATCCCCCCATTGCACGGACACGAATTTGATGTAAACATCAGACCTGCTTAGAGGCAGCAGAAAACGAGGAAATCATGGAAATCAAGTCTACACGTAAATATACAGATACATCTACTATGTTTCCTGTTTTTAGGTTGCGAAAACGAAAGGCTCCCGGCGAGACTAACTGAGAATCATACTTCAAAAGACCTCTCCGAACGAACTGTCCCTGCAGTCCGCCAAAGCCACTTTTTTCCCAGGCTCCAAAGATCATATAGAAGACAGTTGTAATAGGACCAGTGACCCCTTGGGTGACTGATGTCGGAATCTCGATACTTACTGCGAACGCAAATATTATTTTCAGTTAAAGAGCTTTTTTGTAGCTTGTTGTGAGATCAAAAAGGCACCCACCATTGCGGGACAGGCATGCCCGGCGAAATGGAACACATCAAGTAGTGAAATTTCAAAGGCGTACTCATTTTCATCAGCCATTAAAAACTCCGCGAATGGCTCGTGGACTTTAATTGTGAAACTTTCAAACTCTTTAGAACTCACTGTTTCGAAATTGTACATTTGCTCTCCAACTTTATGCCGTTCAGTCTTCTTATGATTTCGCCATTTTTGCGACAATCAGAGCATTCATCCACTTTTGTGGATTCGCAATCAAATTTTCAACTATGACCATTTTGACAACTAAGTAGAAAACCAAGTAGTGCCATAAATTGATTTGCTTGTCTTTTCTGACCTGCTCCAATATACGCAGCCCGATCAGAGTTCTTTCATAAATTGAGATGAAGGTCATATCTAGCGTAATTTCAGGTTCGATTTTGAACAGTTTTCCTCCCTTAAGAACGATGCCTCCCTCTCTGATATAGATTAAAGCGGTTTTTATGTATTTAGACTTTCATTGATGGCTTTTTATTTGTAATATAAAACCGAAGAAAGCGAGATTGCCAGACTTGTTAGGTGATTTTTCTTTGACAGGAGTGTATAGGTTGAAAAAGGTATTAAAATACGACCGAGGTTTTTTTGCTTAGTCAAAATTCATTAGGCGGTGCACTTTCAGAAATTAAGGGATTTCCTTTGTTTGCGGGGTTGTCAGACGATTTGATTTTAAACCTTTGCGCCAATTCGGAAATAAAGGTTCATCAACATAAAGAGCAAGTTTTCACATTTGGAGAACCCGCTTCTTATTTTGGAATTGTTTTGTCTGGGGCTTACAAGCTTTCACGTATTGCGATCTCAGGTGAAGAGTCAGTCATTCACTTTTCATCTCCTGGTGATGTTGTGGCTGCCTTAGTCATGCCGCAGACTAAACCTGTGTATCCGGTCAATGTTAAGGCCATGGGGCCATCCCGGTTACTACTTATTCACAGAGACATTTATCTTCAACATTGGTTGAAAAATTCTGATTTAATCATTCGTATTCAAGGATTATTATCGACACGCATGGCTCGCTTTCAGAATCAAAAAATCATGCAACGGGCGCCTCTTCAGTCGAAAGTGGCTGCTATGTTGTTACAGCTGGTCGCAAAGGACACAACTAAAGATGAACTTGAAGTTCCATTGCCGCTTACACGAAAAGAAATTGCAGATACACTTGGTGTTACTGTCGAGTCAGTCATTCGAGTCATGAGTGAATGGGTCAAAAAAGGCTATATAGTTACAACTGACCAACATATTAAAATTTTAAAGCCAGACCTTCTTATAGCTCAAGTCGACGAATGAGATGCTGATTCGAGTTTCGAAAGATGATCCACATCATGTACGATAAAAAGTTTTAGCCTGTTGTTTGACTATATCTAGTGGCTGCGGCGCAATTAGGGCATGAGATATAGTGGTTTACAGATAGTCTTTCAAGAAATACCAAATGAAATATCGCTTGCCATTCATTTCACTGGCTGTCCTTTAAAATGCAAAGGATGCCATTCAAATGACCTGTGGAATCCGGCCAGCGGTTTTGATTTAGATGCTTTAAAATTTGATCAAATTGTTACGCAATATTCAAAATACATTTCCTGTGTTGTATTCATGGGTGGGGAATGGCAACTCGCTTCCTTAATTGAAATGATTCAAGTTGCAAAGAAGCATAATAAAAAAATCGCGCTTTACACAGGACTTCAATTCGACGAAATCCCTCAAGTACTTATTAGTAATCTAGACTATCTAAAATATGGTCCCTACATACATGAACGGGGCGGACTTAGCTCAGAAATAACAAATCAAAGACTGATAAATTTAAAAACAAATGAAGAACTCAATTCATTTTTCAAGGAGGACACAAATGATTCGCTTAACTAACGACCAAATAGAACAGAAAATACAATACATTCAAGACTACAAACTCGCCCAGAATGCTGCGGATGGGTCAAAATTGGATGCGAATGCCAATGTCACCATAAAAAATATCGCGACACTAGAAGCCGAAATTAATAAGGACATCAACATTCAAATAAATAGAAAACTAGTGTCCAATAAAGTTGAAGAACTTTTCGGTGCTGATTTAGCCAAAGAATATATTCGGCAAATTGAGGATCATGAAATCTATGTTCACGATGAAACATCTCTAAAGCCCTATTGTGTATCCGTTAGCATGTATCCGCTTTTGACAGATGGCCTTAGTAAACTTGGTGGCGAATCGCTAGCTCCTAAACATTTAGGTTCTTTTTGTGGAACATTTATTAATTTCGTATTTGCTGTTAGCTCGCAATTTGCAGGAGCCGTTGCAACTGTTGAATTTTTGACTTATTTTGACTATTTTGCTCGACGTGAATTTGGTGACGACTATTTGAAAACCAATATAAAAACAGTTAACTCGTATTTACAGCAAGTAGTCTATTCAATTAATCAACCCGCGGCTGCCCGTGGATACCAATCTGTGTTTTGGAACATCTCGGTCTACGACAAATATTACTTTGAAGCTCTTTTTGAAAATTTCATTTTTCCAGACGGTGAAAAACCAAAATGGAAAACAGTTTCGCTACTTCAGAAACATTTTTTAAACTGGTTCAATATTGAAAGAGAAAAATCAATTCTAACATTTCCTGTAGTTACCGTTGCCATGTTAACCAAAGATAAAAATGTGCGGGATCAAGATTACTTAGAACTTTGCACTAAAGAGCTCGCCAATGGAAATTCGTTTTTCATGTATCTTTCTGATAGCGCAGATAGCCTTGCGAGTTGTTGTCGGCTCAGAAATGAAGTCCCAGTTAAAGAGTTTTCGTACACGTTAGGCGCCGGTGGCGTCGCAACGGGAAGCATTAATGTCATAACTTTGAATATGAATAGGCTTATTCAAGATGGGCGTGACTTATTCACCGAAGTTTCTAAAATTCAAAACTACCAAATAGCTTACCGCAAAATTATCGAAGATTTAATGAGTTACAAAATGCTGACTGTTTATGATGCGGGCTTCATTTCCCTCGACAAGCAGTATTTAACAATTGGAATTAATGGTTTGGTTGAAGCTGCTGAATTTCTAAAAATTGAAATTTCAAATAATGAAAAATACATTCAATTTATTTCAGACAACCTTAAAGTAATATTTGATGCCAATAAGGCAAAAGCACGGGAAACAGGCTACAAGTTCAATACGGAATTCGTACCAGCTGAAAACTTAGGAGTAAAAAATGCAAAGTGGGACAAAAAAGATGGATATGAAGTTCAACGTGATTGTTATAATTCCTATTTCTACCGTGTCGAAGATGAGATGATCAACCCATTGGAGAAATTTGAAATGCACGGAGAAGAGGTGACTCGCTTTTTAGACGGCGGATCAGCGCTACATTTCAATATCGACGAAAATTTGACTCAAAACCAATATCGAAAGTTGATCGAGCTCGCAGCAGTGACAGGATGCAATTATTTTTGCACAAACGTAAAAATAACAATCTGTAATGATTGCAATCATATTGACAAAAAAACTCAGACAAAATGCCAAAAGTGTCATTCAAAAAATATTGACTATGCCACTCGAGTTATTGGCTACCTTAAACGAATTTCCTCTTTTGGAAGCGGGCGAAGAATAGAGCATTCCAGCCGGAAGTACCATTTGATGAAAGCTCGAAGTCAAAGAGACCATGTATCCCATTTTGCATAAATATAATCTAGCTCGGCTTGGCTTAGGCAAAGCTCACAAACGCGAAAGAAACATTTTTCTTCTTTCGCGTTGTGATGTTTCAACATATTTTCATAGATGCCAAAATTTTTAAGAAACTCATCGTCAGAAAGGCGTTCTTTATTTTCGATCAAGAACTTCAAAATATCGTGCAGCGATCGATGTTCCTCGAGTGGAATATTTAGGGATGTCGGATTTGCCTTAAAATCGATCTGGTGTTCCTGCCAAGAAACATCCTTCTTGGTGATTTTTTTACATATCTCAGAAGGTCTATTCGTGATGTGTTCATCAAAGTATAGAGTGCAGAATGGTCCGCCTTCGTTAATTTTCTTTTTTTTTGCTAGTACTGGATAGATCAGTTTTTCTTCTTTGAAATGATGTTCATTTTCGACAACTTTCCAAAGCCAATCCAATATTTTCTTTTTATCGTTCAGAGATTGGGCCTGCTCTATAACTTTGCGGCACTCATCATGCTCGGAAATAATTCTATTGAAAAGAGCATTTTTTTCTAGAGACATAGTTTTTCTAAATGACTTGAGTCTATAAGTATTATTTTGCGCCCAGCGTATTCAATTATTTTTTGCTTTTCAAAATTGGCCAGCGTACGTATCACTGTTTCCTGCGTAGTATTTACGGCCTGCGCAATCATTTTACGTGTTATCGTCGTATTTTTTAGCAAAGATTTTTTTTGCAGCAAAAAAAATGCAACTCGATTTGTTACGGGCAGGCTTTCGATGGATCGACAAATTTGTAGATAACTCATTCGATCTTTGAACTGGCGGATGAAGTATTCATTTACAAGTGGATTTGAATTCATAAGATCAAAGGCGACTTCGGCTGAAAGTTGAAGTACCTCGGATTGATCGATAGACATCGCTGATACTGGGTAGGTCTGGATAGAGTTTCCTGAATTTAAAAGTGCGGCGCCTAAGGACTGGCCTGGCTCGACTATGTCCAGTAGGGTTTTATTTTTTGTCAGCATCAAGTAGCCTGAGAGGCTAATATACACATGTTTATTATGTTCTCCCGCCCTAAATAGGTAACATTTTCTTTCCAATTTCAATTTTGTTCCAAATTTTATAAGGGATTTCCAAATTTGAGATAGCTCTTCTGTCGGTGGCTTTTTTGGAGGTTGGCTTCCTTCAGTTAAAACTATTGTGTTTAGAGTGTTCATGCTCTCGATGTTAGAGCCAAAATCATCTAGTTCGTATGATCTAGATCATACGTGCTTTAGATTTATTCCTCTAACATTAGAATTCGAAAAACTACAAAAGGAGCGTTTGATGAAAGAAAATGTAATTTATATTCCATCTTTTGAGGGTGAATATAAAACTGGTCTTATTTTTTCGATGATCGAGGGCCTTAAAATCGGAAAGG
>JABWCN010000040.1 GCA_013359135.1 Pseudobdellovibrionaceae bacterium | reverse complement strand
GTAGATTATATTTTAGATAAAGCGGAATCTGATATCTTTAAAATTGGAGAACAAAAAACAACTCAAGGTCTTGTAAACTCCATGGATATTGTTAAAGAGAGTATTAAAAAAATTGAAGCTCTTTATCAAAAGAAAGAAGATATTACTGGAATTTCAAGTGGCCTTACAGAGCTAGACAAAATGACTGCTGGTTTCCACTCTGGTGAACTCACAATCATTGCGGCTCGTCCTTCTATGGGAAAAACAGCGTTTAGTTTGAATCTAGCCTCGCATATGGCTCTAAGAGAAAAAAGAACTGTTGCTTATTTTTCTCTAGAGATGGGTAAAGAGGCTGTTATGATGAGGTTACTGGCGGCTGAATCTAAAGTTTCAATGTCTGAAATTAGAACTGGAAGAATCCAAGATACCAGTTGGCCAAAACTAATATCTGCTGCTTCACAACTTAGTGAGGCCAAGCTTTTCATTGATGATACCTCAGGTATTTCACCATTCGAAATAAGAGCACGTTGTCGTCGTCTTAAAGCTCAATATGGTATTGATTGTATCATGATCGACTACCTTCAATTAATGGATTTAAAACAAAAAATTGAAAGTAGAGAACGAGCTGTCTCTGAAATTTCTAAGACATTGAAAGTTATCGCCAAAGAACTTTCAATTCCCGTACTAGCACTTGCTCAGTTAAATCGGGGAGTTGAGGGACGTTCTGACAGAAGACCAATGCTCTCAGATTTGCGTGAATCTGGATCTATTGAACAAGATGCTGATGTCATCATGATGTTATATCGTGATGATTATTACGACAAGGAAGATCCTGAAAAGCAAGGGCATGCAGAAGTTATAATCGGCAAGCAAAGGAATGGTCCGACAGGAACTGTAAAGCTTCGTTTTGATGCTAAGTTCAACCGTTTCAGAGATGCTGATCCAGAGGTAGTTAATCCTCTTCCTCCACCTCAATTGCCACCTAATCATTATGGTGGTGGACAAAACAACCCACAGGGAAAACCAAAAAACTTCGCTCCCCAAGTTTAAGCATGGTTCTTTATTAAGACTTTAAAGCCTGTTTTGTATTTCTAGACCAAGATTTTAGGACCTTTGGATTATTTTTTTTCAACTCTTGTCTTCTATTTAACCCTTTGGTCCAATTGTAGAATCATAACTGTAGGCTCAGTTGAAAGGACTCAATAAGAGCTAAAATTGCACGGAGGCAAAATGAGTTTAAGTGGAAAAAATTTAACATTAGAGTTGTGCCAACATTCAGAAATAGACCAAAGTTTGTTCAAAAATGAATTTAACGACATTCTTCAAAACTATAGGCTTAATCCAGAAACATTTACTCTTGATGAACTCAGAGAAGCCCTTGCTGATTATGTACAAGAACTTATTCTTGAAATGACAAAGGACTCTTAAAGAGCCCTTTGCGTATAAACTAGGTATCTAGTTATCAAATTAATTTTATAAATTGCTTAAAAAAATTAAGCTCTCTCAACATTAATAGAAAGCTCAGCAACTAAACCTTCAGCAAACTTAACATGTGCTTTGTGTTTCCCTAAAATTTTGATTTGCTCGTCTAGAACGATATCTCTTTTATCAACAGAAAAGCCATGCTTTTCTAATTCTTTAGAGATTTCCAAGTGAGTTACAGCACCGAATAATTTATCAGACTCTCCAGCTGTAGCTTTAAAGTTCAATGTTAATCCATTTAACTTAGCAACAACGGCCTTCTTCTCTTCTAAAGCTTTCTTTTTCTTAGCTTCAGAAACTTTCTTCAAATGTTCCCACTCTTTAACTTTTGACTCTGTAGCTTCTAAAGCTAAGTTTCTTGGGAATAAAAAATTTCTAAAATAACCTGTAGATACATTAAGAAGATCACCAGCTTTTCCAAGATCTTTAATGTCTTTTTGTAAAATGACTTTCATATCATCCTCTTTCTTCAATAAAAATTAAATCTCATTTTTTAGCCAACCCATTTTGTCTATTCTGGTTCTAAAGTCGATCCAAAAATCGATAAATCCCAATAGCGACAAAACTAAAAATAGTTGTCCAATAAAAATAAAATATGTAAATGCCCTAAAAAAAATTCCAGCTTTTATTTTTCTTAAAAATGACTCCATAATGGCCATTCCTTGAAAGAAAAAAACAATCACAAGAATATTTATCAAATTAGAACTCACTGCTTGCCAAATTTTTAAGTTTTCTAAATTCAAATTTTTTAAATCTAGAACACCTATCAAAAGTGCAAATAAACTTACCCAAACAGTTAATTCACTTACTTTGTAGTCTAAGAAATTTATTTTATAAAAAGTGCTCTGCTTTGGTAACTTTAACCAAAAATACACTCTTCGCTCAAACAAATATCCTACAACTATACTTACCAAAAAAAATAACATCACCATCGATGGAATTTGGTAAATCAACATTTCCCAGTCTACTTCAACTTCAGACTTTGCCTTAAGAAAGGTTTCAACAGCCTCTTTGAAGTATACTTTGAATCTTTCAAAGTTATTTATACCTTCTTCAGCCAAAACATACACATAACCACCCATCGAAAATAAAGCCCCTACAATAGAGCTTATTAACAAGTTGATGGAAAAAGACATTCTTGCCTTTTCAAACTCAACACTAAGGCCTAAGGTCAACCACAAAGCCCCTAAAAAACACAAAACCAAGTAGGTTTTTGTTATCGCCGAAGCGCTTACAAGAGCAATAAATAGTGACCAGTAAACCATTGGTCCATAGGACCTTCTTAACACCCGCAAGAAAGGTCCACTAAAAAACACAGTCACCAAAGCGGTAATCAAAGAGTAAATAACTAAAAGACTTAACTTCTTTGGTGATTTGTTTTTTCTACTAGACATTATTCAGCAGAAGCCGCCGCTGCAGCTCTTGCCGCTTTTCTAGCTTGGATTTTTGCTTCTTTTTCTCTTTCTTTCTCTGCAGAAATTTTCAATTGAGCTTTAAAACTCTCTTGATGTTTAGCCAAAGGCTTTCTGCTATCCAGTTTTGTATGCATAAATCTTAAAACTTTATCATTGATTCTCATCGTTCTCTCAAGCTCTGCAACCGCTGCAGGTTCAGCATGAAAGTATGCATGAAAAAAATAAGCTTTTTTAAGTTTTTGAATAGGATATGCCAATGATCTTTTGCCCCAAGTTTCTAATGAGAAAAAATCACCACTAAAGTTTTTAAGGGTTTCTTTATTTTTTCTAAAAACTTCTTTTTGATCATCTAAAGAAGCATCTGGATGAACTAAAACAACTACTTCGTAATTATTTATAATCTTTGGCTTTTTTAATTGTAACTTCATTCTATTTCCTTCCGGTTATAGCCCACATTCATGGCAGGTAATGAACTCTGATTTACCGTTTGTTTTTGCGCATAATGTGAGCAAGGATTGTTTCTGATACCATGTCTTTGGTCTAACCTCAAGATAAAGTTAATTGCGTCTGTGAATCTCTAATGATCTGATGTAAATATGCCCTTAATCGTTGAAATTACAGAAGGAATTCAAAAAGGAGCTAAATTTAAGCTAGCTCCAGGCACTACTTTTGGACGCCGACAAACTGATGTTATTATAAAAGATCCCAACGTATCCTCTCGTCATGCTCAGGTTCTTATCGATCAACAGGATCAACTTTTTCTACAAGACCTTAATTCTAAAAATGGTCTCATATTTAACAATGAAATAGTTCGTACACTGCACCTCGCCAATAATGTTGCCTTTATTATAGGCGATACTCCATTCCTGGTTCTTGAAATAAGTGATAAAGATCTGGAAAAAATGTTCCCCTCAAAAAGTTGGGAGGAAAAATTTTCAGACTATATGAAAACCCATTCTCCCAAAACTTTGTTGCCAGAAAAAGTACAGCCCTTTAACCCCATGCTAGAATTACATTTTATACAAGGGCTACAATATGAAGAAGTTATAACTGTGGGTTATGGTCCCAGAGTTGCTGGTTTTTATTCCTTCGATATACCTATCAACGATGAAATTTGTCCGGAATTAGCATTTAAGCTTATACCAGATAAAAAAGGCATAAAAATTTTAAATTGTTCTTTAGATAAAGTATTACTTAACGATAATATCTTTGAATCAGCATTTTTAAGCAGTGGAGATAAAATTAAAATTGGCTCTACAATAATAAAAGTGCTCTTCTCTATTGCAGAAAAAGCAAAACTACACGAAAGCCACGATGGCTAGTTATATGGAGCAGTGACGTGGAACTATTTGAAAAAAGTTCGGGAATAGTAAAATCATTTGATGGGTCCTCTATCTATTTTGAGAGTCGAGGTGAGGGTGAGTGTTTAGTTTTTGTCTATGGGATCGCTTGCCTTACTAATCACTGGCACCATCAAATAAAGTACTTTTCAAAGAACTTTAGGGTTATTACTTTTGATCTTAGGGGTCACCATCAAAGTAATCCCATCACAAATCCACAAAACATAAACATTGCCTCAGCCGCAAAAGATATCGAAGTAATTCTAGATCATTTAAAAATTCCCAAAGCTCACTTCATCGGTCACAGTTTTGGTGCTCCTGTCATTTTCTCTGCCTATGATCAATTCCCCGAAAAATTTAAATCCATAACTCTAATCAATGGTTTTGCAAAAAATCCAATAAAAGGAATGTTTGGGCTGGATGTTGTGGAACCTTTTTTTCACTATTTCAAAAAGCAATTCCAAGAATCTCCAGTGCTTTTTACTCAGCTTTGGAAATGGGCCGTATACAATCCCGTTTCTATGCGAGCCGTTGCTCTTGTTGGTGGCTTTAATATCAAATTAACACACTTTAAAGACATCGAAGTTTATGCTCGAGGTGTTGCGCAACTTGACTTGAATGTGTTTCTTTCTTTTTTTGAAGATATGATGAGTTTTAATGGAGAAAAAGTTTTGAAAAAAATAGATGTGCCCACGCTAATTATCTCTGGTGAAGAAGACAATGTAACCCCTAAGAGTTTTCAAATAGAGATGGCAAGTCAGATAAAAGGCGCTGAGTTAGTAACAGTTCCCTATGGTAGTCACTGTACTCAGTTAGATTTTCCAGATTATATTAATCTTAAAATTGAAAAATTTGTTCGCTAATTAAATTATCTCTTTTAGGTTGTTTATCGTGACTCTGGTCAATTCGCAGAAATCTCCTTTTATCTGCTCTCTTTTGTTTTGTTATTTTATGGCTTCAAAATATTCTAAATACAACTTAAGCCTACTTAAGAACCATTCTTTTGCAGGGTCATCGCTTGCTGATTTTTCAAGTTTGCTTTTGACTTGAGCTAAAGTATTCATATCTTTTGGCTCAAGTTGATTGTACGCGAAATCAGGTTTTAATTTTAAAACTTTCTCTATAAGAGTGTGATCTTGTGCCTCATAACTAGTTAAGCTATCCTTTCCTAACGCCCTAGCAAAGCTGGTTTTTGGGGGCACTGTTAAATATTTAAAATCAGATCTTTTATTAATATTTTCTAGTTGTCTCTGTACATTGGCTCTAATTTTTGCTGGAGCTTGTCTAAGATCATTTTCTATTTCTTCAATTTTTTCAAAATATCTTCTTGCCTGAGGATCACTCATTCTATTCTGAGCTTTGCTTGCTCTTATCTCTTTTGCCTTTTGAATGACTGCAAACTCCTCTGGAGTGGGTTTCATTTTTGAGGTATCTATCTCATACAAGGCTTTAAAATATTTTTGTTCTTCCCCAGATAAAGTGGTTAATTTGGCAAGTCGATCTCCTTTATCATCTAAAATACTCGTACGAGAAAGCTTTAGCTCATCAACTTCTTTATCCAAAGGAGATCTTCCTGCTTGCTTAGCTAGATTATCAGCTATTTCAACACCTCTCTGTTTAGCAGATCCTGGAGTTGGACCTCGCAACAAGGATTGAAAGTCAGATCCACCACCTTTTGTGGTAGGCGCCTGACTTCTTTGAATAGCTTCTATTTGTTTTTTTGTAATTGCTAAATCTTCCATTGGTACTGAAATTACTTTTTCTCCGCCATCTTTTCCAAAGGATTTTAGCAGCACATTTCCTGGCATTGTATCATCTAATCTCAATAGCTCACCACTACCAACGCCATGAGTATCTGATTTAAAACTATATTGCTTACCAGGAATTATTTGATGATTTAATGCTTCGAACTCAGAACCACCCTCAGAAACAATCCTAGCTCTAGCATTGCTTGATAAAGTCAACGCCGTTGTTGTGGATCTGCTTGAGTCAGTTGCTGAAGTTAACCTTACTGGAGTTTTATCAATTTTTAATCCAGTGTCTTTTGTTGGGCGGCTAGTTGCTTCACGAATTAGTTCATCGATTTCATCTCTAAATTCCACTTTTTTTAAAGGATCTGGCTCACCTGCAATTCGTCGTTTCAGATCATCAACTCTTTTTAAAATTTCTTCAGTTTCCAATTCGTGCAATAACTTGCCAGAAGAATGAGCGCTCACAACCGGAATTGTAGGTTTTGCTAGAAGATTTGCAAATTCAGCGGCTGCTTCTTTAAACGCTTGCTCGGGCAACTCACCCGCAAAACCTAATTTTAAAAGAGCTTCTGTATCTTCTTTACTGATGTTGCAAACCTCTCGCGCTGTCTTGTATTTACTAATAATTTGCATCCTGGTGTAACGAGCAACGCTGTTTCCACTACCAATGGTATGTACTTTTTCGACTACACAATTCACTTGGGCAACACTTAGATTTTCAAATTGTTGTTTAATTTTCTTTTTCCTATCAGCATCAGATAGCATGGCATTAGATGAAATTAATTTTTTGGGGACTTTAGCCTCTGCACCCATTGCTAAAGCTTTTCTCTCAAGCTCTAGTTCTTCTTTACTGACTCCCTCTCTCAGTAAAATATTTTCAAGCTTTGTAAGTTTTCCAGAAACAACCTCCCTCTGAAGAGATTTAGCAATCATCGGCGCCATACCAAGTGCGGCCATGGCACCAAGTAAGACACACTCATCAATCTTTTTAACAAAACTTCTGGTTGCTAAAGGAGAAATCAATTGACAAGATTGGCCCATCTCTTTGGTTTCAAATCCTTTTTCAGAGCTCACCTTTTCAGTAGAACAACGATCTATTGCCTTAGTAACACCAACTGAAAAATTGCTAGCATTTGCAAAACCTACAATCTGTTTAGAAGCATTAAGAAGTCTCATTCCTCTTGCTGTATACAGCGCCCTAGCGGCAACAACTGGAGTTGCCAAACCCATAGTTGCAATTGTCAGAGCAGCATCAAACGTTGACTGCCACAATAAGGCTGATAATTCTTTTTTTTCGAAATTGCCTTTATGTAAACACTGTTGTTGTTTCAAAAAATTTTGAGCACTTACTTTTTTTTCATTAGGTTGAGCACTTTTATTTTCTAGTGATATTTCAGGAGTGTAGTCTTGTACAAAGTTAAAAAAACTGTCTTCATTACAATCTTTAGTCGTCGATTGAGCTGTAAAACAATTGGTCTTAGAATTAGACTGTATAATTAGATCTTTCAATTTGTTGGAGTTTTGTTTTAGCTGAGCTAAATAAGCCTTCTTAAAATCATTACCTCTACGACCATATATTGATTCGGACTTCAATATTGGATTTCTTGATAAAATCTGCTCTTTTTCAAAATTTAAAATTCCAAGTTGTTTGTTCAACTCTTCTTTTTGCATTTTTTCATAAGGTATACTATCTTTTAACCATTCTTTTTTTTGAGACATTTTTGTTATCTGTGAATTAATTTCTGCAATACGTTCTTGTTCAGCTTCAGCCTCTTGGACAGAGGCCTGCTCGCTTTTTAAATCCTTACAAGAGTTTTTAACTTGCTTACATTTTTCTATCGAGTTTTGGAATTTTAAATCCTCACAGTTAACATCAGAAAGTGGGGCCTTGCCAAGGCTAATATCAATAGCGGCTTTCTCGTCTAAAGCAGAAATTTGTCCCTGTTGAATTCTAGCTAGATAATAAAAATACTTTGCTACAATTTGGTTATCAACCTCAGGGTTTGAAAGACTACATCTGTTGATAATTGCAGTATAAACATTTCCCATGTTTGGAAACTCTTGGCTTGAATAAAAATTCACAAGCTCTTTTTTTTCATAAAACGAATATTTATTTTGCTTTGTTTCGTTAAGACAAGCGCCATATCTGTTTTCAACAATATTTAAAAATCTATTTTCTTTGTCCTCTTTTAAAAGACTTTTCAAAAGAGGAGGGCAAAAGTTTTTAGTCTCACAATCACCCGTATAAGTTTTGCCATTAAATTTACCCAAAGCCTGGATAGAACTTCTAAGCTCATTGTCAGCTGATGTTGACATCGCTCTTGATAATAATAAAAAAACAAAAACAAAAATTACTTTATAAATCATAATCCATTCAGTTTATAAAAATCTACAAGACAAGATCTAGTCCTAACGATTACCTATCGGATTTAGCTTTTTTCTCTGAAAATATTTTGAAATTTTTTTTCGTTCTGTCTCTAAAGCTTACATCTCAAAATGAAACTGTCGTTTTTATTTTTGACAATGTCTAAAGTCTTTTCACTGGCTGTTCGATAGAATAGAAACAACATGGCCATTGTTTTGCTCTGTCAACAAGTGGGGGATAAATGAAATTCAGCAATGCACGCGTTAAGCAAATAAGATTGGTCTTGTTTACTTCCTTGTTAATAGTTTCGTTCCAGAACTGTCAAGCTCCTAAAGAAAATAAAAATGAAGACAGCGGTTCCAAAAAAACTGGTAGCTCCACAAATGCTTCAACTTCAGGATCTAATCAAAGCCCTAATGGTGGAATTAACTCTGGTAGCGCTCGAGGTGCTACTCGAACACCATCATCATCTTCTTCTTCTGGCTCAATAACTTCGGGTAGTTCATCTTCTAGCGGAACACCAAGAACAACTCCAGGTGGTTGTATTGGTTGTAATGCTGGGTCGGGATCTGGATCAGGATTTGGTTCGGGATTAGGTGGTATTAGTAATCCTGGATCAATAGCCCTCGAAATCACAGAGCACCCAAAATCAGCGACATTATCCGAAGGTGCTGATTTTAATTTAGGTGTTTCGGTGCGTGGAGGAAAGTCACCTTACAAATACAAATGGTATTTAAATGATCAACTACTTCCGCCTTTATACGGAAATGATTATTATGAAACTTACCCTTCAACCTTAGATAGAATTTATAAAGAAGGTGATTATCATGTTGTAGTCACTGATAGTGCTGGCGTTAGCCGGGTTTCAAATAAGGCTTACATTCGTATGATGACAAAAAGTTGTGATAGGGGACAATATTGGTTTCCAGTTACAACGCAAAAAAACTATTCTGACGTTTATGATTGGCTGGGCTCTATGTTTCAATACCAAGACGTGAAGTATTTTGCCTCTTCCAGCAATACTATGATTTCCCAACTTCAAAGTCGTTACAACAGAACAATGCAAACTCTTGGATTTAATTACTTTAACCTCAATGGCTCGGTTGCAAATGGAACCTCATTTTCAATTAGTTGCAACACTGATGTTCCTACTGTACATGAAGTAAAGTGCAACAAAGATAATTTTGCTAGATGTGGATACCTTTTTGGTAATACCGATTACTATATTGGGAGTATTGAGTTCAAATGTAGGAATGGTTATCTTCAGTTTATAAAAAACACCTGCGAGCTCAAGAAAGGGGAAGTTGCTCCGCCTCCCACTGAGCCGCGAATAGATGATGGTGGTGGTATTTAGCGATAACTCACCTTTGAAATATCAAATCCATAATTTTGTCTTGATTTGTCTGTAACTAAGACAATCTTAGCATAGTTACCTTTGATACTTTCGCTATAATACTCTTCGTCCTGGCCGGTAATTGTCTGAACTAAAATGCCGTCCTTGTCGTAGATGTATATATTGTCGTATTTATACTCCGTTTTATATTGATCAAAATAAATTGCGATCTCACTAGCTTCTGGAACAGTAATTTCCCAAGTTTGATTTTCTTGAGCTTTATAAGGATGCTCAGAAGAAATGGGATAAGAAAGAAACTTCCAATTGCCTGGATCATTAGGATCTGGTTCTGGGAATTTCTGTATTAAGGCTGCATAAGCATCAACCATACCTTTAGTTTGCACTTTTGTTCTTAAGCTCTTCAATGATCTAGCAGTACCAAGAATAATTTCTTTAATTTTTAAGACATCCATATCAGGATACTGCGCCATCATTAACCCTGCCACTCCTGATACATGGGGAGTAGCCATAGAGGTTCCTGACCAGGATTCATAACCTTTTGTCGTTGTAGAGAAAATATTAACCCCTGGAGCCGCAATATGAACAGATTTTTTTCCATAGTTAGAAAATTTTGCGATAGCTCCTTTATTATCAATAGCAGCCACAGAGATAACGTTTGGAACTTCATAATTGGCTGGGTAGGATGGTGATTGATCATTATTATTACTTTCATTTCCCGCTGCTACTACAAATAAAGTTCTGGCTTCGTTAGACCTTTCAACAGCTTGTTTCAAAGTCTCAGAAAACCCTCCTCCACCCCAAGAATTACTTAAAATTTTAGCTCCATTTTTTATGGCATAATCAATAGCTTTGATGGCATTGGCTAAATTACCAGCCCCCTTTGAATCTAAAAACTTCAGAGCCATCATTCGTGTATGCCAATTAACTCCAACAATTCCAACCCCATCATCTCCTGTAGCACCAATAGTCCCAGCACAATGTGACCCATGCCCTTGATCATCTATAGGATCATTGTTGTTTTTTACAAAATTCCATCCATAGATATCATCAATAAACCCGTTGTTATCATCATCAACTCCTTTAACTCCATTTAGTTCTTTTTCATTTTTCCAAATATTATCTTTTAAATCTTTAGATTTATAATTAATCCCCGTATCGATGATTGCTATAACAACTTCTTTTGAGCCAGTCTGCACCTCCCAGGCTTTTAGGGCATTAATATCTATTCCTGGCTCTCCCGCTTGGCCTTTTGAGTCTGGCAATCCAACATTGTTCATTCCCCAAAGTTTAGAAAAAAGAGGATCATTAGATTTATTTCCAAAGTCATAGCTTGCGCGATAAATATAATTTGGCTCAGCAATCTCAACATTATGATCAAACTTTAGTTGAGACAAAAATTCTTGATCAGCAACCACTGAATTTGATTTCACATGAGCTATCCTTAAGCGATTTGAAATAACTTCAACATCGCTACTGACTCTTTGGGATAACTCGCTAACCTGAGCCTTAAAGGGACTTTTATTATTCTTAAAGGTAACTACATATTCTCCGGGAACAAACTCCTGAGAAAAAGATTGCAAAGCTAAAAATAAAACTAGATTCAATAAACAAGTAAACTTTTTCATCACCCCTCCAAAAAGCTCTAGAACTTGAATTACTAGCACTTTCTAGGAGTTGAAAATCTAGAACTCAAATTTAACTATTCTCTAAGATAAAAGTCTTAAAGACTTTTGTAATGAATCTTCTGAGGGTCTAGGTAAAAATTTGGACCTTGGGATGGTCTACAGATAAAGCCTTTTTTTGCTAGTCACTTTTAGCGATTAATGCTTTTTAACCCTACTTAATAAAAGGTTCTTTCATCTTTAAAAACCTCAAATGGGTCTCAATCTTGTAGAGTTTTTTAAGGGCATATTTTACGTAATAACTGACCCAATATGATACAGGAGGTGAGATTGCAGCAAATTTAAGTTAGAACCATTTAACAAAGGATTTATGTGAAAAAACTTCTGCCACTTCTTCTGCTTGTGCTTACAACTAATTTTTCTTTTGCTTCAATTAATGCACTAAGTCCTATGGACCAAATGTCCTACTGTAATTCAAACACATCCACTCTATTCACAGATCTCTGTTGGGGACAAAGTTCAAATACTTCAGTCATGAACTCTATGATCGACAGTGATCCTTATAATCGTATTCTTGAGTTGCTCAATTCAGGAAATGTAAACTCGTTTAACTTTAATAATCAACATGACCCTTTATCTAGTAATCTCTTTAGTGGTCAGCTTCAGGGTATAAGTAATCCTGGATTAGTGCCAAGTAATATGTATTTTCAAAATGCTTCGGCTTTAAAATAAAAACCTCCCATTTTTTTAATTTAATAGGGAGGTTTTTATTAAAATAGTAGCAGTCGATTAAACTCCGTCACCCGCATGGGCTTCGGGTTTTTTTGTTAAACTTGCTTTTAAAAAGTCCTTATTCATTTTCGCAATATTTATTAGGCTAATATCTTTAGGGCAAGAGGCAGAGCAAGTTCCAGTGCTTGTACAAGCTCCAAATCCCTCTGCATCCATTTGTTCCACCATGCGCAAGGCTCTTTTATCTTTCTCTACTTGTCCCTGTGGCAACAATCCCAGGTGAGAAATTTTAGCCGAAGTAAATAGGGCTGCTGAAGCATTTTTACAAGAGGCAACGCAAGCTCCACAGCCGATACAAGTAGCTGCGTTAAAAGCCTCGTCAGCATCTTGTTTAGGAATAGGTAGCGCATTTCCGTCTTGAGCATTTCCTGTGTTCACAGAAATATAACCACCAGATCTAATGATACGATCAAACGCAGTTCTATCGACCATTAAATCTTTAATCACAGGAAACGAAGAAGCTCTCCATGGTTCAAGAGTTACAGAATCGCCATTTTTGAAATGCCTCATGTGAAGCTGGCAAACCGTTGTTGATTTCTGTGGTCCATGGGCATTACCATCAATCATAAATCCACAACTTCCACAAATTCCTTCGCGACAATCGTGATCAAACGCAATAGGATCATCACCTTTAGAGATTAGCTCTTCATTCACAGCATCAAGCATTTCCAAAAACGAAGCATCAGTTGAAATGTCGTTGGCGTGGTACTCTTTAAACTGTCCATCGTCTTTTTGTCCCTTTTGACGCCAAACTTTTAGTGTTAAATTGATTTTATTTTCAGACATTTTCATACCCTCTATTTGTAGCTTCTTGTTGCTAGTTTAACATTCTCAAATTTCAGTTCTTCCACGTGACGAGTTTGTGGTTTGTTGTCTCCATTCCACTCCCAAGCAGCAACATGACAAAACTTATCGTCGTTACGTTTAGCTTCGCCATTTTCTTGATGTTCTTCTCGGAAATGTCCTCCACATGATTCTTCTCTTTCAAGAGCATCTTTACACATAAGCTCACCAAGTTCGATAAAATCAGCAACTCTTCCTGCTTTTTCTAGTTCAGGATTAAGGTAATTAACTTCTCCAGGAATTCTTACATTATTCCAAAACTCTTGTTTTATTTTTGCAATTTTTTGAGCTGCCTCTTGAAGGCCCTCGCGAGTTCTAGACATTCCACACTTGTCCCACATTACACGTCCAAGCTCTTTATGAAGACTCTCAACAGTTCTATTGCCTTTAATGTTCATCAATTTATTAATTCCAGTTTCAACTTCATTTTTAGTTTCTTTAAAGGCGGTATTATCAGTTGTTACTTTTTCAAGTTTAGTATTAGCGATATAATCACCGATAGTATAAGGTAGAACAAAGTAGCCATCAGCTAAGCCTTGCATCAATGCAGATGCGCCAAGACGATTTGCTCCATGATCAGAAAAGTTAGCCTCTCCAGCAACAAATAACCCCGGGATAGTGCTCATAAGGTTATAATCAACCCATAGTCCACCCATAGTATAGTGAGGTGCTGGATAAATTTTCATTGGCATCTTATAAGGATTTTCACCAGTGATCTTGTCGTACATTTGGAAAAGGTTTCCATAGCGCTCAGCAATTTTATCTTCTCCATAGCGTTGAATGGCATCTTTAAAATCAAGATAAACAGCATGTCCCTCGCCAACCCCAAAGCCTTCATCACAACGAAATTTAGCCTGTCGTGAAGCAACATCCCTAGGAGCTAAGTTACCAAAACTTGGATAAACTCTTTCTAAATAATAATCTCGTTCGCCCTCAGGGATGTCTTGAGGAGGACGTTTGTCATTTTTGTTTTTTGGAACCCAAACCCTTCCATCATTTCTCAAAGACTCAGACATTAGGGTCAACTTAGATTGATTTTCGCCATGTACGGGAATGCATGTTGGATGGATTTGTGTGTAGCAAGGATTCGCAAACAAAGCTCCCTTTTTGTGAGCCTTCCAGGCTGCTGTTACAGCACACGCCATTGCGTTTGTAGATAAATAAAAAACATTCGAATAACCACCAGTGGCTATAACTACAGCATCGGCCTCATAAGATTCAATCTCGCCCGTTAATAAATTTCTCATACTAACGCCACGAGCTTTTCCATCAACAATTACTAGATCCAGCATCTCTCTTCTGGTTCTTAGCTCTACCTGACCTAAATCAACCTGTCTCATCATTGCCGAGTAAGCCCCCAACAACAATTGTTGTCCCGTTTGACCACGAGCATAGAAAGTTCTAGATACTTGCGCACCACCAAAAGAACGATTTGACAACAAACCACCGTATTCTCTAGCAAAAGGAACCCCTTGTGCCACACAAGTATCGATAATTGCGGTAGACACTTCGGCTAAACGGTGAACGTTAGCTTCGCGAGCCCTAAAATCACCACCCTTTACGGTATCGTAAAACAAACGATACACAGAGTCGCCATCGTTTTGATAATTTTTGGCTGCATTAATACCACCTTGAGCCGCTACAGAGTGAGCCCTACGCGGTGACTCGTGAACACAGAAAGCTTTAACTTTATAACCAAGCTCTCCAAGCGAGGCCGCAGCTGAAGCACCAGCCAAGCCAGTCCCAACAACAATAACAGAATGTTTTCTTTTGTTTGCTGGATTAACAAGCTTCATGTTAAACTTATGGTTTTTCCATTTGGATTCAATAGGTCCGCTTGGAATTTTACTATCTAAATTTATTGCCATTTCTTACTCCAATTTAAAATTTTAATTAAAACCTAAGAACCTTAAGACCCTAGTGACTTAGCGAAAAACACAAAGATAGGTTGCGAAATAAACCCACCAGCAACGACAACAGCATAGACAACACCTAACTTTTGAATTACTGGCTGATAAGCAGGATGCAACAAACCAAAAGATTGAAAAATAGATCTCACGCCGTGAGTTAAGTGAAAGCCCAACAAAATCAATGAAATCACATACCAACCAACAACCTGTGGAAGTTGAAAGTTTTCATAAATGAGCCTTGCTAGATCTCTCATATTTACTCCATTCACCGTGGTTTCATAATAATTTCCATATTTAAATGTAAGCAAATGAGAGATGATAAAAATTAAAATAATTGATCCATGAACTGCCATCCACTGAGAAGCAAACGCTGGTGCTTTGGCTCCATTTGGAGTAGCGGCGTAACGAGATTTTCTCGCCTCTTGATTGCCTTTAGTTAAAAGAACGGCACAAATGACATGTACAAAAAGGGCGCCAAGAAGTGCGGCCTCAGTAGCAAACAACAATGGTTTATTGCTGACAATGGCGTGCCCATAAGCGTTGTAAAGATCTGGACTAATTAAGATAGTCATATTTCCAAGCATATGCACAAAAATAAAACCCGCCCAAACAAGGCCAGAAAGACCCATTAAGTACTTTTTTCCAACAGAGGAACTAATAAATTTTATCATCTTTGTTTTCCTTTTTTTTGCAAACTTTACTCATACTTCTTTAATCAAAATTTGTCTAAAATATTATGATTTTAGCTAGTTGGTTTTGCACAATGTTAAACAGAGATTTTTTTGTTTTTAATCAGTCATTAAAGGACTATGTAGAAGAACATTTAGTAATTAATAACAAAGTAGGTGAACAATGAAAATTTTCGTTTGTGTAAAACAAGTACCTGACTCTGAAACTAAGATTAAATTTTTAGCTGATGGCTCAGGCGTAGATACTCAAGGTGTTAAATGGGTGCTCAATCCTTATGATGAAATCGCAGTTGAAGAAGCTGTTAAATTTAAAGAAAAAAATCCCACAGCTCAGGTTTTCGTCCTAACTCTAGGGCCCAAACAAAGAGCCTCTGAGGTCCTAAGGACAGCCCTTGCTATGGGAGCTGATGAAGGAATTGTTATTAACACCTCTCAAGATGGTGATTCGTACACAACCGCAAAAACCTTGGCAAAAACCATTCAATCAGAGGGTGGAGCTGATTTAATTTTGACTGGAAAATTAGCAATTGATGATAATGGAAATGCTGTTGGGCCAATGCTTGCTGAATTTCTGAAAATACCTCATGTTAGCGTCGTTAGTAAAATTGAATATCAAGCCAATGCTCTTAAGGTTGAGCGTGATGTTGATGGAGGAGCTAAAGAAATTTTTGAAATTGCGCTTCCTTGTTTAATTACAACCAACAAAGGTTTAAACACACCAAGATATGCTAGCCTTCCTGGAATCATGAAAGCTAAGAAAAAAGTTTTAAAAGAATATGATCAAGCCCAGTTGGGTATTGAGCCTTCCGATTTTAAAGTGAAGGCCGGTGCTTTCACTTTTCCTGCGGACAAAGCACCCGTTAAAATGATTTCAGGAGATGCAACTGCTCAAACCAGCGAACTAGTTAAACTATTAAGAGACGAAGCAAAAGTTTTATAAGGAAGTGATTTATGAGTAAAATATTAGTTTTTTGTGAACACCATAATGGTCAATTAAAAAGAAGCTCTCAAGAATTGCTTCAATTTGCTAAATCCAATAGCAGCGATGTCATCGCTCTTATCTTTGGAAAAGAAGCCAAGAGTATTGCCGCTCAAACTGCTTATCATGGTGCAACTACAGCGCTAACTGTAAGCGATGAAGCTTATGTAAGCTACAATCCCGAATTATACACTCAGGCTATTCAAGAGGCCTACGCAAAAACTCAAGCCACTGTTTTATTAGCTTCAGCCTCTGCTACAGGAAAAGATCTTTTTCCAAAAGCAGCTGCAAGACTAAATGCTGGTATTGTGTCTGATGCCACTAGCCTTGAGATAAACGGAGCTTCTGTTGTTGCAAAAAAGCCTCTTTTCGCAGGTAAGTGCTTTGCTAACCATGCCTTCTCAAATGCTTCTTTGCAAATTGTATTAATGAGACCTAATCAGCTTCCAGTTGCGGCTCCAGATACTAGCAAAACAATCACAATTGAAGAACTTTCTGTAACTAAAATTGATTTAAAAGTTTTGCTTAAAGAGATTGTAAAAGGCACATCTGAAAAACTTGATCTTACCGAAGCAAACATTGTTGTTTCTGGTGGTCGTGGTCTAAAAGAGGCCGCTAATTTTAAATATTTGGACGAATTAGCACAAGTTTTAGGAGCTACAGTTGGTGCCTCACGAGCTGTCGTAGATGCTGGCTGGGTACCACATTCAATGCAAGTTGGACAGACTGGAAAAACCGTGGCCCCAACTCTTTACATTGCTGTTGGTATTTCAGGAGCAATACAGCACCTAGCTGGAATGACGGGCAGTAAGGTGATCGTTGCCATCAATACCGACGCAAATGCACCTATTTTCCAAAAATCTACTTATGGTATAGTTGGAGATTTTGCCGATATCCTACCAAAACTCACTGAAGAGTTTAAAAGAGCACTTCACAAATAATTTTTAAAAAATTCTTAAGCTAGCAAGGCCTAAAAATCTGCTAGTTTAAGAAAATATTCTCGTTTCTATGTTTGCAAAAATTTATTTCTAGAAAGAATCTCATTATAAATTATGTTTCTAAGAAAATTTTTATTACCTTTGCTAATTTTTTTAATTTACCGTTTTTTTTCATTCACCTGGAGGGTTCGAATTCACGAACCCGACTCCATGAAGAAAGCTCTTGTAGAAAAAGAACCAATTATTTTAGCTCATTTCCATGGTGATGAAATTGTATTGTTAGATTGGATTGGACACTACCGAGTTGCGACGATCACCTCACAAAGTAAAGATGGTGAAATTATGAACTCTCTTGTAAGGTTAGTTGGTGGCCTTACCTCTAGAGGCTCCTCCACAAGGGGCGCCGTGCAAGCCTTAAAAGGCCTCATAAAAATCATCAAAGAAAAAAAAAGAAATTGTAGCTTTGCAGTGGATGGCCCCAAGGGCCCAATCTACAAAGTAAAACCAGGTGTTTTTGAAACCTCACGTTTAATTAACGCCCCTATTTATGTGGCAGGAATACACTGTGATCGTGCTTTTCTTTTTCCTAAGTCTTGGAATAAAACTTATTTACCAAAACTGTTCTCTAAAATTGAAATTGTATGGTCTGGACCTATTGGACCAATTACAAAGGAAATAGATCCAAGAAGCGAAGAACTTGCAAACTCAACTGAAAAACTTTTACTTGAGGCTAAGTATTTAGCCCAGGATTTGTTTGCTCAAAGAAAATAACAATGCTAACCTTTTTTAGTAGCTAGGGTACTCCCTATAGAATTTAAATTTAAAAAAGGATTTTTAAATGAATCGTTCCTATTTTCTAATAACTCTACTTATGACTTTGGTCTTATTGTTGAATGTCTCGCAAAAAACACTAGCTGCAGCAGGTCCCGACGAAGTTGTTGCGGTCATAGGAAATACCAAAATCACTTTAAAAGAGTTTAATGAAAAATTTCTGAGAACAACGAAAAATGCTATTCTTCCACCACCAACAAAAAAACAATTTCTAGAAGAACTTATTCGTTTTGAAGTTGGAGTTCAAGAAGCTGAAAAACGTAAACTTGAAAATGACCCTATTGTTAAAGACGCCATGAAGCGAGAACTTTACAAAGGATTACTTGAAAAAGAGCTTGGACAAAAAGTTCAAGACATGCCTATTTCTGACAAAGAAATGGAAGAGTATTACAAAAAAAATCCTGAAGTTAGGTTTAGCCATATTCTCTTTGAGCTAAAATCAAACCCCACAAGTGAGCAACGAAATGAAGCTTTAGAAAGGGCTAAAAAAGTTTTTGAAGATGTTAAAAAATCTAAACGTCCTTTTGCTGAGCTAGTCAAACTCTACTCTGACGATCCTCTTTCTAAACAAGTTGGTGGAGATGCTGGTTGGCAATCAAGAATGACTATAGTTCCTCAGTTGTACGATGCAGCTCTTAACGGCAAAACAGGTGATATAAAAGGACTAATTGAAACTCAATTTGGTTTTCACATTATCAAAATTACCGATAAGAGATCTTACGAAAATGCCAACCGTCGAGCGGTGAGACTTGCTGTTTTTGAGGAAAAAAGGAAGAAACTTTTTGATGACTATATGGAAAAGCTAAAAAAGTCCTATTCCATCAAATCCAATGCCTCATTACTTGAATAATTCTGATACTTAGGTTTTTTTACAAACTTGACTCTGTTGCTTGATTTAGGACAAATAAAGCTTAGAAATTTGGTCATCGAAATGGACTGACATGAAAATTAGTAATCAACTTTTCAAACTTCTTTTAGCTTTGTTTGTTCTCTCTCATACGTCTTGTTTTAAAAAGAGCAATTCTGTGAACTCAAAGCCGGTAATAAAAGTTAATGAAAATGAAATGAACTTAAAAGAGTTTGCCGTTAAACTCTCCATGCGCCTTAAGGATCTAGATTCTTTGGCAGCCAAGGATCCTGGTGTCAACCAAAGAACTAAAGACGAAATTCTTAACCAGTTCATAATTAGAAGCTTAATGATTGATTGGGCTGTTAAAAATAAAATTGAAGTGACTGATGAAGAACTAGATAAAGAGGTTTCACATATTCGTAGTCTTTATCCTGATGACTTGTCTTTTCGACGCGTACTTGCGGATGAGGGTTTGTCTTTTGCAGATTGGCGCCACAATCTGATGCTCAATTTGCTCGAAAAAAAAGTCTCTAAAGAAATTAATAAAAAGATTAAGCCTCCAACCGAGGAGGAAATGAAGAGCTTTTATAACGAGAACAAAGATACTTTTCGCAGAAAAGAGCGTGTCTACGTTTATCAAATTGTTCTAAAAGATGAGGCAAGAGCTGAGTTCATCAAAAATTCTTTGAAGAAAGAAAGCTTTTCAGAACTTGCAAAAAAATATTCTCTTGGCCCCGAAGGCACAAACGAAGGGCGAGTCGGTTGGATAGAAAGGGGGACTATTGACTTCTATGATCCCATTTTCAAATACCCCTTAAATCAAGTTGGAGATCCAATCAAAACCCCATTTGGAGTCTTACTGGTAAAGGTTGAAAAAAAGCAGCCTGAAACAGTGCCTCCTTTTGAGGAAATAAAATCTAATATTCAACGAAGAATAATTGAACTCAAAGAAAAGTCCGAGTATGTTTCATGGATAGACACTCAATTGAGAAGCAGTCGAGTGTATAAAGATGTTGAGTTAATCAACTCATTAAAGGTTGAGACTCAGGGACAAGCTCAAGGACAAAAGAATGAAAAAAAGTAGTCTTAGTATTTCTGGTTTTTTAATTTTAACTTCTTTATTTTTTAATTTAGCCAATGCTGAGCTGGTTGAAAAAATAGTTGCCATAGTTAATTCTGAAATTATCCTTGATTCTGATTTTAAACTTTTGCAAAAAAAGATTAAAACATCATCTATGATAGATGACTCTCTCGTTGAAACTGGTGACACACATTCACTAGTAGATAACAAAAAATCTCAGCTTGATTATCTTATCAATGAAAAAATTCTTGATTCCGAAGTTAAGCGTTTAAACCTCAATGTTACCATGGAGAAGGTTCAACAAGAAATCAAAGAAATGGCAAAAAGGAACAATATAACAACAGATGAAGTTCTCAATGCTATAAAGAGTCAAGGAATGGGCGTAGCAGATTATCAAGCTTTTTTGAAAACCCGAATGGAAAGACAAAGTTTACTAGAAATGGAAATTATTTCTAAGATTAGAGTTACAGAAGAAGATGCCTTTACTGAGTTTCTAAAAAAGAATCCTCAAGCAAAAAATTCTATCTCTGAGTACAAAATTGCTCATATTTTATTTAATACCAAAAAAAGTGGGCCTCAAGCCGCTCAAGAGAGAGCTAACCTAGTCTACAATCGGTTAAAAAAAGGCGAAAAATTTGAGGCCTTAGCCGAGCAATTCAGTGAAGATGCTGATTTTTCTCAGGGAGGGCTTCTTGGTACATTTAAAGCTGGTGATTTTTCAAAAGAAATTGAAGATTCCATAAAAAATATAGATGTTGGTGAGGTAACTCCTGTGATGAAAACAAAGCAGGGTTTACATATTTTCAAAATTCTTGAAAAAAAATCAGTCAAAGATCCTAAGTTTGAAAAAGAAAAAGCCACTATCACATCTAGTTTGGTAGAGAAAAATTTTAAACGTCAGTTAAAAATTTGGTTGCAATCCAAAAAAGACGAAGCATTTATCCGTGTCAACAAATAAAGCTCTCTATCTCATCACAACTGGTGATCAAGATGGAGTTGGTCTTGAGGTTACAGCTAAAGCTTTAATAAGTTTGTCTAAAAAAAAAAGCTTTCTAAGAGATAATGTTTTTTTTATTTACATAAGTAACTCTAAAGAAAAATATGTCATTCAATTAAAAAAAAAATTTAAAACCTTAACCGTAAGTGATGAATCTCTCAATAACATTGACCTCTATAAGAATTTTGAAATTGTTTTTATCGCATCTAAATTATCACCTCCGCATTGGGTCTTTCAGGCTTCAAAACTATGCATGAGTGGACGATTTTCAGCTTTAATTACAGCTCCACTATCTAAGGAGTTAATTCAAAAATCTGGCTTTTCTGAGGTAGGTCACACTGAGATTTTTAGGTCCGTATCTAAAGTTAATAATTTGTATATGCTTTTTGTTGGAAGGTTTTTCAATGTTCTTTTGCTCACTGGTCACATTCCACTTAAGCAAGTTAATAGAAACATACTTAAATTTAATGATACATCTCTTCTAAAGAACTTATTACAATTTAGGAAAAATCTAGCTCCAAGAATCAGAAAAAAGCCTATCGCTTTTCTGGGGGTTAATCCACACGCTGGTGAGGGCGGGATTATTGACGGAGCTGCAGAAAAAAAACTATCATCTTTTTTTTCAGTAGATAACTCTTTATTAAAATCGACTCCAAGTTTCGAGGGCCCTCTGGTTCCTGATGTAGCCTTTCAAAAAAAATACTGGAATCGTTATTCTCTTTTTATAGCCACATACCATGATCAAGGTTTAATCCCTTTTAAAATGATTCACGGACAGGATTCGGGAGTTCATATAACCTTTGGCCTTCCATTCCTAAGAACAAGCGTTGATCATGGAACAGCAAAAGACATTTTTGGAATGAATAAAGCTAATCCAAATTCCATGATAGAAGCCATTAAGTGGGCTCTTAAATTGTCATCTTCCTATTTGCCTTGATTTCCATCAGAAAATATATTTAAAATGGAGCACTTTTAGTTTTAATAGGAGACAGCATGTTTAACAAAGTTATTTTTCGTGAGTATGATATTCGTGGCGTTTACAACAAAGAGTTTGACGACCATTTTGCTTATCTCCTTGGAAAAGCTTTTTCAAAATATCTTTCAAAAAAAGTTAATAAAACACAGCTAACTATTTCAATCGGACATGATGCTAGACTTTCTTGTAATAACATTGTTAAAGCTCTAGCGAAAGGGTTTTTAGAGTCAGGAATTAATGTCGTTCATCTGGGACTAGTAACCACACCAGTTTGTTATTTCTCAACATTCGAACTTCCTAATATAGATGGAGCTGTTCAAGTGACTGGCTCTCATAACCCACCCGAATATAATGGTTTTAAAATTTCGCTAGGAAAGTCGACAATATTTGGTGAAGAAATTCAAAAACTAAGAGAAATAATTGAGATAAATGATTTTATTAGTGGTATCGGAAGTGAGTCTCATCATGACATTAAGCCAAGTTATTATGAGCGCTATAAAAAAGAATTTGGACAAATAAAACCTATTAAGATTGTTTTAGATTGCGGCAATGGCGCTGCTGGATCTGTTGTTAGGGGCTTATTTAATGCTGTCGGATTAGATCCTATTATTTTATTTGAAAAACCAGATGGAACTTTTCCTAATCACCATCCTGATCCAACAGTTGAGAAAAACCTACAACACATGAAGGCCGAGGTTTTAAAAACTGGAGCTATTTGTGGAATTGGTTTTGATGGAGACGCTGATCGTATTGGTGTTATTGATCACACGGGAAAAATGCTTTATGGCGATGAGCTTATGGTTATTATTTCTAGAAGTATTTTAGCTACAACAAAAAATTCTAAAATAATTGGTGATGTGAAGTGCTCAGACCGACTTTATCATGATATTAAAGCCCACGGTGGTATTCCTATAATGTGGAAAACAGGCCACAGCTTGGTCAAAGAAAAAATTAAGGTTGAAAAATCACCTTTCGGTGGAGAAATGAGTGGCCATGTTTTCTTTGCAGACCGAAACTATGGATATGATGATGCTCCTTATGCGGCTCTGCGATTAATTGAAATTTTGGCAAACACTGGAAAAACTATTCCACAACTTCTTGAAGGACTACCTCCTGCTTTTAATACTCCAGAAATTCGTGTAGACACTACTGAAGAAAAGAAGATACTTATTGTTGAAAAAATGAAAGAGGCTTTTGGCTCTGGTGGACCCGACTATAAAGTCGATTTTACTGATGGAATTCGAATTTCTTTTACTGATGGTTGGGCTTTATGCCGCTCCTCAAATACTCAGCCTGTTTTAGTTTTAAGATATGAATCATCTACTCAAGCAGGGCTTGATCAAATAAAATCAAGAGTTGAAAGTATCGTTAACAAATATCTATAGCGAATTTACTTTTTAGTAGCAGTTTCTCATTCAGTTATATAATGAAGTCTGTTGATAAAGAAGTGATATAAAATCACTTCTTTAATAAAAATTTTTTTATTTATTTTCGCAATTAATTTGAAATGCAACACCTTTAGAAATACCACTATCATCCATAAACGATGATATATATTTTTGTCCTTTAAGTAGGTAGAATTCAGTCAAAGAATGAGTTCAACAAAAGTATTGGCTTAATCAAAATAAAAAAGAGGACAATTAGTCCTCTTTTTATATGCTTATTTAATTAAAATAAGGCTTTTAGATCTAATGCCGAAAGTTAAACTCCGGAATTAAATTATAAAAGACCACCAATTTTTACGAAAGCAACTAGGAAACCAAGAATAACTAATGACTCGATAAGAGCCAAAGATAACAACATTGGTGTGAAGATTTTATCTTGAGCAGCAGGATTTCTAGCGATACCGTCTAAAGCAGCTGAAGCAGCTTTTCCTTGGCTGAATGTTCCACCAAGAACAGCAACACCCATACATAAAGCAGCAGCGATTGCCAACATTCCTTTATCAGAACCTGTAGCAGTTGCAGCAGCAGCTGTATGTGTAGCAGCTTCCTCAGCAAAAACAGAAGCAGAAGCTAATAATGTAGCTAAAGCGATAGTATATTTTTTCATTTTTTTCTCCTTTAATTAACTTTTAATGATCAGATGCTTGAGCTAAAGCAACATAAACCATTGATAATAATGTAAAAACAAAAGCCTGGATAAAACAAACTAGTAATCCCAAAACATAAAAAGGAATTGGAATTAAAAGAGGGTAGGGAACAATGCCCAAGAAAACGGAAAGAACTGTATGATCCCCTGTCATTACATTCGCAAGACGGAGTCCCAAGGTTAATGGTCTAATAAAGTGAGCTATAATTTCAATTACTAACATCAAAGGTGCCAACCACCAGATAGGACCCAAAAAATGCGCCAAATAATGAGATCCACCTTTTTTAAGTCCAATGAAATTATAAGATAAAAAAGAGAATATACCAAAAGCAAATGTGGTATTTATATTTTCTGTAGCCGGAGTCATTCCAGGTATAACACCTATAAGATTATTAATTAAAATAAATCCAAACATAGCAGAGAAGTATGGTACATACTTATAGCCATCATGACCTATAATGGAATTAGCTAACTTTGAAATAAACTCAACATTAACCTCAAACAAGCCTCTTAAAGAAAATTTTCCGGCTGGAATAACTGCTGCTTCTCCGGTACCTAATTGCTTTTTAGCTAAAAGACCAAGTCCTATACTTACCACACTGGCAAGGCCTAAAGTGGCAATATGTACATTTTCGTGTCCAACTGCTAGCTGAGTCCAATTAAAAGACATTTTTATCCCCGTTAACTAAAGTATTTGTTATTTATTTTTTAAAAAAAACCCACCAACTACGATAGCCACTGGATTTATTAGAATCCCATAAACTAAATCATTTTGTCTAACCCAATCAGTTTTTGGAATTTTACTAAATAAATAAATCAAAATTCCATACTTTATTACAACAAGAGCAATAGAAGGGGCAACTCTTTTTTTATAAATTATCTGACTCCACAAATAGGCCAAAACCACAAAATTCAAATAGGAAATAAAATTACCTAAAATGAAGGATGCTTTTTCTAGGGGAAAGATTACATATAGGCACATGCCCAAAAAAAACTGAATACCCCCCACCACCGTAAAAATTTTCAAAAGCATAATTTTCCTTTGTAGAGTTTTTAATTTCTTAAACTCAACATTACAATTAATCAAAGCCAAACGGTCACTAGTGTTAATTTTGGATTTTAACCTCTTAACTTAAGATTTCTTCGTTTATTTGAAGAGCTATTTCCGGCCAAAACACCTCTATTTGAGGTAATTTGCGCAGCTTAGACTCTAGGTGTTATCATTCTTTTTATCTACTTCTGTTGCTTTGTTTACTTTGCTCAATAAAAAATAAATATGAATAAACCAGCCAATTAGGGCAATTAAAATAACAACTGAAGTAAGTGTGCCTTTGGTTTGATATTTTTCCTCAAAATAATTTGAGACTAACAATGAGACTACAATTAATCCAATAAGCTCAAATCCTATCCCTATAAATAATACATATTTATTCATTTTCGATGTAATCCTTTGGCTCCTGGTTGATTTTTAAGCCTCTCTTTTAATCTTTTAATTCTTAACTCAATATATTCCACAGGTTTATAAGTAACTTTAAGCTTTTCTAAAATATCAATCGATTCTTTAAATTGATTATTTTCTTCAAAGCAAACAGCTAAGGTTAAGTTGACATTTTCTTTTGCTGATTGCTCTGGATATCTCTTTAAAACTTCTTTATAAATAAAAATAGCTTTTTGAAATTGCTTTTGTGCCACCAATACATTGCCATGAAGAATTAGCACATCAAATTGAATTTCTTCTGGGATTTTTAATCGAGAAATTTCGTTTATCTCATTTTGTGCTTGATCAAAGTTATTAATATAATAGTTTGCTCTAGCAATAGAAAGTTTGTACATCGCTATTTCGGCATCTACTTTAGTCATTTGTAGTAATTTATAAAACTCAATAATAGCTTGTTGATAATTTTGTAAATTATCAAAATATATGTACGCTATATCCTTTTGAGACTTAATTCTTTCTTCAGAATTATCTGAATACAAAACCAAATGACGATGAAAGTATATCGCTTTTTCATAATTTTTTATTTCATATTGGCTAATACGAGAAGCTTCTCTCGCTGATTTAATACCCCAGACTGAGGTTGGAGCATACTTAATAGCATTCTCAAAATGACGAAGTGAAATACGATAGTTTTTTTGGTTTACTTCTCGTAAACCTCGATTGAACTCTCTTTCGTCGGACCAAGAGCAAGACGCTAAATAAAAGAAATAAAATATTACTAAAATTTTAGTAAGTTTTATTCCAACTAATTTTTCTTTTTTTTCCATTTTTAAGGCCTAATCTTTTATTTCCACACCTCAAATTTTGAGGTGTGAATTCTATTAGGAGCTAGTCTCTGGAGTATCGATGATTTCAGTTTCCTGTTCTTTAATAACAGCTATTCCGGAAACCACTTCATCTTTATCATCAAGATTTATCAACCTTACACCTTGAGTATTTCTTCCGATCAAAGAAATACTTGCAATAGTCATTCTAATCACCTGACCATTATCAGTTGAAATCATTAGGTCTTGATCATCGTAAACTTTTTTAGTTCCAATAACGATACCTACTTTGTCAGTAGTTTTTTGAGTAATTATTCCTGAACCACCTCGTCCTTGTACTCGATACTCATCAAGAGATGAACGCTTTCCATAGCCCTTACTAGTAACCATTAAAATGGATGCTTTGGAATCTTTTTCAATAATTTCCATTGCAACCACAATATCATCTTTTGCCAAAGTGATTCCTTTGACTCCACGTGCACTTCTGCCCATAGGTCTAACGTCACCCTCTTCAAAACGAATCGACATTCCTTCTTTTGTAGCTATGAAAATATCGCTATTACCATCACTAATTTGAGCGTCTATAACACCATCTTCAAGATCTGTTGTTAAAGCAATAATTCCTGCTGTTCTTGGATTAGAAAAAGCATCCAACGAGGTTTTCTTAATGACTCCTTTTTCAGTAATCATGACCACATATTTATTTTCTGTGAATTCTTCTACCGGCAGAATAGCTCTAACTTTCTCATTAGCATCAATTTGTACAACGTTATTTATTGCCTTACCTTTTGAAGTCCTATTCCCTAATGGCAAACGGTGAACTTTGCACCAATAGACTTTTCCTTTATCTGTGAACACCAATAACATAGTTTTCGTAGAAGCAGTAAAAATATCAGTAACGTAGTCCTCTTCTCGAGTTTCCATTCCCTTCAAACCTTTACCTCCACGTTTCTGAGTGCGGTATTCATCTGTAGGGATTCTTTTAATATAGCCAGTTTTAGTAATCGTCACAACCATTTGCTCATCAGCAATCAGGTCTTCGTCTTCAATGTCGGTTAGATCTCCAGTAATTTGAGTTCTTCGAGCATCTGAATATTTTTTCTTAATCTCTTCTAGTTCTTGAGTAATTATTTTGTAAATTTCTCTTACATCAGCAAGAACAAATTTTAACCAATCAATTTCTTTCATTAATTCGGCTAACTCGTTTAGAATTTTTTCTCTTTCTAATCCGGTCAATCGTTGCAAGCGCATTTCAAGAATAGCTACAGCTTGTCTTTCGCTAAAGTCGAACTTTTTCATCAAACTTTCTCTAGCAATAGCGGCTTCACTTGAAGCTTTGATTGTCGCAATAACTTCATCAATATGATCAAGAGCTTTTTTTAGACCTTCTAAAATATGTGCTCTCTCCTGTGCCTTTTTTAGATCAAAAATACAACGTTTAGTGACAACATCTCTTCTGTGATCAACAAAAGCTTCAAGCATTTGCTTTAAATTAAAAGTAACTGGTTGGTTCTTTTTATCCAATGCAAGCATGATAATACCAAAGCTAACTTGCATTTGTGTAAACTTGTACAACCTATTTAAAACAACACTTGCGTTTTCACCACGCTTAAGAATGACAACGATCCTCATTCCTTCTCGGGAAGATTCGTCTCTAATATCTGAAATTCCCTCTATCGTTTTTTCACGAACAAGATCTGCAATACTTTCAACAAGTTTTGCCTTATTAACCTGATATGGAATTTCAGATATAACAATTTCTTCATGATCTTTATTTTGAATAATCTCTGTAACTGCTTTGAGAGTGATAATTCCACGGCCTTTTCGATAAGCTTGAAGAATTCCCTCTTTACCAGCAATAACACCAGCTGTTGGAAAATCAGGTCCTGGAATTCTTTCGATCAACTCCTCTATAGGACATTCAGGATTGTTTATTAAATGAATACATCCATTAATAACTTCCCCCAAATTGTGTGGTGGTATGTTGGTAGCCATTCCCACGGCAATACCAGCTGATCCATTTATTAATAAGTTAGGAAATTTTGCAGGTAAAACTAATGGAACTTCCAATGAATCATCGTAGTTAGGCCCAAAAGGAATTGTCTCTTTATCAATATCGTTTAGCAATTCCTCTGCTAATTTTGTCATTCTAACTTCAGTATACCTCATCGCTGCTGGAGAATCTCCATCAATAGATCCAAAGTTTCCTTGACCATCTTCAAGGGGATAGCGCAAAGAAAACTCTTGAGCCATCCTTACCATAGTATCATAAACAGCTATATCACCATGTGGATGATATTTTCCTATAACATCACCAACAACACGAGCCGATTTTTTATAAGGTTTATCGTGAGTATTACTCATCTCGTGTTGTGCAAAAAGGATACGACGATGAACAGGTTTTAATCCATCACGCACATCAGGGAGGGCTCTTCCTACAATCACCGACATGGAATATTGCAGATAAGCATCTCTCATTTCTTTATTAATATCTATCGTTGAAATTCCTTTTTCCATTTCCATATTCTACCTTCTCTTAGAAGTTTTTCTCTTCATTATAGTTTCAAGTTAAAGTTATCTATACGTCCAATGCTCTAACTAAAAGAGCATTGTCGTGGATGAATTGTCTTCTTGGTTCAACTTGTTCACCCATAAGGACACTAAATGTCTCATCAGCTGCAACCGCATCATCAATGGTTACTTTCAACAATCTTCTATTTTCTGGATTTAAAGTGGTTTCCCAAAGTTGCTCTGGGTTCATCTCTCCTAATCCTTTATAGCGTTGAATATAAATTCCCTTTTTAGTTGTTTCCATCATTTGCTCATAAAACTCTTTATAGCTTTCAAATGAAACGGTCTCTGAACCAATTTGTACATTAATTGGTAATAAAGAAAAGCCTTGGATCGTCTGCCATATTGTTTGTAATTCTAAGATCTCTGGAGCTGTCACAAGTGCAGATGAAATTTTTGTTTCTTTTTTATCTGCATATCTTGTAGTTCCCAAAAGCAGATAGGATTTGCCGAACTCATCTTTAACAACTTCAGATTCAACCTCTGTAATTCCTAAATTAGGATTGCTTGTTACCCAAGCTTTAAAATCGGTAACAAGCTCAGTCCATTGTGTTTCCGAACTTACAACTTTTTCCCAAGCTTTAACTTTAGAAATTAAGAAGTAAATAAAATCTGGATCATGTTTGTGTGAAGATAATTTCAAAATATGATTCATTTTTTGAATACTCAAAATCATTTTTTTAAAATCCTGTTCACTTAAATTTTTTCCAACTATTTTAAAATTATTAACACCCATATTTAACAAATATTCTGTTAAAGCAGAGTCATCTTTAAGATAAACTTCACTTTGACCCTTTTTAGCTCTGTAGAGTGGCGGTTGAGCAATATAAATATACCCTTTTTCAATCACCTCAGGCATTTGTCTGTAGAAAAAAGTAAGTAATAAAGTTCTAATGTGCGATCCATCAACGTCAGCATCGGTCATAATAATGACTTTATGATAACGAATCTTATCAGCACTTACGTTTTCTTTTCCTATTCCTGTTCCAAGAGCAGAAATCATCATTCTAATTTCTTCGTTTGAAAGCATCTTATCAAAACGTGCTTTTTCAACATTTAAAATTTTACCTTTTAACGGAAGAACTGCTTGAGTTTTTCTATCTCTTGCTTGCTTAGCTGAACCACCCGCAGAATCTCCCTCCACCAGGTATATTTCACAGAGAGCAGGGTCTCTTTCTTGGCAGTCAGCCATTTTTCCAGGTAGTGATCCTCCATCAAGCGCTGTTTTTCTGCGAGTTAATTCTCTTGCTTTTCTAGCTGCTTCACGAGCTCTTGCGGCATCAGCACATTTTTGAATAATCTGCTTAGCTGGATTTGGATTTCTATCAAACCAATCGGCTAATTTTTCATTAACTAGTGATTCAACAATTCCCTTAACTTCTGTGTTTCCAAGTTTTGTTTTTGTTTGCCCCTCAAACTGAGGTTCTCTAACTTTTACAGAAACAACTGCAGCCAAGCCTTCACGAATATCTTCACCCTCAAGATTTTCTTTTAAATCCTTTAATAAATTTTTAGCTGTAGCATAAGTATTTGTTGTTCGAGTAATGGCGGCTCGAAATCCCATAAGGTGAGTGCCGCCTTCATGTGTGTTAATATTATTACAGTATGTAAAAATAGACTCGGAATAAGAGTCATTCCATTGTAGAGCCACTTCAACTTCTACCAAATCTTTTTCACCCTTAAAATAAACTACCTCAGAGTGAAGAGCTTTTTTTGATTGATTCATAAAATCAACAAATTCAGCAATCCCTTTAGTGAAAGAGAATTCTTGTTTTTTCTGATTTCTTTCATCAACAACTGTAATCCTTAAACCCGCATTTAAAAATGCAAGTTCTCTGATTCGATTACACAAATAAGTAAAATCAAAACTTAGCGTTTCATCTTTAAAAATTTCCCTATCTGGTTTAAAATTAACCTTGGTACCTGTGCGGTTAGTTTCTCCTATTTTTTCAACTTTTGTTTGTGGATGACCTTTTTCATATCTCTGAGTCCAAACACTACCTTGTCTATGCACCTCTACTATACATCTTGACGAAAGAGCATTTACAACCGAAGCGCCCACGCCATGAAGACCTCCAGAAACCTTATAAGATCCACCATCAAATTTTCCTCCCGCATGAAGAACTGTATAAACAACCTCAAGCGCAGATTTTCCAGTTTTATGAACATCTACAGGAACACCTCTACCATCATCCTCAACAGTAATAGATTCATCTGTATTTATAGTAATAGTAATATTTTTACAAAATCCAGCTAAGGCTTCATCTACTGAGTTATCCACTATCTCATACACAAGGTGATGATACCCTCTAAAACCTGTATCACCGATATACATCCCTGGTCTTTTTCTAACCGCTTCCAAGCCTTCCAAGACTTGAATTGAATCTGCGCCATAGTTTTTATTCTCGCCTGTATTCTCTTGCACATTCGTTTCTGAGCTCATTAGATCCCTTTGAAAATTTAATAGTTCCTAATCAAGAATTTTACCCTGTGAGATATTTATAATTTTATGATTTCTTGAACCTAAACCCGTTTCACGATCAAACACAAAATTAAGTCCATCATCTAATTCTGTGGCCGTAATAAAAATCTGCGTATTGATTTTTTCTAAAAAAGAAATCAATCGCTTTTTTTTCTCGTTATCTAGCTCAGACAAGACATCATCCAACATCAACACCGGATACCATCCATGAGTCTTTCTATGATACACGATTTGAGCCATTTTGAAAGATAATATAATAGCTCTTTGCTGCCCCTGCGAACAAAAAAATCTTGAATCTTTTTGATTATATAGAAAGACAATATCGTGTTTGTGAGGTCCAATTAATGATGTTCCTGTAGAAATCTCTGCAGAGGCTAATGTTTTATGTCTTTCACGGAGTTTCAATTCAATATCTTCTAAAGAAAAATTTAAAAATGATTCATCTGAAGCTATATAATCCACAATAATATCAACACCATTATTTGAAATATATTGCATATGGTCATTTAATTCGTTATGTATTTCCTTAATGGCTTTGATTCTTTCATAAGTTAGAATGGATGCCCTTTTTATGAACAATTCATTTAATGAATCAAATACCATAAAGAAACTTTTAGATTCAATTTTTCCATCTTTATTTTCTTTTAAAATTTTATTTCTAGTTTTTAAAACTTTCTTATAATCACTAATTATATCTATATTTTTTGGATGAATTGAACCTAAAAAATCATCAATAAGTTCTCTTCGAAACTCTGCAGATTCTTTGATAAAACTCAAACTTTCTGGTGAAAATAAAATTGCTTGAAACTTTTTTTGAATTTGATTTGATGAAACTTTTTTTTGGTTAACAGAAAACATCTTAGACTTATTTTCAACTATTAACTGAATTTTATAAAATAGATCATTCTCACAAAAATCAGCTTTTATTAATGCCTTTGATAAAAAATGACCAAAGTTACTTGATTTAAACAAAGAATCTTGTGACTTATCCGTGTATCCCACAAGGTTATCCACAACAGCAGAATTAAATGGCTCTAACATTTCCTTTTTTTGTGGATTATGATTAATAAAAGAATCATTTTGGGTATATCTAAAAGAATGACCTTTAATTAGAAGATAGAGAGCCTCTAAAAGGTTTGTTTTACCTTGACCATTTGGTCCTAAAAAAAAATTTAATTGGGGTGAAAACTCTGTCTGAAGAGAATCAAAGTTTCTAAATCGACTCAAAGAAACATTTTTTATAAACACTAATTTGTTTCCCTTAATCTTTCAAAATCTCTATATTCTCATAGGCATTACAACACAAGTGTAGTTTGGATCGTTATTTGGTCTAACAACACCAGGTGAAAGATGATCATTAATTTCTATTAATACTTTTTCTTCATCAATAGCTGCTAATACGTCCAACAAATATCTTGCATTGAATCCAATCTTTAAATCACTTCCTGAATATTCAACCTCAATTTCTTCTTTAGCCTCCCCAAGTTCAGGATTATTTGAAGATATTTCCATTCTTTTATTTGCAAGATTCAATAAAACAGCTTTTGATTTTTGATTAGCTAAAAGCGCTACTCTCTCTAGAGAAGTTAAAAATTCATTTTTATTAACAAGAATTTTAAGAGGTAACTTCTGTGGAATAAACTGTTGATAATTTGGATATTTACCTTCAATTAAACGAATCATCAAAACAGTAGATTCATTTTTTAAATAAAACTGAGAACCTTCTATAGCAATTTCTATTGTTCCTGTATTGTTCTCAATAATCTTCTTTATTTCGAAAAGTCCTTTTCTTGGTATAATTACACCAGAAGTTAAATTATGCTTAAGTTGCTCAAGTTGTTTATTTACTAAGCTCAAGCGATGTCCATCTGTTGCTACCATTCTACAATTATTTTGAGAATTTATTTCAAAATAAACTCCATTCAAATGATATCGAGTTTCATCATTTGAAACCGAATAAATAGTTTTATCGATCATTTCTTTAAGCATTAAAGCATTCATTTTTAAAAAATACTGTGGGTTGTATGTTGGAAAAATAGGGTAATCTTCATGACTTACACCAACAATTCTTGATGAAAATCTTCCTTGTTTTATTTCCAGCCAGTTATTTTCTTTTTTAATAAATTGAATTTTTCCCTCATCCAATTTTTTACATATTTCAAAAAGATTTTTCGTACTAACAACAACTTTTCCTGACTCAATTACCTTAGCGTATACTTCGTCTGTTAAACTCACTTCCAAATCTGTTGCAAAAACTTTTACACGATCATGGTCTGCATCCAAAAGAACATTAACCAATACAGCCATTGTATTTTTTTTATCAACTATGTTTAAAGTTTTTCCAATTAAATTTAATAAGTCTTTTTTTTCAATTTCAATTTTCATAAATATTCTTTCCAAAGTTCTCTAATAATTTTTTAGTTTCTACAACTTAATATTTACATTCAATCTTTGAATCTTTTTTTAAGAAGCATCCTCATTAAAAATTCTTAAAATCTATATTATTCTTATACTATATATAAATATATAGTAGTAGTAGTAGGGCTGTGGATATGACCTTTAACTAACTAACACATTGAATTTATTAGGTTATCAATGTGGATAAACTATCTGTAAAAGTCAACTTAGGTTTTGGAGAAATCCCCATTTAAAAGCTCCACATTTTAACCCAGGTATTTATCCCTGGGGTTATCCACAGTCCACATTCACACCCCTGTGATATTGTGGATTCTAGTCTCTAACTCTTCAATATTCTTAAACATATCTTGATCTGTACTCTGTAGATGCTTAACCCTTTCAATGGCATTCATTACAGTTGTGTGATCCTTACCCCCAAAAGCTTTACCAATATCTACTAAAGATTTATCAAGAAACTTTTTAATTAAGTGCATAGCTATTTGACGAGGCACAACAATCTGTTTAGCTCTAGTTGTTGACTTTAAATCTTGAATTTTAACTTTAAAATGATCAGAAACAATTCTAAGAATTTCTTCCACGCTGATCATAGTTTGGGTTTCATGATTTGAAAGAATCCTTTTTACTAGTTCATAATCAATCTGCAGTCCTTGTAACTCCGAGAACATTTTTACTTTTTTTAGATTTCCCTCAAGTTCTCGAATTGAACGTTTGGATATCCTGGCAATATGATTAACCACATCTTCTGACATACGCACATTATATTTTTCAGCTTTATATCTGAGAATGGCTATCCTTGTTTCAAGATCAGGCATAGTTATATCAGCTATTAATCCTCGTTCAAGACGTGTTCTATTTCGATCCTCTAGATCTATAATATCCTTTGGCATTCTGTCAGAGGCTAAGATAACCTGTTTTTTCCTGTCGATAAAAGTGTTAATAGTGTGGAAAAACTCTTCCTGAACAGCCTCTCCTTTGCCAATAAATTGAACATCATCAACAAGGAGAATATCCGAGTTTTCTCTGTATTTGAGTCTAAACTTATCCATTTGATGATGACGGATGGAAGCAATACACTCATTCATGAATCTTTCGGCAGAGATATATGTAATTTTTACTTGGGGATATTGATCTCTAATATAGTTACCAGCAGCATGTAAAAGATGTGTCTTCCCCATCCCAACAGGCCCATAAATATAGAGTGGGTTGTAATCATGGCCACCAGGGTTCTTAGCTACATTAAAACAAGCCGCATGAGCAAATTCTGAATTTTTTCCAACCACAAAAGTTGAAAATGTTAACTCTTGATTCAGAGGATCTGAATGGATGTGTCGATCTTTATTTTGCGGTTGATTAAATTGATTTTTACTGGACATGGAATGAGTTGCAGCCTGGTTTGAGATAGCCTCTTCTAAAGCCTGAGGACTTTCCGGTGGTGGTGGAACTTTATTACCAGTTACTATAAACTCAACCTCAAAAGAAGAGTTGTAAATATTTGAAATTTCAGAATAAATCTTATCCTGAAGATTCTCTATCACAAAATATTGATGAAATGCATTTGGAACTCCTAATTGAATTTTAGGCCTTTCAATACTTCCTGTTGTATTTAAATATTCAATTGGATCTAACCAGGTGTCTAACAACTTATTGTTTAAGTTGCGACTTTTCATACTGGATTTTACTTGATCCCAAAAATGCGAATTGATTTGCATTTTTTACCCCTCTAGAAATTAGTGAGGAAAATAATTAACAAGGCTTAATTCTCTTATCAATAGTTGACCTTAATGCTGCATTGTGATTTACTCGGACACCATGCATTTAGGGAGTTGTTTTGAATTGAACCACAAGATCTAGTAACTAGTCACTTTTGGTTTTTATAAGAAGTTTTTAATTACAAAGTTTTTTATAGATTTTAAATAATTCCTTGAAAAAATTCAGGTTTAAGGACATATACTTAAACCTCAGTTCTACCCAGTTTGAAGGAGATAATATGAAAAGAACGTACCAACCCTCTAAAGTCAGAAGAAAACGTGCACATGGTTTCAGAAAAAGAATGCTTACAAAAAATGGACAAAAAGTATTAAACAGAAGAAGAGCTAAAGGTAGAAAAAAGCTATCTGTTGAGATTAGTGGTAAGTAAACCGTATCAATCCATAAATAAAAATTCAGAATATCTTGGTTTAAAAGAAAATGGTAAGAAGATCTGGGGCTCCTCTTGGATGTTAATATCTTTTGAGGAATCGCAATCTTCAATTTCTAAGTTTGGTATTTCTATAAGTAGAAAAGTTGGGAATGCTGTTATTAGGAATAAAGTTAAGCGTTGGTGTCGAGCAGAAACAAGAGATTTTCTTTTGGAAAACCCGAGTCTCAAGATTAATTTTACAGTTTTCATTAAACCGATGAGTCCTGATTTTTATAAAAAAATGGTCTTCGATACCTTCCAAAGAGCATTTGGTAATGGAAAAAAACAGCTCCTTAAGCTTACAAAAAAACAGTAAAATAGATTTAAGTTTTAAAATTAACTTACAGCTCAATAGAGACAGGGTCCTTTTTTTTAAAAAAATGTATTCCATCCTCAATAGATTAGATAAGTTGTTTAAAGTTTTATTTCTGTTTTTGGTGGGTTTATATAGAACTTTTGGTTCTCAATATTTAGGCGGCAATTGTCGTTTTTATCCTTCTTGTTCTGAATATGCTCAAGAGGCTCTTCATAAGCATCATTTTCTTTGTGCTTTTCAATTAATATTTAAGAGAGTTTTAAATTGTCATCCATTTGGCACCTTTGGTTATGACCCCGTTCCTGAAAGGAAAATTCATGCAAGAACAACAAAGTAATCCTTTTAATAGTCGTTTTTTAATAGCAATGGTTATTTTCGCACTTTTTTATTTTTTATGGAACAATCATTTACAAAAAAAATATCCTAGTTATGGAAAAAAGCCTGTGGCTTCAAGCAGTAGTGATACTTCTGTAAATACCAACTCTTCAGCTATAAAAGATCCTACGGAAAAAAGTGATAAAATAAGTGAAGATTTGAAAGCTATTTCAAATAACAACGCAGATATAAAAAATGAAGTGAAAGCGATCGAAGAAAAAAAGATTTCATTTGAGAATAATGAAGTTGCTTTTGAAATTACCAATAAGGGTATGGGTTTAGTTAATTATAAGATTAAAAACTATACTGATAGTGAAAAAAACCCAATTTTACTTGGTCAATCAAAAACTAGAGCTTTGTTTGAGTTAAAAATCGAGGATAACAAAACTTTAGATTTTGAAATGATTGAGTTGACTAAAGGCACATATAAAGGTGTTGCAAAAATTGATGAGCTAACTATTGAAAGAGAAGTAAAGTATAATCAAGAAAATAATTTTTTTGAAAATACTGTTAGCATTAATGGAATTAACGAAAAAAATTTAAAAAAGGTTGCTATTAGTCTGCCTGAAAGTATCACAGCGGCAAAGAGTAAGTCTTGGTTATTTCCTTCTTATGAACATCAAGACTTCTATGTTTCACACGCTAACACTACGACTACAGTTAATTTTTCTGCAGCAAAAGAAAATTTAAGTCAGGAAATTAAAACTGTTAACTTACTCTCTTTAGGAAGCCAATATTTTGCTACAGCCATTTTAGATAAATCAGAAGTAATTCCAGATGCGTTCTTAACTGTTAATGTCAATGAAGCAGCAGCTTTGGGTCAATTTGTTTATCCAATTTTACCAGGAAAAGATTCTATTGTTTTAAAGCAAATTCTGTATGCTGGTCCTAAATCAATTAATATTCTTTCTTCAGTTAATGAAGAATTAACAAATATTATTAATTTTGGTTGGATGGGGTTTATTGCTAAACCATTATTGTTCACTATGAAATGGTTTTATACTTTAGTTCCTAATTGGGGTGTAGCGATAATTCTTTTAACTCTGCTGGTGAGATTGTTTGTGCTACCGTTTAATTTGATGTCGATGAAGTCAATGAAGGCAATGCAAAAAATTCAGCCTGAAATGGCCTCAATAAGAGAAAAATATAAAGATGATCCAATAAAAATGAATCAAGAGGTAATGAATTTGATGAAAGTAAACAAAGCAAATCCTTTTGGCGGTTGTTTACCAATGCTCTTACAAATTCCTATATTTTTTGCTTTATATCGTGTTATCGGCTCAAGCATTGAACTTTATCAGAGTCCATTTTTTCTTTGGATTACTGATTTGAGTGCTCATGATAAATTCTATGTTCTTCCAGTATTGATGGGAGCAACAATGTTTTTTCAGCAAAAACTAACCCCATCAAATATGGATCCTGCTCAAGCAAAAATATTAATGTGGATGCCAGTTGTTATGTCGGTATTTATGTTAAATTTACCGAGTGGTTTAACACTTTATATGTTTGTTAGTGGATTGTTTGGAATAACACAGCAATATTTTATATTAAAATCAAAGCCAGCTTAAATTGTTGGTTAATTTAAGTAGTAGTTTATTTAAGAATTAAGACGTTAAGAGAGGAGATAAAAATGAATTTTTTTAAAAAACTTTTTGGGGGATCAAAAAAAGAATCAGAAAGTCCCGTTGAAGCATTAGTAAGAAGCACCTTGGAAGGACTTATTGAGACCGGAGGTTTTGAGTTAGAGTACACTTTGAACGCTATTTCTGAAGATGAACAAAATAAAGTTATCGATATTGAGCTTTCTGGAAAAGACGAGGAACTTTTCAAGGATAGAAAAGGTCAACTTATTGACTCTTTTCAGTTACTTTTAAAAAGAGTTATACAACATCATTTTCCTGATGATAGGACCAATATTAACGTTGATTGTGGTGGTTATAGAGAAGAAAGTGAGCAGGCATTGATAGAGCGTGCAGAAAATCTTAAAGCTATAGCAATTGAGCAAAACAAAGCTGTATATTACAGAGCTCTTCCGCCCAAGGAGAGAAAAATTGTCCATCAATACCTTTCAAAAGACGAGAGAGTTAAAAGTCGTTCTCTAGGTGAGGGGTTGTATAAAAAGATAAAGATTTTTCCAGCAAAAACACAAGGCTCTCCAAAAGAAGATGCTTCGGCTCAAGAGTAGGATTTTATGTTTGGAGTTAGAGATAAAGATACAATCTGTTCCGTCTCAACTCCAAATGGTATTGGTGGCATTTCAGTTATCAGAGTTAGTGGTCAACAAGCTTTAAAAATAGTTAAAATATCGATCAAAAACCCCCCTAAAATGATCGAAAGTCATAGGGTTTTTTTGGCTAATTTCTCTAATTTTGTGACTGGTGAAACTATAGATGAAGTATGTATTACTCCTTTTTTAGACGGAAAATCTTTTACCGGTGAAGAAGTTGTAGAGATCTCTTGCCATGGTTCACCAACAATTTGTCAGTTAATTTTGGAGCAGCTGTGTGAACATGGAGCTAGGTTGGCTGAGCCTGGAGAGTTCACTTATAGAGCTTTTTTAAACTCCAAACTTGATCTTGTTCAGGCTGAAAGTGTTCTTTCTGTTATCCATTCTCAAAGTAAGTTAAGCGCAAAGCTCGGTTTACGCCAATTGAAGGGTGAGCTTTCAAAAATTTTGCATGAGATAGAAGATAATCTTCTTTGGTGTTTGGCTCACATTGAAGCTTCTATTGATTTTTCAGCAGAAGATATAGAAATTGTTAAAGATGAAGTTTTACTTCTTAAGCTTAGAGAAGTTGAAGGTGTGGTGGTTAGACTAGTAGACTCTTTCAAAACAGGAAAAATTATATCTGATGGCATACAATTAACTCTAAGTGGCCTGCCAAATGTTGGTAAGTCTAGCTTGATGAACTTATTTTTGGGTACTGATAGATCTATCATTTCTGCAATTCCTGGGACAACAAGAGATGTTGTGAAAGAGCAGTTTTTATATGATGGTATTAGGTATATTATAGCTGATACGGCTGGTATTCGTAGTGAAACACAGGATGTAATTGAGAAAATTGGCATAGAGAGGACACTCAAGGAACAAGAAGAGGCTCAAGTTAACTTATTTTTGTTAGAGCTTTTTAAGGAGCGTTCTGAAAAAACTAACGAGATGCCATTTAACACCACTCAGTTAGAAATTTTAAAAAAACTAAACCTTGATTCTACTTTTATTTTGTTAAATAAAGCTGATCTTGAGTTATCTACAACGGAGCTTTCAAGCCTGAGAAGTAATTGGGATAGAGCTAAGGGAAGATTAGCGAGCTTAAATTTTAGTTTTGTTGATGTTATAAGTTTTTTGAGTACGTCAGGGATAAGGGCAGACTCTGTTAGGGTGTTTGATTTTATAGTTAATTTTGTAGATTATTTACTACAGAATAAATATTTTCAGGATCAATTTTTGGCTTTAAAATGGGTATTTGAGAAGGTTCTGGTTTGCTCAGCAGCTGATCCACTTTCTAAGAGCGTGATATTATCTGCTGTTAGATCTTTTTGGTTGAATGATCAAAGTGCTATTGAAAATATTTCAGTATCAAGCTCAAGGCAATATAATCAGCTTAAAGAATCAATGCAGATTTTGAGTAAAACGATACAGGCTATTGAGGGTGGAATTGGTCACGAATACATCGCCTTTGACCTCAAGGAGGCTTTAATATCAATCCAAAAAATCATAGGAGTAGTCTATGATGATCAAATTCTAGATAAAGTTTTCAAAGAGTTTTGCTTGGGAAAATAGTTCCTAGATTTTTCATAATATAAGAAATAAATAAGTAGTGATATGAAAGAAAAAAATTTTGATATTCGTGCAATCCGTCCACCCACTGTAAAAG
>JABWCN010000039.1 GCA_013359135.1 Pseudobdellovibrionaceae bacterium | reverse complement strand
ATTGACCCACAATCAAAAAGTTTCTAGTTTGTTCCAATGATTCATATTCCTGTATTACTTAACGAAATTAAAGCTCATTTTGAGTTATTTAGGTCTTACCCTAATCCTATTTATTTTGATGGAACTTTTGGTCGGGGTGGTCATTATCGTGAATTAAAAAAAATGATACCTCAAATGAAGGCGGTTGTTTTTGATCAAGATCCTGAAGCCATTAAGTATGCTCATCAGGAGTTTTCAAATGAGATTACAAGTGAAGAGTTGGTAATATTTCATGACAACTTCGCGAATTTTGAAAAACACTACCAAGGTCCGATCGATTTTGCTTTGTTGGATTTGGGAGTTAGTTCTCCACAATTAGACGAAGCCTACAGAGGATTTAGTTTTTATCATCAGGGACCTTTGGATATGAGAATGAATAACTCTTCTGGTACTACAGCAGCTGATATTGTTAATAACTATTCAGAAAAAGAATTGGCTGATCTTTTTATTTCTTTGGGGGAGGTTAGGAATCCATTTCGAGTTGTCAGAGCCATTATTCATGATAGGGATAAGACCCCTTTTGTGAATACAAAAGACTTGTCTGGGATGATTGAGCGGGTGGATGGTTGGAGAAGGAAAGGATTTCATCCTGCAACTCAGTACTTTATGGCTTTAAGATTAGCTGTAAATAATGAGTTACAAGTGGTGGAGCAAGTTTTACCTCAACTTATGAAAAGAATTAACTCAGGTGGTAGACTTGATGTGATCACATTTCATTCTCTTGAAGATCGAATTGTGAAAAACATATTTAGAGGCAGTGAAGAGTTAGGAGAACCTTTATTTAGAAAAGTTATTCACCCAACGCGAGAAGAAGAGGTCGAAAATCCAAGAAGTCGAAGCAGTAAGTTGAGAATTTTTGTAAGAAAATAAAGTATTCTCTGCATATATTTAGACTTCAGACTAGTAACTTTTTATTATTATTATTATAGAATTAGAATAATGAAAAATGATTTTCATTATTAGAGGTCATGGATGAACTCAAAAAACAGTCAAAAAGATTTAAAACCTTTTTTTAGTTTAATTATTATATTTATCACTTTTTTTGCGATTGCTTTCTTGCAAATGGAAGAGCGTAGACTTGGATATCAAGTTTTCTACTTAACCAAAGAAGTAAAGAAGACAGAACAAGAGAAAAGAGTGAAAGAAATCGAGTTAGCAAAGTTAAATAAGCCATCAAGACTCATGCAGTATGCTAAAGATAGGTTAACTTTGCAAAAACCAGAAATGGATCAGATCATCCACATTGCTGGACCTGTAAAAACATATTCCTTAAAAAAGAGGATAGAAATTGAAAACTAGAATTATTATTATTTTTCTATTCTTCTCTGTGCTTTGGATTTTTTTGTTGGCGCGGGGAGTTTATATTCAAATCATTCCTAATCAAAAATTAGCACAACTGCAGAATAAACAATTTGAATCCAGTGTGATACTGCAATCTCGGAGAGGGAATATCTATGATGTTAACCAAAAAGAGATAGCTCTTTCTAATCAAGTGTACTCTTTGTATGCAGATCCAAAAAATGTAGAGTTTCCTAAAAAAGTAGCCAAACTTTTAGCTAAGAACTTGGATCTAAATTATGAATTTATTTACAATAAGATTAAGGATAAGAAAAAAAGATTTGTTTGGATACAAAGATTTTTGGATAAAAAAAAGTATGAGTTTGTGAAAGAATTAGATTTGAAAGGATTTGCTTTTGTAGAAGAGTGGAAGCGCTTCTATCCAAACGAGAATCTTCTGTCTCAGACTATTGGTTCTGTGGGGCAAGAAGGGTTTGGATTAGAAGGCGTAGAACTAAAGTATGAAAAACAGCTGAAAGGTGATTTTACAAAAAAAAAATTTCGTAGAGATGCCAGGGGGAGACCTTTAAGTATTGATGGGCTATTGTTTTCAGAAACACAGGATGGAAATGATATTCAGCTGACTTTAGATACTGATTTGCAGTATTTTTTACAATCAGAATTACAGTTGCATCTTGAAAAATTTAATGCTGAGTCTGCTTTGGGAGTTGTCTTAGATGCTAAAACTTCTGCTATAAGAGCTATGGTTTCTTTGCCTACAGAGGTTAATCAAAATGGTTTAGCTAAAAGACAGCGTAATATAACTGATAGTTTTGAGCCAGGTAGTACTATGAAGCCATTTGTTGTGGCGTTAGGGCTTGAAGAGAAGGTAATACAAGCTAATTCAAAGATCTTTTGCGAAAATGGTAAATTTAAAATTGAAGATAGGGTTATTAAAGAAGCTGATGCCCACCATAATTTTAATTTTTTAAGTGTGTCTGAAATTTTAGCCTATTCATCAAATATTGGTTCTTCCAAAATTGCTTTGATGTTGGGAGATGAGAAGCTCAGAGCAGGTTTATCTAGATTTGGTTTTGGAAGAAAAACTCAAGTTGATTTTCCAGGCGAGGCAAAAGGTATTTTACAAGAAACTCCATGGAGAAAACATCTATTAGCTAATATTTCTTTTGGACATGGAATAAGTATTAATAGTCTTCAGATGGCTAATGCTTTTGCTTCATTGGTAAATGGAGGGATATTAAATACTCCCTATATTGTTGAAGCTACAAAGTCTCCAGAAGCCAGCGAGTTTATTAAGTTAGAGCATCCTCAAGGAGTTAGTATCCTTTCCAAGGATACTTCAAACAAACTTAAATTAATGCTGACTTCAGTGACTTATGATGGAGGAACTGGAACTAACGCCAGAGTTCCAGGGTTTCAGGTGGGTGGAAAAACAGGAACTGCTCAAAAAGTAAATCCAAAAGGAAAAGGTTATTTACCAAATGCATATGTTTCAAGCTTCATAGGATTTATTCCAGTGCATGACCCAAAGTATGTAATTTACATCGTCGTTGATAATCCTAAAAAATCATATTATGGATCTCAAGTCGCAGCTCCAGTATTTTCAAAAGTAGGTGCCTATTTAGCTAGAAAAGAAGGTTTTGTTCCAAGTTTAGTTACGGAAAAAAACTTAATATCTGAAAAAACACTTTCAGACAAAAGCAAGCTAACAAGTGTGGATACTAGAGTAGAAAAAATAGAAACATCTTCTCAGCCACTAACATTAAGAGAAGTTCTTAAAAATCATCAAGGGAAAAATGAAATTGAGATTCAAGGTCAAGGGCATCTTGTAGAGAAAGTAGAGCTACTTGAGGATGGCCCTACAACCAAAGTGAAAATTATTGTGAAATAAATTTTCCCATCTCCAGAAGAATATTAGGAGGAATTTCGTGTCCTCCATTAAAATTTATTTTTTTTCCTTTAATTCCATACTCATTCAAAAATGATTGCAGTCTATCAGAGCCAGAGATAGGGAGTACTGGATCTGAAGTCCCGTGGCTTAAAAAATATTGTGAATTTAGCATTTCTTTTTTGAATTTAGTTTTTAAGTTTTTCTTGTTAATCAGATTTGTTGATAAGAGTAATAAGGCTTTTGGAGGAGCTTCAAGTTCAAAAAAAAGATCAAGGGCTAGCATACCACCCTGGCTAAAACCTCCAAGAATTAATTTTTTAGAATCAATATTTTTTGCAGATAACCATTTTTTAAACTCGATAGCTAGTTTATCGATTCCATTGGGAACTTCCTCGCTAACATCAAGATTTTTGCCTTCTTGCTGATAGCGTTCCAATGGGATGGGCCACCAGGCTCGTCCCATCCAAGCTCCTCCCAGGGGAATGCTCAATGGACCATTTGGAAAATACCAGTTAAATTTTTTAGAGGTAGGAATATATTCAGAGAGTGGTGCTAAGTCATTAGCATCGGCTCCATAGCCATGAAATAAAACGATTGAGTCTAAATTAGGATCAGAAAAGCCTTCTATTAAATTTTTATCAAAGATATTCATATTGGACATGTATATCTTATTTTGTTAGATTTTAGAAGATGAAAGTTAATGAAGCGTTTTCTTTATTTCCAACGATTAATTGTCGAGCAGTTTTGAATAAAAATTCAGAAAAGTGGAATCAGGAGTTGATGCAAGTGAGCTCGTCAACTCACAACATTATTCCTGGTACTCTTTTTTGTGCCTACCAAGGAGCAAGTCGAGATGGTCACGAATTCATTAGCGAGGCAATCCTTAAAGGAGCCCTAGCACTTATCGTTGAAAATGAAGATAAACTACCTAAAGAAATTAGTTTACCTTGTTTAATAGTTACTGATGGGCGAGCGGCATTTGAAACTCTAGCAAAATATTTTTATAATGGTAGAGATCAGCAAATGTATATGATTGGAGTTACAGGTACTAATGGAAAAACTTCAATCACTTATTTAGTGGAGCATCTATTAAGCGATAAACAAACTACTTTTGGAGTGATGGGAACTGTTAACCATAGAATTAATGCTAAAGTATGGGACTCTCAGCTGACCACACCTGATTCTTGGACTTTATATCAGAGACTTGATGAGTTTTACAAGTTAGGTGCTACAGGTGCTGTATTAGAGGTTTCTAGTCATGCACTAGATCAAAAACGAGTTCATTCGCTGAATTTTGATGTAGCTATTTTTACTAACCTTACCAGAGACCATTTGGATTATCACAAAACTATGACGAGCTATTTCAAAGCTAAGGAGATTTTTTTTAAGTCTTTGATGTTGAAATCAGTAAAGTTAAAAAAAATGGCAATAATCAATGGCGATGATAACTATGGTAGGAAACTTAAAGTAGCTGATGGAGTTGAAAAGATTTATTTTGGTAAAAGTAAATTTAATAACTGGCGATTCAAGGTTTTAGAGAAGAATTTCAACTTTCAAAAGGTCAAGATTTATTTTGGTGAAATGGAATGGATTTTTGAATTACCTTTGATTGGAGAGCATAACATTTACAACTTTATGCCCGTGTTGATTATTGGTTTTAAAAACAATTATTCTCTGCCTTTATTACAAAAAAAAGTTTCGGAGTTTAAAGGAATACCAGGACGGTTACAAAAAGTTTTTTTGAGTCGAGCGCGTAGAAATATTTTTATAGATTATGCACATTCTCCAGATGCTTTGCTTAATATTTTGTTAGCTGTAAAAAAAATTAGAAGTGAATTAAAGAATAAAAAAATAAAAATATTTACTTTATTTGGATGTGGTGGAGATAGAGATAAAGGTAAAAGACCATTAATGGCTAAAGTTGCGGAAAAACATTCGGATGTCGTTGTGGTGACTTCTGATAACCCAAGGACAGAAAGCCCAGGGGCTATTATTGAAGATATTATGAAGGGCTTTAAAAGTAAGAAGAGAGTTCACAAAGAAGAAAATCGATCTGAAGCTATTAAATGGATTATTGCAAATAGTGCACAAGAAGATGTGATTTTGCTTTGTGGAAAAGGACATGAAAACTATCAAATCATTGGTTCGGAAAAAAAATATTTCAGTGATTATGATGAGGTGGTAAGGAATTTTGAATGATTAATTTGAATGAAGTTATATCTTGGACTAATGGACAAGTTTTATTAGAAGGCAATAGTGAGTTCGATGGCATTGGCACTGACACTAGGGGTGGGCTTAAACATAAATTATTCATCGCTTTAAGAGGTGAAAATTTTGATGCTCATCAGTTTTTAGAAAAGGCTCTTCATCAAGAAACCTATGGAATTTTAATTGATAAGTTAGAGTTTTATCAACAGTTGGTAGAGAATAATAAAATTCAAGCTTTTAAAAAAGCAAACGTTTCGATAGTTTTGGTCGATGATACATTAAAAGGGCTACAGAATTTAGCTGCGCATTATAGAAGAAAAATGGGAACTAAGATAATTGCAATTACTGGCTCTAATGGAAAAACCACATCAAAAGAATTTACGGCTCAAGTTTTAAAATCTCATTTTCATATTCATTATAATGTGGGTTCTTTTAATAATCACTGGGGAGTTCCCATCTCGTTGTTGCAACTAAAAGAAGAACACCAGGTAGCTGTAATTGAAATGGGTATGGACCATTATCATGAAATAGAAAATTTGGTTAAGATTGCTGATCCTGATATTGTAGTTTGTACTATGGTAGGTAATGCTCATATTGAAAATTTTGGTAGTCTTGAAAATATTTCTAAGGCCAAAGAAGAGATTTATATCTTTGCAAAAGCAGAAGCTATAAGAATTTTTAATCTTGATAACGAATATACTAAAAAAATGTTCGATAAGTATAATTTGCATGGACGAGCGATTACTTTTTCAGAATCTTCAATTTCTTCTGAGGTGTGTTTAAAAGTTAAAGAAAGTCATATTGATTTTCTTTCGATACAGGGGACAATTCTAGGCGTCGAAAACCAAATCAAGGTTGGAGTTTTTGGTGAACAAAATATTACTAATATTATGGTTGCGGCTTCCGTTGGCGTTGCACTTGGGTTGTCTGCTGATGTTATTTGGAATTCGTTGACTCACATTAAAACCAACTGGGGTAGAAATCAGTTTGTGAGTTCTGATAGGGGATGTAAGATTTTATTCGATGGTTACAATGCTAATTTTGATTCAATGACAAGCCTATTAAAGAACTTTTCTCAGTTACGTACTTCAGGTGTTAAGGTTGCAGTACTTGCTGAGATGTTAGCAATTGGTGATAAAACGAATGATTTTCATCAAAGAATAGGAGCCTTGGCTGTTGTTTGTGGATTTCGTGAAATCATTTTCTATGGAAAGCCTTGGCAAGCTTTTCTGGAAGGCGTTAAAAGAGCAGAAAATGAAATGAAAGTAGAAGTAAATTGCCTCGCTACTCAAGAGCTAACTGAAGAAATCTACCATAAGGTGGAATCTTTAGATATTCCCCAAAATCTTATATGCGTTAAAGGCTCTAGGGGTATGGAAACAGAAAAAGTTATTAAAAGGTTAGTTAAGACTTTCCCTAGCAAATAAGCTAAAGTAGAACTTAATTAGATGATCAATATCAAATTCTTGGTCTTGATATGTCCAGTAGATCTGATTAAAAGCTTTAGTTTTTGCTATAAGCAATTGTTCATCAAAAATTTTAGAATTTATTTTTGATTCAGCTATTTGTGCTGTAGATAAAATCTGAGATCCGATAAAATTAAAGCGAACAGACAAAATACCTGCTTCTTTTAGAGAGAAAATCATTTTGTAGCCATTACGAAAAATCATAAAATCCGCGTGAGTTTGTGCTATGGAGTAAAGTTTAATTTTACTTAATGGGCTAAACTTTAAATCGTTATACAAGCTAATAGCATCAGTGAATTTTTCTTTTAGTTTTAAAAGTAAATCTAAAGAAGATTGAACTAGGGCTCTTTGTTGTTGGTATTGAGAGTTAACTTCAATAACCCCCATTTCAATAGATTTGTCTTCAGCCTCAACCAAGTCTTTAATCCATTCTAATTGAACCATGATGTTTCCCCCATGATTCAAGGATAGAAAGGTAAGGAGCTGATGTCAACATAGCCCTAGGAAATACTAGAATAGACCAGAAATCTGAAAACTTGTTGAAACGCTTGAGTTACCAGCAAAGGAACCCCCAAGTGGGTTATAGATCCCAACAACAGTAGTAATGGGAAGTTGGTATGCCAAATTAAAGTCAAAACGAAATTCAAAACCTAAACTCCAGAATTGTTTGTTTGTACTTACTTTTTCAAATTTAGATTCAGTAGTTTTATATGCAAAGCCTTCTAGAAAAATACCATCGGCAACAACAGCACCGTGTAAGCGTCTCAGGTATATTGGGTCTGTAGAGTGCCCTTTGTTAATTTCTCTCATTGGAAAACGATATTCAAGTTTTGGATTAAGAATAGTTTCCCCAAGAAAATGGCCTGTGTTATAGCCTCTCATCAAATAATTGGGAGTGTAAGGGTCTTGCAGTTGCAATAAAGAATTAGTAGAGGCTCCTAGAACAGAATTAATTTTTTGAGGTGAGTATAAGACATCAATCTTTGTCGACAGAGCATGATTTTCAGGTAAGAAACCCGAAAAAAAGTAGTTTCCTCCAAGTAAATACTGTGTTTGTTCATAATAATCCTTGGCACTGAAAAAGTGATTGAGACCGACATACATACTAGAGCCTTCTTTAGGAGAAACAGCAGCTAGACTTTGGTCAAAATCTTTATATAAATAAAATAAGCCCAAGCCACGACGTTTGTAGTTTGATTTTGTTAACTCTGTGTTTACTTCTTTCCATGAAATAGTAAAGGTGGAGTCTTTTTGTAGTTTCCATATATCTGGAGATAAAAAAATACTTTTTGTGGTAGAGGTTGAATAATTATTTGCAGTGACAAAAAAGGTTGTGAGTTGATTAAAGGCTCCTCCCCAAGTCCATGGTTGAGTTTGATTTAAATAAGATCCAACGACGGAGGTTTTTTGTGTTGCAGAATCAAAGCTAGCAAAAAGATTGTAAACATGATGCTTTAGTGGATCGTAGCCTCCAGTTTGGGCTTGGAGAATAAAGCGATTGTCACTTGCGGACGTTGTTAAAAAGGGAATCCAATATTGAGGTACCAAATATCTCCAGGGTGAGTAGTCTTCATTTGGATATTCTTTTTTATCTGAAGGTAAATTAAGAGATTTTTCTTGTTTATTTACTTTATTTTCAGAGCTTGTAGGATATCTGCCACCCAATAAAGAGTTTATAGCAGGTAGTTCATTCGGAGTTTTTTCATAATCACTTGCTGAAATAAATTGAATTTGAGGTCCTTTACTGGTGATTTTTGTGGTGTAAATATCTTGATTTCTTGGATCGACATCAAAAGATAAAAAAGAAGTATAGTTGTGAGTTAGCGGTTTTATATTTGCATAAATTTTTGATGTTAATAGTTGGTTTTTAGGAACAGAATAAATATTACGAATTCCATTTCTGTTTGAAGTAAAGTAAAGGGTATCTTTTTTTAAATTAATAAATCTTATGTCTTTAAATTCTGTAAGTACTGGGGTTAAAGAGCGTTGACTAATTTTAAAAAGCCAAAGACCTTCTGTTCCATCAGTTTTTCTTAATGAAAATAGAATTTCATCATCGCTTAAAAAAAGTGGCGACGAAATTCGTTCTTGTAATGGAGCTTGCCAAAGTATATCTAAATGTTTTGTTTTGATATTTAAGGTTGCTAGTTCAGTGGCAAAAGCTTTAAGTTTTACAAATACAAGATGGTTACCGCTAGCAGAAACAGAAGCTTCACGAGCTCTTAGTCCTTGGGTCAGTTTTTGCGTGATTTTTGTTTCTGTGTCGTAAGTATAAAGGTCAGAGAAGCTTTGCGTAGAGCTAGAAGCATCAACTTTATCATAAAGAAGTTTATGACCATCCGGAAACCAAGTGATTTTTTGGATGGTTCCCCCAGGGGGGCCATCAGAAGAGAAATGATTTTGATTTTCTTCCTCTTCGAGAGTCTTGTAAATATCGTCAACGGCATTGTCGTCGTCAACTTGTGATGCCGATAAAATAACAAAATTATTATTTTTATTACGATCAATAATTTTAACAGTTCTTTTGTCGTCATGAGAAACGTCAATATAAGCTAAAAATTTTCCATCAGGACTTATTGAAGGTGAAAATGAATACTTTCCTGGCTGGTTCAATGCCGACTGGGTAGTTTCAGGTACTTGCTTAATAATTTCAATCTGCTTAAGAACTAGTTCTTCGATAACAAAAAGTGTCTCTTCGAAATATCTTTCGTAGTTTCCTCCTATAAGTTCTTCGGCAGGAGCATTAATGAAAAAAGGTACTCTTCCTGCTTGTCTATCATGTAGATCTTTAATTACATTAAGACCTTGCTCGTGAACTATTTGACTCCATATTAAAGAGCCAAACATATAGGGGCGTTGCCCTTCAGGCCAACTTGGAAGGAATTCATTTATTTCAAAAATTTTAAAAGATTTTAGCTTATCGCTCAGAACGAAAGATCTTAAAATTGCATCTTGATAATTTGATCTAAGTCTACCCCCCGTTTTAGAAAAATAAGTTTCAAGTTCAACAGCTATACCTTCTTTCCACCAGCGAGGAAGGAGGGCATTTGGGGAAATTACAGATCCAAATATTGGGCGTAGGTATTTGATAAATCCTCTAGCTCCTTCAAAAGTCAAGATATGTGTATATTCATGAAGTAAGAGTTCCAGAGCCCAATCACCATAGTCAGATAAGCTGTCAGTGGTGGTAGGAAGTACAGGAAAAATCATAATATGTGGATATGGTATTCTTGTAGCGAAACCATTGGCTAGATCTGTTTTATCATTAATAACGACAGTTGTTTTCTCTGGTTTTTGAATAAAGTAAGGAGACAGTAAGTTGTAAGCAAGTTCTAATTTGTTAGCAACAAACTGACCAACAAGTGCTTCTCGCTTATCTGTGATAATATAGAAGTGAGGTGTCGTTATCGTTTGAAATTTAATATTTGAAGGCACTTCTTGTGCATTAGAATTAAAAATCAAAAGGCTAAGTAAAAGTAATATTTTTTTTTGCATTCTGATAAGGTAATACCTAAAGCGTTGCAACATCAAACAGGTTTGACTTTTAGAAGCTATGCAATAGATTTATTAGGAACCGATTTAATACTGTTCATAAAATACATGAGTCATAAAAGGAGTTATTCATGAAAACGCACTTATTATCAAAGTCACTATTAACTAGTTTACTTGTTGTTCTGGCGCTTGGCTTGACCAACTGTAGAGGTAAACAAGAAAAACCAGAAGAAGGAACACCAACAACTCCTACAACAACTCAAGAGTCGCCTGCACTTGACTCAACTGCAATGTCTTTTGATCCTGCAGGTTCAGACAGTGGTAAAATTGATGGTCTTCAAACAGTTCCATTTGAATTTGACAAATCAAATTTGACTGCAAAGGCTAAAAAGTTAATTCAGAGTAATGTTGAGTGGATGAATAAAAATACTAAAGTAAAAGTTCAAATTGAAGGTCATTGTGATAACAGAGGCTCCATAGAGTACAATGTTGCTCTTGGAGAAAGAAGGGCTAACTCTGTTAAAGAATACATGATGAGTTTAGGTATTCCAGCTTCAAGGCTTGCAACTATCAGCTATGGAGAAGAAAAACCACTTGTTTCTGGAGACAGTGAAGAGACTTGGGCAAAGAATAGAAGAGCTAACTTCGTTCCATCAGCTCAGTAATAACAATCTAAAGTAGGGTGGTAATAGGCCATGAGAATAAAACTACAATTAAATGATCTAACTATAAAAAAAATAGTAAAGATGATTTGTGTTTTTCTTTCTTTGTTGCTTATTTCCTGCCAGACTATGGAGCCTCCTGTAGAAGAATGGACTTTGGCAAGGGCCGCCTTGGAGGCGGCTAAGTCAGTTCAAGCGGCTAAGTATTCACCTGGATATTGGCATCAGGCTGAAGATTCTTACAGGAAAGCTAGAGTGTTAATGAAAGACGAAAACTATAAAGAAGCTCAGGTAGAGTTTGTGACAGCAAGAAAAGCCGCAGAGAGAGCAGAAAACTCAGCAAGAATTAAACGACAGCAAAGTGGTGAGGTTTTATGATAAAATCTGTAAATAAGAATAACTGTTTACTTTTCTTTTTATTCTTTTTGACTGTGGCTAATATAGGCTGTTTAAGAACTCGAAGCGAAGTCAAGGATACTGAATCCAAAAATGTCATGCAACAACAGGTGATTACTTTACAAAGAACAAATGCTGATATAAATAGCAAGTTTTCTGAGGTTGATGAGCAGTTTAGAGAACTTTCGGGTAAAGTAGAAAACTTAGAAAGTAAAGTTTCTAAGATAAACCCAGAACATGATAAGTCCATAAAGAATATTGTTGAAAACCAATCTGATGTTGCAAAAAAAATATCACTTTTGCAGGAAGAATTGACAAAGCAAGAGCTACAATTACAGTCTTTACAGAGTGAAATTCAAAATTTAAAAAGTAATCAAAATGAAATGACTGCAGAAAAAGTTAGTGATTCTAAGAAAAGTCATTATCAACAGGCCGATGAGCTGTTTAAAAAAAGCGAATGGAAAAAGGCAATCATTTCATTTCAAAAATATCGAGATGAAAATCCAAAAGGTAAGTTTTTTTTAGAAAGCACTTATAAGATGGCGGTTTCTTTTCAAGAGTTAGGGATGAAAGAAGAAGCTGCTGCTTTTTTCAAGGAAGTGATTACTACGTCATCTAATTCAGTTGAAGCAAAAAAAGCAAAGCAAAGATTAAAGTCTCTCAAGAAGTAATTTATGTCAAAAATAACTCAACAGTTGGTAGAAAATATCTGTTATTTAAGCTAAAGGTGTATGACAAAATTGGTACTGAGATAAATCAATTGCATTTTAATCTCAAATTAAGATTTTATTTACAAACTTAATGGTTACTATTCTCTTAACTCAGCTTAAATGTCTCAATTTGAAACGCTATTGAAAATTAAATCTGGCACTTAACCTGCATCTCCTCTGTATAGAGGTAGTTATGAACTTTAAAAATTATAAATATGAGTTAATTTTTGGTTCTAGTCTAATTGCTTTATTTGCAACTTTGTTTATGAATATTTTGAACTGGTCACCGAAAAAAGCAGGATTACTTAATAATGTTTCATTTGAAATGGTAAGACCTAAATCAGACTATAGAAATGAATATTCTCTGAAAGATAGGATCATTGATAGGGAATTTGTTAACCCTTTTAAAAAGAGAGAACAAAATATTAAAAATGAAAAGCTCCAAAAACCAAAAATGGTACCAATTACTAAAGTTGCCGATACGCAAAATTCAAAATCTAAAAAAACTGAAACAAAAAAATCAGGTTTATCAGTTAATGTGGTGCCAAGATCGCCAAGTCGTCCAATAGGTTCTAGTATGGAGTTTGATTTTAATTCTGGATATGACTTATCAAATCGACAGCAGAATCAGGAACATACTAAAACACAAAACAATACAGCCAAACAAGATGAAGAAAAAAAGAAATCTGATTTTTCAAGTTTAGTAAGTAATCCAACTCAAGAGAAATTAAAAGAATTTATTTTAGCGTATAAGCAAGGAGATATTACTTCAGATGAATTTTACTCTGTTGTAGAGAAAATGTTACTTTCTACTAACCCGAACGCTCAGTCCATGGCAGTTTATGCTTGTTATACATTTCCAAGTGTAACTTCATTCAGTATAGTAGCCGAAAATTTTGATTCTCTAAATGTCGAAGTTAAAAACTATGCAAATGATTTTTTACTCAGCTATAATCATCAGGCAAGACTACAGTTTTTAGGGCAGGCGCTACAATCAAAAAATTTAAAAGTTGTTATGAAGGCAGGAGAGGTTATTATCTCTGGACTTCAAAAAGTGAAGTCAGGAAGTGTAATCAGTTATACAGGAAGAGAGTCCAGAGGAAATAATAATATCACATCCACTAAGTCTTTTGATTTTTTAGTCCCTATAGCAGAAAATCTTAAAAAAAGCACGGATCAAAGTGTGGTTGCCTTGGGCCAGACTTTGTCTGAAGAGCTTAATTAAAAAATTGTATGGCTTTTCATTAAGATTTATTTAAAATCATCCCATGAGCAAGAGTTACTTATTACCTTTGATTTTGTTTTCAGTTAATCTCTATGCAGGATTAAAATTACCAACTGGTTTGGATCAAGAGAAACGTAAAACTTTTGTCAAATCAGTATTATCGTCATCTTCATACAAATATTTAAGTTTAGGTTATACTTTGGGTGGTTATGAAGGTTTTGAGTTATCGGCAAGTCTTGAGAGTTTTCCACTGAGTAAAGGTAACATACTTAGTAGTAGCGAGCTGAAAGAAAAGGATTATGTGGTACAAAACGTGACCATAGGAAAGGGCATGTTTGAGAATGTTGATATGTTTTTTACTTTTAGCCCTTTTATTTTTCAAAAAGATATTTCAATTTTTGGAATGGCAATGAAATATGTTTTTTATATAGATAGTGAAAATCCATTTAATTTAAGTGTTTTACTTCATGGTAATGCCGTTAATTTTGCAAATTTGGTTGGAGCGCAAAGTACTGGATTAGATATTATAGGAAGTTATTTTTTAAAATATTGGACATTTTATTTAGCTGTTGGACAGCAAAGAACCTTAGCTAGTTTCGTTGGGGGAGCTCAAGGATTAACACAAGATTTAAGTTCGGCTAATGAAGATCTTTATTTAAATCGTTTTTACTCAGGTTTTTCTTATGATTTTGGTATGTATCAAGCTAGTTTTGAATTACAAAAAATTGAAAGCGAGTCCTTAGCTTTTAAGTTGGGCAAGCGATTTTAAGAATCTACAGAATGACTAAAAATTAGAAATCTCTATTTAGAGCTTTTCTCTATAATTTTTGTAGTAGATCTACCTTCAATAAATTGTAAAGATTTAACAGTGCCACCATTAGCAAGAACAAAATTACTTCCAACAATTTGATCAACTTTCCAGTCGCCACCCTTAACAAGGACGTCAGGTTTAATAAGTTTAATTAGTCTTTCTGGAGTTTCTTCAGTAAAAATAATAGTGGCATCCACACATTCAAGCGCAGCCAGAATCTCTGCTCTATCATTTTCATTTTGTATTGGTCGGCGAGGGCCTTTGATTTTTTTTACTGATAAGTCTGAATTGATTCCAACAACCAAGAAATCACCTTGTTGCTTTGCCTCTTTTAAATATTTTACATGACCAATATGTAGAAGATCAAAGCAACCATTTGTGAATACAACTGACTTTGACTTTCCCTGTATGGACAACGCTTTTATCAAACTTTCTTCTGTTGTATAAAACTTCCCCATTAATTTTCTTTTCTAATGAGATTTAATCCAATCAACTCTCCAACAAGATCTTTTTTCAAAATCCAGGAAATCATCGGAAGAAAAATAATTCCAGTAAAAATGGTCACAAGACTTCTGAGTATGATTTTTAAAATATAAATAGCTTCAGAGTCGTTGCCTTTAGGTTGAAGCTTTTGGTCATAGGCCCACTCACCAGGTGTTGATCCGATAAAGGCTCTATAGCAAGTGTAGTATATAAAGCCCACTGAAAGTAAAAGAAGAAAGGTAGATATATAAATAAAGCCTTCTTCGTCTGGGTTTCTTAGGTTACCTAATAAATCAATTTTAGTTACAGCTAGAAGTAATACTAAACAAAGTAGAGTAGAGGCAACTACCAATAAAGTATCCAAGAAAATAGCTGACAGAAGGGCATTTGATTTCTTGTACTCTAAAGCCTTGGGCTTAGTATCAATTTTATTATTTAAGCTTTTTGATAACTCAGAATTTATTTTTTTAGTTGATTGAATATTTCTTAGGATCTCATCAACCACATCAATGTTTTTTTCTAAATCAGTATTTTTTACAGTGGTTGTCGTTAAATTTTTTTTGCTAGAGGCGATTACAGGCTCAAATAAAATAGAAGAGCTCTTTGGTGAAGCTGGGATGGTAGAAGCTGAAACTGCAGATGACGTTGCTGATGAATTGTTTTTTTTACTTTCTCGATGAAAACCCAGTCCTTCGGTAATGGGTTTGAACTCAAACTCTTCAAAAGGATCTATATTGTTATTCATTTGGATAATCCTCCCATAAGATCAAATTCATACTTTAGGACGGACACAGCAGTGATGCAAGCCGTTTCCACTCTTAGAATCTGTTCTCCAAGAGTCACAGGACTTAAGCCTTGTAACTCTAATTGCCTTACCTCTTCGACTGAAAATCCCCCCTCAGAGCCTATAATTATATAAATGTTTTCAATGGGTTGGCTGATGGAAGATTTTATTTTGTTTATATAATGCTTGATGTTATTCTGGCTATCACCCTCATATAAAAAAAGACTCAAATCTTGGGGATTTCGGTTCAAGGTTTCTAAAAAATTCTTGAATGGTCGAGGTGACTCCAGTTTCATCAATTCTCCTCTACCTGATTGTTGTGTGGCAGAAATGATGATTTTTTGCCAGCGTTGAAATTTATGCTCCCAGTCTTTGGTCGAGAAATTTTTAATAAAGGAAAACTCTGTAGTAATGGGGATCAGTGAGTTAACTCCTAACTCAACAGACTTTTCTAGAACGTTTTCAAGAGTTGAAAATTTAGGAACAGACAAAACCAAATGAATGAAAGGTTTTTTTATAGGTGTGATTATTCTTTCTTCAAGTAGTTTAATCTGCGCCGATTTTTTTCCACGTTCTGTAATCTCGACAAGAAAAGCCTTACTTTCGTTATTAAGGACTTCAAATCGGCTTCCTATATCTTGTCTGCACACATCAACGATGTGATGAAATAAGTCGTCAGTTAAATTCAATTTATCGCTATCAGAAAATCCAAGATTGCCTATCCAATATCTTCGCATTTAGTTAACCAGAATCCTATCCATTCATCTTTTTCTATTCTTAATTCAATTTTAACAGGTGAACATTCGATAAAATCTTTGATGAAACTTTCTTCATGTTCTTTTAAAATTCCAGTTAAAAATAAGCTTCCATTATTTTTTGTTGATTTAATTAGCTCTTTTTTGATTTTTATCAATACACCGTCAATAATGTTAGCAATTACAACATCAAAGGGGTTGTGAAGTTCTTCGATAAGCTTTTCTGAAATTTCAGTTCTAGAGGTATTATTTCTTAAAATATTTTCAGCTGCGACTCTACGAGCTTCAGGATCAATTTCAATTCCAGTTACTGAGTTAAACCCAAGTTTGTCAGCCATGATAGCAAGTAAACCTGTGCCTGTTCCAACATCTAAAAAAGACAAATCGGTAACTTTATTTTTTTTAGCAAATTTATTCAAAAAATAGGAAGCCATTTGAGTTGTAGCGTGCGTGCCAGTGCCAAATGCCATTCCTGGGTCGATAAAAATTGGAAAAATAGACTCATCAGGAAGTTTTTCCCAGCTTGGAATAATCCAAAATTTATCTACGAGCTTGAAGGCTTTAAAGCCTTTCTTCCATTCCTCCAACCAATCTTTAGATTCTTCCTCAAAAATTTCCCATTTAATATTGTGATCAATTTCAATAAGGCCATCAAAGAATTGACAACCTGGGCGCTCACTAAAAAATACATCAATCTCGTGAGCATCGGGTTCAATAATTCTTGGATCATAGGTAAGGTTTGTTTGAGAAAACTTTAGAGCTTCGGATACTCCAGAGGCCCCACACTCAAAAGAATGAGTTGTTATAATATCTTCTTGTTCTTGAGTTAGTTGTGAAAGTCTTATGCGGAAATAATTAGGTTGTGTCATAATTGAAGTGAAATTAATCACTTCTTTGTTGTTTTATCAAGAAAAGAATCCTTCATTTCAATGCTATCACCTATCATGAACCATGGAGACTCTAACATAGGAAGCTCATCACGACTGTAATTTTTATATTCTCTGGCTACTGCTATTTTTCCATAGACAGCGATAATCTTAAGCTGACCAACAGGGGCCAAAACTTCTCCCATGACTTGAGAACCTGTAGCATCTCTAAGGGTCATTTTGCGGTTTACTTGGACTACTAAATTTTTCTTTAATCCTGTGGATTCATTGCCTTTGATATAAAAGTCTTTATATATGGGGTCTGTATCAGATAGAGGTATGTTTCTTCTGACTTCAAAGATGGACATTTCTTCACAAAAAACTTTAGCTGGCAGTGCTAGCAATAAAGTAAATAATAACTTCATGACTTTACTATCGGAGTTTTATTTTGAGACTCAATAGAATTTTAGTCTAGAAAAATGTCCTTATCGGAACTAGCTTTAATCTGATACTTTTTAGATTTAGGACCTGCTTTTTTATTACCAAATTTGCTTTGGTTTTTTTTGTAGGGGTTTGTTGATTTACTAGAGGCTGATTTTTTTACTCGGCTCATATTAGAGCTCTCAGGGGCTTCAGTTTGAAAAACTTTCTTTTTTTCAACCGCAGTCAGGAATTGAAGTTCACCTTTTTCTAGATTTCCTAAACGCAATTTGCCTATACCTATTCTTTGAAGTTTAAGAACATCAAAACCCACTTTTTCAAACATGAAACGGATTTGTCTATTTTTTCCTTCATCAATTACGATCTTAATCCAATCATACTGAGAAGATCCGTCTTTACGTCTAATTTTCTCTATATGAAGAGCTTTGACTCGACCTCCTGGAATAGAAAAACCACGTCTTAATTTTTCAAAATGACTAACTTCAGGCTTGCCATTCAGCTTAACTAGATATGTTTTAGTTACTTCTGAGCTAGGTTGCATAATTTTATTGGCCCATTCGCCATCATTAGTAAGAAGAATTAACCCTTCCGAATCCCAGTCAAGACGACCTACCGGAAATACTCTTTGTGGTAGCCTTGCTACATAATCACCAATTGTGGGTCTATTTTCTGGGTCAGTCAAAGTAGTTAGAACACCTTTAGGTTTATGAAACATGAGATAAACTTTTTCTGTTTCTAGTTTGAGAGGTTTTCCCTCAACTGTAATACGGTCAGTAGGACTTACCTTGATACCCAATTCAAATACCTTTTTGCCGTTAACAAGAACTTTACCTTCTGCAATAATACGGTCAGCAGCTCGTCGACTACAAACCCCAGACTCAGCAAGAAACTTATTTAACCTAACTCTAGATTCCGTTGCGGCATTTTTGGCTTTAGGGGTTGAATGTTCTGACATACTTCGCTCTTTTCTGATAATAGAATACTACGAACGTTTAATATCAGCTCTTCTAGGCGTTTGTCACCTATATACACGTTTTCAAGTGCAGAATCTGATTGTGATAAAAGTATAGACATATATTTTTGCCATGACTCTGAATTTTTTTCCCAAATGCCTTGGCTGATGTCAGTTAATTTTTTTACTAAATCACTATAGAATGGGTCAGATTCCCTTGTGATAAAAAACTGCTCAGCTCTTTTTAAAGGCCAAAATAAGCGAGGTATTTCATGAATTTTAAGATCAGTAAATTCCTGAACTTTTTGAAACATATAACCTCGAGTAATAACGCCACTCACTTTTTCATTCTTTATTTTAAACTTAATAAGATGGTGAGGACTTATTTCAAAGAAAAACATTTGCTCATTTTCAAGTTCAAGTTGAGGAGTGTATTTTAAGCATAAGTCATTTCTTAGTGGCTCGAGCTGTGAGTTTCTAATAATAAATTTTTTATCAAGCTGAAAAACAGAAAGTTTTCCATTTTCATCCAATGAAAAGCCAAGAAATTTTTTTTGATCAAGACAAACCTTAACTTGAATTTTTGAAGATGAAAGACTCTGTAAATACTTAAAAAGAACGTCTTGGCAATTTTTTTGTTGGTCAATTTCAAAAACTTGAATTTGATCTGGAAATGTAATTGCTGAAAGGTCAAGTTTGTTTTGAAATAAGCCATTGAAGTTTTTTAGAATAATCAAAAGCTCATGACTGAGGTGAGTTTTATTTGCGTACCAGTGAGAGTAATCCAATGTGTGGCAAAAAAAACTTTCAAAAAAAGCTTTAGTTAGAACTTCATCTGGAGTGTAAAAAGCTTTAATAAAATTGAAAAGAGCTAATTTCACTGGTGAAGTGTGTGGGTTTATTTCACTTAAAAATTTTAATAAATGACCTATTTTTAGCATAGAAAAAGACTATGAATATTTTTAAGAATAGTCCAGAATTATCTTTTACTTATTATGAATTTAAGTTTATCGTTTTAGCAGGCCTTTGAATAAAGATAGAGGTTCGAATTTTAATTTACTGTGAAATTGGAGTTGAACGTGTCAAGAGAGCTAAATACTGAGTTTTTTGGAATTCATCAGGAAGATAAAAAAACTATTACCTTAGATGTTCCAGTTATTGATTGGTTACCAGTAAAAGAAGAAAAAAAAGCAGCATTAAAAAGTGATCTGACGACTTCAGAGATTGAAGAGTTAAAAAGCCAATATCAAGAATTACACAGTTCTACCAAGCATAGACTAGATCGAATGCAAAATCTAATTCAAAAGTGGGAGCAAAACCATTCAGACCTCTCACATGAGGTGGCTTCAAAGATAAGTTTATTATTGCAAAAATTGAACGAGCAAAAAAAGTTTGATCAGAAGGTACAAGATATCATTGATCGACATAATAATCTTTTAAAGGGTTATGAAGTACGTATGAATCAGTTACAAAAACTGCTTCAACAAAAAGAATCTGATTTTGCTGAAGCATTGTCAGCGCTAAAAGAAGCTAAATCTGAAATTGCTCTTTTAAAGCGAGTTTGAAGAGGATTTGAGGTCTTTAATGCGAACTAAAAACTTTTCTAAAGACTCGTACTCCGTCAGGGTTTTGTTTTTTACCCAATTGCCAGAGTGATCGTAGAACAAAATAGTAGGTAATCCTCGAATCATAAATTTCTTTTTTAATTCATCTAGTTCTTTAGAACTTTTGGTTGCATCAAACTTTAATAAATAAAAATCATCTGTTGCTTGTTTAAATTGTATTTTGGAAAAAACGTTCATTTCAAGCTCCAAACAGGCGGCACACCAATCAGCATAAAAATCAATAATGACAGGCTTGCCTTCTTGACTGGCCTTTTGTAATAATTCGTTACTGAATAGTTGCCACTTAACTTTACTAGAGTCATTTTCAGCTGTTATTAATTCAGTAGTTATCGGCATAGAAGCTGAGAGATTTTTTAAGTTAAAAACTCCAATGACTAAAGAGGTCAGTCCTAAAACAAGCAGAGCTTGCATGAACCCCTTGCGAAGATAATCACGTTTACGAGGCAATCCATGTAACGAGGCAGAGATCGGCATAAAAGCCCCATATAGGCTAGCAAGGATTACTAAACTGATTCCTAAAGTGATGAGATAAACACGGCTTGAAACCAAAAAGTTAAAGTAATAAAAAAAAGCGCTCAGCATTAAGCTACCCAATATAAACTTCATAAACTCCATCCACGGGCCTGAGCGAGGTAGTTTTTTCGCAAGTTCAGAAAAGGCTCCAAGAATTAAAAATAGCAACCCCATGCCCATAGCATAAGTAAACAGAAGCAAGAATCCGAAAAATAAACTTTTTTGAGTTGAAACGTAAGTCAAAATGGCTACTAAAACTGGGCCAACACAAGGACTTGCAACCAGGCCAGCAAAGAGACCAGAGATATAAGCGCCTAAGTATCCATTTTTTTGGCTACCATTGCCAAATTTATTTCTTAATACCGCAGGAACTTGCATTTCAAAAGCTCCATACATTGAAAAAGACATCACTAAAAAAAGAGCACAAATAAAAATTAAAAAGTAGGTATTAGATAAAAGAGCTCCAAACAGACTTCCGGTATAAGCTGCTATTAAACCAAAAAGAGAGTAAGTAGTTGCAATACCGTGAACATAAACAAGACTTGTGATAAAATTAGCTACGCGAGTTTTTTTCTCGGCACCTTTAGTTAATATAGCGATGGTTATTGGAATCATTGGAAATATACAAGGGGTAAAGCTTGTTAAAATGCCAGCAGTGAAAGCTACAATCAATGCCAGCCACCAACTTTGGCTTAGCAGTTCATTAAATGATTCGAGTGTAAAGAAATTTTTTTCTTTTAAAGGCTCTTGCTTAAAAAGTGTGTTTGTATTTGTGGAGACGAATTGAGCTTTGATAAAAATGTCTTTTGTTTTTGGAAACAAACAAAAACTATCAGAGCAAGCCTGATATGTTAGGCCAATAACTAATTTATCTTTGGCATCAATAAAACGGTCTGGAGCTTCAAGAATAAAACTGAGTGTTGATTTTTTTTCAACTCCAGTCTTATTTTTCTTTGAAAACTTATCATACCATTCTTTGATTGGAGATAACTTCAGTGGACCTACTTTAAAACCATTTGGTTCAAGAATTTGAACATTGAACTTGTCTTCATAAGCATGAAAGCCATCGGGTAAATTAAGTTCAAGTTCGACTTGAAAATTTTCATTAACAGAAATACTTTCTTTTATACTTTTAACCGTGATAATTAGTGGATCTGTATTTTCTTGGGCTAGAGTCTTATGTAAGGGAAAAAAATTAAAAAGAAAATAAATACTCACAAAAAAAATTAAATTTAGTTTAAAAAAAATTGGTCTAGTCAAACTTCACTCCTAATAACCTCTAATATAGTTAATTCCCAGATGATAGTCCATAATTTCAAACCTTAAGTCTTAAAAAAAGAGAAACATCAACTTCAGTCTCAATAAATGACAAAATAAACCGATAACGAGGCAAAAGAGGAGTCTACATGGGGTTTGTTGGTATCCTAGTTGTTTTTGCCATGGTGTTTGGCGGATTTATTTTAGCTGGTGGGCATATGCATATTATCTTTGTAGCAGCCCCCTTGGAGTTGATGATTATCGGTGGTGCCGCTTTGGGTGCCTATATCATTGCTAACCCTGTTAAAATTATTAAAATGGGAATGAAGTTAGGAATGAAGGCGATGACTGCAAAAGGTCCTCAGAAAAAGGATTTTTTGGAATTGTTACAATTGTTATTTCAGCTCTTTCAAGTATTCAGAAAAGAAGGGCCTCAAGGGATTGAGAAGCACATTGAAGCTCCAGAAAAAAGTGAAATTTTTAAAGCTTACCCGAGCTTTATGCATAATCACCATGCGGTTCATTTTCTTTGTGATACTATGAAAATTACTTTGTCTGCTGAACTTTCACCTTATGATGTTGATGATCTTTTGGATGGTGATATTAAAGCTATTCATGCTGAAGAGCATTTAGCTGCACATGCGGTTCAGGCTGTTGCTGACGGATTTCCAGGCTTAGGGATCGTTGCTGCGGTTTTGGGGATTGTTAAGACGATGTCGCATTTAACTGAGGGAACTGAAGTTATCGGTACTTTGGTTGCGAAAGCTCTTGTTGGAACGATGTTGGGGGTTTTTGGTGCCTATGGATTGATTGGCCCTACTGCTACCAAAATGGGTGCTGATATTGAAGCTGACGGAAGATATTTATCATGTATCAAAGCCGCTATGATTGCTCTGCAAAAAGGCGCTCCTCCACTTGTTTGTGTTGAATATGCAAGAAGAACGATTATGCCAGAAGAAAGACCAAGCTTTGAGGAAATGGATAAGGCAACTAAAGATATTAAAAAAGCAGCTTAATTAGGATGAAATAGTCTAAATAAATTTTAGATTGATGACAGAAGGAACTTATGGCCGGTAAAGAAAAACAAATGATCGTCATTAAAAAAATCACCGTTGCTGGCGCTGGCCACCATGGTGGTTCTTGGAAGGTCGCTCTTGCTGACTTTATGACGGCTTTAATGGCGTTCTTTCTGGTTATGTGGCTTCTTGGACAATCTGAAGAGACCAAGAAAGCTGTGTCGGATTACTTCTCTACTCCTTCGGTAATTGAATATAATTTTAAAAACTATGGGGCGCAGATTACCCTAGAAAAGTTGTTTTTAGATTTAGTTAATGAGCCTATGAAAGCATTTGAATCTTTTATGGAGCCTATGGATAAAACTCCAAATTTATTGGATATGGGTTCTGCAAAGGTAGTGGCGGCATTTCTTGCTGATCAACTAGGTGAAGAAGCTCAAAATGTGAAGATAGACAGAGAAGGATTGGATTTTGATATTCCTGAGAATTTACTTTTTGAAAAGGGAACGGCTAAGCCAAACTCGGGGTTCATTGAGATCGTAGAAAAAATAAAAGGAATTACAACGGGTCTAGAAGACGCTGTTATTACCTTGAAGTCAGTTGTAGCCACAGGAACTTTGGATGAGGATCAGGAAAAAATGGCAATGCCAATAGCTCAAGAACGGTTGGATTTGATTTCAAATAAAATTAAAGCAAGTCTTGAGCACACAAGTGTTGATATAAGTGGCTCTACTAGTGTAGTGAATACTAAAAACGATCCAAAATCGGCTAAAAAAATCGGTTTTGTGCGTTTGAGTGTGAAACAAAAAGAGTTTAAGTCAAATGGACAGAAACAAAGAAAAATCGAAACTGTTTTCGGTGATCCAAAGGCTGAGCTTGATGTGTATGATAATTTTGTGAATCAACTAGCTAATAAGAAAACAAAAGCTGCTAAAAAAGCTAAAGAGTAACAGTTTTAGCAGCAAGCATTTTTGTTTATATTAAATTAATCTATTTCATTAGAGAATGAACGAGGAGCTCTTCTTGGTAAAGATTCTCCATCCTCAGAATGAAAAGCCTTTCTTTTAGGAACTGAGTCCCGAGTTGTTCTTATGTTTGTGCTTCTAGGAGTTGAAGATCTTTCGCTTGGAAATCCAGAAGACGATCTACTACTAGGTCTTCTAGGGCGCTCTGAATTCGAATCACCTCTACTGTTATTTCCTTCAAAAAAATCATCGTCTTTAAAGAAACGTGAAGGTTTTCTATCAGAGAAGGATTCACCACGAGGTGCAGAAAACTCTCTTCGTGCTGATTCTTTTCGGCCTCTAAAACCATCGCGAGATTGGCTTTTTCTTGAAGGAGAAGAGTAATCTCTTCTTCCTGTCCTTGAACCATAATCATCTGAACCACGAGAGTATCCAGGTTGATAGCTGGCCTCTTTAGACCCTGGAGGGGCTAATTCTCTAGGTACTCTACCATTTAAGAAATCAAAAGGAACTTCTTCTTCATGTTTGTTTTTTTCAAGTTTTAAGTTGAGAAATTTAACAATAATTTCTTCTTTAGTTAAGGCAGCAATATTTTCGTATTCAGGAGTTTCTTTAAAAGTATCGATCACATCTTTTTTAATGTGATTCTCAAATTTCAATAATTGCTCTGAGGCCATTTTTAATTTGTGAGTAATTACTTCTTTGAAAGTTGGAATATTACCTTTAACTAAATTAGCTTTAGTTTTTTGGTGAATTTGACGTAATGTCTGTAATTCCCTGGGAGACACTAATGAATAAGAGTAACCCGTTTTGCCATTTCTTCCAGTTCTTCCAATACGGTGTACATAAGACTCAACGTCCCAAGGAAGTGAATAGTTCACAACATGAGTTAAGTCAGATACATCCAGACCGCGTGCGGCAACGTCAGTTGCTACTATGACTTTAACATCTTTAGATTTGAATTTTTTAAGAGTCCATTCTCTTTCTTTTTGCTGTTTATCACCATGGAGAGAATCTACAAAGTAGCCTCTTTTTGTAAGTTGTTCTTCAACTTCAGCACACTTAAGTTTTGTATCACAAAAAATAATCCCATAAAACTCAGGTAAAGCGTCAAGAAGATGGGTCAAAGCTTTAAGCTTTAGATCTTCTTTTACAGTAAAATAAAGCTGGGTGATTTGAGTAGATAAAGAACCTTTATTTTGAATTTCAACAATATGAGGAGTTTCAAGATACTGTTGAGTAAGTCTCTTAATTGCAGGGCTCATTGTTGCAGAGAAAAGCCAAGTTTTACATGCAGCTCTAATCGACTTTTGAGAAAATGACTTTTGAGAAGACTCTTCAGATGACTCAGAGTGAGTTCTTTTTAGAATTTCTTCTAGAGAGTCTCTGAATCCCATAGAAATCATTTCATCAGCCTCATCTAAAACAACAGTTTTAATGTCGTGTAGGTTAAAAATCTCTTGTTCAAGTAAGTCGATAAGTCTACCTGGAGTGGCTACGATAATTTGCACCCCTTTTTTAACGTCTTCAATTTGCTTTCTGTAGCTAGATCCACCATAAATGGGAGCTATTTTTAACTTTTTGAATGAACTTAGCTTTTTAAGCTGATCAACAATTTGAATTGCTAACTCTCTAGTTGGACTCAAAATTAAGGCCTGCGGCGTTCTTTGAGCGGCATCAAGGCTTTCAATTAAAGGAATACCAAATGCCGCTGTTTTTCCAGTGCCAGTTGCGGCTAAACCGATAAAGTCTCCTGAATTAGTAAGGAGGTAAGGGATAGCTTTCGTTTGAATTTCAGTGGGTTGAGTAAACCCCATTGAGTCCAAATGAGCTACAAGTTCAGGAGATATGGAAAATTCAGAAAATGACATGATAACACCTTTCAAAGATTCCGCATATTAAGGCATAATCACTGAAATAGCTATCGATTAATAAAAATTGTATTAATTTTAAATGTTTTCTAGTATTTAAAGCCCATTCCTAGGATACCAAAAACGTCACCTCTGCCATTAAACTGACCTGGGTTGCTTGTTGCGGTCACAGCGATGAGAAACTCTAATTTGTTGAATGTGGAGCTTAAAGTGGACCTAATATCAAAGTAGCTCTGTAAATTTTCTACGCTGACCATTGAGTATCCAAGTTGGTTGTCCCACTCCACATTGTTATAAATTTTGAAAGACTTGCCGAAGCTGACATATCGCGCTCTAGTATCAGTACCTTCCCAATTGGATTCGTTTTCATAGCGAATATGGAAGTCAAAAATATTAAGACTCAAAACACTGTCATTGCCATTTCTGACGCGATTTTTATAGAATTGATTAATATTGTAGCCAATAATTAAGTCCACATCTTTATTGAACTCTATCCTAAGATCAAAAAGCACTTTAAGCCAAATGTGATTGTCTGAATTTTCGTAACTGACATTTGATCCCCAAAGTCCAATACGAAATTGTGGTCCAAGTGGGATAAACATATTCGTTTGCAAACTGGGATCCTGTTGTGAGTGACTTAAACCTTTGTTTACGAAATGAGTTAAAATTGTCGTACTACCTTCAGTCTGGTAATCACCTCGTGCTGATTTTTCAGCAGCAAATGATGACTTATTTACTAAAATCAATAAGATCAAAAAAACAATTAAAAAACGGGTGGCTATTTTATTTTTGTATGATAGGTCCATAGCAATTATTATTTCTTAAAATTGAAAACAATAAAAGGAAAAAATGGTGACTAGCAAATTAAAAGAAAAAATCAAAGACCTTACTTTAGTTGCTTTTGATACAGAAACTACAGGTCCATATCCTGTAAAAGACGATATTGTTGAATTCGGAGCTGTTAAGTGGAGAGATGGCCAAGAAGTAGGTAGACTTGAGTTTTTATTTAAACCAAAATTTCCTATGACTGAGTTTAATATCAGCATTCATGGAATTACGAATGAAATGGTTGCTGATAAAGGTAAAATAAGTGAATCGATTAGTGAAATAAGAGATTTTTTTACCGATAGTATTGGGATAGCTCATCATGCCCCTTTTGATCTTGGGTTTGTAACTTTTGATTTAGAGAAGAACTATCTATCTTTACCTCAAGATCCTGTATTATGTACGAGTCTTATTTCCCGTAAAGTGATTTATGGAGTTGAGAACCATAAACTTCAAACTTTGATAAAGCATTTTCAGTTTCCTAGTTTAGCTGCCCATAGAGCTTATGAAGATGCAAGAGCCTGTATGTTTGTTTTTCATGAGTGTTTAAAAAAAATTGATTCAGATGTGACCTTGGAAGAGTTAATAGCTCTTCAGGGAAAAAAATTAAATTGGCATAATTATTCTTTGTTTCCATCGAAATCACCTGTTTTAAATACTTTGATTAAATCCATAGAACAACAACACACTGTGGAACTGGTTTACGGTAGGGGTAATAAAAAAAATCAACCAAGAACTTTGCAGCCCTTGGGAATAGTAAGAAGTCCAGACGGTGATTATTTGCAGGCTTTTGACCCTGTTGAAAATAGAGCCAAAAGGTTTTTATTAGAGTTTATTATTGATGTCGGTAACTAAATTGGCTTTTAAATTTCGTCTCTTGCTTTCCATTTTTGATTGGCAAGTTTAGTTAGTTCAGAAACTTTGTCTGGATGGACGAATATGATTAGTCCTTTAGGTAGAGTGAGATTGAACTTTACAGCCCTTATTAAATCAGGATTTAAATCGATGAAGTCAGCTGCTGACAGGTTGATAGCTTTAAAAATTTTGCTTGGCTTTATTCTTTGAGTCAGGCGATAAGAATCATAAACTAAAGTGGGTTGTAAGTTTATGGAATCAAAAATTTTATCAGAATATTTTTCGACATAAAGAGCTGCTAGAAACTCAGAATAGAAATTTTCTGATGCAAAGCTAAATTGTTTAGATTCAAAGTACTTAATAATGGTAGCTATGTCTTTTGTTTTCAAAGACTTCATTGCTTTTCTAAGTCCTCCAGGGCCATGATTCCATGCGGTTATGGCAAGTGGCCAAGATTTACTTAATATTTTATAATTCTCTTTAATTAACTCTGCTGCAGCTTCTGAAGATTTAAAAGGAGATCTTCGTTCATCAATGAAGTCATTAACCACTAAAAATTTCTTTCCAGTACCTTCCATGAATTGCCATAGTCCAGCAGCGCCCACCTTGCTTGTAGCTTGCTTATTGAAACTGCTCTCTACCAGCGGGAGTCTTGAAATTTCTGGTGGTAGGCCATGATCGATAAAGATTTTTTCCATGTGTGGTAGATATCTATTGGCGATTCCTAAACCATTTTGGAAATGATCTTTCTGGCCTGTTTGTATTCTCATTCTCGAACTTGCGGCCCGTATTTTTTTTATCATATCACCAGGTAGATCTTGGAGAAGTTCAAGGTATTTTGCTTCTTCACTATCCAAATTAAGACTAGCTTTTATTTCAGCTATTTGTTCTTTAGTTTTGATTTTATTTTTTTTCAATTTGCTTGCTAGACCCATAAGTTTATTTTTAATATAGGCCATTCTTTTTTGTGTTTCTTTTTCAGCTTTCTCTGGATTTATCCAGTTAAACTTTGCTGGGCGTGCCAAAATTTCTGAGATATCGAAAACATCGTATTTAATCCAAGGATAATCAACATGATGTATTACTTTTTTATCAGATGGATAAACAGAATAAATTTCTAACCAAAAACTAACTCGCTCTTCAAGTCCAGGGGGAATTTTGAAATCTGGTGAAATACGATTCTCAATATCTAAGAGTACATCATTGGTATCAATTTTTATAAAACTAGGGGGAGTATCTTTTTTGGTCAGCAGAAGCTCTTCTGGTAAATTAGCTGCCAAATTGGAAGGCGAGTATGAAGAATTTTCAACTAAGAAAATGCCGAATATAGCTAATAATAAAAATAACACGCTGACAGACTTATTAAACTTATCTTTTTTTTCCATATCTGATATTATGAGCAACACTTATGCCAAATATAAAAAATTCAAAGATTGAACTTATATTAGCCATTGAAACTAGTTGTGACGATACGTCTGTCGCACTAGTGAATAGTGAAGGTTATGTTGTGAATATGCTCTCTGCAAATCAAGACCTTGCTCATTCTCCTTATGGTGGAATTGTTCCAGAGATAGCTAGTCGGAATCATACTTTTAACTTAATTCCTCTAATTGATGAACTTTTAACTAAGAGTCAGTTAGAACTTAAGCAAATTCAGGGTATTGCAGTAACAAATAGACCGGGATTAATTGGTGCCTTAATTGTGGGGTTAACAACAGCCAAAAGCTTATCTCAGGCATTGGGTATTCCTTTGATTGGAGTTAATCATCTTGAGGGACATTTATTAGCTCCTTTCGTGAGAGATGCACAATATACTCCTCCATCTGACTTTAGTTTCCCTTTTATAGCTTTAGCAATAAGCGGTGGGCATACAAGCTTATATTTAGCTCATGATTTTTCTAAATATCAAATTATTGGTCGCACAAAGGATGATGCAGCAGGTGAAGCTTTTGATAAGTTTGCAAAAATGCTGGGTTTTGAGTTTCCTGGAGGGGTTAAAATAGACAAATTGTCTAAGGGTGGTAATCCAACAACTTTTGATTTTCCTCGAAGTATGATTTTTGATGAAAGTTTAGATATGAGTTTTTCTGGATTAAAATCAGCTGGGCATCGATTTGTCGAAAAGAATTCTAAAAATTTTATCGAGGAAAATATTAGTGACATATGTGCTTCTTTTCAGGAGGCAATTGTCGATGTGCTAATTGCAAAGCTAGATTTAGCTTGCAAAAAGTTTAAAATTAAACGCGTTGTTGTTACTGGTGGTGTAAGTGCCAACTCTCGCTTAAGAGAAAAAGTGGAGCAGTGGTCTTATAGAAAAAAAATTCAATTTGCTATTCCACCATTAAGGTATTGCACTGATAATGCAGCAATGATTGGATATGTGGGTGTGAATCGACTAAATCGAGGTGAAAAGTCCGAGATGAATTTAGGGCCTTCTCCAGATTTTTTGACAAGTGATTTCTACCAACCTGAAATAGGCACAGAGAAAAAATAATGACAGCCAGAGAAAGATTGAACCAATTTTTTAGTTCTAGCCCTATATATGCCAAAAAATCTTTGGGACAAAATTTTTTAATTTCAGATCAAGCTATTGAAAAGATGATTAAAAAATTAATTTCAACACAATGTCAAAATATAGTGGAAATTGGTCCCGGCCCAGGAGCCTTGACGGATATTATTCTCGAACTCAAATTGAATTATCAAGCCATAGAGTTAGACAAAGAATTCGCTAATTATTGGCTTGAAAAAAATGTTACTATTCATAATCAAGATGCTTTACAGTTTGACTGGACTCCAATAACCGCTTTAGAAAAATGTGTTTTGATAAGTAATCTTCCTTATCAGATTTCGTCTTCCATTGTTATAGATCGTTCTACAGATGAAAAGTTGTTGTCCTATATGATTTTAATGTTTCAAAAAGAAGTAGCTCAAAAAATCAGAGCTTCTTCTGGCTCTTCCGATTTTAGTTTGTTAAGTCTTATTGCGCAGACATTTTGGACAATAGAAACCCTTCATGATTTGGGTCCTAGAGATTTCTTGCCAGCTCCAAAGGTTTCGAGCCGTGTATTATTTTTTAGATCAAAACCTAATGGCATTAAAGATAAGAAAAAATATTTAGGATTTTGCAAATCAGCATTTCGTCAAAAAAGAAAATTGCTAAAGAGCAATCTCTTGCCCTATACTCAGTTAAGCGAAGAAGCTCTTGTTTCAATTTTTCAGGAACTAGGACTCAAAGCCACAGCAAGAGCTGAGGAGTTGTCTGTTGAAACATTTGTTAATTTATACCATAAGTTGGGTTTTATATGAGTATTTTAGTAATTCAAGATAATAAAAAAGCAAGATTTGATTATGAAATACTAGAGACTTTCGAGGCTGGCATTGTTCTGATGGGCAGTGAAGTAAAGTCATTAAGAGATAAGAGCATTCAGCTAAAGGATTCTTATATTTCTTTTATTAATAACGAAGCCTTTTTGCAAAATGCCCATATTAGCCCCTACAAAGCAAGCAGTTACAATAATCATGAACCTGAGCGGCTAAGGAAGTTATTATTACACAGAGAAGAACTAGAGAAAATTTTTGCAAAAATAAGAGAAAAAGGTTTAAGCTGTGTGCCTTTGAAAATCTTTTTTAAAAAAGGTTTAGTAAAATTAGATATCGCTTTGGTTCGAGGTAAGAAATTACATGATAAGCGTGAGTCTATTAAAACTCGTGACGAAAATCGTCGGATGAAGCAGTCGTCAAACTATTAACTACTAAGATTAGATCACTTTTTTTAGCTTGTTTTTTTTGAAGTCAACATAGATCAAATCATCTACTTTTGGATTAATACCTTTCAAAACTTCTTCGGGATTAAGACCAATTCTATAAGATTTATATTCAATTAAATTTTTCCAGGCTAAATAGGAATCACGATTGTTAGGGTCAATAGCTATTTTTTTTAAAAGCTCAAGCTCCATTTCAGTATTTGCCTTAAGGGATCTTTGAAAATAGTCGTAACTAATCTTTATCGATTTAAAGTCTTCCTTTTCATTGTCAAAATGGATTGGCTCGTCCCAGTGGCCAAGCATCATTTTCTGCAGGTGTTTTTCTATTTGATGAATTGGATAAAGAATTTTTTTAGTAAATTTAAGAGAGAAAAAAAGTGAAACACCAAATAGAAAAAAATGGCTAACAGTAAATGTAATCCAAAGCCAAGTTTCTTCTTGTTTAAGATTGTTGATTAGTTGGGGGTAAAAATCATAGGCTAATTTTTCAAAAAGAGTAAAATTTTTTTCATAAAAATACATGACTGGTAATAAAGCAGCAGAAAAAAAAGTAACTAAAATCATTGAAAACGTAATGATATATTTCCACTGAAATTGGAAATCATGAATTGAAAAAGAATTTGTTTGAGGGGTCGTATTAGACACCCATTTTCTTGCACCAAAGAACATAGCCTTACTATCGGCATAAAAATGTAAAAATTGATTGCAAAGAAATAAAATATCCTTAACCTAGACTTTATGATAAAAAAGTTTATTTCTATTTTTAGTATTGCCTTAATTTTAACATCCTGTGCTGAAAAAGAAAAATCTTCAGCCGGGCTTACACCTTTAGTTGAGGATAAATACAGACTTTTAGATGACCGTAAACAAGTCGAGGAGTTGAGAAAAGATATTCCAGAGAAAAAGAAAATTGAAAATGATGAAATTGCTTTTACTTTAAATTGGATGAATGAATTGAAATTAAACCCAAGTGATCTGCGTTCTAAATTTAATGGAGAAATAACCAAGAAAAGAACTCAGTTTAATAGAGATCTAGCAAAAGCTAGAGAAGAGTTTAATAAAGATGAAAAAAATAAACGTGAAGCATTTAATCAATCTCAAAAAGAGCAAAGAGAATCAATTTTTGCAAGGTATAAGACTCTAAAGGGTAGAAAAGATCTTATAGATGATCTTGATATAAAAAGAAGAGAGTTTACAAGCAATCAAAAAGATCAAAGAGATACCTTTGAAGAAGAGGTGCGTGAAAAAAGAAAATCTTTTGAGGATTATATAAAAGAGCGTACGAATTCATTCAATGCTGATGTTAAAATATACACAGAGCAGTTTAATGAAAAAAATAAAGTCATCAAGCAGATCAAAAAAAATAAAGAAACTGAAAAAAAGATGAATGAGATTAATCTTTAGTTTGTTGAAACTTTAGATAAAAAGTTTCTATAGAGCTCCATATTACAGGAAAGAATACTTTTCTCTTGTTCTAAAGATATATTTATAAATTTAAAACCATATTGAAATTTTTCTTCGTTAACTGAAAATTTGTTACTCGTTACTCTTTCTTTATGAACTAATTCAGCTTGAAATTCTCTTTTATTCATGCTGAATACGGAGAGCTTAATATTAGTTGTTCTTGCTATTTTTAAGTGATCCTCTAAAGGTTCATTAAAAATGGCTTTTAAGCCAGTTAAGCTTAGATCTACAATTTTTCCCTTAAAAATAAATTTTTTATCATTTTCAATAAAAAAAATATCTACAGAACTTTGAATAGATTCTGGGTATGACATCCTAAAGTTGTCTCTTCTTTGAATGTGATGCAGATCAAATTGTGTGTCAAAGTAAAGGGAAGTCGTATCTCTCATTAAAAGAGTTTTAAATAAATAAAGTTCGTTGTTCCAGTGAAATTGAACCATAACCTCAGTAGAAACTTTTATTTCTAAAGAAAAATCATCTTGTTTCAAATATATTTTCTTATCAAAAGAGTTGAAAAGGGGTTTAACATCAAAAATACTGTGAGTTTCCGGCAGATGGCTTTTATCATAAAAATTAACTCTAAAAGTAATTTGATTTTTAATAAACTCACTTAGAATTCTGTTTTTTTCACTTTCAGAGAGTTTAGAAATTTCTTTTTTTCTATCCATGACTTACTTTTCTGGGTTAGTTATTAAATACCAGGTGAGCTCATTTTTGTTATGGTTTAAGTGAATCAGTTTTGATTGAGAGATAGATTCAAGCTCATAAACAATTTCCTTGTTTGGTCTCTCTTTGAACTTAATAGTTACTACAAAGTTCTCTGCTAGTTTAATTTTCATCCATAGTTTTATATTTTCTAGTATCTTGTCTGGGTAGCAAATGACATCACAGAAGAGCCAATCATGGGGTTGAACTTTTTTTAGATCAAGGTTAAATGCATCACCTTTGATAAACTTAACATTATCTCTGGATTGAATCTTGAAGTCTAGAAGAGCTTTATCAATACTTGTGACATTTTTACATATTTGACTTAGAACCCAAGTCCAACCTCCAGGAGATGCCCCTAAATCCAGGGCAGTTGAGGTTGCTTTTGGTCTTATTCCATGGACTGTGAAAAGCTCCCAAAGCTTTCTGTAAGCTCTATTTGGAGGAGAGTCTTTATCTTCTTTAAATTGTATAGAATTTAGAGGTAATGCTGTTGAGTCCAAGGAGTATAACAATTGATTTTTAGAAACTAGGCTCCAGAATTTCCATTTTTTTTCTTTTAAAGGTTCAAGAAATTGAAACTCAAATTCATAAATTTTAGTGACTTGCTCCTGAATAAGTTCAACTCGTCTATACTCGCATGTTGGAATAGGACACCAAAGTGAATTCATTGATTTTAATTTTTCGGCAGCTTTTTTTATTGATTCAATTGGAATCACTTCAACTTCAGAAGTAACCTGAGACCAATAAGTTGGAACAAGTTCCTTTTTTAGATAAAGCCTATCTAATTTCAAATCCCATGTTTTGAGATCAGCTTCCAAATTTTTATGAAGATCTGTAAAAGCTAGATAGGCGTACATAATTAGGCAGCTTTAACTACTGGTGAGATAATTCCTTTGGCCGCTAGAGTTTGTGAACAAGCCTGCCAAAAACCTTCCTTTAGGGCTACTTCATTGGGGTTAAATTTAATTTTAGGAAACTCATTTTTATTATAAAAATCAACGAAGCTGTCTTTTTTAGTAGTTCTTATAATTTTTAATAACATGTTGAAATGGACTTCAGTAAACTTCTTTGGGTCTAGCATTAATTGCCTGAGGCCTTTTTCTGGGGTTTGACTTAGGAAATCAAAGATTTCGTTAGCATCATATTGAGACATAGCACCTCCGTAAATTGTTTATCAGTGATCTATTAAATAGATTTCACTTCTTAAGATATTTCGGCAGGTGCTACGAAAAATTTAGTAAAATTTTTTTCAAAATTTATTTGATCATATAATTTTTAGTACAAATTACTCGTTTACATTTAATAACTTAAACTTCTCCTTTCAAATCTATGATGATCATTTTTAATTGTAGAATGCTTAGCTATAGCTCCACCCATGGCCTTGACGCAGCCTTGAATGGCTTTGTATAAATCTTCTTCTTTTTTGATAATTTTACTTACAGTTTTATTAAATTCAGTTCTGACTAAAATTTCACAACTGAACAAAGGTTGTCTAAAATCGGTACGAGCTCTGATTATGTTTAAAAAAACCTCGACCTCTGGATTTTCGACGTGGAATTTATTAAAAGTAGTATCTAATCTCTCCCATATAAAGTCACTAACTGCCTCAGATTTTCCGATATTGTTAAAGTGAATGTTGATGTTCATGATTCCTCCTTTTCCTTGGTCTCATTATGAAACAGCTGAATGCATAAATAAAATATATAATTTAAATACTTTATATTTAAAAAAGTTATATGTACTTGAGTTTAAATTTTGTTATGTTAGCTATAAGTATGAACTATAATCATTTATTCTATTTTTATGAAGTCGCCAAATTTGGAAGTATTTCTAAAGCTGCGAAACATTTAACTATTTCACAACCATCTTTAAGTATTCAAATAAAAACTCTGGAAGATAATCTTGGTTTTAGACTTTTTGAAAAAAAAGGAAGAAGTATTGCTCTCACAGAAAGGGGACAAAAAGTCTATTTGCACTGTTCTCGTGTTTTCCAGTCAACTCAGGAATTATTTTATGGTTTTGATAAAAAAGAAGTTACTAAAAATTTTACTATAGGAATAAGTCCTGAAGTCGATTCATCATTAATTTTAGAAACTTCTCAAAAAGTTAATACAATTCTTAAAATGAAGTTAAAAATAAAGTTAATTTCAAAGATGGATTTTAATTTAGAAGATGGAGGAAATTCTTCAGATATTAGTTTGTATATAACAAACAAAAGTTTATCTTCAAGTTCAAAAGGGCTTTTAAGTCTATATAAAACTATAAAAATTCCAGTAAATTTATTTCAATCTCAAGTGCATAAAGCCAAAGAAAAAAATTTGATAATGCCTTCAAAAAGTTTTTCTCTTAGAGATGAAACTGATCTTTATTTAAAACAAGTTGTTGATGAAAAATTTGATATTCAAATGGAAAGTGATTTTATCTCTTCTCTTATTTTTTCTGTTATCAATGGATATGGGGTTGCTTTTTTACCAATCTCTTACATGTTAGACTCTATGCAAGAGGGATTGGTTTTAAAGTATGGTCCTAAGAAAGGCTATTGGCTTCATAAGTTAAATATATATTGGAGCAATGAAGAGCAGTACCAGCAATGGATAAAGCATTTTGTCATTCTTTTGATGAAGACAAAAAAAGTGTGAAGTTATGAAGTCACTACCCATTTATAAGGTATATATTATTTTTCCAACTCCCTCATTGAGCGGTTTAGTTAATTATGACCAAAAACTTTGGGGGGTTTCAGATGAAAATTACAAATTGTACGAAATAAATTTAGATTCTGTAAAAGAATATTGCTTTGATCAAAACTTACAAGTCCATCTTGAAAGCATGGAGTACAAACAGAAAAAAAAAGTTAAACCCGATTTTGAAAGTATAAGTTTGTTTAAAAGATGGAATAAAGAGTATTTTTTCTTATTAGGTTCATTCTCAGGTGAATTAAGAAATAAGTTATATTTTTTAGATATGCCAAGTCTTATACTTTCTGCTGTATTTGAAGCTCAGATAATGTCTACAACTGTGCTTAATAAGCCCACAAATTTTAATATAGAAGGACATTTTTTTAAAGAGCAGCAGCTTTATTTGTTGAATAGAGGTAATGAACACTCATCCAGTTCATTAATAAGCCTGAGCGACTTTGAGAATAAATTAAATTTTCAAATGAATAAGAACTCTTCTGCTGTTATATCAAAAAAAATTGAGTTAAGTATTAATACTATCACCGATGTATTTATTGGTGAGTTTGAAGGCTATCAAATTCACTGGACGGAAGCTTTATTAAAAAATCAAAAGGAGATTTATTTTTTAGCTACTGTGGAAAAGACTACTAATTCTTTTGATGATGGACAAGTACTTGCTAGTTTTGTAGGTTTATTTGATATTGAAAATTTAAATGTGCTTCGAATGTATAAAATTTTAGATGGAGAAAAAGCCGAAGGAATGGCTATTTTGGGTGATCGGATGTATTTTTGCATTGATACAGATAATCCTCATAGGTTCAGTGAACTTTTCTATTTTGAGATGGATGATTTTTATAAATAGAATCAAATTAAGAATAGCTTCAAAATGGAATTATTTTATAAAGCTATATTAATAACTCCATCGACCAAAAGTTCTTATGTAAGAAGATCTAGTCTCATTTTGAGATTTTTCAAAACTGTTGAATTTTTTCTGCATCTCTTTAGTCCTCAGGACCTTTATCCGATGAATTATTGTATTTGAGGTGGTATGTACACTCTTTATGGTTTTTCATTCAAAATTTTATTCTTACAGTTTGTAATGTTTAATTTTTTGCAAGCTCAGTTGCTTTCAGTTTCAGAACCTCTTTCAGATGAAGCCTTGATGTACAAATGTTTTGCTCATTTGACTGGTGTTAGACCTCCATTATCTCACCCAATTCTTGCTAAAGTTAAAAGTGGTCAAATAAAAGGAATCCAAGCCTGCGAAGAGTTGATGGATCAAATTCAGCTAAAAAATAATGGTTTAGTAGATAGTACTGACTCTGTAAAGAAAACTGATGGTATCAATGCTTTAAATCATCTCTATCGATTACAAAAATTGTATATTGGTTCTCAAGATTATTGCACGAGTTTACCCGATGCAGGTCAGTATTGTGATGCTCTAACAGATGTTTTAGATGCGAGTATTCCCTCAATCATTCTAACAGAATCTATTTTAAATCCACAGCGAAAGTTTTCAGAAGTTTTTACCTTAAGTCGAATCCCTCGAGCAGAACGCGAGCTATCAAGTTCTTCTAAGTTTATCCAATATAGTGCACGATTAGCTAGGGGCTTTATGAATATTAGTCCTGGTGGAGCTAACTACAATGCAACTTTATATAAAACAGCTGGTTTTATCAACTCAATTACTTTTCCTGATCTTTTAGTCAATCTTCAGTCTCCAACTGTTGTGCAGTTTAATGTTATTGATTTGAATGCAGCAACAAACTCATTTGGTGTTGACAATAATTTGAAAGCTGGAACGGAAAGTAGTTATGCCATAGAAACAAATCGTATCAAAATTGGCACTCTGACTGGTATTGTTTATGATTCTAATTATTCTCTTAGATTTCCTTCGATGGCTGCGAAAGATGCCCACTTTAAGACTGAGGGAATTAATTTAGCTCCTATTGACTTGAGGAGAACTTTGGATACTCAGTTTTCTGATCCAGAGGGGGAAGGTGGAGGCGTTTTTTCTACACAAGAGTATATGATGTTGAATTTTGGTTGGAGTTACAATTTTAAGGCAGATGGTGCTGTGAATATGCCACGTCGTTGGGTACAAAGTTTATTTTCAGATTTTCTTTGTAGAAGTTTACCAGTAGTCAGAGAGACTGACGCTCGTCCACTAGTCTTAAATTCCAGCAATATGTCTGAGGCTGATTTAGCTAAAGCTGGTCCATTTAGATTAGCTTCTAACTGTACTGCTTGTCATGCAACTATGGACCAATTAGCAGGAGTTGCGAGAAATATTTCATGGCATACACCTAGCTTTACAAATGATAACAATGCACCAGGCGCCACAATTAGAATGTTTCAGTGGCCAGTTGACTCTACTTTAAATGCTACATCAAATACTCCTTGGAGAAATATTGCGATGACAGGACCAGCATTTCATAGATTACCTCCACTTGGACGATTATTTTATCGTAGTTATGACGGTAGATTAATTGATATCCAAATTACATCTCTGAAAGAGCTGGGAAAAAAAATATCTGAACTTGATGATGTATATACTTGCGCTGTTAAAAAGCAATTTAAGAACTTAACAAATATTGATGTGTCTCTTCATGATGTAGGTGATTCTGCCAATGCTAATATTAATAGCTCAATGACTCCTGACGATTGGGAAAAGAGGAATTTTGTAATAAGTCTTGGAAAAGATTTAAAATCCCATCAAAAAATTTCAACAACAATAAAGCAAATCATTAAGTCTAAATATTTCTCAGAGAGAGTTAAACATATTTCTTCTCCAGGAGAGTCACAATGAGTTCACAATTTGATCGTAGAAAGTTTTTAAAGAACTCTTTGCTAACCTTGCCAACCGTTGGTTTTTTGGAACAGCTGATGATGATGACAGTGGAGGGATTAGTAAATCAGGCACTCGCAGAGACCCTTTCATCGGATAAACCCAGAAACTATGTGCAACTTCATCTTGATAATGGCTGGAATCGAACTAGTTTCGATGCGATTCTTGCTTTAAGTGCTGATGATTTAGCAAATAGATTTGTTAGAAATCCCTTCATGGGGACAGCATTTACAACAGATAGTTCTAATAACGTTACAGCACTTGAATATAAGACTTTTTCTTACAAAGGAGTTCAAGCTCCATGGCTTTGGCAATTTGACGTTAGCAAAAAAGGTGGAGGAAGAAGACCGATGAGTGAACTGTTAGATCATATGGCAGTGATTAGAGGATTTTCTTCAGGAATTGACGGCCATGAGTTTAATAGACTCCGAGTCACCTATCCAGAACCACAAGGTGTAAGTATTGGTGGAGCTGTTGCTGATCAAAGTGCAAGTTTGATGGCTGCTGTTGTTCATCGTAGTGCTAACTGGTTTAGATCTAAAAATGGAATTGGAGCCACACCAGTATCTATTGGAAATATGTCGTTTAATAGTATATCAGATATTCGTAAGTCCTTCGATTTTACTTCTGTAGCAAGTAAAGCACCATTAGTAAAAAAAGCGCAATATCAACAAGTCATTGAAAAAGCAACAAATGCAATTAAAAAAATTAGACAAGGTGATGGTAATTATTCTGAAAATTTAAAAAAGAATTTAGCAAATGCAGAATCAGTAGTTAATGCAGCAGCAGAAGATTTAAGTTCTATTTGGAATACTTTAGCTAGTAAATATAAAACAATTATAGAAAATTCAGTTAATCCTTCTATTCTCTATCCCTCAGGAATTCCAGGAATAACAGACAAGGTTCTGTTGACTCCCTCTGTGGCTAATCCTTCTTTATTTCGATTCTCTGGTGGTTTATCTGGCGTTACAAGTAACTATATCCCAGAGCAAGGAATTGATTTTAGAGTTCCATTCACTCAGGCTTTTGATGGAACACATCCAATTACTCTAGCTAACTTGTGGAGCCATTTTGCTTTGATTGAGTATTGTTTAACTAGAGGTAGTACTCAAAGTATAATGACTAATATTGCTGGAAATTCTTTACAAAATTTAAACTTTAATAATATTAATATGTATAATGGAGGAGCAGATAACACGGCTTTTTCAACATTGCCAAGTCCAGTTAAAAGCTATGGTATTTACAATAGTGATGAGCATTATGGTGGTGCATACGCTAGTCTGATGTGTCAGGTTTTAACTTATAGAGGTTTATCAGCAGGGTTACTTGAACTCGTAGATGTTTTAAAAGCCTCAACAGTTGATGGAAAAAATTTATTTGATGAAACAGTCATTCATCTCACTTCTGATTTTAATCGTAGCCCAAGAAGAGATGGCACAGGTTCAGACCATGGATACTGGGCACATCATACTTCAGTGATTTCTGGAGCCTTTTCAGGAAATGGACCTGTTGTAACTGGGAATATTTTAGTAAAAAATGCCGGGCCAAGAGGAACGGATAATGTGACCTCAGGAAGTAGTTTTGGGACCTGGGGAGCTGCTGCACCTGTCAGGTTTGGTTCCGAAAAAGAAACTGTAATGTTGAAGCATGTAACAGCTTCAATAGCTCATCTTTTAAGATTGGAACCAAATCCATGGCCGTTTAATAATCGTGTATGGTCGTTGAAGGGAAGCATTCTCACGCCTGTTAGTCAGAAAAATATTCTGTCACAGGAGGAAGTATGAGGAGATTTTTAGTTCTTGTTATAGGTATTTTATCACTTTATGTTTATAGTGGTTGTGTAGTTAATGATGGTTTTGCAGTTTCCTTTGAGTCAGAGAGTTTACCTCCTTTACCAATAAATCATCCAGATCTTCCTTCTGAGTCTCCAAAATCTTTAGGGCAGGAAGGTGTCCAAACTGTTGGGTCTAGATTTTATATTCGTTCCTTTTTAGAAGTGATTTTTTCAGACCCCAATTCAGCAGTAAATAATAATAAAATGATTGATATTCTAGATGCTTATCTGGGTTCTGAATTCGAAGATGGTGGAACTTCCAATAAAAAAGCTAATTTTGATTATATCCATATTTTTGGCGGC
>JABWCN010000038.1 GCA_013359135.1 Pseudobdellovibrionaceae bacterium | reverse complement strand
ATCTACAAGCTCTTCTGTTTTAACCACGGATAAATTAAATCAATTTGGCCAAAAATTAACAACTCAAATTTAGGGAATTATTTTTTGGAATTGGTATAATTATAGTTTTCAGAGCCATATAAAGTCAGACCACACGAAATATTTTTCTACAAATTTCTTTATCTTGGCCTAGAAAATCTCACAAAAGAATAAATCTCTAAATATCTTAGCCTTTCCCTATAACAAACAACAAAAGTTTTAACATTTCTTATGTTCAATAGATTTTACTAAGTAAAACAAAAAGAAAAATTTGAAGTTCATCAAAATTAGATTTACCTTTAACTTTAAAACTTCACACGAATTAGTAGCTGATGAGTCCGGCAGACTATTGCTTTATTTTGTATTTTTTTAGAAATTGAAAGATTGTAAATTGACTAACAAAAAACTACAAATACTTGTTAAAAATGGCTTAACAAGTATTTGTAGTTGACTAACCTTTTACCCTATGAACATTCTAAAGCTCTAGGGAGGATTTCTTTGCTTAAGTTTAAACTTGTAACTAGGAAAATAATAAAAAAAATAATTTTAATTATTAGCTTTGCTTTCATCATGTATGTTGCTGCATTTGTATATTATTTTGTACCAGTCATAAGAGCTCCACTATCTAAAGAGGACTTGGAATTGATGGTCCCAGAAGAAGAAGAGTCGCCATTAGTTTCACTTTCGGAATATTTATACATTAAAAAGCAGTACTCCTCTGGGCATCGTATAGAAAAATTTAGATTTTAGATAAAACAGATTAAAAATTTTAGCATAGAAATGTTAATTTTTTGATAACTACACTCTAAAATTTTGTTAACCAAAAAAACAACTATCAGCTCAATTATTTCTTCCAACTAATTTTAGCTTTATTGTATTTTTTCATCTCTAAAGAAAGATTTACCTTTCTTCGCAAGAGATCCAAGCAGTAGCCGTACAAGTGAACCCATACACCGACTTATTGCAATCACAGCTTAAAAAGCCATAAGTGGAGTTATATATTTTTGAAGCCACCGGAACTCCATACTTTCTATAACAATTGCTGTCAGCATTATTCCAAGCTTCAATTTCGGCAGCACGACAGGCGTGTATGTGACTTGATTTATCATCTGATTTTCCAATACCCTCAACTCTTTTGTAACTATATGCATTTGCATCTAAGCTAAAAAAAACTAAGACATTCACGAACAGTTTTGTTAAAGAATAAAAATTATTTTTTTTCACAGTACTCCTTTTACTTTCTAAATTACTCTCTAGAAACTTACACTTCAGGTTAGAATTAACATGTCTCTTCGAGTTTAAAAGCATTAAAGTTTATGGTTTGTAATAAATTCTTAATATCCATGAATATACACTACAATTTAGGTCTTATAGTCTTAAAGACACTTAGACTACAAAAAATTGCAGTGTAATTTCTCTCGGATTTAATTTATCAGTAAACATTTAAGACTTAAATTTAAAATAGCCTTATAAATTTCTTCAAAACAATTAGAGTATTTTTTTTAATTTCATTTAAAAAAATACACCCCAAAACTCCTATTAAACATTTCTATCAAGAGATCTTGAAGAAATAAACTCATGCTTTAATCTCTTTTCTAAATTCTTTAAATAAAATCAATTTGAACTTATCTGCAGACCATTATCACTTCTTATGATTAAAATATTTTCTGAAGTTATATTTTCACTTCTGCTAATCTGATTTAGCATAAACACAAGATTTCCCACCTTGCAGGATTTTTCTAAAAATCGGCATTATTTTTTTGTGAATACAACAACAACACCTCAAACAGATATCACCTACACACTCTCTTTTCTAATTCTAAATTCTTAACTTTTCTTGGTACTCTTTGACTTCCTATCTTATTAAAAGACAAATGCTTATTCTAATTTTTATCTATACATATCATGCGTTTCCAGTGAGTAATTCTATAGAATCGGTCCACTATTTAGATAATAGCATTAAACCTAGTCTCATAGTAATTTCAAAAATCAGCAGATGAATTTAGTATTACGAATGTGTATTTTCTATTCCAAAACGACATACAGGTCCTTTCTAGGGGACAAGCAAAAGTGTGATCTATCAGGTTCCAAAGCCCTCTTATCCCACAACTATCTTAGGCCTAACTATTACCCATAATTATGACTATAAATACTACTAAAAATTTCTTTATTTAACAAAAAAAGTGTATTTATATAAAATATTTTTTAACATAAATACAATATATTTCATATACTTACATAAATAATTTATTAATTATAAAAAATATGTGCAAAAAACAAAAAACTATGTTAGACTCGACGCACAACAAACAAAGGAGACCATTATGAAATTTATAACTATTTTTTTTGCATTGACAGTTATCACTTCGCAACTCATTGCAAATCCAAGTTACACAAGAGTCATTTCCCCTAACAAAATCATTGCGCAAGCTAATACCTGCGATTCCCACAGAACTTGCGCAATAATTCCTGCAGACAATAATTATCTGGGTACCATAGAGGCTGGACCACGAATGGATACTGAAAATATAGCCTATTTTAAAGTTGATGAAAAATCTAGCTACTTTACAGGCTATCGCTTGGTGTCCTCTACCGAAGAGAGAAATTTATTTTACACTACTCCCTTGTATAACGATTACCCTATAGATGAATTTTTAATTACTAATCCTTTTAAAGATAAAGTTTTGGTTGTAACCGTAACTATGCAACAAAAGCCGAACCAAGGAGTAGTTTTTGTCTTCAAAGCCATCTTAGATCCAATGACAACTATGACACTGCCAGTGAATAGCAACAATAGAATAAGACCACATCAATTATTTGTTAGAACAAATGTTCAAATCAATCTCAGAAAAATTCTTTTTTTGAGGTAAATGTTTATTAATCATTTCTTTAATTTCAACAGAATAGTTTCAAAAAAATGATCTAATAAAAGAGAATACTCAAATTCAACAAACTCAGACACATGATTTAAAATAAACCCACTCAAGGAAATATGAATAATTTTAGCCATAGAGTGGGGATTTAATTGAAGGTTAAAATAATTTTTATTCTGCCCTTCTATGATTATACTCGCTATTCTGTTTATAGCCGTCCTTTTAACCAGAGAGTTTTCTGCTTTAAGTTTTTCATCAAAGGCAGAAAGAAAATAAAATTGAATATAGATCTTTGTTAAATCCTTATTCACATAAAACAAATCCCAAGAAACCAAGAAATATTCACGCAACTTTTCAACTGGAGTTAGGTTTGATTTCAATCTTTTAGCCGTTTCAATGACAGCATCTTCATAAATATGATTCCAAACTACAGGAAAAATATCTTCCTTTTTTTTAAAATAATGCATAATCAATGGCTGAGAGATTCCACTTTCATCCGCAATCATTTGGAATGTAGTCTGATGGACACCTTTTTCAGAAAGACATTTTACAGCGGCATCAATAATTTTTTTTTGAGTTTTTTTACCTTTTTGTTTTTGCATTTTAAATTACTTCAAGAGTAGACCATATTACATTATCTGTCTATCTCGATCGAACTCGAAACTGATATTTTTATTCAAATAAATTTCTTTTAAGAAAATACCCTAGATTATTAAAATAGCTATAATAAAGTAAGTAATTTCAAGTCAAAAAATATTACCAATGATTACATGTAATCTCATTTTTAATAAAAACTCTGAACAATAATCTACTTTATTGTTTGTTACAAAGGCTTTTTTATGAAATCATTCCTTGATGTCTTTGGAAAGTGCACTATTTCATACGTATTTATAAAATAACATGATTCTTTTTGATCTATTTCACAAACTGCATCTGATTGTTCTGTAGACTTGAGTGAATGGAATAGAAAATATCACTTTAATCCAAATAGATATTTAGTCATAAGAAAGGACTTTTCCTTAAATGTCGCTTGATAAAATTGAGTTACAATCGCTTAGCCTTGTTCTTGATGAATCTTCACCTATAAAAGGACCTAGTTTAGCAAGCCTATTGCCTGTTGATCCCTTGCCTTACAAATTACAAAGTCTCAATAAAAATTTTGAATCACATTCTCAATGGCTCTCTTTTATGCCAGAAGTTTTTCAACGGCATTTAAATGCATATTCTAAGAATGATTTCATTATGATTAATCAAATTTATAGTTTAGTAGATATAATACGTTATAACTTTAATGACGGAATTCAGATAAGCGCTAAAGAGATTTTACGACACCCTTACCATCAGTTTGTTGAAGAAGAATTTTTACCTTTAGCAAAATCTTTCTCGTTATCTTATGACTCTTATTCGATTATTCAATGGCCGCTAATACAAAAACACAGTGGTTCAAAAAATAATATAAAAAATGTTGAAGAAATCATTCAATCCTTACTAAATCGGATAATAACAGCTCATCGTCAAAAGAAAATAGAAATTTATATTCAAACTCAATCCCACTCTTCAAAAAGTTTAAAATTAAAACGCATCGAATTTGAACCAAAAGAAGAATTCTATTGGATAATTGATTTAAGCGAAAATAAATTTATCAAATCAGAATTTCAATTAGTTTCTGAGAAACGATATAACTTCTATTTTTTTGAGTCTTTTGCTCTTGCACCAGAGAAAGGAATTTTAATTGTTCATCCATGGCTTACAGAGTTTAGCCTTTTACAAGAAAAACTAACTACCTTATCTTTAGAAGGCAATTTTAAAAAAAACGTGGAAACTGAAACAAGTATGCCACAGTTTGTTTTTTCAGATGAAAGTAAAACTAGAAAAATCATTGAACACCTACGCTCTCGTAAAATTCCAGTGAGTATTTCAAAAGGTTCAACAACTTTAGCTTCATCTCAAAGCCAAACAGAGATTAATTTTTCTGAAAATGGTCACTTCACAATCCGTCACGAAGCTAGAGTCCTAGGTCGAAAAAATATTTCTAGAGTCGGATGGTCTGAAAAAACGATTTTTTATCTCATAACACTTTCTCGAGGGCTACCTCATGCTTTAAAATTACAACCAGTTGATTTAGCATCGAATGATCCTTTCCAAAGGGAATGGGACCTAACTTTTTTAAAACATTTAGGAATTTTACAATATATTTTTTTTGAGGCACTCTCGCTTCATTTTAACAATACTTTATCAGATGGACGTTTTGTTGCCAAAGAGGCTCTGCTTCTAGCTATTGAGGAAAAAATAAAAGGTATTCTTACTAATGGTGAAAATCAAAGTTCTTTCCAATCTATAAAATTAAATCATCTTTGCTCTAAAGCTTTATTATCTACAGTAGAACAATTTCTGCAACAATTTTTTTTAGATTTGAAGTGTTCACTTCCCTTTTACTCTGAAGACGGTGAAATCATAATGGCTGGTCTTATTGAAAGAGAATTTCACTTAGTTTTTGAACTACTAAAGCATTATGCTATTACAACCTCAGGAAGTGCTTTTACAAAAATTAAAATTCCTTTTTTAAAAAAAATTTCTTCAAAAGGATTTGAAGATGAAACCTCGATAGCTAATGCTGAATTCTATTTTCCTGATTCAACATTAACAAATGCCTTACAGATAACTCAATTACTTATTCCTAATGGCTTTAAAATATTACTAAACAATCAAACAATTCATGATTTAGCCGACACTGACCTTAAAGTAGATTTCACTTTAAAAAATCGATTAGATCAATCTTTGATAAACTGGTTTGAGCTAAGCCCAAAGTTTTTTTTAATGGGCCAAGAAGTTGGTCCAGAAAATATTTTGCGCCTAGGCTCAAGAGGCATTATAGAGTATGAAAACAAATTTTATCTTGTTCCTAAAACTCAAATCCTCTCCCTAAGTCTTCTTGAAAACTTTTGGAGACAGTTACAAAAAGGTAAAGAAGAATCTCTAAAGAAAAAAAATAGAGATCAATATTATCCTCTACCCCAAAATCAAACTATTTCATTATTGGCTATGAGAAAAAGAGGAATTCCAATTCACGGGGATAGCCATTGGGAAAAACTTTGTGATTTTTATGATAATCTTGGAAGCACTTCTCGCACGCTGACATTACCTAAATCTATACAAGCAAATCTTAAATCCTATCAAAAACAAGGTGTGCAGTGGCTTAATGACCTATATGAACTTCGCCTTGGCGCTCTGTTAGCTGATGACATGGGACTTGGTAAAACTTTACAGACTTTATGTTTTCTTGAAATACTTCGAGAAAAAAAAGAAATGGGACTAGTATTAATTATCGTGCCTTCATCATTAGTTTTCAATTGGCACAGTGAGATTGACAAATTCATTCCAACCTTACCTAAAACTATTTTGACAAGTCAAAAAATAAACTCTTTGTCTGGCTTGAAAGATCAAATTGTAATTCTAACCTATGGTTTATTATTAGAGCATCAGTCAGAGATAAAAAAAATTGAATGGAATATTGTAGTTTTTGATGAAGCTCAAAATCTAAAAAATATAATGGCCAAAAGAACCTCCATTGCCCGCTCTCTACAGGCACGATTTAAAATAGCGCTATCAGGAACACCAATGGAGAATCACTATGGCGAACTTTATTCTTTAATTGATATCTTAGTCCCAGGAAGCCTAGGACCTCTTCAAGATTTTCGTAAAAGTTACGTAAATAGTCCCGTCATAGCCATTGAGTTAATTCAAGATTTAAAACTAAAAATAAAGCCACTGATATTAAGACGTTCCAAAAAAGAAATTTTAGATCAGCTTCCTGAAAAACAAGAAATCACAATCCCTATTGCTTTTGAAGATCAACAAAAAGAAATTTACTTCAACGTGGCGCTGGCACACAATCAAAGGATACAAGATGCATTGACCTCTCGGGGGCAAGCACAAGTACAGCTTGAAATGTTCACTGCCTTACTTCGACTACGTCAAATTTGCTCTGATCCCGCAGCATTACCTGAAGTTAAGTATGAAAAAACACCACCAAAATTAGAAATACTTCTTGAGTCATTAAAAGAAATTATTGAGTCTGGCGAAAGTGCACTTATCTTCACTCAATTCCTACAGACTCTAGAACATATTCAAACACTATTGATACAAGCAAGCATTCCTGTGTATAGCCTGCATGGTGGCGTCTCTATCAATAAGCGCCAAAAAATACTTTCTGAATTTGAAAATAACTCGAAAGGTAGCGTTCTCTTGATGACCCTAAAAACTGGGGGAGTAGGATTAAATTTGGTCAAAGCAAGTTATGTTTTTCACATTGAACCATGGTGGAATTCTGCGGTTGAGAATCAAGCAACCGATCGTGCTCATCGAATGGGTCAAACTAAAGTGGTTCAAGTATTTAAGTACATTATACATGAATCTTTAGAAGAAAAAATTCAACTATTAAAAAATAGAAAAGATACACTTTTTAACAGCCTACTCACAAAAAATGAAAATTTAGAAGTCAAAATATCTGAAATCAAAACTCTAAATAAAGAAGATTTTGATTATCTTTTGGCACTAAATACCTTAAAAAGAAATTTTTAATACTGACCAGTTTCGTACTTAATTCTAACAAGGGAGAACCTTCAATTATTTTTAAAAAAATTAGTTTCAATTGAGACATCTAAACTGCAAAGAGTTTTTTGAATCAGAAGATTTACTTTTGTCACTATGAAAGTAAATGGAGAAATTATGAAACTAAAGATATTTTTTTTATTTTTTAATTTTAGAGCCTCATAATAAGGCTCTTGTAGCTGATGAATTTTTATTCAACCTCTAAAACTATACCTGAACTATACGCTGATAAATCAGGGGAATATAATGATTGAAGAACCGCGGAACCAAATTTATATTTTCCTTTTGTCGTTGCCCTGAAATGATGGCGAAATAAATATTCTCCCTGCGGAAGCCAAGGGAAAAAGAAATTCATAAGAGAATCTCTTGGTTCTTCGTATCTTGGAAGTATATCCCATTTATATACACTTAAAAGACTATTCGCTTCAAATCCAGCTCCTCTAGGATCTTTTAGATGGATATATTCCAGAGGAGTTTTTGACTTGATCTTTATTTGGACTTCAATTTCATCGCCGACTTTGATTTGGCTACCATCTTTTAACTGTTTTATGATGGATTTTCGTTGGCCATGTCGAACTAAATAAAAACTCCTCTCCAAAGACAAATTTTTTGATTTAGAGGCTTCTTGAGCTTTATCAGAGGTGTAAATCCAAGTCGCAGAGGACATAACCGGTAAATCTCCAACTTTTTTTATCTCTATTACTCCATCAGATAAACTAAAATTTTCTTTTTTTGAAAATCTAAATGGCTCCTTATTAAAGGCATTAGGATCTATGACTAACTCTTTTTTTTGTTTTCCCCAATTTAAAGTTATATTTGTTACTTTATCTAAAGCCCCTCTTTTTTTCATATAACTAATTATAGAATAAATGGCCTTTACCGTTGTCTTAGTTGATTTCCACTCATTTGCCTTCCTATTCCATAAAAGCCATTTAACAAGATCTCCAACTCTTTCATCATTAGGTTTGAGTTCCATTAAGGTTTGTATAAAAAAAGCATGCTTCTCCACTGTATCATTGTACCATAGCCAAGATTTATCCTCTTCAGCCCAGTAAGCCCCTATAGTTTTATCTTTTTTCATCCCCTCAAATGCCTTAGTTAAAGCTTCTTCCATTTTCTGTAAATCACTCCGTTGATAATAAATATGTGCCAAATAGGCCGAACCAAGAGGAGTCAATAGTTTTTTATTCTTCTCTATAAATGAAATCCATACATCTAATGCTTGTTTGAACTTTACTTGATTTAAGGTCTGATCTAGAAAACTTGATAAGACATAAGAACCGTAAGTTAAAAATTCAATTTCAGTCATCTCAGCTTTTAAATACTTTGGTAATTCATTAAAAACATAGTGTAAAGCCTTGTCTAAAATTAACTTTGGAATAGGGACTTGGTACTTTTTAGCCTCAGCAAAACTTTCTAATACGAGAAGTGTGATATAAAAATCTTCTTTTCCCCCAGGAAACCAAGAAAATCCTCCACTAGCTAATTGTCTACTTTCTAGCTCTGTAAGAACATGTTTTCTTATTTTATCAATATTTTTCTCATCTAACAGAGAAATCAAACTCTCACTAGATTCAATTCCCTCGGAAATAAGTTTCCAAGGTGATTCGGTCAAACGAATCAAACGGCGAGGATCTGAATCCTCCCATGGTAAAGTGACTTTGTTTTTTTCAGGAACTGTAGCAAGATATTTTTTCAATTGAGGGTTCTGAATATAGAGTGAATTTAAAATGGCTAATGGTACAAATTTATTAACTAACTGATCTGTTCCGTAATAAGGATAGTTAATCAAACTAGGAATAGAATTCAATAACATTAAAGGTAGCTGAGGATCAATTTGCACCATAAGAAGTTCACTTATTCGTGAATCATCACGTTCATTCCATTTTGAAAATCCCATTTTTGCCTTACTGTTACCATCAAGAAAAATGAGTTGATTTTCAATAAAACGCTCTCTTGATGGCAAAATAGGAACTATCTTTTGTTCCGCATCATTAAACTCACTAGACTGAGCTAAAACAGTAATTTTTAAATCTTTTAACTCAGATGGAACTTGAATTTTCCAAGCTAAAGACACCTGTTCTCCAGACTTTAAGTTCCAATATTTTAGATTTGGTTCTTCGGAATATTGGTTAAAAACATTTTTATCTGACTGTTCTAATGAGAGCTTTAAGCTGCCTGCAAGATTATCTGGAGATTTGTTTTCAACATAAACTCGAATTTCCGAACTATCTTTTTCCCTATAAAACCTTGGAGTTTGAATCTTTACCATTAACTCTTTATTTGTAATAAAACTGGCTTCCTCTTGAGAAACACGACCATCTCTAGAAAAAAATAAAGATTTGATACTCCAGGTTGTAAGTTGATCAGGCACTTTAAAACTTACTTTGGACAAACCTTTTGTAAATTTGATTATGGGCGAAAATAATGCTGTTTCAGAGAAATCTGAGCGCAAATTGACCTGATAAGCTCCAGACTGTGATATTGATGTTTTTAAACTTGGCTCTACTTTTCTAAAACTTTTATTTTCATTTAACTCTGCTTTATCGCTTTCTAAAATTGTTGTTGGAGAATTAAGACTAACAATGCCTTTTGCACTATCGCTTCCAGCAACATTTTCATCAAGAGCTCCTAGCCTAGAGTTTACCATATCAAATCTTTGCTTATTTTTGAAATAATCAATATGCAATTGAGGATCGAAACTTTTCTTTTTTAAAACCTCCTTAAATAAATTCAACATTTCAGAAAATAAACTCTTTTTCTCTGGAATAACAAAAAGATATGGATAGAAATTATTTGTATAAGCTTCGCGTGAAAATTCATCGGCAGCATATAATTCCAAAAATCGATCACTGTGTTCTTTAGAATAAACATCTAAAGACTGATCATAAATCTTGACCAAACCATCAATCTCATTAGTTTTAGTGCTAGTTTTCAATAAAATATCTTGCTGTTCTCCAGGCCTTATTTCTTTTTTGAAAGACATCCCCATATATAACTTTTTATTCAATGGGGATACTACTATAACCTCTTTATCTTGAATTACTTCACTTTCACCATAACCAAACCAATTAATAGAAATATTTTTCTGACTATTTTCCTCTGCAGTGAACTCAAAAAGATGAAACTTTTCTTCACCTCTAAAAATTTGGTTCTTTATCAAAAACTGATGCTTTAATAAATTTAATACCACGTCAGCCTTTAATTCTGAAGAACCAAAAAGGACTCTTACCTTTTGTCCAACTTCGTAATTTTTTTTATCTAAAATAGTCAATTTTGGTACAAAAAATTTTGAAAGAAATTTTCCATTATCATAAACTATAACATACATTTCATTTTCTATTTTATTTTTTCTTGAGTCATTAGAAAAAGCTTTTAACTGATAAAATCCTTCTTCTAGACTAGATAACTCTATGGAACTATTTTTCTCATAAAAGACAGTGATACTCTTTCTTTGAATTTCTTTTTGCGCTAGTTTTTTTAAATAAAATGCAAGATTTGGTTTTGGTACTATCGGTGATTTGAAATTCATTCCATCAGAAACTAAAGTCTCTTTCATAATCCTAATTTGCTGTTCATCTGGAGGGAGAATCTTACTAAGCACTAACTCTACCTGGCCTGAATAATTATTAGAGTTCAGGTCTTTAAGCCCCACATTGAGTTTTAAATTTTCACTAGCTAAGTAAAACTCTTTTTCACTTTGAAGATTAATCAAAAACTCAGTTTGAGCGGCGGTAAACTCTTTACTTTCCGATATAGTATATCCGCTGCTATCTCTGACATCTAGACTCACTACAAATTTTTTGGGGAGCTTATCTTCAGCTTTTGGAATGAATGTAAATTCAAACTCGCCTTGTTCATTCGTAATTCCCTCGCCTTGAATTATTGACGACTGAGTTACCTCTTGCTGAGGCCAAAATCCGCCATAGAACCATGGTTTAAATGCCTGACTTTTAATCTGATACTGAACCTTTGCCTTTTTAACTGGAGAGCCATGATAATACTTAGCAAATGATTTAATTTTGACTTCATTATTTAATATCCAAGAGGTTTTGTCTCCTTGAATTCCCACAAAAAAATCTGGTCTTTTATACTCTTCCACTCTGAAAATATCAGAAAAGGACTTCTGAATTTGTAACTCATTATATTCAGGATCAATCATTTGAACTACTATCTGAAATTGTCCTAAGACACCTATCTTTGGTAAGTTAAAACGAAATACACTATTACCCATATCATTGAGTACTAAATCAGCTTTATGAATTGTTTGATAATTTGGATCTTTTAGCTCTAAACTTATTTTTTTATTTGGGATTAATTGCCAACCGAAAGGGACTTTCTTTAAACCAATGATTTTAATTTGTATTTCTTGTCCAGGTCGATAAATAGGTCTATCTTTTTCAATCAATACAGAAATTTTTTGTAATTGGGGATGCTGAATATATTCTTTTATAAAACTATAAGAATTTTGTTTATAAGCTAAAGCTGAAAATTCTGTGCCATAACCTAACTTCTGTTTACCAGAAAAATCGACATCTAAAGAAAGAACTGAAGACTCAGCTTGATTTGATAATTTCTGAGTTACCCGTGTGTCATAGGAATACAATAAATTAACATCTTTTTCTAGTTTTCCTGTAATAGAGTTAAAATAGTATAAATGCTGAATGGGAACATTCACTATTTTTTTTTGATCAATCGCTTTTTCAGGATCATTCTCAATAGCGGTCTGTGTAAGTAATACAAGATCACTCACCCAAAAACTAGTAGCCGCTACATAACCTTTGCTGAATTCAAAATTTTTATCAGATGAAACTATCAATATGTACTCACCAGGAGTTTTTTTTGACAATTTAAGTTGAATATTTTCAAAAAAATATTTTTTTTTTTTTAATTTCAATCTCTGAGCTGAGTTCAGGCTTTTGAGCTAAATAAGCCTGAACTGAATCTTGGGTCAGTAGTTGAGTATTTGATTTTTTAAACTCATCTAGTTTCTTAGTCCATTCTGACGGCCTAGAAATTTGAAAAACTTTATAGTAAAGTCTATCTACATTTCTTATACGTAAAGGGACTATTACCTCTTGTTGAGTGTTAAAAGATGAATGTTCAAATACTAATTCTTTTTCGAGAATTTTTTTTTCCAATGATATGCATTTTGCAGTGCTTACTGATTTATGAAGATCTGTTGCCTTTTGGCAAGCTTCATAAGCCATTTCATAATTCAAATTCTGCATTTCCAAATTAGCTATGACTACATACCACTCTGCCTTTGCGCGAAACGTTTTCAACTGATTTATAAACAAATATGCTTTTTTTATTTTCTCAGCTAAGTAAATATTTTCTTGTTCTTCCTCTCTATTTTTACTATTTATTTCAAAATCAATTTGTAATGCAATATCAAGTTGTCTTTTCTTGAGCTCTATCAACCAGCGCTCTTTAACATAAGCTCTTTTTTTATCTACCTCAGTAGGTAAAACTTCTGATAACAAAGCCTTTCCTTTATTGAACTCTGGCTTTGTTGCTGAAGCTTCCAACAAGAGCTCATTAACTGTTAAACCTAGTTTTAGATCAGAATTAATGTGACTAATAAACTCAAAAACCAAATAATCATAAAAAGTTGGAATATTTTCAAAATCTGCATTTCTACTTTCGAATAAAAACATTTTTTGATTTAACATTAGTTGCAAATATGACTTTCGTTTTTCAATTAAGTAATTATAATTTGTTGTTATTTGCTCATGAAAATACTCTGGACTCTTTTTCAAAATTGAATCTTCATTCTCAATATCTGTTCTTTGCATCTGTTGACTATAATGCTCTATATATTTTTGAAAAATTTTTAATTTGATCAATACATAAAATGGGAAGTACTTATCTTGCTCACTTAACTTCCAAGAAGTAATTTCAATGAGCGCTTTCTCATAAAAATCTGCTAACACAAGTGATTGAAGCCACTTTAGCTTCACTTCAGAAAGCTGTTCCTCTTTAACACTTTTAAGTTGTTGCTCATATAATTTGGCTGCAGTTGAAAAAAAACCCTTTTCAAATTTTTCATCAGCTACTTTTAAACTGTTAGCAAAGACTATGTTAAAAGAAATACTTATAAAGAGTAACACCTTATTTTTCTGATAAAAACTCAGAATTTTAATCATAGTCTCTATTTTTTTAAGCATTTCACACCTCGTTCCTATTTTCTTATTACAACGAATATATAATAAGTGAGCAACCTCAGAACTTCCAACTCACTGCATTTTTCAATGTTAAAAAAACTTTTGTGCAGGCCATGTCCTCATCTAATTAAAAAGATAAATTCTCAATATGAAACAAAGTTCATATTTTCTATAAAAAAACTATTTCCTTGAACTAAACCTTTAAACTTAAATTCTAACTTACCGACAAAGTTCTAGATGGGAAAAATTGATCTAGACTCGACCACAAGTAAACATAAAGGTGTTAAGGGTTTCTTTGAAATCATCTTAAGAAAATTCAAAACCTTAATGCATTCTCTGCTAATGATTCCTATTTACATTTTTGCTGCTTCCAGTATAGGGTTTTCTCTGATTCCAGGAATTACTTTATTTCGCTGGGTGGAAAGTTTTTTAACAAACGAAAGCCTCCTTTTACAAAACTTTTACTATGGTATGAGTTTAGCTATCGGCTATTTTTTGTATGGTGTTTCAATGCTATTTATTATACCAGTTTATAATTTTGTCGTTAGAGGATATTTAAAAGAATGGCGTGGCCCCTATTACTCAGTTGAATCTATCAAATGGTTTTTACATAACGGATTAACTTATCTTGTTAGATTCACTTTTTTAGAGTTTGTTACTCCTTCACCTCTTAATATTCTATTTTACCAATTAATGGGTATGAAAATTGGGCGTGGAGTTGTGATCAACAGCTCTTGGATTTCAGATCCTTCTCTTATTGAAATTGGTGAAAAATCAACTATAGGTGGCTCTGTAACTCTTGTTGCCCATTATGGACAAGGTGGAATGTTAATCATTTCTCCTGTAAAAATCGGTAAAGGATGTACAATTGGATTAAAGGCAACGATTATGGGCGGTGTAACTATAGGTGACGGAGCTAAAATATTACCTCACTCTGTTCTTTTACCTAAAACCAATGTTCCAGCAGGAGAAACTTGGGGAGGAGTGCCTGCGGCTCCGATTAAAATCACTAAATCTATAAAAACTACAGCTTAATACAATCAGAAAATAATTTTCTCAATAATATATCCATTGATATTTTCTTTTAATCTTTGATTATCTTTAAAATTAAATACTTGTCCTTCGCTACGAACGGTTTCTATCTTTTTTAAATTTAATTCCTCAACTAAAAGCGCTTCCTTCTGAGGTTCTCCAAGACTAATTATCCCTTCATTTGGAAAAATAAAATCTGCAGGAGAATAAAAAGCAGAATAACCATAGTTTTTATCTACGGCAAGATTCCATGGGCAATCTTGAACTGTTTGGCTTACTACAGTATAGAGCTGATTTTCAATAGCCCTGGCTCTTGATGAAATATGTACTCTCGTAGCTCCAGCTAACCCTTCTGTACAACTTGGCACCAGTATAATTTGACATCCATTCTTAGCCAGTAATGATGAAAAAAAAGGAAACTCAGAGTCATAACAAATTTGAATACCTATAGAAGCGTAGGAAGTTATAAATACCTTAAGTTTCTTATCCCCCGCACTTATTTTCCATTCTTCATTTTCAAATCGAGTCATCATAAGTTTATCCTGGAAGTTTTCGCTTCCTTTAGGATTATAAAAAAAAGCTCTATTAATATACTTACCTGAGTCTGCAACCGGGAAAGATGGCGCCAAAATATAAATAGAAAATTTTCTTGCAACTTCAGAGAAAAAACTTCTAAACTCAGGCAAAAAAGATTGAAGACTTTTCAATTGACCAGCTAAAGAATTCTCAGAAAAACTTGCATCAAATGCTTTTTTATTTCCAGCAAGGTCCTCAGAATGATTATCGATCAGAGAACACAAATTCATTGAACCATACTCCGGAAAAACAAGTAAATGAGCTTGATTTTTACAAGCTTCCTCAACATAAAACAAGATCGAGTCTTGCCATTCTCTTTTATGATTAAAGAAACGAATTGGATATTGTAAACTAGCTATTTTCATTTTTATAACTCATTATAATTTTCAACATTTTAAGTTATTTAAAGTTTATCTTATTTTTTTTAACCAAAATTGTAATTCTTTTTTGGTGACTTGTTCTTGATCAATATCCTTCCATTCCATCTCACAGCAAAAGTTTTGCTTATTATAGCCTTTTTTTGCCCAAAACACATCCAGTGGGACATAAGTTGAAGGCCTGAGGGGATGATTTGATTCTCTCACAACAGAACAGAAACAAGTTGTAACAACTTCAGGATAAGTAAGTGCTTTTTTTTCTCTTTCATGAAAAAAAATATTTCCTATTCCTCTTCCTCGATAGTTTTCAATCAACACACTTTCTCCAAAATAAAAAATTGACTCTATGGAAATCCCAGCTTTTACAAAGGAACTCTGTATGTTACTATCTTCTTCAATTAATTTTAATCCCGTAGAAGCTCCAACCATACGTAATCCATCAAACACCCCAACAAGAACAAAACTTGAGGACTTAACGTAACGTTGCAAATATTTTTTTTCATATTCAATATCACCTAAATACAAATATGGAAAACTTTTAAAAACTTCAACACGTAAAATAGCTAAAGACTCAAGATACTCATTTGCCGCTTCAGAGTGAAATACTTTTACTGAAAGATCCATATCAACCTATCGACTTACCAGATCTATCCACTTAGGTAAGTTGTAGTATGTCACTACTTTCCTAATTTGACAATTTTTTATTGTAATAAAGGAAGCCGCTGGTATGGAATACTTTTGTTGTTTAGCTTCTGGTAAACCCTCGTCAGTTTTTTTATAAGTCCCTTCTACCAAGAATTCAATTGCAAATTTTTGAGGATCTTCACACTGATAAAAAGTCAGATCAGTCAACTGTTCATCATAACATCTATCCATATGCTGCAAAAAATCACTAAATAGAACTTTACCATGACGTTCTTTTCCCTGGTTGACTTCATGAATAATGTCTTCACTGAGAAGATCAAGCATTTGTTGGTATTTTTTATGATTGAAGTAATAAAAGTAAGATTTAACAATCTCTAAATTTGAACTCATTGCCCAGAATTCCTCTCATACAGTTATACAAAGTTGTTATTTTACATTTAAATAGAGTTTTTTATTGGGATCAAATGATTTTTTTAGTATTGTATGTGATGTATTTTTAAATTTTATCGAGGTATAAATGAAAACAACTATCAAAGCTTCTCACATTGCTGTTGGAACAGAGCTCACTAATGGTCAAACTCTCAATACCAACTCTCATTTTATAGCGAGTTTTCTTCAGAAAAAAGGAGTCATAAATTACTATCATCTAGTTGTTGACGACGATCGTGAAAGAATTAAACAATGCCTCGATCTTGCTTGTGAAACATCCGATTGGGTTTTTATTTACGGAGGCCTGGGACCAACCAGTGATGATTTCACAAGACATGTAGTATCTGAATGGACAAATGTTTCATTAAGTTTGCATCAAGAAACTTGGAATTACATTCAAGGTTATTTAGCTCAACGTAATTATCCTGTCCGTGAATTTCAGATCCAGCAGGCCTACTTTCCTGAAAATGCTACAATAATGAAAAACTCAAAAGGCACAGCCCATGGGTTTACATTCCCTTGGAAAAAAAAACAATTTTTTGTACTTCCCGGCCCTCCAAAAGAAATTCAATCAATCTGCGAAAATTTTCTTTATGATTACATTACAAAAAATACTCAAAATATAGACCGTTGGGAAACTGAAGTTTGGAATACTCTTGGACTGGGGGAAAGTGAAGTCGCGAATAAAATTGAGCCTATACTTAAAAAAGCAAATATAAAAAATGATGAACTCGTTGTTGGTTATCGTATTCATCTTCCCTATGTAGAAGTTAAATTATCATGTTTCAACAGCCAAATTGAAAAATTCTCAGAAGTTTTTAACCAAGTGGATAATACTCTAAAACCCCTGCTAGTTTACAAAAAGGAAGCTCCATTTAAAAAAAATTTTTTTGAATTCTTCAAAACTCACTTATCTGTTGAAATTCAAGATGAAATTTGCCAGACTTTAATTTTTGATGATATCAAAAATTGGACTCATTCCCTACCCTCTTTTAAAATTCGCTTTTCTAATTACATAAGCTTTTCACAAGAAATAAATCTAATTAAAATCAATAGAATTGATGAATGGAAAATCCAACTAACTGTCAAGTTTTCGGACATTTCAAGAACTTCTGTTATTGAGTATACAAGTGTCAAACTTTTACCTCCTGAAAGACAAATTTTGTTTCTTAAAGAAATGATTATCATTAAACTTAACGAATGGTTTATTGGTTCGGCAGTTTAATTGCTTGTTTGGCTTTGGTTTTGAACTAATTAGTTGAGGATGAGGCCAATTACTTTAATTTTAATTTATTTAATCTGCTATTCCCCTTTGAGTAAAGCTCAAGACTCTAACCCAGCAGAATTGAATAACTGTAAAGAAATTAGAAATATCAACTCACGCCTTGGTCCAATTCGCGATCAAAATAACGTTGGATGGTGTTTTGCTAATACAGCAGCAGATCTTCTGACCTATGCGCACTATGAATCCTTACAAAAAGCCAATCAATCAAACCCAACCCCCGAGGACCTTCAAGTCTCTGGTATTTTTGCTGCTCTTCACTATTATAACTCTGAAATTAAAAACTTAAATCACCTATCTGATGTTTTTAACACTGGAGGTTTTATCCTTAAAACTATTTCAGTTGTTCAAAACAGTGGATTTGTTTGCCCTCAATCACTAGATACAAACCTAATTGGTTCAGGATTGAAATTAGGCCTGAAAGAAAAATTCTATGTTTTTAATCGTCTTTACAACCTATATAACCAAATTCACGACAACTCTAATTTAAACAATTTAGAAATGATTCAAAGTAAAAAAATCGACTTTGATAATCTTATGGCACAGCTGAAAGTTAGTAATAGCCTGATTTCTCATCTTACTGAAGAACAATTTAAACAGATTCTAACTACAAAAACTTTTGACCAAGCCACTATGACAATGTCTGAAGTTTTGTGTGGACAAATGAAAGTTCCACTTGAAAAAAAAGTAAACTTTGAAGAATACAATCGCTATACTTATGACAAAATGTTTTTCTATGATTCTCGTAATAAAAGCAAAATTTCTGAAGAGCAAACTTTTAAAGATATTGATTTTATTCTGGAGCATGAAAAACCAGTGGCTATTTCTTACCAAGTCGACTCTGTTTTGAATGAGCCAAAAGTAGCATCAGAAAATCATGCGTCTGTCATTTCTGGTAGAAAAATAATAAATGGCCAATGCCACTATCAAATTAGAAACTCCTGGGGCAATAAGTGCACTGGGGATTTTGAAATCAATAATAAGACATACAAAAACCACCAAATTTATAAATATCTTTGCGAAAACGGAACTTTCTGGATTCCCAGAGAAGATCTAAAAAAAATCTCGGAAGGATTTATTTATGATAGCAGTGATTTTTAAAGAGCTTGCTGAAGAAACTTTGCAATCTCACTTCTCTTGTTTTTACTAACAAACTCAGGAGTTCCTTCGACGACAATTTCCCCACCAGCATTCCCACCATCAGGGCCTAAATCAATAACATGATCAGCTGACTTAATTACTTCAATATTGTGTTCTATCACAACAAGAGTGTTACCTTGATCCGTCAACTCTTGCAGTAACTCAACTAACTTTCTAACATCGTCAAAATGAAGTCCTGTCGTTGGCTCATCAAGAATGTAAAGTGTTTTACCTGTACCTCGCTTAGATAATTCTTTGGAAAGTTTGACTCTTTGAGCTTCTCCACCAGAAAGAGTCGTAGAACTTTGCCCCAAAGTCATATAGTCCAAACCCACCCTTGATAGAGTTTCTAGTTTTTTAAATATATTCAAATGATTTTTGAAAAACTCTAGAGCTTCATCTACTGTCATATCCAAAATTTGTGCGATATTTTTATTTTTATATTCTATCGCTAAAGTTTCTCTATTATATCTTTTACTTCCACAAGTATCACAAGGAACAAAAACATCAGAAAGAAAATGCATTTCCATTTTAATCTGACCGTGACCTTGGCAGGCCTCGCAGCGCCCACCCTTCACATTAAAGCTAAATCTCCCGGGACCATATCCTCGCACTTTAGCCTCAGGAATTTGAGCAAATAAATCTCTTATAAGAGGCAGTAATCCTACATAAGTAGCCGGTGTCGAGCGAGGTGTTCTACCAATTGGTTTCTGATCTATTTCAATAACCTTATCAATATTTTCAAGACCTGTTATTTTATCATATGGCGAAGATATAACTGAAGAATTATAAAACTCTCTAGCTAAAATTTTATAAAGAGTATCAATAATTAACGTGCTCTTTCCACTACCAGAAACTCCAGTAATGCAATTAAATACTCCCAGTGGCAGTCTTAAGTTCACATTCTTCAAGTTATTACCTTTAGCTCCCTTAAGTTCAATATAGGTCCCATTTCCTTGACGACGATGTTTAGGAACAGGAACTCTGAGTTCACGTTTTAAATATTTTCCAGTCAACGAATTCGAGTTTTGAGAAATCTCTTTGGGTGTTCCCTCTGCTAAAATCTCTCCTCCTAATTTTCCAGCTCTAGGTCCAAGATCAACAACATAATCAGCAAAAAGAATTGTATCCTCGTCATGCTCTACCAAAATGATAGTGTTTCCACGGTCTCTAAGTTCAGCAATAATATTCAACAAACGATGATGGTCTCTTGGATGAAGACCTATACTTGGTTCATCCATAACATAAAGCACACCAATTAAAGAAGACCCCACCTGAGTCGCAAGCCTAATTCGCTGAGCCTCACCACCAGATAAGGTCCTAGATGATCGACTCATACTTAAATAACCTGCACCAACCCTGATAAGATAATCTAATCTTGAACTAATCTGTTGAATAATTTTTTCAGCAATGAATTTATCTTTTTCTTTAAAAGACGATACTGTCTTTTTTTTTGTTGTTGCGAGTAGATCTGCTAAAAAAAATTTTAACTCTCCACACGAGAATTGAGAAAGTTCTGCAATACTTTTTCCATTAATTTTAACGCTCAAAGCTTCTGGCTTTAAACGATCTCCTAGACAATCAGGACAAATCGAAAGGTCTGGCTCAAATGTAGAATCTTCGTCATCTTCATTTTCTTTTTGATTTTTCAAAGTGTATTTAACTTGACTCAGCTTTTTATTTCCAACTTCACCTTCAGAAAAAACTTCTTCTTCTATATAATCTAGAGTCCCTAAACCATGACATGTAGGACAATAGCCTCTTGGATTATTAAAACTGAATAACCTTGGCTCCAAATCTGAAAAAGAGTAACCACATTCTGGACAAGCCGATTTCATGGAAAATAATTGACGTTTTCCTTGAAAAGTCTCTACAACGACTTTACCTTCGGCCATAGCCAAAGCCGTATTTACACTTTCTGACAAGCGATGTTTAAGACTTTCTTTGATTACCACCTGATCTATCACCAGATCGATATCGTGACTCTTTGTTTTTGCTAACTTTGTAGCCTTTTCCAAATCAACAAATTTACCATCTACTTTAGCTTTAACGAAACCCTTTTTAAGCCATTTCTGAAACTCATTTAAAAACTCACCTTTTTTACCCTGAGCTATGGGTGCTAAAATATAGAGTTTACTGCCTTCTGGAAATTTAAGAATTTCATCTACAATTTCATTGGGAGTTTGCGAGCTTACAGGAATTTTATGGGTTGGACATAATGGAGTCCCTACCTTAGCGTATAATAATCTTAAGAAATCATAAATTTCTGTCACAGTTCCCACTGTTGACCTAGGATTAGAGCCTACTGATTTTTGATCAATAGCAATGGCAGGTGACAAACCAGTTATAGAGTCAACCTCCGGCTTTTTTAGCTGTTCTAAAAACTGTTTTGCATACGAAGACAAACTATCAATGTATCGACGTTGGCCCTCTGCATAGATGGTATCAAAAGCAAGAGATGACTTTCCTGAGCCACTCAAACCTGTCAAAACAGTGATCTTATTTCTGGGAATCTTTAAACTGATCGACTTAAGGTTATGTTCTCTGGCATTTTTTATAACTATTGATTCATCATCGTAATATGCTTTTTTCATTACTCGTGAGTCTGACATGAGGGACAGATGCCGTAAAGCTCTAACACATGATGTGTTAGTTTAAATCCAAACTGCTCTGCAACCTTTTCCTGATGCTGCTCTATGCTTTTATTTTGAAATTCCACAATGCGCCCGCATTCTGTGCAAGTCATATGATCATGATGTTTTTTTGGTGTTAACTCATATCTTGCTGGCATCCCACCCATTCTTACTTCTGTAACAGCGTGACCTAAAGCCAAGTCCTTTAAAAATCGATAAACAGTAGCAAAGCCAATATCTTCATTCAGCTTTTGTACTTTCTCAAAAAGTTCTTGAGCAGTTATGTGCTTACGATTTTTATGCAAACAATTTAGAATAATCATTCGCTGAGGGGTGACCTTCAAATTAAGCTTACGGATAATGTTTTTGAAATCCTCATCACTCCACTCTTCATCAAAAAACTGAGTTTCATTACTGGAAGGCCTTGGCAACAAAACCCCTTTTTCAATTCCATTTTTATTTTTTTGCATAGAAACACCTCAAATTTAATGAGAATGATTATCATTTGCAAACATAAAGGCAACTGAATTTTATCCGAAAGCTAATTTATAGTGTTAAATTTTAGAGAAATATGCGACGGCGTCGTGAGAATGTAAAGATTCAAAATGACTGACTTTTCCCCAAAATCCTTCTAGCAATTTTTCTTCGCCTAAGCATAAAAAAATTCTTCTAGCCGCATCTTCACAAAACATCAGATTCTGAGCGTTTAGTACTGCAAACTGCTGTTCATCAACTCTCTTCACAAATCCCTGAGTTGGAGTTCCAAGACTTTGCTCTAACTTTTCTATTAACCCTTGAGCCCAATCCATCAAAAATAGATCTTCGCTATTTTGAGTTTTTAATTTAATCGTCACATCTAACTGGCTTCTTTGGGCATGAGGAGTAGCCAACAACCCATTTTGCTCAATAAAATCCAATATTTCTTCTTTCGAGGATTTCTGCGAAAGCTGCTGAATAAAAACTTCTTTAGACAAAGCAGCCGACTGAGGGCATGTGCTTGAGTAAGCTATACTGAACTCTAGAAAGCTCTCCAAAACATTATGCGTTTTTTGTAAAATAATTTTTAAAGGATAAACTTGCCGATAAGATAATTCTGACTTCAACGACTTCTTCAAAAGAGGAATTTCTAATTCTACTTCTAACTTAACAGCATGACTTAAATCATTATGGGTCGCTAAAATTTTTAACGCCAAATCTTTAAATTGCTTCAAGTTTTCTATTGGGGTTTTACTGAACTCCTGCAAACTACTGTAAATGCGTGACATATGAATACCACGTGAAGGTTTTACCAAATCTACAAAGGCATTCATCTTAGCGGTTAATAAAAGCTCTTTACGTAGATTCGTCTCCTTGACTGCAAAAACTACTTTTAAAGGAAGTTTCAAATTCCCCATACCGACCCATTGTAAGGGAATCTTATCCAGAGGGGTTGTTTTTTTGGTTGCATCAACAGCTGTCATATGATGCTCTTATAACCAAAGAAAAGGATTAAGTCTATTGATGAAACAAATAGTGTTAGCAAGCACATCTCCATATCGCAAACAGCAACTAGAAACCCTTGGTATTAGTTTCGCTTGCCATGCCCCGTTAATTGATGAAGAAAAAGAAAAAAATCCAAATCTAAAAGCTAAAGATCTGGCTCTTCATTTAAGCCATCTCAAGGCCAAATCACTTGCAAGGAACAATCAAATCACCATTGGCGGAGACCAATTGGTGTACTTCCAAGGGGATATCCTTGGCAAGCCAGGGACAAAAGACAAAGCTAAACAACAACTTCTAAAAATGCAGGGAAAAACTCACGAGCTTATTACAGCACTATGCATTTTTGATGGTTTAGAACCCCACTCTCTTTTGAATGTCACTGAAATCAAAATAAAATCTCTAAGCGAACAACAGATAGAAAAATATATAGACCTTGATAGCCCTACGGATTGTGCTGGATCCTACAAGATTGAAAAGCATGGAATTCAAATTATTGAGGAAATTAAAACTTCTGATTTTACGGCTATTCAAGGCCTACCCCTACTTTCTCTTTCAAAAAAATTAACAGAACTAGGAATAAAAATTCCTTGAATAATTAACTCTTCAATCCTAGAAATATCATCCCGTCAAAAAAAGGAGAGACTTTGAAAAAAGGAAACCAACGTAAACAACAAACTGAAAAACTAATTCTTGCTGCCTATGCCGTTCAGCAAAAAGCTTACGCTCCTTATTCAGGCTTTCAAATCGGTTCAGCAATTGAAGATGCAGATGGAAAAATCTATACAGGCTGCAATGTTGAAAACTCTTCCTATGGAGGCACCGTTTGTGCTGAACGAGTAGCCATCTTCAAAGGAATTTCTGAGAATATGAAACTACCAATCAAGACAGTCGTTGTTGTCTCCTCAACAAAAGAGAAATGGCCACCCTGTGGGTTATGCAGACAAGTTATCGCAGAGTTTTGTGACTCTAAAACCCAAGTTATTTTTGGCAACAATCAAAAACAATTTAAAACCATTACTTTTACAAAACTATTACCGGAAGCTTTTTCTAAAAAACTGATGTAAAGCTAAGAATAAGTTTTTCTGGAAACTCAATTTCAGTAAAAAAGAGAGTTTTTAAATCCATGGAAGTATTGTTTTTTTGTAAAGTATAAAAAAAATGTGAGTCATCTAACTGAGCAAAATCTGCCGACAAAAAAAGATGCTCCTTAATCGTTTTTAAATTTCTCTGTAAAAAAATAATTAGATCCTGCAATTGAGCAAAACAAAAGTGCAAATTCACTTTAACTAGATAAGAATCCCTCTCCGTATCAGGTTTCAGTATTCTTGTTAAATCAGACTTAACAACAATTTTACCAGTTTCAAAGTCAAAACTAATGTTCCCAATAGTTATCCTGAAGCGAATATTGTTCAACGATTTCAGCAGTGAGGAGCTTTTATCAGAAAAAGTAAAAGTTTGAATTTGAGCTAGAAATAACGATAAATTTTCCCATGCTGTTAACTTCAGATCCTTTGCGAATAATTCTAATATCTGATCAACAGTCAACAGACTGACTGACATTCCTGTTTGAGAATCAATAACAGAAGAGCTTCCAAGACTGACCTCATAGGGAATAGTTAAAATCTGTTGATTAAAGCTTCCTGGGAAATTTCCCCCAGGAAATGCTAGTTTTAAAAATTGAAGGAAGTCATGGTCAGGTTTCAAACTGCAACTTCCCACATAGGAACGAAAAAAACTTAAAGAACTGTAGTTATCTGGCTTCATCAAGACTTATTGATAAATCAAAGGATTAGTCTCTATAGTAGCCTCTTTCCTAACACTTTGAACCCAATCTTCCAGTAGCTGATTACCTTTTTGTAAAGCTAAAGTGTTTAATGACTTCTTGTCTTCAGCCAAATTATCCTTTTTAACTTCTTTGAGATAAACAACGTACTTAACGCCTCTTAAATTAACAAAGCTTTGACCTAATTTCTTGCTAGGAGAAAGTTGAAATACAGCTGACTTTAATTCTTTTTCTGATAACTTTGGAATTTGAGTACTATCTAAATTAAAAAAACCTGTTTCATCCCATTTAAGATTTAAATCAGCTACAGTTTTAGAAAAAGCAGTAAAATCATTCTTTTTAAGTAACTCTTCCATACCTTTAATTTGACTATCAAAATTATCACGAGCCAATAACTCTGCAGCTATTTTCTTTTTAACTTCTTCAAATTGAGCCTTAACTGCTGACTTTTTGTCATTCACTCTGATCAGTTGAAAATTAGCAAATCCTTTTACTGGCTCAGAAATACTTCCTGGAGCTAAAGAGAATGCTGCTTGTTCAAAAGCTGGATCCTTTTCACCCCTCGAAAAATATCCGAGATCTCCCTTTTTGCTTTTTGTCCCTAAATCCTCAGAGAAAGTTTGAGCTAACTTACCAAAATCTTCAGTTTTAGCCTTCGCTTGAATCTCTTTAATCTTAGCTTCTGCTTTTTTCATAGCATTTTCATCGCCTGGCTTAAAGTTAACTACAATGACTTGTGCAGAAACTTTTTCAGGAACGTCAAACTGAGAACTATTGGCATCAAAATAAGCTTTTGCTCTTTTATTAAATTCATCTTGTTGAAGTGCTTTTTGAACATCAGCTTCAACAACAACAGCTTTTTTACTGACTTCCTCTTTATCTAACTTAACAAATTGCACATTCCACTGAGTGCCTTTTAGCTCTCTTATTTTATCAGCCTCTAGGATGGAAACTTTAGCACTAGAATCAAATAACGTCTTAGCCCTTAAAGATTGAATCTCTTTTCTAATCGAATTTTCAAATTTAGCTGGAGTTAAGTTGTTAGCCTCTAGCAACTTAAAATAATAAGGTGCTTGAAAAAAACCATCTTGTTTAAATTGAGGGATCTCTTTTATTTTATCTAAAACTTCGACACTAGAAACAACAAGTCCCTCATCATCAGCAGACTGCGATAGCAACTCACGTTGAATTAAAGACTCAATAGCCTGTCTTCTCATCATTTTTTGTCGCTCAGGGTCAAAGGTAAACGGTTGACCAAACATTTGCGCATAATACTCCTGCATTTTCTGAACTCTGGCTTCCTCATCAGAAAAATCCTTGAGCGAGATAAAAACCCTGTTCACTCTGGCAGCGCTTGACCCACCGGAAAGATCATTCTTTGGAAGACCAAAAAAAACAAATACAAGAATAATAGGCACAGCAAATATAATGGTTCCAAGAATTTTTTTAGTTTTATCCCTTGAATGAAGGACATCTTTTAAAGGATCTACAAAATTAGTATGGTTTTTTGAATTACCACTTAAGTTATCTTTTAAATTACCTTTATCTTTACCACGATTATTGTGAACCATTATTTCCCCAATCTCTAGAGTTATACCCAAGTCTGCCAGTTACTTTTTGTCTGTTGATTATATCACCCTGATTTTTTTTGCTTTTCAAGTCAAAATTATAGTTATTTATAACTTGCCCCATGATTGAAAAATATCTTAGTATTTCCAAAGGTAGGGACAATTGAACTTTGTAAATTTAAATCTCAGAAAAGTCGTATTTTTCATATTTGTTTTTATTTTGCCTCTTATCACCATAAATATGGAGCAAAAGAAAAACCAAACTCAATGGTTTAATGAACCATTTTCATGGCTCACAAGTCAAACTCAGTATCTTTTCTATGACTACAGCAAAGGTGTCAAAGATACCACAGCTAGGTATGTCAACCTAGTAAACATTAAAAAAGAAAATGAACTCCTGAAAACCACTAACAATCAATTACAAACCCAACTCCTAAAATTTGATGAAGTCATTGCTGAAAACAATCGCTTAAAATCTATGCTTGAGTTCAAACAAAACTCAAAAATGACATTGGTATCAGCCCAAATTATTGGCAGAGATCTAATTCCTGACCATAACTCCTTAACTATCAATAAAGGCAGTGATGATGGCATAAAGTCAGGTCAAGCCGTAATGACTCTCAAAGGAGCTTTGGGTTATATTTATAAGCCATCTAAGAGAACAGCCCATGTGTTATTGATGACAGATCGCTACGCGGTTATTGATGGAGTTATCCAAAGAAGTCGTGCTCAAGGAATTGTCGAGGGTAAAGGTAGTTCAGGAGCCGTTTTGAAGTATGTTGAACGCACTGAAGATGTGAAGCCCGGTGATCTTGTAGTCACCGGTGGCCTTGATAATATTTTCCCTAAAGGCTTTCCCATTGCCATTGTTGAAGCTACAGAAAAAAAACATGTCAGTGTTTCTTTAAAAGTCGAACTCAAACCTTTAGTCGATCCTGACAAAGTGGAAGAAGTCTTTGTTGTTGTCAACGCGGCCCATGAAGATTTAAGTGAAGCTCTTAAAACGGAGACAAACAATTGAAAAAGAATAAGAAAATAGTACTTCATGTGATCTTATTTTTACTTTTAACTATTCTATCAAGCGCTTTTCAAAGCGTCATTTGGTATCAATTTTTCGGCCACTTTGTCGCGCCTTACTTTAGTTTCATTTTATTTACTTATTTTGGTTTAGATAAGGACTCTTGGCGCTCTTTGATATACTGCTACGGTATCGTTTATCTAAATTCTTTTTTTACTTATTCTTCTATTGGAATGTTATATATGAGCTCTATGGTTTCCTTTGTCTTTCTATTTCTTGTTAAAAATCGCGTTTATTGGCCAGGGCCAGCCTACTTTACAATCATGACTTCTGCTGGGCTTTTTTTGTTTCATCTAACATACATTATTACCTCCTTCACTTCGGAGTCACATACAACACCGTTAATGATTTTTCAAAGGCTGTTACAAATCGCTATGACTTCAGTTTGTGCCTATTTCTTTTATGAAATTATAAAAAAACTAGATACCTCGCTAAAATCTTCAACTCTAACAGAAATCAAAGGGGAAGCTCATGGCTGAATACGTCAGTAATCCCGATGAAGCCAAAGAGTATTGGGGCAGATATAAATTTTTCTATTTTTTTATCGCGATGACCTTTGTCATTTTTTCTATTCGTCTTTGGTATCTCCAGATTATTTCAGGAAATGAGTTAAGAGAGTTCTCAGAAAAAAATAGGATAAAACAATTAAAAATCCCTGCACCTAGAGGTTTGATTTTGGACCGCCAAGGTAAAGTTCTAGTGCAAAATCTACCTGGATTTGAAGTCGTTCTTTCCCCCCAATACATTCAAAGCTTGGATGAGCTTGCAACGACAGTAGGCCCCATAATAGGCTTAGAGCCTGAAAAAATTGTCGCTAGGGTTCAAAGAAGCCGCAGAATAAATGGTCCTTTTGCTTTGATAAAGCTTAAAGAAAATCTAAGTCGAGAAGAGGTTTTTAGACTTAAGAGAATTCATTTAGATACCCCAGGACTAGAAATTCGTGAAACAATACTCAGACATTATCCTCTTTATAAAAATGGTGCCCAACTTTTTGGATATGTGAGTGAAATTTCCAAAAAACAATTACCCTTACTGAATGAACTCTATAAAGGTATAATTCGCTTTGAACAGGGAGATATCATTGGAAAAAGTGGTATTGAAGAGAATCTAGAAAAAGACATTCGTGGCTCTGATGGTATTAGTTTTATTCAAGTCGACGCTCATGGACGCGAAACAAGCTTAAAGAATCCAAATATTTTAGGAGAGAAAATTACCGATCAAGATGCTACTCATGGTAACAATGCTGTTTTAACTATTGATAGAGATATACAAGAAGCAGCGTACGCATCCTTCAAAAAATTAGATCGTATTGGCGGATTAGTTGCGATGAAATCAGATGGTCAGGTCCTAGCATGGTTGTCAGAACCTGCCTTTGATCCTAATGAATTTGCGGCAACTATTTCTACCCAAACCTGGAGCCAACTGATTAACGATCCTTTTAAACCTATGAGAAACAAGGTCATTCAAGATCACCACTCACCAGGGTCTACCTTCAAACCTTTTGTCGCCTTAGCGGCCTTGGAAGAAAAGAAAATCACCGAAACTCAAATAGTGTATGCACCTGGTGTATTTTATTTTGGAAAACGCCCCTACCACGATCACCAAAAAGGTGGCCATGGTTATATTAACATTTATGATGCCCTTGAAAGAAGTTCTAACGTTTTCTTTTACCAGCTAGGAATTAAACTAGGTATTGATAAAATGTTTGATTACATTTCTTTATTGGGTATTGGTCAAAAAACAGGTATCGAGTTGGCTCGTGAAGTTCCAGGGAATATGCCCAATTCAGCCTGGAAAAAACAGAATCGTGGCGAAGAATGGCAAGAAGGTGAAAACTTAAGTACTGCCATTGGACAGGGCTTTGTTGAAACCACATTGTTACAAATGACTCTAGCATACAACACGATTGGCCTAAAAGGAAAAGTCTATAGACCCTACGTAATTCAAAAAATTGTAGATCAAGAGGGTAAAGTGTTAAAAGAAAACTTTCCCCAACTGCAGAGAGATCTAACTCAGACTCAACCTAATGGTGTTAAAATTTCTGATAAAACTTTCTCTATCGTAAGAGAAGGTATGAGACGAGTAGCTAATGGGGACAGAGGAACAGCGCGTTTTTGGAAAATTCCTGGAGTACAAATGGCTGGTAAAACAGGAACCGCACAAGTCATGGGGTTCTCCGCTGATCAAATTTATGCTAACTGCATGTCAAGGCCTGTTCATATGCGCCACCACGGTTGGTTTGTGGCCTTTGCGCCTGCAGACAATCCAGAGATCACCGTGGGAGTTTTAGCCGAGCACTCATGCCATGGAAATACAGGAGCTGCACCTATTGTCAGAGATGTTATCCAAGCTTATTTTCAAAAATACCACCCTGAAGTCATAGCAGAAGCAACTAAAACGAAAAAAGTAACAAAAGAGCATACGGCTGAAAAAGCCGAGACAACCGAGGATGAATAGTGGAATTATCAGTTTCCTATGAAGAAAAAACCATACTCAAAAGATTAGATTGGAATTTAATTCTGGTTATCTTTGCCCTAAATGTGATTGGACTCATTAATCTTTTCAGCGCTACTCATGGACCAAACTCTAAGGATGTTGAATCTCTTTTTGTAAATCAGATCGTTTGGTTGGTCTCTGGATGGAGTGTGTTCTTTATAATTACCCTTCTGGATTATGCTCTTGTCACTAAGCTAGCCTATATCGTGTATTTTATAAACCTACTTGCCATTGTTTATGTTGATTTTTTTGGTAAAATTGCTTTGGGTGCACAACGGTGGATTGACTTTGGTTTTTTTCGCTACCAACCCTCTGAAACTATGAAGCTAGCAATGATCATGGTTTTAGCGAAAGTTCTTTCAATCAAAAACACTCTAAATAAGGGTATGGGATTCAAGGATTTAGCTATACCGCTATTTTTATTAATTATTCCTTTTGCGCTGATTATGAAACAGCCTGATTTAGGAACTGCTATGATGGTAACAGCGATCAGTGGTACCATGATACTATTTTCTAGAGTCAGAAAACATATCCTAGTTAGTGCAATTATTTTGATTTCAGTCTCTATTCCTCTGGCTTGGAAATATGTTTTGCATGATTATCAAAAAAACAGAGTTTTGACTTTTTTAACTCCAGAGAATGATCCAAGAAAAACAGGCTACAATGCCCTACAGTCTAAATATGCCGTAGGTTCTGGGCAGTTTTTTGGAAAGGGATTTCGCAAAGGAACACAATCACAACTTGAGTTTCTACCAGAGCGCCACACCGATTTTATTTATTCCGTACTTAGTGAAGAACATGGATTTGTTGGTTCAATCACAACCATTGGTTTATTTTGCATTCTGTTTTTTTTAATTATTCGTATTGCTTTTCAAGCTCGCGATAAATTTGGAGCACTACTCTCTGTAGGTGTTTTAAGTTATATTTTTTGGCATATGTTTGTAAATATGGGAATGGTTATCGGATTACTTCCTATTGTTGGAGTGCCCTTGCCACTACTGTCCTATGGTGGGTCGAGTATGCTCACAACGATGGCAGGTCTAGGGCTTATCTCAAGTGTAGCATTTAGAAGATACTTGTTTTAAGAGTGTACCACCCTTGCCAAGAGAGTTAACTATTTTCCTTTATTTAGGCGAATCACCTCTGAAACAATTGTACCTATTTTTATACTAGACTCTATTCTTAAAATAAATTTTCGATCATCATCACTAAGCCAAAAGTAGATATCGCCAATAGGACGAAAAACTCCTTTTACTGTTATCTCTGGTTTAATAACAATAGTATCAAAATCCCCTATTTCAGTTTCTAATCTTTCTTTACGTATAGCTTTACCTCTAAAAACTAAATTTTCACCTTGATCAGCGACTCGAAAGGCATACTCTTTACCAACATCCCATTTAAATAGTCGCATATAATAAGCGGCACTATAAACATTCTGGGAAAATGGAAGAACTTCCCATTCAAGTTTTTTTTCTTCTTCGCCACTTTTTTTAGTAAATTTTTTTTCCCAATAGGTTGCCATGTTTTTCTGTAAATCAATCAACCCTTTTGCATCTCGTAACTGACCGGACTCTTTAACTGATAACGTGAATACATGAGGGACCAAATCCAAAAAATCAACATAAGTAGTAGCTTTATCATCAGCAGAATAAAAAGTAGAAAACATAGATGAAGATTTTATTGATGTAGTAAAGGTATAAGACTTTCTACCATTAACCTCAACGAATGGCTCCACTTTTAAATACAATTCACCAGCCGATACTTTAAAATAATGCACATCATGCACAATCTCTTCACCAACTCTAAATGGATCATTTATTGGCCTTCTGCCATTAAAACCTTCACTATCTTCAATTTCAGGTTCTCTACTGCCACGAGTCTCGGTGTTATTTATTATTCCAGAGTTAGACATATCTTTCTCTGCTGCACTACTTTCTTTAGATTCTTTTATAGCTTTACTATTTTTAAACTTTTTATCTTTAACTGTAAAAACGACTTTATTTTTTGATAACTCTTTATCTTTAATCGAACTGGATTTAGATTTCTTTCCTTTGATGATCAATTCTTTATTGTTCTTTGTAGACTGCTTGGAATCAATCGGAATACTGGTCTGCTCATTCGCTCCACTTTCTTGACTGATTTCCTTGATAACTACTTTGTCGTCAAACTCTTTATTTTTAGAAAACTCCTCGGATTTTTTGTCCAACTTCAGAAAAGAACTTGAACAACCTGACAACAACATACATTGAAAAAGTAAAACCAAAAAAAATAAATGCATTTGCAATTATTCTAACATCTATCAGTTTAATTAATCATTAAAATTTTTCCAACGTCTATGAACCCACATCCATTGATCGGGATGTTTCTTCACTAGACTTTCTGTTACATCACAAAATTTTTGAGTCAGACTGTGAATGGACTGTTCCTTATCATCTGTAATCAATTCTTTTAATTCCAAGGGAGGTTCATAGACCAAATGCACCTTATGATCCTCACCCTCGTAACAATAAACTGGTACAACAGGCGCTTTTGTCTTTAAATAAAAAAGTCCTAATCCTTGAGCTGTTCCAGTCTTTCGTCCAAAGAAAGTTGTCTCTATGCCAAAAGGTTTACCCATATATTGATCAAGAACAAAAACAACCAAACTATTCGACTTAAGTGCTTTTAATATCTGAAAAGGAGTTTTTTCTCCATGAGGTTCTATATAACTAACTCCCTTTGCTCCACGAATAGAAAACCAAATGTCATTAAAAAGTTTATTTTTAAAAAACTTGGTAATAAGAAAAAGATTGAATTTTTGCATTTGAATAAGGGTTGCTGCTAGATCACCATTTCCCATATGTAAACTCAAAACAAAAACACCCTTTTTTTCTTGTAATGCTTTTTCCATGTTTTCAGTACCATGATAAACTACGTTTTTATCAATCCAATCTTGATCAATAAATGGAATAACAAAAAAGTCAGCTACATTAGCTAACATGGAGTAAACACTTTTTCGGCCTATCTGAGTTCTTTCGGCTTCGCTCTTTTCGGGATAAGCAAGCTTCAAATTACCTAATACAATTTTCCTGCGAAATCTTAAAATATCAAACCACAAAACTCCAAGTAATGAGTAAAATCCCCGAACCCAACTTCGAGGAAAAAACAAACTGAGTCTGGAAAAAAATTTAATGCAAAAAATGATTAATGGCTTCATAAAACTCATCTTCTTTTTGAAGTAATTCTACTTCTAATAACAACACTGCTAGACTTTTTTGGCTAGGCCAAATCTCTTTAAACTTAATAAAATCTTTTTCAGTCGTTAGAAAAAACTTATGCGTGACCTGATAATTAATAACTTTCTGTAACAAATTTTCATCATAAATCTGATGATCGGAAAGAAAAAACGTGTCTATCTCTATTTTCAAGTCTAGCTTTTCAAATTGGATCTTCAAAGATTGCAACAAAATTTCTGGACGAGCTAAACCACAAAAAAGTAGTACTCGCTTAGGAAGATCTGAAAGTGGTTTAATTTTATTTACACTAACATCTAAAAATCTTTTCGATTCATAAGAAAAATCGAATTGTGGTCCAGTGTAACCCAGCATAGCCACTTGTTCCTTCATTTTCTGTAACTCAACCTTAGAAACAAGATTTATTCGAGTCCAGCATATAAAACTTGCACGAGCTATTTCTTTAAAGTTTTCTCTATAGTACCCTGAAGGAAAAATTTGAGCTGGAAATTGCCATTGAGTAACATCCAATAAAAGAATATTAATATCCCTAAACAAAGCATGATGTTGAAAACCATCATCAACAAGAATTAAATCTACTTTTTCACGACGAACCAGTTCTTTTGCAGTTTTAAATTTTTTAGGGCCAACATATCCTACTGCCTGAGTGTGAAAATGAATTAAAGAAGGCTCATCTCCAAAATACTTTGCAGGCTTTTGACTAAGATCTATTTTAGCAATTTCACGACACTGAGCTTTATAGTTACGACTAACTACAGCCACTCTTTGCTTTTTTTCCTGCAAGCATTTTGTTAAAAAAATAATGAACGGAGTTTTTCCAGATCCTCCTAAAGTCAAATTACCTACACTAATAACTGGCACCGTCAACTTGTGTGTTTTAAAAAGCTTCCACTGGTACATTTTTTTATTCAATTTATCAAAAAAATAATAAATAAAGCTCAATAACCAGTATAAAAAAGTCTTTACTTGTGTATTTTCTGAAGATTTCATATCAACTCAAATACTTATCTAGTTCAGACACAACTCTCTTATTAGCACCACTTTGTCCAAGTCTTTCCCTTAATTGTTTAAGTTCTTTCTTCTGTTTGGCAAAAACTTCTGGTTTACTAATCAAATCAAAAACTAATTCTTCCAAATTTTCAACTGAAGCCTGCTCTTGAAATCTTTCAGGACTAACTTCTTTTTCCAAAATCAGATTCGTAATCCCAAAAAATTTAACACCCCTGACTAACAACTTAGCAATAATACCAGTTAGCCATTTCATACGGTACATAATAACCATCGGCTTTTCTAATAAACCAACCATCAGAGTAGCCGTCCCTGAAGCCGCAAGTATCAAGTCAGTTATTGCTATCATTTTAAAAGGATCTGTCTTCATCAAAATATATGGTACCTTAAAGTTTTCTAAATAAGGATACAGATCTTCTTTCTCAAAACTTGGCGCACATAAAATCAAAATTTTTAAATTATCAACTTTTTTACTGAGTCGTTTGGCAACTTCGAGTTGGATCAAAAAATGACGTTGAAGTTCACCTTTTCTTGAACCAGGCATCAAACCTAATACAATTTCATCTTCTTTAATCCCACATTTAGATCGCTCAAGATTAATAAATTCAGTCTCCAATAGTTCGTGATTTAGCTCATCAAGAATAGGATGACCTACAAATTCGTACTTAACTTGATGTTGCTCATAAAAAGGAATCTCAAAGGGAAATATCAAAAAGACTTTCTCGCAAAACTCTTTCATTTGAAAAACACGTTTTTTTCTCCAAGCCCAAATCTGAGGAGAAATATAATAAAAAACAGGAATATTTAATTTCTTCAATTCTTTTGCTAATCGCAAATTAAACTCTGGATAATCTAATAATAAAGCCAAAGCTGGTTTCTGCTTCTGACAACGACTTAAAATATTATTAAATACTTTTTTTATATCACCGTAATGTTCAATAATTTCAGCAGCCCCTACTAAGGCCATCTCTTCAGCTTTTCCAAGACGCTCAAAACCAAGCTTTTCCATATCTACTGAGCCAACACCAAAAGCCTTGATATTTATTTTTCTACTCTTCCACTCTTCTAAAATTCTTTGTGCATACAAATTAGAAGATGCTTCAGCAGAAATGATTAATACTTGTTTGTCTTTTTCCATGATAACTACTTTTTTAAAGAGTGCTTCTAGCAGCCACGTATAATTTCATTAGTTAACTTATCCGCCCACTGCATTGACCTTAAACCATCAATAGCCGTAATTAAGGGAGTTGCCTTTCCTAAAACACAATCAACAAAATGATTGGTCTCTTCCTGAAGAGCATCTACTTTTGCGACTTGGATCGACTGACTTGAAACTAAATCATCATTATTTTGAGGAGTTCTATTTAATGTTTGAATATCTAATTCTAAACTGGCCGTATTCGCATTTACAATTTTATGAGAGCAATAAGCTTTAATGTTTCTTACCATTTTAGGGGAGACTCTACTCACAGTCACTTGAACTGTTTGCTGATTTTTCATCTTAAAACTAGCTTGAACACTATCTAGTTCCTTAGAAACTAAACTTGAACCAGAAACCATAAAATCTACTACCTCACTTTGAGTGAGATCAAAAACCAAATCTAGATCATGAATCATCAGGTCATAGACAACGGAAACATCTGATCCGCGGGCTTTAAAAGTGGCCCATCTCGTAAGTTCGAAATGGTAAGGTAAAGAGGATTGCCCCGACACTTGTTTTTTTAACTCTCTGATCGCTGGATTAAAACGCTCAATATGCCCCACTGTAAGTAGGGTTTTAGTTTTTTGGTGAATATCCAATAGAGATTCTGCTTGTTGCAAAGTTGCAGTCATAGGTTTTTCAACGTTAACAGCTATTCCAGCCTTTAAAAACATAGCCGCCAACTCATAATGATGCGTTGTGGAAGCAGCAATGGTAACTAAATCTACTTTTCCTACCAATTCCTTAGGGTCCGTGAAGTAAGGTACAGATAGTTCTTCGGATCTTTTTTTGGCAGTTTCAACAAAGGCATCGCAAACTCCCACCAATTCACAGTGGGAGTTGTTTTTATACTTTTGAGCATGGAAGTTTCCAAGATAACCAACTCCAACGACTGCAGATCTTAATTTTTTCATAAATCACCTATAATGTGAACGAACTTATTTCTTTAATCTGAATCTATTTCTGAAGAAGACCCATGCCCTCTAGAAATAGCAATTCCTCTCTTTGAAGCTTTTATAAACTGAAGAAGATACTGAATATTTTCAGAAGGGATACATTCTGTGTTGATGCGATTTAAGGCCTCTTCAACAGTTCCATTACCCATAACTAAAATACGTATTGCCTTATGTACATTCTGAACCTCTTCCCTGGAAAACCCCTTCCTTGATAGTCCCACTTTGTTAGTAGCTCTTATCAAAGCATAGTTTCCCTGAGCTCGACTGAAAGGAAGAATGTCCTTATTAACAACAGAACTTCCAGCAATAAAAGCATTTTTCCCAACACGCGTAAATTGGTTGAACGCACACACGCCACCAATAACCACGTTATCTTCAATAATACAGTGGCCACCCATATGAGAGTCATTGGCTACAATTACGTTGTTACCAATTTTACAATCATGGCCAACATGAGTGTAGGCCATAAAATAACAATTGTTACCAATTTCCGTTTTTCCATCGCCCTTACTTGTCGCTAAATTCACAGTAGAGAACTCACGAAACGTATTATTATTTCCTATAATTAATTTAGTGGGTTCAGACTTATAAGTGATATCTTGAGGAGGACCCCCAATTACAGCTCCAGGCATAATATGATTATTCTCTCCGATTTCAAGAATACCATAGCGTGAGCCTACCGTTGCATGGCCTTCAATAAAAGTACCTTTGCCAATTTTAATTTTACCTTGTAACAAACAATAGGGACCAATTTCCACATCTGGGCCAATTTCGACATCTGGAGAAATCACACTGGAAGGATGAATTTTCATAACTTTTCAATTCTTTAGGTTAATTATTTTTCTTTTTCAAAAGCAGCAACAACTTCTTCAGTCAAATCATGCTTATTGTCGATGTAAAGTACCATAGCATTATGTTCTAACACAGCAGAGTAGCCTTTTTCCTTTGAGATTTTCTCAATCACTTTTTTCATTTTTTCCAAAATAGGTTGAGTTAACTCTTGCTCTTTCTTTTGAATTTCTGACTGGTTTTTTCCAACAACTTGTTGAAACTTCATCATCTCTTCGCGAAACTCTTCCTGTTTTTTTGACAAAACTTCTTCAGATAAAACACTTTTCTTTTTCTCAATGTCTTCCTGCATTTTCTTTAAATCAGCTTCTTTCTTTTGTAGATCTTTCTTCTTTTTTTCAAAATCAGATTCAAGCTCTGTTTTTGCTTTTTTTCCTGCTGAAGTAGACTGAATTGCTTTTTGCATATTCACCACACCCAACTTAAACTCAGCAGCCATCGCCTTCATAGAAAAAGTGACTGCAACCAATGCCAATAAAGTCATTTTTAAATTTGTATTCATTTTAATCTCCTCATTTATTTTTTAAATTCTAATCTTACTTGTTCTAAAATGGTGTTCCGATAGAAAATTCAAACACCACAGCCTCATGCCAATAAGCATCTCTATTCATAGGAAATCCCCACTCAAACCTTAAAGGACCGATAGGTGAAAACCAACGAATTCCAAAACCTGTATCAGCATAAAATTTATTATCCATCAAAGTGTCTTCAGCCTGCCCGACATCGTAAAAAGCTACTCCATACATTTGAGCTTCACGGATCAATGGAAATAGCAATTCTCCTTGATACATAACCTGCTGAGAGCCCCCATAAAATCTCATAGAGCGTTCCTCAAGATCAGTCGTAATTCCCCGCTTAACTAAATCATCATGAGCTTTTTGAGAATAAACTTGTCTACCCACTCGAGCATAGCGGTAGCCTCTTAAGCTGTAAGGACCACCAAGAAGATAAAGTTCATTGAAAGGAGGTAACCGATCAGGATCTGTAGACTCAATGCGAGCGTAACTTAATGAGTTTCTAAAAACGACATCCCAAAATAGGTTTTTGAAAAACCTAAAAGAAGAATTTGCTTTATAATATCTTAAATTTCCACCAAAAGGTCCTGTTACAGAGTATCCCAATTGAGCATGAATTCCCTTAGATGGTTTAAATCTATCATTTCGAGTATCATATTCTAAGCTAACCCCCAACAAGCCAGCATCGCCTTCTGCTGTTTCCAACGGAAACAGCGCCCTATCAGTAAGTGAAGTTCCTGTTGTTGAGTCAATAATATCCAAAAGTCGCGTAGAGGTGTATGTATAACTAGCGTTAAAACGCAAATAATCTCCAAGAGGATGGCCTACAAAAACAGAAGCGCCCGTTTTATCTTCGTTATAATCTAACCTTCCGGTATTGCTACTGCGAAAAACTCTGGCTCCCAAAGACCACAAAGAATCCTGAAAGTAAGGCTCTGTAAAAGAAAAATCGTAAAAAGAATACTTGTCAGCCAAATTTAAACTGACTCCAAGATTTTGCCCACGCCCTAAAAAATTTGTCTGCTGAACACTTCCCTGCAAAGTAAAACCTTGAGAAGTTCCATAACCAGCACCTAACTGAATCTGTCCAGTACTTCTTTCTTTAACCACAATATCAATATTTAAAATATCAAGCTTATCTGGAGGAGTTGAGGTTTTAAAATTCACCTCTTCAAAAAAACCAAGTCGTTGGATATTCTCTAAGGATTGGCGACGACGAGTTTCATGATAAAGCTCACCCTCACGAATTTTCATTTCACGACGTAAAACTTTATCACGGGTTTTAGAGTTACCAATGACTTGAATACGCCCAAAATAAACTTTGTTTCCTTTATCAAAATCAAAAACAATGTCTACTTTACGTTCTTTTTCTTTAATCTTCCATTGGGGGTTAACATTGGCAAAGGCATAACCCAAATCACCATACTTTGCCTGTAAATCCGCTAGGTCTCTTTGTAAAACATCGTAAGCAAAAATCTTATTTTCATCAAGTTTGATGGTTTCCAAAAGTTCTTCTCTGGAGAATAAAATATCCCCAGAAAAATCAATTTCACCCACATCAAACTGTTCGCCCTCGTCCACATTGATAGTGATATAAATACCTTTTTTATCTGGAGTAACAGTAACTTGCGGACGATCAATTTTAGCTTGGATATAACCTTGATTAAAATAAATGAAACGGATGCCTTGCACCCAACGCTCAAACATATCCTGCTTAAACTGTCCAGAACCCGACAGGCCTGTAAAAAAACCTTCTTCAGAAATAAGCTGATCAATAATTAACTGAGATGCTGGGATTTTTTTATTACCTAAGAAAGTGATTTTTTTTACTTTCACTCGGTCATTTTGTTTCACTGAAATTTTAAGTTTTACAGTTTCATCCTTAACAAGATCTTCAACTTTCACTTCAACTCGAGCTAAAAAATATCCTTTGTCCTCATAGTACTTTTGAATTTTCTCTTGGCCCTCTTTAATTTTAGCCATGTTTAAAATTTCAAAAGTTTTTACTCCCAATGCTTCTTGCACTTCCTCTTTTTTTATATCTTCGGAAAGACCATCCCAAGTGATCTCTGCAATAGAAGGTTTTTCAAACACTTTAAATTTCAAAGTAAAACCATCATTTAATACTTGCTTTGAAACTTCGACATCAAAAAAGTAACCCGATTTAAATAATTGAGTCACGTCCTCTCTAAGTCCTTCATTCAACTGTTCAGCAGTATAACTTTGGCCAACTTTTAACTTAATACGATTTAAAATCGCATCCTTTTCAATTTTCCTCTGCCCCTCTATTTGTATGTCACGTAAAGTACCCTGAGCTCCAAAGTCACTCAAAGCGACAACAGGAGTGGTAGGAGAAGTTTTAAATTTTCTACTGAGGATTTTTTGTGCCTTAGTACTTCCTTTTGCTGTTTTAACAGGCGCTGTATAGGCAAAAGAAAAAGAAAATAAAGTGAAAAAAACAACAAAAATTTTATTTATATGTGAATAACCATTTAGCATGATTGAAAGAATATTATCTTTTAGCAGGGGTCCCACAACAAAAAAAGCAGTGTGTTAATTCCAGTTTCCATCTTTCAAGTGCATGACTTTTGGGAATTTTTGAGCAAAGTGCAAGTCATGAGTCACAATCACTAAGGTGATTTTCAACTGCTCACGAATTAAGAAAAATAATTCTTGAATCTTACGGCTGTTAATAGAATCAAGATTGCCCGTGGGCTCATCAGCAAAAATGATTTTTGGCTGACGAATCAAGGCTCTAGCTATGGCTGCTCGTTGCAATTCCCCGCCAGAAAGCTGATTAGGATAATGATGAAATCTTTCTCCAAGCCCCAACATATTGAGTATTTCTTTGGCGTAATCCGTCGCTCTTTCTATATTTTGATTAGCAATTCTACACGGAAGTAAAACATTTTCTAGTGCAGTCAGCTCGCTTAACAAGTGGTGAAATTGAAACACAAATCCCATCGTTTGGTTGCGAAAAAGCGACACTTCTTCATCTGAAAGCTCAAACAAATTTTTTTCTTGATAAATCAACTGTCCCCGATTGGGTCGATCTAATGTTCCTAATATTTGAAGCAAAGTAGATTTTCCAGATCCACTACTTCCAACAATCCCAATAGCATCACCAAATTGAATATCAAGACTAACACCTTTTAAAATTTCCAACTCGCCATTACCCTGAGGATAACTTTTGTACAAATCTCTAGCCACTAATAAACTATTACCCATATCTTAATCCCTCTACAACAGTAAGTCTTGAACTACGCAAAGCCGGCGCTAAAGTGGCAATGTAGCAAATAAATAGAGTCACAAGCCCAATTGCTGTCAAATCTAACAGCCTGACCTCAACTACAATATTGTCAATTCGATATACAGAACCAGGTATCAATTCAAAAACTCTTTGCCCCCACATGAATAACTGACACAAAATAAGACCTAATAAGTTGCCACATAGAAAACCAAAAGCTCCTAAAAACAAACCCTGGAGAGTAAAAATATGCAAAACTTGACGTTTTGAAACTCCCAAAGTTTTTAAAATCGCAATATCATTATTTCTCTGTATAACCCCGACATACAAGGTCGACGAAATATTAAAAGCCGCAACAATAACAATTATCAATACCACTAAAAAAATCACTACCCGTTCGATAGCCACAGCATCAAAAAGATTTTCATTCACATCCTTCCAATCTCGAATCCAAAACTGCGGTCCCAACTTTTTTGCTAGCTGAAAGGACACCTGCCTAGCTTTTTCAATATCTTTAGTTTTTAACAACAATCCAGTATAACGATTACCAATCAAGGCTACTTTTTGAGCTTCGTGAATATCAACAACGATGGACCGCTCATTCCATTCATACTTTCCAAGATCTAAAATACCTTTAATGCGAAACTCACCTATCTGTCGTTTAAAAACACCTGGATTTAAAGAATCACTAATAGGAACTACAATTTTAAAAGTATCGCCAACTTTAAAATTCATACGCTTGGCAATCCCTTTGCCTATTAAAGCCGAAGGAATCTGATCTTGACTCTCAAGAGAGTTTTCACCTTCAGAAATTCTGGCGTTAAGATTTAGAACTTGATTGTAATTTTCTTTATCAACCCCTTGAACTAAAACACCAGAAATTTGCCCTTCATGAGCTAAAACAGCCTCTAGATAAAGAAATCTTGTAGCCACTGTGATCAACGGTTCCTTGGCTTTCAATTCCTCGACAAACTCCTGCCAATTTGGGTTTGATTTCGGTCTTTCAATAATTTGCACATGGCCTGTGAC
>JABWCN010000037.1 GCA_013359135.1 Pseudobdellovibrionaceae bacterium | reverse complement strand
TTAGTCAATTCTGATTTTTTAAATGGTCTAGGTTATAAAGAAGCCACCAAAAAAGCCATCGAAGCCTTAGAACAAATTGGTCAAGGAAAAGGGAAAACCAATTACCGTTTGCGTGATGCGGTTTTCTCAAGACAACGTTATTGGGGCGAACCGTTTCCCGTTTACTATGTTAATGGCTTGCCGCAAATGATTGATTTAAAACATTTACCAATTATTTTACCGGAAGTAGAGAAATATTTACCAACCGAAGACGGACAACCGCCATTAGGAAATGCTACTCACTGGGCGTGGGACAGTGTTCAGTGTACAGTGGTTAGTAATCAGTTGATTGATAACAAAACCGTTTTCCCATTAGAATTGAATACGATGCCGGGTTGGGCAGGTTCTTCGTGGTATTGGATGCGTTATATGGATGCTCACAACGAAAACGAATTTGCCAGCCAAGATGCCTTAAACTATTGGGAAAATGTAGATTTATATATTGGTGGTAGCGAACACGCCACCGGACATTTATTGTATTCACGTTTTTGGAATAAATTTCTAAAAGACCGCGGCTTCATCACACCCGAAGAACCTTTTAAAAAATTAATTAATCAGGGAATGATTTTGGGGGAAAGTGCTTTTATTCATAGAGTTGGTTTTACTTTAGGGAAAGTTATTAGTACAAAAAATATTGATGAAACTAAATTTTCTGACGAGGATGAAGTTAATTTTAGAAATCTTCAAGAAAAATATGCAGACAAGCTTAATGAAACCGAGCAAAAACATCAGAAGCAGATTTCGGATGTAAGATCTTTGTATTTAAACCAGTTAAAAAATAAAATGGAAGAGGCTAATACAGAAAAAAAAGTATTGAATGATAATTATCAAATGGAAGCAGAGACTCAAGATAAGATTAATGAAAGTCAAAAAGAACTTTTGAAGAAAAGATTTCAGGAAGAGATTGCTAAGAGGGACGATAATATAAACAGTCTTCATGAAAAAACTAGAGTTGGCTTGCAAGAATCGGTAAACACGAGATCAAGAAAATTACAAGAAGCCTATAATAAAGAATTAAATACATTAAAAGGCAATCAAGAGATAGAGAGAGAACGATTTCTAAAAGAAAAGGCTGATTCGAAAGACTTTTATAAATCTCAAATTAGTGATTTGAACAAAACTAAAGAAAGGCAAAATACTAATTGGGAGAATAAATTTTCAAATGCTATAGAGGCACTAGGACAGCAATACTCTGAAAACGATCAAGTCAAACAAGAAATCATGCAAGAAGAACTTCATCGTAATAAAGAGAAATTTGATCAAAAATATGAAAAGTTAGAGAATAGAGTTCTTCAGGCGAATGATACATTTAGGGACTCAGTGGATGATCGCTATAACAACCAAGTTCGTTCGAGAGATGCAGAAATTAATAAGCTAAAAAATCGAATGTACGTTGATCAGGCAAATCTAAGTAAAAGAAAAGATTTAGAAAAAAAGAATATTATTGGTGAATATGAAAAAAGACAGGCTAATATTGAAGATATGATGGATCAACAAAGGGAGTCTTTGAAGTTAGTGAATAATGAAAGAATCGATAAAGTTATTAATACGAATTCAAAGTTCAATAATGAATTGCAAAAGAGGACAAAAATTGAGCAGAATCTGGTCAATGAAAAACATCGGCAAGATCGAGCTGCATTAACAGAGCTTCACCGCAATGAAACTTTTAATATAGAGAACTCAAGTGAGAAGCGAATAGATACAATTCAAAAAATAGCAAATAATAAAGAAACAAAACTTGTGAATTACTACGATGAGTATCTTGATCAAATGAGGGATGGATACATGGATAAAATATATGAACAACGTGAAAAGCATGATAAAGATCTATTGCAGTTAAATGCTTTGTATGGTGAAAAATTTAGAAAATTAAAAGCGAATTTTGAAAAAAAATTGGAAAAAGTTGCTGGTAACTATGAGGATAAAATTAATAAAATGAGTGAAGATAGTGAAAAAGATAAAAAATATTTAACAACAATTATGAATACCAAGCTAGAAGAAAAAGAAAAAGAAAATAAAATGTCTGTAAATTCTACTGAAAAAAAATATGAGTCTAAGATTAAAAATATTCAAGATCAGTATGAAGATCAATTGACAAAATTGAATGATCGTCATGAAAATGAATTGAAGAATATGGCGTTGAAGATGCAAAATTATAGTAGGAAAGCTTAATAATGCGGTTATATCAAAGAAAAGTTAAAATTGTAGCGACTTTGGGGCCTTCTACTAGCACCGAAGAACAAATAGAAAATGCGATACGGAGTGGTATGAATGTCGCAAGACTTAACTTTAGTCATGGGACTCATGAATTACATTTAAAAAATATACAAACTATTAGAAGTTTATCAAAAAAATTAAATGCACCTGTAGCTATTTTACAAGATTTGCAGGGTCCTAAAATTAGAGTAGGACAGTTTAAAGAGGGACAAATTAAACTAGAAAGAGACCAGATAGTTCGAATGACAACTGAAAATGTTGTCGGGGATGAAAATCTGATTCCAACAGACTTATTATCGTTAACAGATATTGTGAAGCCTAACTTCAAGGTTCTTTTAGATGATGGGTTGATAGAACTGCAAGTGATAAAAATAGACAAACCCTTTGTTTTGTTAAAAGTTATCTATGGGGGAGTTTTAAAAAATAGAAAAGGAATAAATATTCCTGAAGCTCAACTACCCATCAAATCACTTACAGATAAAGATTTATTAGATTTAGATTTTGGATTAAGTAATCAAGTAGACTATGTAGCTTTAAGCTTTGTTCGTCATGGAAGAGATATCAGAACAATAAAAGAAATCATTGAAAAAAAGAATAGTGCTGCCAAAGTAATTGCAAAAATTGAAATGCTCGAAGCTCTTGATAATATTGATGAAATTATTCGTCTTTCTGATGGAGTAATGGTGGCTAGAGGTGACCTAGCAGTCGAAGTTGGACAAAGTCGTTTGCCAGGTATTCAAAAAAAAATTATTAATTTGTGTAATGAGTTAAATAAGCCAGTAATAACTGCAACACAAATGCTTGATTCTATGGTCGAAAATCCTAGACCAACAAGAGCTGAGATTACGGATGTGGCCAATGCTGTTTTAGATGGTTCGGATGCTCTGATGTTATCTGCAGAAAGTGCAAGTGGTAAATATCCTTTTAAAGCTATTCAAACTATGAATGAAATTATTTTTGAAGTCGAGAAAAATGAGGAGAAATACTATCGTTTGTCTCTTGAAAATGAATTTCTTAGTATTCCTAGTGGGATTGCTGCTAGTGCCTGCCTATGTGCTTTAAAACTTAATGCTAAAGCGATAGTTTGTTTGACGACCTCTGGTAAAACAGCGCAAATCATATCAGGGTTTAGGCCCCAAGTTCCTATTTACGCAATGACAAATCAAATTTCTGTTTTAAACAAACTAGAGTTAGTCTGGGGATTGCAGACATTACTTATTAATGATTACAAAACCATGGATGAAATTCTTTCTCAATTAGATAATATGATGATGAAGTTTGGAATAGCTAAAACTGGTGATAGAGTGATTCTCACTTTAGGACAGCCTATAGAGTTAGGTAGTAAAACTAATAGTTTATATGTCCATACAGTAAGTGATTGTCTTGTTTCAAAATTGGAAAATGAATCGTTACCACTAAGGTTTAGAAGTTAGGTTCATTATGAAGCAGAAGTATTTTTAAATCCACAAGTAGTAAGAACTTTTATATACTGAAAGTATGTCTTTCAGGAATGAAAAATTCGTAGCTGTTCTTTTTTTTGTGTTGATTACAATTAGTTATTTTTCTATCAGATATCATAAAAAAATGAATCATAGAGATGATAGTCGGTTGTCTCAATCTTCAATAAATAACAACATAACCTCTCAACCTAAAAAAGTTGTTCAGATAAATAAATTCGTAAGCGTTGAGTCTCAACCCCAAAAAAAGATTTCAATGACTTCATCTGAAAATAGACATTTAGCTTCTGAGGCTAGTAATCAGAATATTTTACAACAAGAGCTAACTTCCAGAAAAAAAGCACAATGGAAATGGCTAGAAGCAAAAAAAGTTGTGGTGCAGAGACAAAGTCAAATTCAATCTCAGTTCTTAAATAACTTTCCAAGAAAACCACTTAGATTGCATGTTTTTGATGAAAACGACAGATGGTCAATTTTTGATAATTTAGTTGTCGCAGAAGATGATATTGCAGCTTATGACACCGTTTTTTCATTAGGCACCTATAAGGTTGCGATAAGAAAAGAGGAGCAACAGGAAGTTCCTGCAAAACTAATTTTTGATGAAAATCAAAAAGTATTTAGTGTGTTAACTGGTCGCTTAGTTGTTAAGGTAAAAGAATTGGCTCTGGTTGATCAGCTAGTAAAAGACTATGATTTTGAAGTAGATAATTTAAATACAGAAATAAAAACTGTTTTTGTTAAGGCTCAATCTCTTGAGAAAATAAAAAATAAAAAAAAGAAATTGGAAAATGATATTAGAGTTGTAAGTAGTTACTTAGAAGTGGTCAGGGATCAATGGCAATTAAATTAGCAAGCGTTTTTTTAATAGTTACGCTCCTATTATTTTCTTTTCAAAACTGCTCTCAGGGGGGGTTTGGTGTTAGTACTCCTCCAGTAGGAAATTTTACTATGGATTCTTTAAATGAAGGTGATCCACTTATTGGCTACGCTTGGCATCTGAACAATACAGGGCAAAAAGTTTTCTCACAGGTAAATGGTATTGCAGGGTATGATTTGGGTTTGCAGAATACTTGGTCAAAGCAAATATTTGGAGAAGGAATTAAAATTCAAATCAGTGATGATGGTGTAGATCAAAAACATGAAGATTTAGCTGAGAATTTTTTAGTAACTAAAGAATATAGAGACTATTTAGTCAAGAATTGGCTGAGTTTTACTGCTTTACCTTCAGAGGTTGATTTTCATGGGACAAGCGTTTCTGGACTTATAGCCGCTGTTGGATGGAATGGTAAGGGCTCACGAGGTGTAGCTCCAAAGGCGAAAATGATCGCTACTAATTTTATGTCTAACGATGTTACTAAAACCTCGGATATTATTGCAGATCAAGCTAAAGGAGATGTTGATTTGGTGAATATGAGTTGGGGGTATTCACAGACTTCGTACACTAGTATTGACGCTTCTTTTGCCGATCAGCTAAAGTATGGAGTTGAAAATGGAAGAACTGGTAAGGGGAAAATATATGTACGATCCTCAGGAAACTCTAGAATTGAAATGGTAGGTCGCACTGTGAATGAATATCGCATTGGAGTTGGTAACTTTGATGGGAATAATATCACTCCGTATACGATTAATGTTGGAGCTTTTTTTTCCAACGGTAAGAATGCCTATTACAGTTCACCTGGCTCTCATTTGTGGATAAGTGCTCCAGGAGGAGAGGATGGAATAGATAGTCCGGCAATGATTACAACGGATCGAACTGGTTGCCTATTAGGGTATGCGAATCAGTCAGTAACAGGTGATTATAAAATCATGGGTGGAGGTTTTCAACTTGGAGCTAATGGTAACAACAACTGTAACTATACAGCAAGTTTTAACGGTACATCAAGCGCAGCTCCTAATGTGACAGGAAGTATCGCTTTGTTATTGCAAGCTCATCCGCAACTAAATTGGCGGGATGTGAAGTACATCCTTGCAAAAACGGCTTTAAAAGCTCAGGCTGATAGCGCTCAAAATGAGAACTATTTATACTTACAAAATCCCACTCGTTTTGCAAATCAAAAGTCACCAGTAGGTTATATTTGGGATGATGGTTGGACTATAAATCAAGCTGGTTTTAATTTTCACAATTTGTTTGGATTTGGAATTATTAATGTTGATGCCGCAATTGAATATGCAAAAAGTTATTCTAGTTTATTTCAGCAAGTGCAATCACAGTTTGATTACAATTCAACCGGACTAAATTTATCAATTCCTGATAATAACAAAGATGGAGTTGAGAGTTTGGTTTCGGTAACTGATAATATCAGAATTGAAGCGATCCAAATTAAAGTGACATTAACTCATTCCAACGTTGGAGAGCTAGCCGTAGAATTAATTTCTCCAAGAGGTGATCGAAGTGTTGTTGTGCCAATGAATAACTCATTGGATGGCACTAGTAATTATGCGGGGTATACTTTTCTAACAAATAGATTTTTTATGGAATCATCTGCTGGAAATTGGAAACTTAAAATCGTAGATGGACGTTCAGGTAACACTGGAAATCTGACTTCATGGAAATTAAGTTTCTACGGTGTTCAGCAGTAAATTGTCCCAAGAGGATCCCTAGATTTAGCGCAGGTGTTTTTTGAAATCCCAAATCATTTTCCAGTAAGTTGCCATTTTTTCTATATCATCAAGGATGATATTTACAAAAACGCCACCTTCTTCCATAATTTTTTCGCTGACGACATGTTTTTCGATGAGAGGATTAAGATCTTCAACTTTTAATAAAAAACCAAGTTCTTTCATTGAATCATTTTGAAGGTCATTGACATTAACTTTCCTAACCCCTTTGGGATTAGGGTCAATTTTTTTTGCGTAATTAATAATACCGCTAAAAGTTTTAATTTCTTCAGATGAAAAAGAAACTTTATCTTTATCATTTTTAAAAAGCCAATCATTGTACCAATCGACGAAATCAAATAGTAGATCTGGTTTCAAGATTACTATTTTTTGCCTTCCCTCTCCCAACTCCTCAATTTTCATTAAAGACATCTCTTGTAGGGCACTTTGGATACTTTGCATTTTATTAGTAGCTTCCTGGAAAATTTGAATGGTCGTGTTTCTAAGGCGATTTTGAGGTATTATTAGACCTTCATCTTCTTTAGAACCGTACTTATTTCCAATGAAATTAAGAATTGATAAAAATTTATTTATAACATGAGGAGGGAATCGTTCATCATCTTGGTTTGATGATTCTAGAAGTTTTATTCTTTTATTGGCTTCACGAAGGTTTTCATTTAAGTTACGTAGAATTGCTTTTACCCAAACAGGTAAATTTTCCAGCTGCTGATTTAATGTCTCATAAGGTAAGGCAATCACCTCAGAGTCTTTCATAGCCTTAACATTGGCGGAACGTGGTTTTTTGTCAAAAATTGCCATTTCTCCAACTAGATTTCCGGCTTTAATTTCGGCAAGTATAATTTCAGAAGAGCCTTTGGCTTTTGTTACGACAAACTGACCCGATTTCACAATATACATGAAGTCAGGTGTATCTCCATCTCTAAAAAGATAATTGTCTTTGGGGATTTTTTTAGATTCAGCCACAAAGACATTTTATTATAAAGTTTCGCCACTGGCTTCCATTTTATAGGAATCTAGCTCTTGGTCTTGCTGTTTTATTTCCTGCATTTTAGTGTAAAGATTAAAATCAAGATTATTTTTTAATCTTCTGTATTCTACTTTTAGGTCTAAAATTTTACTTTCGTACCTTTTAATGACATCTTTAAGGTACGATAATTTCATAATTGATTTTTTGTTATTCAATTCTAGTTGCTCCAGAACGACACCATTACCAAAGTAAATCATAGAGTGTGCAATTTCATTTTGACTATCAATATCATCAGTCCCGTGTAGGAATATCAGATCTCCGAAAATTATCTTTTCAGAACTTAACGATTTGCTGTTTGAACTGACAGTTTTTTTAAAGTCAGTATCAGTCATATTAGGTTTCTTGAAAAGCAGATGTTTATTCAAATCCTGATTGAATTGCCAATCCATCCATACCAAGATGAGACTTCTATGAGAGGTCGAGGCTCTGATCTTTAAGAAGTCTTTTTTTAGAGGAGGGGGCAGGAATTGCGCCAAGGAGTAGTTTTTACCTTTAGTATAAGGTGTTTTTAGATTGGTTTTAAGCTGGTTGTTCCAAAAATAGTATTCACCTTTACTTTTTAACTTAAGAGCTAAATTAACAGAGTAGTTTTCCTTTTTGTCGAGGCCTTTTAAGCCTAGAGTTTTTTTTGAGTCTTTTAAAGTTAAATACTCCCTAAAGTTGAATTTCTCATCAAAACTCATTTTCTCAAAAGGCATCGTTTCAAGATAGGCCCCTAGAGAAAACTGATGTAGAAAAAATGACACCGCTGCAATTACATTCGCTATTCTTTTCATCTTACATACCTCGTGACTTTATACACTGCAAGGTATGCCATCAGATCAGTGTGATACATAATACCTTTAACTGAAAGCTATTGATCTTAAACTGGGTTTGTTTCTGACAGTTGTTTAAAATCAATAGAGTGCTCTAATTGGTTTCATTATGAGAAAGGGCTGAATCATAATAAGTATATTTTCTAAAATATTATTAACAATTAAAGTTCAAAATATAGTTAGCAACTCTTAAAGAGTTTGCAGCTATTGTAAGAGCTGGATTTGTACCTCCACTTGTTGGAAAAAATGAAGCATCAACAACAAACAAATTATTTAGCTCGTGGGCTCTATTGTATTTATCTAAAACACTTTTTTCGGGGTCGTAACCAAAGCGACAGGTGCCACAAGCATGTCCAAGTAAATCATTTTTGTGAGCTAAACTAATTTTTTTTGGGTGAAACTCTTTTAGTATAAATTTTATTTTATTTCTAAAAATTTTCAGTCTATTTATTTCTGAATTATGAAGCTTGTATTTTATAACTATGTGCCCTTCTTTTGAGAGGCTAACTTGATTATCCAAATAAGGAAAATCTTCAAGGGTAGCTGCTAGCAGGGTAGAGTTTTCAGTAATTTTTACTATATGTTGAGAAATAAGATGGTTAAATTTTTGTATAAAAAATGCAACTGAGTGGTGTTGATTAAGTTTTTGTTTTCTTATTAGATCTTGAACAATTGCGTTAGCTGGAGGAAGTGATCCAAAAGATTGAATACTGCCAAGCTTAATATTTTCCCTAAAATAAAAATCATTAAATGCAATCTCTTTATGTGGTCCTGTTTTTCCTAGTTCAGCAGGTAAAACTAATGAATAAAGGTCCACTAAATGGCGCATTAAGTTTTTTCCTACAAGCTTATTTTTGTTAGCAAGACCATCAGGCCAAAGAGATGATTTTGATTTGAGTAAAAGAGCAGGAGTATTTATAGCACCAGCACCTAGGATAAATCGATGGGCTTTTAATGTGATAAGTTGATTCTGATATACAGCTAAAGCTGAGGTTACACGGTCTTTAGTTGATTGGAGTTTAATAATTTCACAATTTGCTAAAAGTTTTGAGTTAAATTTTTCAAGCGCAGGTGCAATACAAATTTTAAAAGCGTCATTTTTACATTTTTTTGCACATAGATATCCTTGGCATGTTTGACAGTCTGGTAAGTTATCATAGGCCTTAGGTAATTGATAAGGATGTAGTCCCTGATTTTTTAAGTTTTCGTAAAGCTTTAAATTTACTGGATGTAAATTTATTTTACCCTGGTATTTGAATGTATCACAACTTTTCAGCGGATCACTAGAACCTTTAACTTTGAATAACTCTTCTGCTAAAAGATAGTAAGGCGCGATTTCATCATAATCAATGGGCCAAGCTAATGGTGCTGAGGTTTTATCTGAATTTAGTATATATTTATTTGGCTGAAAATCTAATGGAAAAAACCTTTCAAAAGCCATTCCAAAAATAGCACTAGAGCCTCCTGTAACAGATCCCAACATAGGAAAAAGTTTTTTTGGGAAAAACTGTGAGTTGTCTAATAAATAATTAGAAAATCTACCAGAATTTTTATAAAAAAAATGAATGCCATTTTCTGTGTTTTTATTAATGAACTCTTCAGCGAAGCGTCCTGTAATGAGTGATTTATTGTCTAAGTCACTTTCGTTTAACGAAGGGCCTTTTTCGCAGAAGAGCACGCTTTGTCCGTGCTTAGCTAGAGAGTAACCAAGCACAGAGCCGCCAATGCCAGTTCCTATAACTAAATTATCCCAGATTTTATTTTCAATTTCTTGAACAGATAACGTCATAAAAGTCTCCCTTTTTTTATTTTAGCTATAAAAAAAAAGATTACTTTGCAAAATTTGAAGTGTTTGATAGTTTATTTTAGGGGTAATTTATGAAGCCATTTAAAGCTTATAAAATCCAGTTTGAAAATTACAGTACACTGATTTATCAATTAACCCCAAAGTTACATTTTTTACAAAGAGATCAAGAAGTCAGAGAAATAAAATATAATTTTGATGTGTTTCCAGAATCTTGGTTTTTATTTTTATCTAATATGCCGGAACATCAGTTGAGTGTGATTATAAAAGATCGCGAATTTGTTTTGCAGCCTCCAAAAGCAATTTTTCTACCACCTTATAGTATTATTCGATGGAAACAGTACCCTGGTGATTGTCAATGGTTTGCAATTAGAGGAGAAACAAAGCTTCCAGATAAGCTAATGGTCAGTGATCCTTTTACTTTTTCATGGGACTTAGAGATAGAGTTCAACTCATTGGATCAGATACTAAATATTATAAAAAATGGGAAGGATAATTCAGTAAAATTGCCTGTAGAATTAAATAAATCAGAAGTTGCGAAACTGATTAAGAAAGAAATTGACCAAGAGTTTGAGTCAAAAATTAAGATTGTTGATATTTGTACAAAGTATAACTTGAGTTTAGATAGTGTTTCTCATACTTTTAAGTCTTGCTATGGAGTTAGTCCAAAAGAGTATCAAAATCGATTACAACTAAATCAAGCACTAAGAAAAATAACCTTTGAAGATAAAAACTTAACGGAAGCTTGTTTTGAGTCTGGCTTTGAAGAGTATAGTAACTTTTATAGACAATTAAAAAAATGGCTTAAAATTGGACCATCGAAAATCTTATTTACAAAGAGTAATGAATTATCAGATAGCAAAGTAAATTTAAAATTAAATTGATTAAGGGTTGTATGGAAAATATCAGAAAAAAGACAGTGTTTATTACGGGAATTTCAAGTGGGTTTGGTTATCTAGTCACTAAGATGCTTTTAGAAAAAGATTATTTAGTTGTTGGAGCTCTTCGAGGAGGAGAGTCTAGAGGAAAAGAAATTTTTGCAGAGCAAATGGATAAAATTAATAATAAAAGTTTACTTTTTATAGATACTCATTTGGACCAGACAACGAGTTTAAATTTTTGTATAGAGCAAGTCAGTCAGCTACTTTCAGGAGGTATTGATATTTTAATTAATAATGCTGGTTATGGGCTATTAGGTCCTATTGAGATTCAAGAAGAGACGCAGATTAGATTGCAGTTTGAAACTAATTTTTTCGCACCTTTATTCCTAATTAAGAAGTTATTACCCCTGATAAGAAAAAGACAAGGAAGAATTTTGAATTTAAGTAGTCTTGTGGGGTTTAATGTTTTCCCTTTTTACGGAACTTATAGCGCCTCAAAACATGCTATTGAGAGTATAACTGAAGCTCTCTATTATGAACTTTCTGAGTTTAACGTGCAAATTTGTGCTATTGAGCCAGGTGGATTCAGAACTAACTTTTCGGCAAGCTCAAAAATGGGATTGTTAGATCATCCAGAACATAGAATGTATGAAAAAAGAATTAAAAGATTTAATAAATTTTTGAACTATGTTCAGGAAAAAATTGAGAAGGATCCTGTCATAGTAACAAAAAAAATTATTGAACTTTGTGAAGCTAAAAAAATACCGGTTAGAGTTAGAGTGGGGTTTGAAGCACATTTTAATTGGATATTAAAAAAAATAATGCCAGATCAGTTGAGAATTAAAATTCAAGATTGGTTGTATAAAACATTTTTCTTTTAAAAAAATGACAGACCTAAGTTGGTCTGTAGAGTCTAATTAAGGTATGGCCACAATACAATAAAAATGACTTTTTTTATGTTTAATATCAATCTTAATGAATAACTCATAAGCGGAGAATGAAATGAAAAAGTATATTTCACTAATGATTTTATTTTTGAGTGTGCAGTCCCATGCTGGTTTTATTGCTGAACCTTTTGTTGGATACAATAGCGGTTCATCAAAGGCAACGACCATCTCGGGAACTCTGGCGAGCTCAACAAGTTCTGGATTTGATTACGGAATACGTGCAGGGTTTTTATTCGGTCAATCATTCTGGATAGCAGGGGAGTATACAGGAGGAAGTGGAAAAGACAAAGATTCATCTTCTGAAACAGATTATACTAGAACTGCTATAGGTGTAGTGATTGGTTACAAATTACCAAATAAGTACAACTTTTGGCTTGGTTATGGAACCTCTGATAAAATTACCTACAAAGATTCGACTACTGAGATTTATACTTCAGGGACGAATGCTAAATTTGGTTTTGGATATGAAGTCGCTAAGAACGTAGATGTGAATGTTGAATTAATTGTTCCAAAGTATTCAAAGTTTGGTAATAGCACGACCGAAGTTGATATTAGCAGTGCTTTTAGTAAGTATGATGTATCTTTTGCGCTGATTTCGCTATCTTTCCCATTTGGTTTCTCAAAATAATTAAGTTTAGTATACCACTACAAAGACCTTTTTAAGGTACAGAACGTGAGGTCAGAAATATATTTTTCTAGACCTCTTTTTTTAAGATGGATTTAACGAAATTATTTGAGTGCTTAAGTCTTTTCGTGAGTGTTTGAATCAATGCTTTGGACCAAACAGGTTTAGAAAATAAAACCATATCTAGTTTGCCAATGGGAATCTCAATTAGTTCACAGTCGGTTTGAGCTTCCACAGTTGCGGATCGTTTATCTCTGTTAAAATAAGCCATTTCTCCAACAAATTCTCCGGAAGAGACTTCTCCGATTATTTTTCTTATGCCTTGGGAGTCTAGCAACACATTAAGTACTCCAGTTTTAACAATAAAAACACTTTGAGCTATGTCACCTTCTTCGAAGAGCACTTCTTTTGGAACAAGGAAGTGAAGTTTGTATTCCTCAGTATCTGTTTGAGCGACAAAGTTAAGTGCACGAGCAATACAAGTGTTGATATGTTCTTCATTCTCTGGGTCTATCAGAAATTGTAATTGCCCAGTTACGACTTGTTCTACCAGCCGTTCCTTATCGGGTAATGGAGAAATAATAATAACTGCTAAATTTTTCCATTGATTTTGAGCTAACAGAAAGTCAGCTACTTCAAATCCATTTTTTTTCGGGAGACTAGCATCAAGAATACAAATATGCGGAGGATAATTTTCAATTTTAAACAAAGCTTCATTGCCATCTTCAGCGCAAAAACAGGTGCTTTTGTCGATATGTTTTTCTATGATTTTAGCAATAGCTTCTTTTTTTTGTGGTGAGCTGGTTGCCAGCATAAAAACTCTTCTGTCATCTAAAGAACTCATTGGTTTTCCCTTTGCGTACTTTGCACTTTACATATAGTTTAGGTTTTCCCTCATTTTGGGTCACCTAAACTATATAATAACAAATTTAAGAGCTCTACTAGAGATTAAAAACTCAAACCAACCTTAGTCTAGGCATTAGTTTTTAATTATTTGCCATAGCGCTTTTTTACAATCATAGGTCAGCTTTACTTTTTTAAAACCTGTATCCATAGTGAATTCTACCTGATCCTCCTTTTTGCTTTCTAGTTTAAGGAGTTTTAAAAATTTCGGTGTAAGCGAGTATTTATCTTCCACAAGTTGAGATAGTTTTTCCCAGCGAATAAAAGGTTCAAAAGATTTTCCTTCGTTTATGCTTTGGTAATGGCCAACAATCCATATTTTATTGTTCGTGATTGCGACTGGCCAGTTTTCGTTTTTGAAGAAATCTATTTTTTCCCAAGTTTTGCCATCCATAGTTTTAAAAACGCCCGAAGCCGAGATTAATCCTTTAATTTGGCTGTGGGGATAAAAAGCCATAGAGTATATTTGCCTTTTTAAAATTTGTTCTGTGCTAAGAGACTCAGAGCTTGTAAGTTCTGTTGACTGGAGGGATGTTTTTTTCCACCAAACTTCGCCATGTTCGGGAAGAATGGAAACGCTCCAATAGTCTCCCTGAAGATTCTTAATTTCTAAGCGAGATCGTAGTTTGGGGCCTTTTTCTTGGTTAATTAAAGAAAAGGCACGATATTTATTCGTAACAAAGGCTTTAAATTCATTAATTGGGAGTAAGTTTTCTGAAGAAGTTTTTAAATAAAAGCCTTCGCGATATTTAACTTGTAACCACCCTTTGTCCTTGTGGAGGGCCATGTTTGCAAAATCAGCCTTCAAAAACAAAAGTCCAGGATCAATATATCCTTTAAAGTTTTTGTAAGAAACAAGAACCTTATTTTTTTCCCAAGCTAGAACCTTGACTGTTTGTCTTTGTGGAATAGTGGTGATAATTTTCCCATCGTCATTAGCATTTTCTTTAAGATATGTAGAGGTGATAGTGAAACCTTTGCCAGTATCTTCTGAAAACGACTGAAGATAATCGAGAGGTAGATAGCCTGAATTTTTTTTATCCGATAACTTTTGAACTTGTGCCCAATTAGAATTGGTTAATTCGGTAATAAGAACAACTTCATCTTTGCTGATCTGAATTTTGTTTGTGCTGTTAAGATTATTTCCTGGTGCTGGTTGGGAAAACTTAGGAGTTATAAAAAGAGGGGTATTCATTTTAGCTTGAGCCAGCTCTGCAACTTGGATCTCTCTGACAATTTCATCTTGCTTAAAAGAAAATTCTTTTCCTTCCCAAAGCACTTGAAAAGCACTTAGAGTTTCTGTGCGTATTTTTTTTGCTTCAAGTTCTTCTTCTGAAAGTTGTCCTGAAGCAAATTGACTGTGGGGGGCTTTATAAAAAAAAGGGGCCTTCTTGCTGAAAATGGAAGCTTCGCATGGGTAATAGAGAGTGGACATTCCCAAATACAAGGTGGAATGAAAAATAAAAGCTTTTAAAACTTGAGATGAAGGATTCAGACTAAGCACTTGAAATGATTGTCTAATGATGCGGCCTTGCTCACAAGGGCTTTTGATCTAAAACTTGCCTTTAGTAAGAAGAAAATCTACAGTTCTTGCCTAGACCTGCAAGAGACCATTTATGACGCTAAAGGTTGAGACCTAAGCTAAAACTTAAAAAAGAGAGGAAACGATGAGTTTACAAACATCAAAGACCACTATGGAAAGTAATGAAGGGCTAACTGAAAAATCATTTTTGAAAATGAATGCGATAAAAAAAATTGGAGTTGTTGGCGCTGGACAAATGGGAAATGGTATCACTCAGGTGGCAGCCGCTGCTGGATTTTCTGTGATAATGATGGATGTTTCTGAAAAAGCCTTAGAAAAAGGTTTACAGACTATAAAAAATTCGACTGACAAATTGACTCAGAAAAATCTTCTTTCTGCCCTGGATAGGGAAACACTTTTGAGTCAAATTAAGACGACAACAAAAATGGATGATTTGAAAGACGTCGATGTGGTCATCGAGGCGGCTACAGAAAATATAGAATTAAAATTAAAAATTTTTATAGAGCTTGATAAAATAGTTAAACCAGAGGCGTATCTATTTTCAAATACGTCATCAATTTCTATTACCAAGATTGCAGCTGTGACTTCACGCCCAGAGAGAGTGGCAGGAATGCATTTTATGAATCCTGTGCCCTTGATGAAGTTAGTTGAAGCGATCAGAGGTATTCAAACTCATGAGGAAACTTTTCAGTTACTTCGTCAATTAACAGAAAAAATGGGTAAGGTATTTGTTCCTTCACAGAAAGATATGCCTGGATTTATTGTGAATCGTATTTTGATGCCAATGATTAATGAGGCTGTTTACACTCTTCACGAGGGAATTGCTGATGTAGAGAGTATTGATGCGGCAATGAAATTAGGAACGAATCAACCTATGGGGCCATTAACATTGGCTGATTTTATTGGTCTAGATACTTGTCTTGCTATTATGAATGTTCTTTATCATGGGTTAGGAGATAGCAAGTATCGTCCTTGCCCCTTGTTAGTAAAGTATGTAGAAGCCGGATGGCTAGGAAAAAAATCTGGAAAAGGTTTTTATAACTATCAGAAATAAGAGAAAGGTATTGTGTGAAAGATTTATCAGGGTTTAATTACAAAAACCTTAAACTACATCAAGAGAATGGCTTGTGGACATTGATGATTTCAAGGCCACAGGCATTAAATGCTTTGAAAGCAGAAGTGATTGATGAATTAGCCGATTTTTTAAGACAACTTTCAGAAATGGATTTTGAAAATGCCAGGGGTTTGATTATCACAGGTGAAGGCGAAAAAGCATTTGTGGCTGGCGCCGACATTAAGGAGCTTTCATTACTTAATGAAGATCAAGCCCTAGCTTTGGCACAAAAAGGACAAAGCGTTTTTCATGAATTAAGTTTACTTAAAATTCCAGTTATTGCAGCTGTTAATGGTTTTGCTCTAGGTGGCGGTTGTGAATTAGCTCTAGCTTGTGATTTTATCATTGCCTCAAAAAATGCGAAATTTGGCTTGCCAGAGACAACATTGGGCTTGATTCCTGGCTTTGGTGGAACAGTAAGACTTTCGAGAGCTGTTGGGATGCGAAAAGCTCGAGAGTTGATATTCACTGGAGAGATTATTGAAGCGCAGGAGGCTTTTCATCTTGGGCTTGTGAACCATGTTGTAGAGTCAGTATCAGAGCTACTTCCTTTTGTTAAAAAGAAAATGGAAATTATTTTTCAACGAGCACCTGTTGCTATAGCCAAAGGAAAACTGTCTATTAACAGAACTTGGGACATGGAAGTTGAGGAAGGTCAGAAATTTGAAGCTGAACAATTTTCATCTTTATTTTTGACCGAGGATGTCCGTGAAGGGACGCAAGCTTTCATTGAGAAAAGAAAACCAGTTTTTAAAGGATAATTATGAATTACAAAAACCCCATTCGCGTAGTTACAGCAGCCTCTTTATTTGATGGTCACGATGCAACGATTAATATTATCAGAAAACTTTTGCAAGATTTTGGAGCTGAGGTCATTCATCTTGGTCATAACCGCAGTGTACTCGATGTTGTGAAGGCAGTTATTCAAGAGGGCGCTCAGGGGGTTTGCGTAAGCTCCTATCAAGGGGGCCATATGGAGTATTTCAAGTATCTTAAAGATATTCTCTGTGCCTGCGGACTGTCTTATGTGAAAATTTTTGGTGGCGGCGGTGGCGTGATCGTGTGGGAAGAAAAAAAGGAACTTGAAGCTTATGGAATTGATCAAATTTTTCACCCAGAAGACGGCAGAAGGCTAGGGCTTGAGGGGATGATTAGGCAGATCATGGTAGCTTGTGATTTTGATCCAAGATCAGTGTCGTTGAAACCAGAGAATCTAGTTAAGATGGAGAATATTAAAAAAGAACTCACTTCATTTCCTATGATTGAGTTGGGAAGAGCCATAAATGAGTTAGAGCTAGGGACTGAGGGAGCTCAAGATTTCACAGCAAGCAATTTGGAAAAATGGCAGTTAACAGCGTTCAAAAATAAAAAATCTGTAAAACCTTTGGTGATCGGTATCACGGGGACTGGAGGCGCTGGTAAATCTTCTTTGATTGATGAGCTGGCATTAAGGTTTTTAAATCAATTTCCCCAAATAAAAATAGCAATTGCTTGTGTTGACCCATCAAAAAAGAAAACAGGTGGAGCGCTCCTTGGAGATCGTATTCGTATGAACTCGCTGTCTCGAGATCGCATTTTTATGAGAAGTCTTGCGACGCGAGGCTCTGGTGGTGAAATTTCGGCGCAATTAAAAAATGTTATTCGTTTGTATCAAGAATTAGATTTTGATGTGATTATCGCAGAAACAAGTGGCATAGGCCAAGCCTCTTCTCAAATTGTTGAGCTTTGTGATATACCTCTATATGTGATGACTAGTGAGTATGGAGCACCTTCTCAGCTAGAAAAAATTGATATGATTGATTTTGCCTCGGTGATTGCTATTAATAAGTCCGATCGCAGAGGGTCACTCGACGCATTGAGAGCTGTGAGTAAACAATTTCGTCGTTCTAGAAAAATATTTGATGATGAAGTTATAGTGCCTGTATTTTTAACCCAGGCAGCACAGTTTAATGATAAAGGAGTTAATGAATTATTTTTCGAACTATTGCAGCAGTTAGAAAAAAAGTCGATGGAAAGAAAAACGAGTGACATCAATCTAAGCCAAACTTTTACTTTGTCTGATTTACAGAAAAGTCAGCTGGTTTCAGGTAAAGAAAATGTGCTAATACCAGGAAGTCGAGCACAGTACTTACTTGATATAGTGACGACAATTAGAAACTATAAAAAACGTGTTCAGGAGTTAGCCCCAGAGATTTCTCGGGTCGGTTTCTTAAAGGAAATTGCCTTGCATGGTTTAGGAAAACTTTTGCAAGAGTCAGAATCTACGATATATCAAAAACAAATTTTAGCAAAGCTCAGTGCTGAGGAGCAAAAAGAGTTACTTACCTGGGATGATAAAAGTAAAGCCTACTCTCAGGACGAGTTTATATTTAAAGTCAGAGATAAAGAAATCAGAAATAGTTTGGTTTCAACAACCCTTTCGGGCACTAAAATTAAAAAAGTAGTTTTTCCCAAAAAGGCTGATTGGGGAGACAGATTTAAGTTTTTAAAACTGGAAAATGTTCCTGGTGAGTTTCCTTATACCGCAGGTGTGTTTCCTTTAAAACGAGCAGACGAAGATCCAAAGAGAATGTTTGCCGGGGAAGGAACCCCTGAAAGAACAAATAAGCGATTTCATTTCTTATGTCAGGGAGAAAAGGCTCATAGATTGTCGACGGCCTTTGATTCAGTAACTTTATATGGGCAGGATCCAAATCCAAGACCGGATATTTTTGGTAAGGTTGGTGAAAGCGGCGTGAGTATTTGTAATTTGGAAGATATGAAAAAACTATATAGTGGTTTTGATTTATGTTCTCCGAATACGAGCGTTAGTATGACCATTAATGGACCAGCACCGATTATTTTGGCCTATTTTTTTAATACAGCTATTGATCAACAAGTAGATAAGAAACAGAAAGAGTTGCAGAGAGTTCTTACTCCTGAAGAGTGGCAAGTAGTAGCTCAGCAAACGATTCAAAATGTCAGAGGGACAGTTCAAGCGGATATTTTGAAAGAGGATCAGGGGCAGAACACTTGTATTTTCTCTATTCAGTTTGCATTAAAAATGATGGGCGATATCCAAGAATATTTTGTACAGAATAAAATCAAAAATTTTTATTCTGTAAGTATTTCTGGGTATCATATTGCCGAGGCGGGAGCTAATCCCATTTCACAGTTGGCCTTTACCCTTTCTAATGGTTTTACTTTTGTTGAGTATTACCTTCAAAGAGGGCTACCTATTGATGAGTTTGCACCAAATTTGAGTTTCTTTTTTTCTAATGGTTTGGATGCGGAGTACACAGTGCTAGGAAGAGTGGCTCGACGTATATGGGCTATTGCTATCAAGGAACTTTATAAGGGAAGTGATCGTTCACAAAAATTGAAGTATCATATTCAGACAAGTGGACGTTCTTTGCATGCTCAAGAGATTGCTTTCAACGACATTAGAACAACCTTACAAGCTTTGATTGCATTGAATGATAATTGCAACAGTTTACACACGAACGCTTATGATGAAGCCATAACAACTCCCACAGAAGAATCAGTAAGAAGGGCTATGGCTATACAGATGATTATTAATCGTGAGTTTGGACAAAGTAAAAACGAAAACTCCTTGCAGGGAAGTTATTTTGTTGAGGAGTTAACAGATCTTGTTGAGGAAGCTGTGTTAGAGGAGTTCCTAAGGATCAACGAGCGTGGCGGTGTTTTAGGAGCTATGGAGACTCAATATCAAAGAGCTAAAATTCAAGAGGAATCGCTTTATTATGAAAAGCAGAAACATGATGGGTCTTTACCAATAATTGGAGTCAATACTTTCATTGATCCAAAAACGACTGTTGCAGATTATATTCCTCCAAAAATTGAATTGGCGAGAGCTAGTTTTGATGAAAAAAATAGCCAGTTAATTCATGTGACTGAGTTTCAAAAGAAAAACAAAGCTTTAGCAGAATCGCATTTAGTAGAGTTAAAAAGAGCAGCATTGAAGGGTGAAAACATTTTTGCAGCCTTGATGACAGCTAGCCGCTACTGTAGTCTGTACCAACTCACGCAAGCACTTTACGAAGTTGGTGGTGAGTATCGTAGAAATGTTTAGTGAAGTAAACCAAAAGGAAGTTTTAATGAGACTAAATGATATTAGAAAGTTCATTTTATTTTTAGGGATTTGGGCGCTAACCTTTTTTTATTCTGAAGTGACACATGCGGTTTCCAGCATTGATGGTGGCGAAAGTGAAGGTTTTAAAAGTTACTTATCTGATTTTATTCAGTTAGATGTTCACGGTGGGCAAACGGCACTGGCAGGTCGGTTTACAGAGCAAAAACTACCATCCACTGCTGGATTTTCTATAAATGTTTATTTTGGTCCAAAAAAAATAATAAATCATCCTAGCTACATCAGTGTTGGGAGCTACTCTTTTTCTGTGGTCTCTAATGAAAAAGATAGTATGTACCCTTTTCCTGTGAATAATGAAGTCTTGTTTTTGTCAAATTATCTAAATCTTTTAGTGCCAATTTATACTCACCAAAATTTTGCACTTTATTTTGGCGTGGGCTATGCCAATATTACTTTACTCAGTGATAGAGATAGTAAATGGGTTCAAAACTATGGTTCGAGTCAGTATGAGCTTCAGACCAGGTATAATTTATCAGATCGTTGGAGTTTTTTCTATAAAAGTAAATGGCAGCAGATAAATCAGTACCAAAAAGGAAGCTTTTCTTTTATAGAGATGTGGTCTCACCTTTTGGGACTTGGTTATGTTATTTTCTAAAGTTATGGGGGAATTATGAAGGGTTTATTAGATTTAAAATCATTTTTTATTACTGTTTTAATAGCAAGCCTTTCATGGGGGCAATTGAACCCAGCAAATAGAAAAATTGTAGGTAAAGATGATTTTAGAATGGTTAATGCTCAGGCTACTAATATCCCTTTTAAGTATAAATTGGTTCCAGAAGCTATTGGGCTTATCTCGATGGGCTGTACGGGGACGCATCTTGGTCAAGGAGTTGTTTTGACAGCAGGTCATTGCTTCGATGCTGCGAAAGTGAAATTTAATAAAAGTTGCGAAGGAGTCCAGGTTTTTTGGGGTGTTAGAGAAGGTAAAAATCCAACATCAGTAAGTACCTGTAAAAAACTTTTAGTTATTGAAGACACAAAAAATAAAGATTATGCACTCTTTATTGTAGATAAGCCTCCACGTATTTCCTTACCTATAAGGTTAAACTCGAAACCAGAATTATCAACTCGTGTGACCATTTTTTCTCATCCTTTTAAACAGCCATTAATGTGGTCTGGAGTATGTGAGATCAGAAAATCTTTTGCTGCGAGATATTCTAACTCTACCGACACTGGGTATTTACAAATGTCTTTGGGGTTAATTCACCATCAATGTGACACTAATCCTGGAAGTAGCGGAGCTGCCATTCTTGATGCTGAAACTGCTGAAGTCATTGGAATTCATAACGGTGGTGTTTCCGAGGGACCTACGGGCTATAACTATGGAACCTACATCACATCGACTTATATCCCTGAAATTTTAAAACGCATAGGTTATATTTTTCCTAAATAAGAAACATCATTTTAACAAATCAAAGCTTTTAAAAAGTTGAGTTTTAAGCTCCTCGTTTATAATTCCTTTTTCTGAATCAAAATTTTTATTAAATTCTGGTAGTGAGAAAACGGCTTTGATATCTGCCCCTAAAAAAGGAAAACGCACTTTTGCTGCCTCTAGAACACTTGCTCCTCCACGAGCACCAGGTGAGGTAGCTAAGAGAAGAACAGGTTTTTGTTGGAAAAGTTTGCCATTGATTCTTGAGGACCAATCTAAAATATTTTTAAAGGCTGCCGAGTAAGATCCATTATGCTCTGCTAGTGAGATTACGAGTAAGTCAACCTCGGCAATAGCTTGTAAAAAAGCCTCAGCAAGAGGTTGGTGTTTTCCAGGAATTTCTTTGTCAACACTAAAGATAGGCATTTCAAAGTTGTTAAGATCTAGAGTTGTGATTGTAGCTGAAGGTATTTGATGAGCAACGTATAATGCTAGTTTTTGGTTAATAGAATTTTTACTGTTGCTTGCGCCAAATGCTAAGACTTTCATAGATGAAAATTCCTTTGTGTTAATTGGCCTCAGCCAGTTTCATTTTTCCAGTAAGTTTGCGGTCAACTAAAGTAAATACAGCAACACCGACTAAGCCAAGAATGGCTTCAGTAATTAGCATGGATTGAGGGCCCTTGGTGTCAGCAACCCAGCCCAATAACAAGCCTAACCACCACAGAGGAAAATTTGAGAGAGAAGCAAACACATTATAACCTGTAGCAGCTGCTGCCTTACCTATAGAAACAAGGGCCATAGCGGTGAAAGCCGCGTAAGAAAGTCCAACACCTAGAGCATAAATCATATTCCATACAACATACATACTCACTGTTGCTGGAGAAAAAGCCATGCAGATGGCAACTGCGGCAAGTGTTAAACCAAAAATCCCGTAAGCTTTGTGGGGATTCATGCGATTACAAACCCATCCACCCAAGAAACACCCAAAAGCAGTGATCACACCGGAAAGTAGTCCTTGAACAAGTCCTACTTGCTCAGCTCCAGCTCCCCAGTAACCAGCCACAGCAGCCTGAGCTAATACCCCCTGAGCCGCACCTGTGGCTATTGGAAGGATGCACATAAGAGCAGTCATGACACCTACTTTTTCTTTGATCATTCCCCAGAAGCTAACGACAACAGTTTTGACAGCATCAACAGCTTTTTGATTTTTGGCGTGAGGGATAACATGTGGAAGTGGAATCAAAGCCAAGCAACAAGAAATAAACAGGAGTCCCATGACGGCGCCGGCCATCCATGGTTGAGGTAAGGTGTGAATTAAAAAAAGTCCAAAGCCTCCACCAAGACCATTACCGCCAAGATTACCAGCTTGAAACCAAGCGCTCACTCGGCCAATTTGATCTTTAGGGGTAAGGCTAGCGATCATTGCCTCAACAGCCATACCCACTATAGAGTTAATTAAGTTAGCAACAGCTATGATGATCAAAAGTAAAACCAGAGTATTTTTTCCAAGGGGAACTGCGGACATCGCCATGACCCCAAGACCTGAAAAAACCGTAGCAAAAACATACCATTTTTTAGGTGAGAAGGTAATATCTACCATAGGAGCCCAGAGCCATTTTAGCCAAGACACTAAAAGTTGAGAGCCAATAATTAACGAACCTTCTGTAATTGATAGACCGCTTTGGGTTGCAAGAAAAGTAAGGGCAACACCGACAAAGCCTCCTAAAGCTCCAAAAGGAATGTAAAGTATTAACCACAAAACTGGGTGAAAAGTAGGTGATGCTTTGGTTGTTGTTGACATAGATAAACCTCGGTTCTTAGGATTGTCACAATTTTTAGAATTTTCCAAGAAAATTTAAAGATTAATAAAAAAATTAAAATTGACGATAAATCTCATCAGCTACGTTAACACCATCGCAGGCCGCAGAGGTAATTCCTCCTGCATAGCCAGCACCTTCACCAGTGGGATAAAGATTTTGATGACTTAAGCTTTGTAAAGAGATCTCATCACGAGTGACCCGTAGAGGGCAACTTGTTCTTGATTCCACAGCGTAAAACTGAGCTTGTTCGGTGATAAAGCCTTTCATTTTAGTGTGAAAGTTTTCAACTCCGGTCATCAGGTATTCGGCCACTGGCTGAGGTAACAGCTCATGAAGATTAACGCCTATATTACCTGAGGGGCTTGAGCCTTTTAAAGTATCACCACTTCGTCGTTTAAGAAAATCAGTCAATTTTTGTGTTGGAAGTTGCTTATTGCCACCTTTTTTCTGTACCATTTGAAAAGCTTTATGCTCTAGTTCACGGCGAAATTTCATGCCACCCCAGGTGTCATTTTTAAACCATTTTTCGTGGTCAATAGTGACCACAATGGCGCTGTTAGCCCAATTAGAATTCCGGTGAAAGTTGCTCATTCCATTACAAACAACTCCATCAGCTTCCGTTCCGCTAGATAAAACAAAACCACCTGGGCACATGCAGAAGCTGTAGACGCCAGTGTTTGTTTTTTCATCATGATAAGTGAGTTTGTAATTAGCGCTACCTAGTTTGGGATGGTTGAAATAATCCCTGTATTGGATTTTATTAATGAGCTCCTGAGGGTGTTCGATCCGCACGCCCAAAGCGAACGATTTTCCTTCCATGAAAATTTCTTTTCTTTGTAGAGCTTGAAAAATATCGTCAGCAGAATGTCCAGTAGCCAGAACAACGTGGGAAGAATAGTGATTTTTTTGGTGTTCTGTTGTGACTCCGATAACCTTACGACCTTCAGTTATAAAGTCAGTGATACGAGTATCATAGTGTATTACACATCCTTGTTCTAATAAAAAATTTCTAATTTTAGGAATTATTCTTCGGATTTTATCAGAGCCAACATGAGGATTAGATAGATATTCAATTTCCTTGGGAGCTCCAAATCGCACGAGGCGATTCATAACATAAGGGATATGTTCAGACTTAATTCGAGTAATTAGCTTGCCATCGCTATAAAGGCCTGCACCACCCTCACCAAAACAGACGTTATTTCTGGGGTCTAATTGTCCGTATCTCCAGAAATGATTAATGCCCATAATTCTTTTTTCAGCTTGAGATCCTCGTTCAAAAATAACAGAGGGAATGCCGCGCTCACAAAGCCTGAGGGCGGCAAACAAACCAGCGGGACCAGTACCAATGATAATTGGCATTTCTGGGCTGTTTTTTTTGGGAGTGCGTGGAGTTTTTTCTAATTCGAAGTGAATTTGGCCAAGGCTTTCATGGGGGCCTGCAATCTCGATAGAATATACAAAATGAGGATTGTGTCGTTGTCTAGCATCAACACTTTGTTTTAGGATTCGAAAGTCACTAAATTGAGGAACAAGACACTCTAATTTTTCTTTTAAATTTTCATCAATTCCTAGTTTTATATCTTTAAATACTTTTGTCATTATGGATGAAGGCATACCACAGTTTCCCTAGAGCAAGCCATCGATATTTAATTGCAGAAAATAAAGATAGGGTTTTGACAACGGTCATAGGAAAAATTAGAGTGCTATACATGTGGATCGTAAAATATTTACCAAGAAAAAAATTAAGCAAATGGGTAGGACGCTGGGCTTTTACCAGATTTCCTAAACCGATTCAAAACTTTATTAATTTGAGTTTTGCAAAACATTTTGGAATCAATTTAAACGAGACGGAATTTCCTTATTATGACTATAATTCTTTAGGAGATTTTTTTATTCGTCGGCTAAAAGTAGGAGCTCGTCCGTTGGGTGGGGCAAGTTTAGTACATCCTTGCGATAGTCGTATTGCAGAAAAAGGAAAAATTTTTAATGGTCGGTTACTGCAGGCAAAAGGTGTTGACTATAGTCTTGAACACCTCACGCAAATTGAAAATGCCATGGAAAAGTACGATCAGGGATATTTTGTAACTTACTATTTATCTCCAAAAGATTATCACCGTGTGCATTCTCCTGTCGATGGTATGGTGACTCAGATGATGTATTGTACTGGGGATTTATGGCCTGTAAATGATTGGTCTATTTTGAATATTCCAGGTGTTTATACAGAGAACGAAAGAGTCTACGTAGAGATTGCAACTGAAAAGGGTCCGATAGGATTAGTTTTTGTTGGTGCGACTAATGTGGGTTCAATTGCTATTAAGTTTGAAAAGAAACTCTTTACGAACTGGAAGGTATCTGCTCAGAATTACACCTATCAGCCTCCCATTGAAGTGAAAAAAGGTGAAGAAATTGGAATGTTTAAAATGGGTAGCACTATTGTTGCCTTGTTCAGTCCTGAATGGCATCAGGAATTTAAAAATACGATGGATACTAATACCACGGTGAAAATGGGACAAAATTTTTTCAGTTCAGCCAAGTAGGTTGTGTTTTCATTTAGAGAGATAAACTAGATGGGATATGAACACTCTGTGTTGTGAGTTTCTCTGATAGTTACTTGATGTAGGCTTTTGATTTTTCTTTTGATTTTATCATAAAGCCAAACGCAGATCAGTTCAGTCGTAGGATTCTCTAGTCCGGGAATCTCATTTAAAACCTGATGGTCAAGTTGCTTTAAGATTGGTCTTAGTTTCTTTTCTAAGACAACGTAGTCTTCTAGCCATCCTATCTGTGGTTGTATAGAGCCGCGAAAAGCTAAGATCACTTTAAAGCTGTGGCCATGAAGTTGGGCACAGGGGTGCGTTGAGGGAAGAAATTTCAAAAAACGAGCCGATTCCAAGAAAAAATCCAATTTAAGCTCAACCGAAGGGATAGGTGGATTAGGGCTAGAGGGTGGGATCTTGTGATTTTGATTTTTCATCGCTTTGTTTTTTGTCATAGATAGGAAAATATTAGATTAAAAGACTAAAATCAATTATATTTCCCTGCATGAGTACAACCACTTTACTTTTACAGAAACAGAATTTTAAATTTTCAGCGGCCCATTTTTTGATCTTTGATGCCCATAGAGCCGAACGACTTCATGGGCATAATTATCAAGTAAAGGTGGATATTACGGTTCCTCCCGAGGCTGACCTTATAAAACAAGGATATTTCATCGATTTTAATGAATTTAAAAAGCAAATAAAAAAAAGATTGGACCAATGGGATGAGTTTGTTCTTCTTCCAAAAGATCATCCTGAGATGCATATTCAAGTGAAGGGACCATCTCTAGAAGTTAGATTTCGGGAAAGGTACTATGTTTTTCCTAAAAATGAGGTGGTCTTGCTGCCTGTTACAAATACATCTGTTGAGCAATTCTCGCGTTTGCTGTCTGCTGATTTTTATGAGATGTTTAAGTCCTTTGGAGTTCAAAGAGTGAGAGTCAGTGTAGAGGAGACTCGTGGGCAAGGAGCCACTACTGTGGCTGGACCTGAATTCAATTGATTTTCAATGGTCATCTAGAATCCAGAAAACTCTGGATCAATTTAATGAATAAGGATACTTATAAGAGTAGTTATGGCGCTAGAATTTAACAAAGAGTATCACATCAAAAAAATTCACTTTAATGAAGCCCACGGGGGTACATACGCTCGAATGATAGATCTTGGTTTGATGGAAGGTATGAAAATTAAAATTATTAGAAGGCTACAACAGCAGGGACCTTGGGTAGTTCAGGCCGATACTTTGTATTTAGCTCTTAGAGATGAAGAGTTTAGTATGTTGGAGTTGGGATGAAAACTTATGTTCTTATTGGGACTCCTAATTCAGGAAAGACCACCTTCTATAATTGGCTTACTGGGTCACATTTTAAAACAGTAAATTACCCAGGTTCTACTGTAGAATATAATGTTGGCGACATTTCTCCTGATTATGGTGAAAAGTTTAAATTTATCGATACTCCTGGCACCTATAGCCTGGATCCTAAAGGGCCCGATGAGGAAGTAACAGCTTCAGTTCTTTTTGAGTTGGATAAAGAGAATAAAAGAAAAAATGTCATTCTAGTGGTTGATGGCTTACATTTGGGTCGAAGCCTTGTCATGGCTTTACAGTTAAAAAAAGCAGGTTTTCCCTTCACTGTTGTTGTGACTATGCACGATCTTTTAGAGAAGTACAAAGAGCGAATTGATTTTTCTAAATTAAGTGCCTGGCTGGGTGCTGATGTGTTCCCTTTTAATGGGCAAACTGGTGAGGGTCTGAAAGAAATTATAGACGGCCTTAAGATTAAGGAAAACTTTGAAGTCCAAAAGTTGAATTGGACTTATTTAGATCAACAGCAAGCCCGAAACTCCATTAGAATAGCTCTTAATGAAATGGATCGTCATGAAAACAGTGAATCTTTTTTTAAAACGACTCATAAAGTAGATGCTTTTATTTTAGGAAGATGGGGTTATGCTTTCTTCTTTATTATTATGACTGTTCTTTTTGCCTCTTTGTTCTGGTTAGCCACACCATTTGCTGATGGAATTGAATTTCTTTTTGCCAAGGCCGTGGTTTTGTTAGAAGCTTATTTTCCTGCAAGTCAGTGGCGTGATTTTATCACTCAAGCTCTGCTTTCTGGATTTTCTTCGGTACTTGTTTTTGTTCCACAAATATTTTTACTTTTCTTTGGGCTTGGTGTTTTGGAGTCATCAGGTTATTTGCCAAGAGCTGCCGCATTGATTGATCATCCTTTGAGAAAAATGGGGCTTGGGGGGCGTGCTTTTGTTCCCTTACTTTCAGGTTTTGCTTGTGCAGTACCAGCTTTAATGGCAACTCGAAACATTTCCTCGCGCAAGGAAAGACTACTAGCTATGTTTGTGATTCCTTTGATGAGCTGTTCAGCCAGAGTCCCTGTATTTGGTTTATTGATTGCGTTTCTGGTGGGGGATAATGTGCTTGTTTCTGGTCTTTTCATGGCATTACTTTATTTTGCTTCTTTATTGATTGGGGCTATAGCAGCGCTTATTCTTTCTAGGTATCTTCCAGAAGGAAAGGATCAATTCTTTTTAATGGAGTTACCTATCTACAGAGCTCCAAAATGGAAACAACTCGTAATTCATGCTTTACAGAAAACAAAGTCATATGTAGTTCGAGCAGGTCCAATTATTTTATTTTTCTCTTTAGTCTTATGGGCTGGTGCTCAGTTTCCAAGGAATGAAATGGGCCATTCTCCAGAGTTAGCTCAAAGCTATGTCGGACGTTTAGGGCATTTGATGGAACCTTTTTTTAAACCTATGGGCGTTGATTGGCGAGTAGGGGTAGGACTTATTTCTGCATTTGCAGCACGTGAAGTGTTTGTTTCGACATTGGCAGTGACGATGAAGGTAACTGCAGATGAAGAGACTCAACCCAAAGAACTTATTGAGGTCATGAAATCGGCTACATTTACTGATGGAAGTAAGATTTTTACCTATGGTAGCGTGCTGGGATTGATTATCTTTTTTATTGTAGCCCTTCAATGTATGAGTACCGTCGCTGTCCAGATTAAAGAATCTGGATCTGTGAAGTTAGCTTTAATGCAATTAGCAAGTTTGAATCTTGTTGCGTACGTTTTAGCAGTAGCTGTAAATCAAACTTACTGTTTTCTCTTTAAGTAGTAATAGCGGCGATACCATGAACGTGTTTTTCTATTAAGAGCAGACGCATCATCAGTTGGAAAAATGGATACACGGAAAATATCGTAGGGGTCGTCTTCAAAGTGAAAAGCACCAGAGGTTGTATTTACTGCGTATTTGTAACCAGCTTTTTCCGCAATGAAACTAGAGAAATCATGGCGATCTCCGTAGGTGTAAGCGAAAGAAAAAATCTCTTTATTGAATTCATTTTCTAAAGCTTTTTTGGACTCTAAAAGCTCCATAACAGCGTTTTCGTATGTCATTTTTGAAAGTTTTCCGTGATCAAAACCATGACTTCCAATTTCAAAATAATCTGCTGCTTCTTTTCTTTGTTCTGGATTCAATAGCTTCATAAGTGGAGCACCAGAATTTTTGTCCCAAAAGTTATCTTCGTGTAGATTTGCTAATAGGTACAACACGGCCTTCATTTTATATTTCTTTAAAAGGGGTAGGGCCTGGGTAAGGTTGTTTAAATAGCCGTCATCAAAAGTAAGAATCAACGGCTTTTTGGGGAATTCACTAAAAGGTATGATTCCCATTTTGAAATGATAAAGATCTTTAAATGTAAGTGTTGTAAAGTTATTTTTCCTGAAAAAAATTAGGTGTTTTTCAAAATTTTCTTTAGTGATATAAATTTTATGAGGACTTGAAAATTCTTGATCTACTATTTGATGATACATCAAAATAGGTATATTTTTTGCGTATTTTTTTTTGAAAATGGCAGACCAGTAAATACCCTTGATACGTTGAATAATATTTTCTTCAGAAAAAGCTTCCTCTAAGTATGTATTGAGTAAACTTCTACTCTGATTTTTTTCAGCAGTTTCAGTATTTATTTTTGAAGATGTCGTTTCGGCAAGAATTCTTTCAATATCTGACTTAAGAGCATCCCAGGGAGGAGAAATTTTCTTAGATGACGTTAAAAGAATATCTCCAAAGTTAGAAGCAAGTTGGTCTTTAAGGCGAGTTATTTCTACTTCCCCCGCATAGGTACCCTCTCCGAGGCAAAGGGTTCGTGTTTCCGTCATAGCACTTTCTACAGCGATCCGGCCAGCGGCAATAACGAGATGAGATGATAATATTAGATCTTGTAGAGAGCTCCTGAGACCGTGAAAATGAAATCTTTCTGGATAGGACAATTTTAATTTAGCGACTATATCTTTAGTGGAAGAATCAAAGTTTTCAAGTGGCCCCCCAGCAAAATGAATCTCCAGTTGGGGAAATTGAGTCAGCCAAGACTCACAAAAGTGAGTTATAATGTATTCCCAATTTTTCCCCTTAGGTCCAGAAGTTCTTCCTAAGAAGGACATAATAAATTTTCGATCTGAAAATTTAGGTGGTATAGGCGGCTTAGCTTTAACAGTGGAAAAGTTAAAAAAATTGCGAATTACTTGTATACGTGAAGCAGGAACATGAAAGTCTTGAAGAAATTGCTCTTTGATATTTTCACAAATAGCTATTATCTTTTCGCCATAGAGATTTATTATTTTTTTGGATAGAGAGTAATGTTGTTTTCCGTGAAGAGTAGAAACTAAAGCACAAGGAGAGAGTCTAGTGGCCCAAAAGCCTACACGAACTGCGGCTCGTGAGTGGGCATGGACAATATCAATTTTCTCAGTTCTTATGATCTTGCGTAGTTTAAAGATAGAAACCCAGCGAGTAAAAAAATTAGCATTGTGAATTTTTAGATACCGAATAGGAATAGAGGTTTGTCGGTGGATTTGGTCACTGATAATGAGCCCTTCAATACTCTCCTTAGATAAGAGTTCTGCAAGCTGAATGGCATGAACTTCAGCTCCGGTTAATTCTATTTGAGATAATAATTGAATGACTTTCATTACTAGAAAAGAGGTTTACCTGATTCTGAAAACAAGGTCACTCTTTATTAAAAATCTTCGGCTTTGGCCAGGCGTGTTCGATCAATATCATCGTCGAAAGGAATAAGTTCTTCGGCTTTGCTTTTTATTGCAACTATTTTAGCTGAATTACCAGAGTCTTGTTTTTGTGAAGTTTTGGCCTTTGCCTTTTTCTGAGGATTTGAGTTTTTACTTTGGTTTGGTTTTTCAGAAACGGAGGTGTTATTAGAGGGAGAGGTTGTTCGTTGGGAATCTATTTTTGTAACAGCATCCTTAGATTCACTTTTTTTCTGTTTTTCAGCAGGGATTGTTTTTGCATTGAATTGAGTCTTCTCTGCTATTGAATGACTCAGTGTTGACTCAGCAGAAGATAGATTTTTGCCTACTAGATGTGTTGCTGTTGGGAGTATGGATTTGCTTGGAGGTTCGCTGGAAAGGCTCTCGATCCCTTGAAATTGCTCTTTGAGTGTAACCATAGTGCTTGAATTGGTTTGTAATGACTGGTCGATAATATTCATAGCTTGTGCTATTTGGTTTAAGCCAAGGGTCTGTTCTTGGCTGGCTAGAGAGATTTCGTTGTTTAAATCAGAAACCATTTTTACACTAGTTAAGATTTTTTTCAAAACTTCACCACTGTTATTAGCCTGTGAAAATCCTTTATCAACTTTTGCTGTAGTTTCATTGATTAAACTGCCAATATCTTTGGCCGCGACAGCACTTTTTTGAGCTAAATTTCTGACGGCATCAGCGACAACAGCAAATCCACGCCCTTGTTCTCCTGCTCGAGCAGCTTCAACCGCGGCATTTAAGGCTAACAAGTTTGTTTGGAAAGAAATGTCATCAATTAGGTAGGTGATTTCTTGAATCTTTTTTGAAGAGTCAGTAATGTCTTTCATTGATTGGATCAGTAATGTAATTTCTTTTTCTCCATTCTCAGCAGTGTCCCTAGAGTTTTGAGCCAGAGCTGCGGCTTGTTTAGCATGCTCTGAATTTAGCTTTACCATCGAGTTAAGCTCTTCAAGAGAGGCAACTGTTTCTTCCATTGATCCAGCGGCACTAGATGTAGATTGAGTGATAGTTTCCACTGAATTCTTAGCTTCGCCAAGTTTTCCAATGATATGGTGGTTGTGTCCAGAAACTTGCGTAAAGGCTTGCTCAATACGAGCTAGAACTTTTTTAGAGTAAATAACCGTAAGCGAAAAATACAAAAGAGAAAATCCTATTTCAAATAAGGACTTCATTTGAAAACTATTTGGTTCATTCGGTGAGTTCAGAAAAGACCAAGTGATAAGCGTATCTAAAAGAATAAAAATAGTTGGGATATTTGCAATAACTAGACATGATTTTAAATTCAGATTTTTCACAATAACCTCGTCGCCATGCGTACGTATTTTAATCGTCAAAATGAATAAAAAATTTAATAGGAAATGGATGTAGAGGTTAAAGTTAAGAATTATTGTTTACTAGACAAGGAGCTTGTTTTTGTTTCATATTGAAACAAAAACAAGCTCCCTCAGGCAGGAATGATAGTCTGGTTAAAAACCAAAACATTCTATCAGCTAGAGTTTAACATTGTAGAGCAAGGCTTTGGTCTAAATAGCAAGGTTATTTTTTAAGTCTTGTATCTAGCAATTCTTGAAATGCATAAAGGGCGTCTACCCAGGTAAAAATACCTACAAGCTTATGATTATCAAGAACAAGTACGGAGCCATATTTGTGTTCAGCCATTTGTTCACAGACTTCGTTGAGCATGGCTCTTGGGGAAACGGTGAAGGGATCTGCGGTGAGAGCCTCATCAACAATCACTTTAGATGGGTCCACATCTTTAAGGCTGGTCACCATTTTGATGTCTCTGTCAGATAATATTCCCATGAGTTGTCCTCCTTTTAGAACTGGGAGGTGTCGAATTCTGTGCTCGGTCATTAATTTTGCCGCTTTCTCTAAACTTTGCTCAGCGCCAATTGTAATGGGAGCGCTTGTCATGTATTTGTCTATAGTTGGTATTGATTTCATAAATTCTCCTTTTCTGAGTTTTGGTTCTTAATTTTAAAAAGACATCTTTCTTTTTTTACTTGAGTCGTTTTAAAAAGCTCAAAACTGTAAAAAAGGAAGAAGATCTGTTGAAATTCTAAATCCTTACTTGAAACAGAGTATGATTCTGGTCATAATTAAAAGTTAAATTTTTTTATTTGCAAGAGAGCCTCATAGAAGGGTAACAAAACTAAACAAAATAAATCTTATTGCAGCCCTTAAATTAATTTATGAGTTTTTTAGACTAACTAGTTGACTTAAAAGAACATAATCTAGGACAATATAATTTACATCCAGCTAATAAACTTAGTTGGAAATCCTTAAACTATGGGGATTCTTGGGAGTTAACGTATATTGGAGAATCAGTCGTTTCGCGTGGAAAATCTATCATTGAAAGATTTGAAAAATGAAGTTCTTCATATTGCCTCTGGGACCTCTAGTGATTCTGAAGCTTGGGAGATAATACTTAAAAGGCACGATGATCATAATCTAGAACTGAAGTCGATGTTACAATTCCAAAAGGAAAGTGTTCAAGGCGTTGTTGATCTTTATTTTTTTCTACCCAAAAATGTTCAGCTAAGATCTTACAATAAGTATGAAATTTCAGTTGATTTTTTTTCACGTCAAAGGTTGTTTATTCCTCAAAATAGTAAGTTTAGGTTAGATGAACTTAAGAATAAGTTAATACTTTTAGAAAAAATTATTAGTTCCTACTCTCATTCGGATGCTCTATTGCATGAAGAAAAGCAAATTATTCTTCAGGATATATATTCCCAAGTTCAATCATTAGGTGCATTTATGGGTGAATATATCAAAGCTATTAGTAGTAAGGCAAAGAAGGATTTGACTTTAATTCAATCCCATCTGCGCAATCATCTTGGTTTTAAAGAAGATTTTGCTGATTTGATGAATAAACTGGAGGCTCTGAATGATCTTGTGTCTGCATTAAGAGCTGCCACGGATAAAGTTGAGGCGATAAATATTCCCGTTGTTCAATTATTAGATGAGTACATACATCACTTATATGTTGAAGCTTTGGGGAAAATAAAAGACATTTTTTATCAAAATAAAAGACTAGGTAAAGAGACAACAATTCCAGAAACTTATTGGAATGAGTTCGATGATAAATTGAAATTTTATTTAAGTAAGGAAATGCTTTATCAAAAAAAGCATAATATCACTTTAAAACAAATGTCACAGCTAGAGAATAGTGAATTGTTGATTGTCAGATTAGGCCAGATGAAAAAGTTTTTTCAGGCCAAGATGTTTATCCAAGTTTTAAAAAAACAAACAATCAAAAAGTTAACAGAACCAATGGCAGCTATCGGAGCCAGTTTTGCTGCTATAGCGGCAGGAGTGGTTCAGCATTATGGAAGCCCAAGTGCTATTGATTATAGCTTTGGTGGGATTTCTATTGCTATGTTTGGTATGGCTTTGTATGTGCTTAGAGACCGACTCAAAGATCTTGGTAGAAATTATTTACTAAATTATGTGGTCAGATTCTTGCCTGACAGCGAGTATAATTTAAAAACTGAAAATGGTCATCTAGGAAAAATAAAGGAATGGATCAAGATTTTGGATCCTTCAGAGATTTCACCAGTGATTCAGGCGATTAGAAAAAAATCTTGTGTTTCGGAGGCAGAAAATTATCTTCAAGAGGATGTTATTCATTTGAAAAGACATTTTTCCCTAATCAAAGAAATGTCTTTGGACGGAAATCATTGCGCACTTCAAGATAATTTACGTATAAATCTCGAGCGTTATCTGAAGCATCTTGATGATCCTCAAAAAGATATTGTTCTGTTGAATAAAGATGGACATTTTTCAAAAGTAACTACTAATAAAGTTTATTATTTTTACATAATAGTAGATTATCAGTTAAGTCCGCAAAACTTCGATTCCAAGACTCAGAATCATGATGAACAATCGAAAGTAAAGTCAGATGTTTATCGTGTAGTGATGAACAAAAATGGTCTCCTCAAGGTGAAGCCACTTTTGTTAACATAGACTTGGATCAAAAAAATATAATTATCGAAGTCATGTTAAGCTGCGTGCAAAAGTTATTTCAGGCAACTATAGTTCACATTGTATTTGCCTGGCAGTAATTCGTTCTGAAATTTTAAATTAATCCCTTCAATTGAAAAGGGCTCAGATAAAGCCACTCCATCTTTAAAAACAGTGATAGACTTTTGATTTACGGGTGGGCAATCAAGGGTCAATGTTTTCAGCAAATTTCGAATTCCTTCTGCAATTCCTTTAACTTGTATCGAGTAGTCCATTTCGCAAACACTGCCTATTAAGCCACCAGTAAGGTCAGACATTATTTTATATCTTTCACCGTAGGAGTACCCATAAGTTCCTCTGCATTGGGTGTCTCCAGGTTTTGTAATGACAGAGTAAAAACTAAATCTCTTTTGTTTTTGCCAAGTGCTAGATATCAGGTTGATCAAGTTTTGTGGGTCATTTTTTGTTGTGTTGTCTGATTCATCTTCGTCGGAAATTAAAACTACAGCAAATTGTGCGTGATCTCTAAAAAAAGATCTTAAATTTGATTCATTGTTTTTGAACCTTTCAATGGCTCGATAAACGGAACGTATTCCTTGTTCAGATCCAGAGCCAACTTCAGTACGTTGAAGGGTTTGACTTAGTTGTGTCTGGGCTGATGTGATTTCTTGATTAGAGTCAATGATATACCCTCCAGAGTCTCTTTTGATTGGGACTAGTCTTCCATCTCCTAAGTTAATATTTCTTGGATCCGTAGTGGTGATGGCAATTTGAAAATCTAGTCCATGTAAAAGAGTCAAGAACTGTGATGTTCTTTGAGCCATACTTTTCTGTTCGTATTCCATGGAACCAGAGTTATCGATCACAAATAGAATATCGATTTTTCGATAATCGTTTACCTGGATTTCTTGAGTTAGATTTTTGTATAAAGAATTGACTTGCCATTGAATAGATTTTGAAGAGATATTTTGAAGATCATCACTTGCTTCTATAGTGAATGTATAACTACCTTGAGGTAGATTAGTTATCTTAATTTGATTTTCTCCAGGAAAACAAGGTTTAATTACATTATTGAGTCGGCATTGGACTGAGGTTACAGTGCTTATGTTGTCAGACACTTGAGCGATAATCTCTGCGATGGTATTTTCTTCGATGATTGATGTGGGGTATTTGGTAAATAAAATTTCTGGTCCTTGATTGTCGTGGATTATAGAGCGTCGGTAACAAGGAGAAAGGCTTCCTTCCCAATCCTGAAAGCGAACTGTAATAATATTATTAGAGTTTGGGTAGCTGAGATTCCAATCAACTGTAGATTGATAATTTTGCCAACTTCCGTCAGAGCAGTCCATAGTAGTTCCTATCTTGATGAAATAGGGGGTTAGGGTTTTAAGTTCTAAGTTGACAGCTATGTTGTTTGTTTTTAAGGCGCCTTGATTAATAGAGAACCCTTCCTCAAAAATTAAGTCATCTGGATTTAACGAGGTAGATGGGCTTGGAAGAGTGTTATTATCACTAGGAGTTGTTGGTTGAGAGTTTTGGTCTTGGGAAACTGTGAAGTCAGATGTGGGTATGCCACTAGATTGGGAGGACGTCTCTTTAGCTGCGGAATTTTGAATAAAATCACATGAGCTTAACAAGAAAAGAGGAAGTAGAGCGCTTATATAACATAATAAACTTTTACTTAGTGCTTTATAAATCATCTTTGATCTTTGCATCTTTAACTCCTTTAAAGATATGGTTTCATGATAGGATAATTTTTTCTGGAGGCAAAATTTTAATTCAGAACATTATCAATATGGGAAAAGCGTCTAAAATTTTATCAAAAAAATAAATTTTTTAGTGTAGGATTCAAACAGACTATTCATTTGTTTTACATAATTTTTAAACATTCGTTTGATAAAGTGGACTAACTAGATTTAAACTTTATGGGAGTTAATATCTGTCAACTTTTTGAAGGGTTCTGGTATGAAAGCAAAAACAAAAGCGATTCTCTTCTTCCACCTCCTTCTTTTTTTTAAAGTTAAGGTTCATGGTGTTGAGCAGACAAAAGAACTTATGACTTGGAACAGTTGTTTGAAAAAGGCGCTTGAAGTTCACCCCAAAGTCAAAGCCTCAGAGCTGACATACAAAGCCTACTTAGACCAAGAGATAAGTGCTCAATCTGGATATTACCCTCAAATTAAGGGTCAGGTTTCTGTTGTTAAATCATTTAATGATCTTTCAACAGATAAAACATCAGAAACTACTTCGGGCTCTTTTATTCTTACCCAAAATTTATTTTCTGGTTTCTTAGATGTACAGAGGGCAAAAGAAGCACAGACTCGATCAAAAATGGCTTTTTTAGATTGGGAATATGCAAAAAAAGAAGTGACTCTTGAGCTTAAAAAAACCTATGTAGAGTGGGTAAATCAATATAAATTGAATGATTTCGCTAATAAGACATTGGCGCGTCGTAAAGAAAATCTAAATATAGTTAAGTTGCGCTATTCTAGTGGTCGAGAAAATAAAGGAGCTGTTGTTTTATCTGAGGCTTATTATCAAGAGTCGTTATACGATCAAAAAAACTCTGAAAAAAATTTATTGAATATTCAAGGAAAAATTTTATCTCAGTTCTTGTTTGAAACGATTAATTCCGAAGACTTTACAGAGAAAGTCTTGTTTTTACCAGAGAAAATGATTAGACAAACTGAGCCTCTTAAAAACAGTGAGTTACCAGATAAAGTTTTAAAGACTGTGGATTACCGCAAGGCAGTTTTGAGTGAAGAACTCTTAAGCACGCTGCGTTTTAAGGCTCAAAGCGATTTTTATCCAAGTTTAGATTTGGCAGGTTCTTGGGGATATTTTGATGAACAGTTTCCGCTGAACAAGCAGAAATGGAATGTGGGTTTAACTTTAACTATTCCTTTGTTTACTGGTGGAAAAAACACCAGCGATTATAAGGCGGCTCTAAAGAATTTTAATGCACAGAGTTTTATTAAGAAAAACTCCTACCAAGAAAACTTGAGTAATTTGCGCCAAATTAATTTGAGTTTCACCTTATCTCTGGAAAAGTATAAAGTAGACCAAAAATTTGCAGAGGCAGCCAGTATACGTGCCGAAATTGCTAAGCAAAAGTATAATAACGGTTTGATGACCTTTGAGGATTGGGATAAAATAGAAAGCGAGCTCATTCAGAGAGAAAAAACCGTTTTATCAAGTGAAAAAGAAATCTTACTCAATGAAGCTAATCTTGAGTATTTGCTGACCAACGAGGAATCACAATGAATAGAAAAAAAAGTATAATTGCAGGGAGTGTAAGTTTGATTCTTATTCTTGGCTATTTCCTGTTTTTTTTCCAGAAAAAAGGAAGTGAACGCTATATTGAAGCAGAGGTAAAAAGGGGAAATATAGAAATTACTATTCTTGCTACAGGTACCGTGCAGCCTGAGAATCGTTTAGAAATAAAACCTCCAGTTGCAGGCAGAATGGATCGTGTTTTAGTAAATGAAGGCGATAAGTTAACTAAAGGTCAAATTATAGCGTGGATGAGTTCAACAGAAAGAGCTGCGCTTATTGATTCAGCGAGGTCTCAAGGAGTAGAGGAGTTAAAAAAGTGGGAAGATCTTTATAAGCCTACTCCTGTAGTTGCACCTATGTCAGGAACTTTAATTAAGAGAAATATAGAGCCTGGACAAACTTTCACAGTGAGTGATGCTGTGTTAGTGATGTCAAATCGATTGACTATTAAAGCTCAGGTAGATGAAACCGATTTAGCACAAATCAAAATCAATCAAGATTGTGATGTCAGATTGGATTCATATCCTGATATTAAGATCTCTTCAAGAGTTGAGAGAATTGCATTTGAGGCAAAGACAGTTAACAATGTGACGACTTATGTTATAGATGTACTTCCTTTAAGTACACCTGAGTTTATGAGAAGCGGAATGACTGCAAATATCACCTTTTTTGTTAAAAACAAAGAAAACGTCCTAACTGTACCTACAGAGTTTTTAAACTACGAAAATGGAAAACCTTTTTTATTGGTCAAATCCGCAGTTGACAATCATAAGGAAAAAAAAGTGGAAGTGAAAGTGGGCGAGAGTCAGGGAAAAAATACTGAGATTCTCTCCGGAGTCGAAGAAAAAGAAAAGATTATTTTAAAAGTAACTGAGCAAGAGCAAAAAAAATCGAATCCTTTTATGCCATTTAATAACCGTTCGAAAAAGGCAAGCACAAGTGGTTCAAGTTCTGGCGCTAATCAGAGAAGCTCTTCGGGTTCTTCCTCTCCACCACCAGGACCTTAACAATTTTCTAGAGGCTTAAATGATCAAAATAACAAATTTAAAAAAACATTATCAAATGGGAAATCAACTGCTCGAGATTCTAAAGGGCATAGATTTAGTCATTGAAGATGGTGAGTTTATTGCGATCATGGGTCCTTCTGGATCTGGGAAGTCGACCTTGATGAATATCTTGGGGCTTCTTGATGTTCCTTCTTCTGGGACTTACGCTTTAAATACTCAAGAGATTTCTCAGATGAGTGAAGATGAACTAGCAAGCGTCAGAAGAAATGAAATTGGATTTATTTTCCAACAATTTAATCTTCTTCCTAGAGTGACAGCAGAAGAGAATGTATCTTTACCGTTATTGTATTCAAAGAAGTTTTTAGGTTCTGGTAGAGCCATGGAGTTGTTATCTTCGGTAGGGCTAGCTTCAAGATCTCATCATAAACCTAATGAGTTATCAGGTGGTCAACAGCAAAGGGTGGCAATCGCAAGATCTTTGATTAATAATCCTAGAATGATTTTAGCCGATGAACCAACGGGTAATCTTGATTCTCAAAGTCAACATGAGATTATGAGCATCTTAAAAGATTTAAATGCTCAAGGAATTACGGTAGTGATTGTAACCCATGAGGAAGAGGTTGCTCAAGAAGCTAAGCGGATAATTAGAATAAAAGATGGTAGGGTGTTTTCTGACTCTCTATCATCCTCAAAAAAACCAGAATATTTTGAAGTTGCAGACTCTTCGCAAGCCGTTCCTCAGGTTAGGATGCAAGATAAGGCGATGACTCAAAACAACCTAATCACTTTTAAATCAACAAAAGCAATAACTAAAGAGATGATTGAGTCTTCGTCTCTTAGAGATTTTTATAGCTACTTCACGCAGGGCTTTAAAACACTAATGGCCAATAAGGTGAGAACTTTTTTATCTATGCTAGGGATTCTTATTGGCGTTGGAGCCGTTGTTGCTATGTTGGCCTTAGGCAAAGGAGCACAAAAGGCAATTGAGGAGCAACTATCGTCTCTGGGCTCTAACTTGATAATGGTTAGGCCAGGTAACATCAGGGTTGGAGGAATTTCACAAGAGTCAGGAGCTGCAAATCGCCTAATGCTAGAGGATTTATCAGTGATTAGCAAAAAAGTAGATAATATTAAGGGGCTGGTGGGGCAAGTGTCTGGCCGAGGACAGCTCACAGCACAGTCTAAGAACTGGAATACGACAGTGCAAGGTGTTTCGTCGGTATGGTTTCGCGTACATAATTCAGAACCTAAGATGGGAAGAATATATTCTGACGATGAAGATATAAAAAGAGTGAGGGTGGCGCTTATTGGAGAAACTGTCAAGAGAGAGCTATTTGGAGATGGAAGTCCTATAGGGGAAATGATAAAAATAAATAAAATTAACTTTCAAGTTATTGGGGTTTTACCAGAAAAAGGTGGAAATAGTTTTCGTGATCAAGATGACGTTGTTATAATCCCATTACAGACAGCAATGAAGAGATTATTTGGTAGAACTTATTTGGATATGATAGAAGTTGAGATGTTGACTACCGAGTCAATAGGTCCAGCTATCAATCAAATGACTAATGTACTTACTGAATTGCATAAAATACCCTTATCCCAACAAAGCGAGGCTTTTCAAATTAGAAACATGGCAGATATTCAGCAAGCTATGCAACAGAGTAGTGAGACGATGTCATTGTTGTTAGCGGCTATAGCTACGATATCGCTTTTAGTTGGGGGCATAGGCATTATGAACATCATGTTAGTCTCTGTTACAGAAAGAACAAGAGAGATAGGCTTGAGAAAAGCAATAGGAGCCCATAGAAAAGATATTCTCTTTCAGTTTCTTTCTGAGTCGATTGTTGTCAGTGTGGTTGGAGGATTGTTAGGTATTTTCCTTGGATGGACTTTGACTGCTTTGTTGTCGGCAGTTTTAGGATGGAATACTGTGGTATCTTTGAACTCGGTTTTGGTATCATTTTGTTTTTCAGCTATGATAGGGGTTATTTTTGGAGTTTATCCGGCAAGAAAAGCGGCTCTTTTAAATCCTATCGAGGCATTGAGGTACGAATAGATGATTCAAGTTCTTATCTTTTCCCTGTTTGCAAATTTAAGCTTTTCGATTGGTAGTTTTTACTTTGCTATTTATTCAAGAAAAATCAGCGTTTTATGGATGAACGCATTTAAGGCGATGGTGTGCTTTATTTCTTTAACTACATTTTTGATGATAGGATCTCACAGTTTTAAGGCTAGTTCTGAGGAGATGCTTTACCTAGCTGCTAGTGGTTTTGTTGGGCTTTGTATTGGCGACTTATTTATGTTAGAGGGAATGAAAATTCTTGGCGGTTCAAGGATAGTAATGATGTTTGGTTTAACTCCTTTCTATACAGGAATAGGGTCTTATTTTTTATTTCAAAGTGTATTACCTCTGGGCGCTGTTTATGGTGTTATTTGTATGGTATTATGTTTATTTCTTTTATCTTTAGAGAGGTACAAGGTTTCTGGTCATTGGCATTTAAGAGGGATCTTCATGGGAGTGATAGCGGTTTTTTTGGATAATATCGGCCTTATTCTTACAAAATTTTCATTTACTCATAATCCAAATCTAAACTCTCTTGAAGCGAATTTTTTTAGAGCGAGTGGAGCATTGTTAGGTTTTGCGATTATCCATCTATTTTACAAAAGAATTCCTTTAGCGCAAGAATTCAAGGCTTTAACTACTGGGGAAAAAACTCAGGTTCTTTTTGCGAGTTTCTTTGGCGCCTTTTTATCTTTATTATTATATTTAAAGTCGGTCAGTTTGGGGCATCTAAGTGTTGTTTCTTCGATGGCTGGGACTGGGCCATTATTTACGGAAATATTTGAAAGCATAAGAAGAAGGAAACCACCGCATTATTTGTGGTGGTTTGCATTTGTTAGTTTCAATGTAGCGATTTATCTATTCGTAACCTCTAACTCTAAATAGAAAAAGATTCTTAGCTTTAAATAAAGCGTAATTCGGCGATGAAATTTTAATTTCATTCAATGAACGGTATTGTAAAGGCCTACATCATATATTGATTTGTTAGAGTCGTGAGCTATGGACACTATTTCAAATAGGCATTTTATCTAAAACATATGTTTAATAGTTAAAATCTAAAGGGATGAGAGTTGAAAAAGTATTAGAAATTCATTTGAGACAATTTTTGCATGCTGAAAAAAAGTTCAATTCATGTAATTCAAACAAAAAAATGCACAACATATAAACATATTCTAAAAATAATTTAAAATTTAGGCAAAATTTTTACAGAGACTGAAAAAAAATCAAAAAAATATAACTTTTTTTGATAATACCCATTGACTTTGACTCTCAAACTTTACTATAACGTGCGAACCGCTCTTTGAAAACTGAATAGTTAGTACCAAGATTTAATAAATACTTTAAAAGTATATTTTGGAGAGTTTGATTCTGGCTCAGAACAAACGCTGGC
>JABWCN010000036.1 GCA_013359135.1 Pseudobdellovibrionaceae bacterium | reverse complement strand
TTCCTTTTTTTCTTTTCAGCATCTCTGGTATAAAACTTTTTAACACATAAGTTAGGCTTGTGATGTTAAGTTGAATCATTCGTTGCTCTTCGAACCAAGGTATAGAATGAAAAGCTCCATGAGTTCCGACACCTGCGTTGTTTACAAGAAAATCAAGTGATAGATTTTTTTGCTGAATAAACTGAACTAAATTAAATGCTCCATTTTCTGAAGCCAGATCGCAGGGAAAGATAAAGACTTCTATTGAAAAGTTTTCAGATAGTTCTTTTGCCAAGATACTTAATTTCATTTCATTCCTTGAACAAAGAATAAGATTAATATTGTCTTTAGCAAAGAGATAACAAAGTTCTTTACCAATTCCAGTAGAAGCACCGGTAATTAGAGCCCATGATTTCAAGTGACCTCCTATTTTTTAGTGGCTTTTGTCAATTTTATATTGTTGTTGTTTTTGTAGTCAAAGCTATAGCTTTATTTGGTCAATCTTTTTATTTTAATAAAGAATAAAAACATCTGCAATTTTTCCTATTCTTCTATCGTTAATTTATTGATTTAATGATAAGCCTTCTCAATCATGAATATAATTAAAATATTAGTCTTGATTTGTTTTTTGGGGTTGAGAGTGTTGGCTTTTAAAGGTTTCAATAGTTTTCAGAGCACAGAATTTCAACAGTATAATATTGAATATTTTTCTTTGGACAAGACTTATAATATAGCCTTAACGTTTGATGATGGTCCAGGGAAGGGAACAGAAAAAATTTTAAATCTCCTAAAAAAATATAATATCAAAGCGACTTTTTTTGTTTTAGGTAGTCAGGTAAAAACCCATGCTCATTTAACTAATAGAATAGTTTCCGAGGGCCATTTGTTGGCAAACCATTCATACACTCATCCTCAGCTGGCCAAGAACACTTATCGATTGCATCCAGAATTGTTGATTCAGGAATTACAAAAAACTCATGCTTTGATTAAGCCCTATTTGGATCATAAAAATGATTATTACTTCAGAGCTCCCTATGCCTCATGGTTTGAAGCTAACGCAAAAATTTTAAATCAAGATCCCGAGCTGAGAAAATATATAGGGCCAATTTGTTGGGACGTTGGAAGAAAAATTGAAATTTATGAGGATCAATTTATCGATGCTGCTGATTGGGAGTGCTGGGATAAGAATCATAGATTTACACCTAAAGAGTGTGCGAGTGGATACTTCAATGCTCTTGATAATCTCAAGGGTGGAGTGGCGTTGATGCATGATATTCATTTAAAAACAGCAGATATGCTCGAAATTCTTTTACCTGAGCTTATTCAGCAAGGGTACTCTTTTGTGACTCTTGAGCAAATTCAAGAACTAAAGAAATACGAATACGAAACTGGAGATTTAATTTACCAGCCACAAGTTGATTCTATAGAGAATAGCCAATACAAAGGTCGATGTTTGCTGAAAAATAAACCAAAAATTCAATTATAAAATTTATATAACTCTTGCATATCATTTGAAGCAGGTTCTAAGTCTTAAGCCCTCGACTTGACCAAAGACATGTACTCCAGTTTCTTAAATTAACTTTTTAAATCAGGATCAAAGTCTAGTTGAAACTGGATTTTTGTTTGCTTTTCCCTAGACCATGATCGAGTTTTTGCTAGATCATGGTCTAGAATGTCAATGACTTTAGTCTAGTTTTAATCAACAGGACTAAAGCCTTCCAAGACCTCGCCGAAAGAATAATCACACGGGTTAACACTGACTAAAGTAGTGAACCAAAAAATGGAGAAGGGTTTCTGGAGTGACTGCCGGGAATCAATTCGAAGAAGTTTTTTGATCCTGACTTAAGTCGAGTTTGCCAACATGTATAACAGGCCTTGTCTTTATGTAGGTTATAAAGCCTAGGCCTTAACCGCTCCTTTTAGGAGCACCAACAGGAGGTCCCCATGGGAATGAGAATTTCAACAAACGTAGCGTCACTGAGTGCACAAAAGTCAATGACTGGATCACAAAGAGAGATTCAAAAGTCATTTACACAATTAGCATCAGGATCAAGAATAACCAAATCATCTGATGATGCTGCGGGATTAGCCATTAGTGAAAACTTAAAATCGAATTTAAGAAGTGTGGCACAGGCAGGTAGAAACTCTAATGATGGAATATCGCTCATTCAAACTGCTGAGGGGGGCCTTGGAGAAATTTCAAATATCTTAACTCGTATGAGAGAGTTGGGTATTCAATCTTCATCAGATTCTGTCTCTGATAAAGAGAGAGGGCTTTTGGATAAAGAGGTACAACAGCTAAAGTCAGAGGTTCAACGTATTGCTCAAACAACTAAATTTGGTAATCAAGAGCTAATCAACGGTAATGGTAAAGTATATGAATTTCAGGTAGGTATTAATAATAATCCTGAAGCGGATAGAATTAAGTTTGATTCAAGTATGTCTGATGCAACAGCATCTAATTTAGGAATAGATGGTTTTGATTTTTCAACGAAAGAAGGCGCACAGGAATCATTGTCGGTATTAGATGAAGCACAATCTACAGTGAATGGTTTTCGAGCGAATTTAGGTGCTATTCAAAATAGGTTACAAGCGACGTTTGATAATACTCAAACTATGCATGAGAACTTATCAGCTGCAAATTCTCGTATACGTGATACAGATGTGGCTCAGGCAAGTAGTGAGTTAACAAGAAACAACATCCTTCTGCAGGCTTCAGTAGCTACATTGGCACAAGCTAATCAAATTCCTGCTGCGGCTATGAAGTTGATTGGTTAATAATAAATTTTATAAAAATTAATTTTATATATAATGTTCTAGCAGAAAGAGTCCTCCGTTTCTTTCTGCGGACCAACCTACCCAGAGAATTTTAATGAGTTCTCTGGGGTCTTGAGGGTAGGTAAATCAGTAGAGAATATAAAGTTTGTTACATTTTTTTGAATCCACTTTTCAATTTATGGAAAAAAACATATAAGCTACTAGTCAGCTAGATCAAGGGACTAAGTTTAAAATTATCATTACAAAGAGTATAGTTATTAAAGAATATTTGTCCCAATTCGAGACACCTTAACCAAAACAAAGAGTAATTTCTGTCTATATTAGGTATGAACTGAACTATAAGTGAGTTAATTTTTCAGTTTAAAAATTTTAGAAATAACTAATTTTTACGATATATTAAAGATATAGGGGGAGTGATGAAAATATTGAATTTCACATTCTTATTGTATTTGTTGATAACACTAGTTTTACTACAGAGCAAAGGTTACGCTGGTTCTGCAACTGCAATTAATTATGGATCTGTTTCTAAGCCACCCACTGCGGTTACGCAGACTCCACAGGCTGTTGTTTGTCCTACGGGTTTTACTTCAAATGGCTTTCAGTGTGTACGCAACTCAACACTATCAAATGCTTTATCGTCTGGTGCTTCAGGAGTATCTTCAAGTTCATCTGGCGCAGCACGCGTAGTTAGAAAATCAACTGTGAAACCATCGACTAAAAAAAGTTCGGGAGATACGAAGGCAAAAAAAGATGATGGCACCTATGCTAAGTCAGAGGATGAAAAGGCTTGTGAAGATAGGGGTGGTACATGGAACGGTGAATGTGAAGGTGGTGGACCAGCGCAGGAAAATGTTGGAAACCAATGCCTGGATTCAAAGGATCCATCATGCTCAAAAGCCCCTGTAGAATCAAAAGAAGATACTCAAGTAACAGCTAGTGTCCCTGCTGGATGTACTATTATTTCTGAGAGTTCTTATAATTCTTTTCCTCCGGAGCAGCAAAAAAATATTAATGTTTATGCCAAAGGACCTGAGGCAGGAGAGCTAACTATATGTCCTCCGGCTGAGTCTAGTGGAGCTAAAGATTCAGCTTGTAAGCAGCAATTTCAGCAATTAGTGAATCAATGTCAGCAAGAAAATACAAGTGCAATAGATGCTTGTAATCAAGAAAACCAAAGTATGCAGCAAGCAGCTAACGCTGTAAAAGTAGTTGGGGCAGGAAGTGTTGCTAGTGTTAAGTTAGCTTGTTCAAAAATAGGAGAAATCTCAAAGATAGCAAATGGTGCCTTAGCTGCATTTCAAGGTGTTTGTGCTACTTTCCAAGGTGGGTGTGAGAAAACTTGTTCTCAGGCTCAAGCTATTTTGAATAGTGATTGTTTCAGCGAACCAGAAAGGTCACAGTTACAGTTAAGTTATGCCAATGATTTGAAGGGAAAAACTGATCAGTGTATTGCTTTTAAAAAGCAAATCCAAGAAGCAGCTCAGCATGCTCTTGCAGCAGTGGCACAGCAGCAGGTGGCAAAGCAGTGTGAAGATGACACTTCATTAACAACCAATAGCGTTAATGATTGCACTAAAAATCCTACCTCACAGTATTGTGTTGATAAACAAAAATGCTCTGATCCCACCTATGCTGCTAAAAATCAGGTTTGTAGTTGCTATGCTGATCCTACAGGATCGGCTTGTTTGACAGCTATGAATAAATCAAATTCCCCAGGTACCTCGGGTGGGGGATCTATTCCTGGAGTTAAAACATCAGGTGGAAGTATTCCAGGAGTAATTGGTGGCACTGATTCTAATGGAAATGGAGGCTATGCTTCACAAGGACTTGGTATTGGTGGAGGAGGTGGAGATGGGCAAGGTATTGGTGGAAAACAAGGTGATGCCAGTTCTGCAGGAAAAGGCGCTAATGGTAATAATGCAGGAGGATCACAAGGTTCAGCTGCGTCTCATGGCGCAGGAGCAGGGAAAGATCCATTAAAAGTGAACTCAGGAAGCTATGGAGGAACTCAAGGAGGAAGTTTTGGAGCAGGTTATTTTGGCAAAACTTCAAGTGGCGGCGGAACCAACGGAGCTTTGCCACCAACAACAGGAAGGCGTGATATAGCTAAATTTGATCCAAGAAAATATATTACGGGACTTGGAGGAAAAGCTGAATACATCAATATGTCATCCGAAAATATTTTCAAAATTGTAAAAATGCGTTATGAAGGAAAAAAGTCTACATTACTTCCTGAAGACTATAATATTAAAAAGTAATTAGAAGTCTGTTCAGACGACTTATCCGAGGTGAACCTTTGGCAGAAGATATCTTATTGATAGGGTATGTCTTCTGCTATTTTTCAATAGCATTTACATGTTTAACAGTGTTATAAGTGGCCCAGTTGTTTTGAATAAAGGTTTTAGCTCCATGAAATCTACTTTTAAAATTTTAATATTTACTAATGTTTTAGTTGGTATTTTTTTTTCTTGCTGTAAAGTCCATAGCAAAGAAGAGGTTGTCATTCTTTATTCTGCAACAGCACAAGGCAATGGCTATAATTGGGCTGCAACCATAGCATGGTTAGCAGAGTCTCTAAAAGCCACTCTAGAAGAAGCAAAAAAAATTGAAAATAATAAAAATGTTGATGTTAAAGTGATGATTTCATCTTTTGCTGGAGGAAGCTCTGGTTCTGGTGTGGCTATGCTTTTGGATGCAGCTCTAAATAATCCTTCCATTAGAGCATTGAAATGGAAAGATAATTTACTATCAATAGATGAACTCAGTAAGTTACAAATTTTAATTCAATTTGTATCTAGAGCTACAGATTTTACTCCTAGTGAAAATATTTCTACATTTGTAAGAGTGGCAGGAGAACAGATTAAATCATTAGCTTTGAAGGGTAGTAAACCTATTACAGAATTGATTCCTTTATTAGAATCTCGTCCAAATAAGTTATGGATACATCAAATGGACGGAAATGTGGTTCTTTCAGACTTTGGCAGAATGCTTTTATTTGTTAGGAATATAGATTTTAATAAACTGCAAGTAGAGGTAAAAAATTTACCTGAGTTTATAAGCTTACGAAAAATAGCCTCTCAGGATGAAAATGCATTAGAATTCTTTTCAAGTTTGAGATATGTATACGATATTCCTAGAGCTTTGAGTTTTGAGCAAGTACATAATCCAAGAAGTTATAAGGATCTATCTAGAATCATGAAAAAAATCATGGAGATGCTAGAGGATCAAATGAAAAAAGTTATTGAAACTGAAATTAAGAAAAAAATTTCTACCTATGCAGATTTTTTCAGAAGATGGGGAACCACTTCTCTACCTAATGATTTGGGTCTGAAAATGACAAATTCTTTGCAGCAAGTTTTATTTGAAAAACCACTACCTGGATTTTTTACAATTAGCTTGGCTAAAACTTATCCTAGATACCAGATTTTGAAAGAAGATTTACAGACTAACTCAAAAGTTGATTTTTCCGAACTAAGAGCAGTTGTTTTTATGACAGAAGAGACTGCGCGAGTGATATTAAATTCAAAAGCATATCAACATTTGGTTTTGCAGGAAGAGCCTTTTATTAAGAAATATGTAATAGCTGTAGTTGACCAACGTTGGGCAGCTATGAATCCAAGTATTCGAGAACCTCAGCTACTAAATGAGTTGTCTGGACGTCTTGCTTCTTCAGATCTTCGTGTCAGAAAAATTTATGACCCTATTATGGATCAATACAAAAAGTTTGTTTTACAAGATCTTTCTGATAGCAAGTATACAGATTTTAGTGCTATTTTTATTGGAGGATTTCCCTACTCGTCTATGACATCTTATTTACAAGTTATTTATTTGAAAGCTTGTGATGAAGATTTGCTGTCAGAAAAACAAATTCAATATAAATCTGTACATTTTACATTAAAAAAAGATCTAGAGTCTGATGATCCTGGACAATTTGCCATACAACAAATTAGAAAAACACTAAATAAGTTTAATCAAAATGAAAAAAACATTTTTTCTTTTCTAACGTGGGATAAGTACACTTTAAAATATTTAAACGATTTTTTCTATGAAAAAAAAGGAATATTGATTCCAGTAAAATTGAATTGGAGTATTAGTCTTTTACCAGCTCAGTTGGTAGATTTAGGTGATATCTTAGCTCAAAAGTCAGTGAATGCGACAAGAAAGTCTTTAGAAATTATTGACTTTGGCGATCCTAAACAAAATAGATTCAGGGCTTATGAACCTTTTTAAAAAATATTGTTGTAAACTGATTGTTTTTTTATTGTCTTATTTTGCTATTCATTTTTGGTTTACACTATATTAAAGTATGCAAAATTTTGACTGATTGGTCTGCACATTTACTATCTATTAGCAGTGTAATACTAAAAGCACTGTAAAATACTTTGAATAGTTCAACATCAGAAGATTTTAAGGAATTTAGAATTTTATCTTGAATTTCAAACTCTAAAAATCCTGTACCTGTAATGGTTATGGTAGCAAATATATTTCCATCGACATAAAAAGAAAACGAAGTATTTAATATTTGTTCAACAACCTCATTAGGAGCTGTAAGGATAAGTGTCACTTGTTCCTTATCTTCAGAATTATCTATGTGAAGCATCTGTGGAAATATGATTTCTTTATCGACAAATTCTTTTTTTAAAATTGAAAGAGCTTCTTGTATTGTTTTACTTTTAATTTTGATTTGTAACACTTTTTTATGAACATTAATAGACAGTAAGGCCGATCTTTCAAAAGAGTTGCTATTGTTGTCAGACTTTTCGATTTTAGTGTTCTTGGTAAATGTCATTTCCATTTCCTTTGAGGCAAACTGAGTAACCCAAGTGCCTTTTATTTGATTTTGTGCTCTTGATGGTCCAATATAAACTTTAACTTTTTTAACAGCAGCTAATTCTACCGAGCGATAGTGTAAAACCTTAGCTCCCCAAAATGTCATTTCCATTAGTGGCTCATAGTAAAGAGTCGAAATTGGTTTTGATTCGGGAATTAGATTTGGATCTGCTGAAAAAATAGAAGGAACATCTTTTAGAATCTCACAGTGTTTGGCATTTAAAGCTGCTGACATCGCAACAGCAGATGTATCACTGCCACCACGACCGAGTGTTGTAATTTCTTTTTTTTGCTCACTGACTCCTTGGAATCCAGCTAGGATAATAATTTTATTTTTTTTAAGTTCTTCCTGTAGTCGCTGTGGTTTGATATTAACAACAAAAGCATTTTCGTGGGATTCTGTCGTCAAAATTCCGGCTTGGCTTCCTGTAAAACTGATGGCTTCTAGGCCAAGATCAAGGAGTGCCATAGACAAAAGAGACATGGAAATTCTTTCCCCTACCGACAGAAGCATATCCATTTCTCTTCGAGAGGGATGACTAGACACTTGATGGGCTAGCTCAATCAAATTGTTGGTGGTTTTCCCCATAGCGGAAACAACAATGACTAAATGGTCATTTGGACTCATTTCCATCTTCATTTTTAAGGCAATTTCCTTAATTTTTTCAGGGGTAGAGACTGTGGCTCCACCAAATTTTTTTACAATGATAGACATAGTTATCTAGAATAAAGCCCAAATTTTAAAAGTCAAATTATTGACCTGTGGTTAATGAAAAAATTCTGCTATGATTAATAAAGATAAAAGGATTTATCTAGTAAAGGAAGAGTATTGCCAGCGATTAGGATGACCGGCATGGCCTCAGGATTACCGCCAAATATCGTCGACCAGTTGGTTGAGGCTGAGCGCGTTCCATTAAAGCAAATTGAAACTAAAAAAAATAAACAAGAAGATGTTCTAAAAATAGTTACTGATCTAGAAACAAAGGTCAGCGAGATAACTAAGAATCTTGGCGAACTGACAAATACGAAAGGTTTTATAGATACGAAGTTAATCTCTGGTGATCCAAACACCATTGATGGGGTAGTTGACCCTGGTGCTGTGGTGAATGGTGAGTACTCTATTGAAGTCATGCAGTTGGCTCAAAAACCGGGAGCTATTTCCAATGGGTTTCCAGATAAAGATAAAACTCAGATGGGTGTTGGCTATATAAAATTTGAAACTTCTCAAGGACTAAAAGAAGTTTATATCAAAGGAGAAAACTCTACACTGAGTGGTGTTGCTGCTCAAATTAATTCAGCAAATATTGGTATGCGAGCAACCGTTATAGAAGACAAAAAAGATCGAGAGAATCCTTTTAGACTAATAGTGTCTGGCTTAAAAACCGGTGATGATAAACAAATTAAATTCCCTACAATCTACATGCTAGATGGAGATCAGGACATGTTTTTTGATGAAGCTCGTCCTGCTCAAAACGCGAAGTTAAAAATGGATGGCTTTGAAGTTGAGGTTCCCGATAATGTGGTCAATGATTTGATTCCAGGAGTTACTTTAAATTTGAAACAAGCATCTCCAGGAAGAGAGATACGAGTTTTTGTAAAAGAAAATATGGAAGCAATCAGTGGTAAAATAAAAGCTTTTGTAGATGCTTATAATGGTGCACTTTCATTTTTACAGAATCAACAAAAGTTACAAAAAGGAGCTAGCGGTAAAGAATCATTGGGACCATTAGGGGGTGATTCGCTAACTAGACAAGTAGAGAATGTCTTACGTCGAATAATTATGGCTCCTCAATTTGGCATTAACTCTGACATCCAGACAATGAATCAATTAGGTATCGAATTTAATAGAAACGGAACTTTAAACTTCAATCAGGAGAAGTTTAATAAAGTCTTAAATTCAAATCCCGCTTCAGTTGCAGAGTTTTTTAAAGGAGATGGCTTAACTACTGGTTTTGTCAATAATCTTAAAAGAGAACTTTCAAATATGCAAAACCCTTCGTTTGGTGTTCTTGCTAATAGAAAAAAAGGAATTCAAGAAAAAATAAATAGATATAACACTCAAATTGAACAAAAAGAGCGACAATTAGAAAAAAAAGAAGATTCTTTAAGAAAAAAATTTGCTGATCTAGAGTCAAAAATGTCAGCAATTCAAAGTCAGGGAGCTGCGGTCCAAGGAATTGGCGCTGGACTTAAGGGATAATAAAATATGGACTTAATATTAAAAAAAATTAACCGAATGAGGAAAGCAGGAGTTATAGGATAAATGAAAAACGCATATCAGAAGTATAAGACAAATTCAGTTCAAACGGCAAGCAAAGAAAAAATTCTTTTAATGCTATATGAAGGCGCCATAAAGTTTACAAAACTTGCTATTAAAGCGATGGATGAAAAAAAAATAGCAGATAAAGGGTATAACATAGGAAGAGCTTACGATATTATTATGGAATTAAACAATACACTAGACCATAAAGTGGGTGGTGAAATTTCTCAGAAACTAGAGGCCCTGTATGTGTATCTCATGGATCAGTACACTCAAGCAAACTTTAAAAATCAAGTTGAACCATTAAAAAATAATTTAAAAGTTTTAGAGAATCTCTATCAAGGATGGATAGGGGCTGTTGAAAAACTAAAAAAAGATCAGGAATCACAAAAGTAAAAGTTAATACCTAGGAGGGGTTATGAAAAGAGTTTTAGAACTCATGGAGCAAAAAAATCATTATCTTGAGAAATTTTATACAGTTAATGAGACATCACTTCAGAATTTTTTGAATGATAATTATAATGAGATTAACGAGTTTTACAACCAAAGAGAAAGTATTTTAGAGATACTAAAATATATAGATCGTGAGCTACTTCATATATCTTCTCAATCAGAACATGGCACGGCCTATCAGTTAGAAAGCTTAAAAAAGCATCTGAGCGATAAAGATTTATTCGTACAAAAAATCATCGAGCAGGATGTCGCTATTTTATCTTGTATCGAGGCAGCTAAAAATCAGATAATTAGAGATTTGAAAGATCTAAAAAAAGGCCAAAAAGTTATTTCGGCCTACAAGGTACCTCAGTTTGCTAATCAAGAAGAAGTATGATTAAAGTCTAGTAAGAAAATTGACAAGCCCTTCATAGGGTTTGTCAAGGAAACTGCAGGCGATCGCATTCTTTTCAAAGAGAAAGCATTTAAAAATGGCATTTAACTTGCTCCTTATAGTTAGAAGATAAGAAATTAAATTTTTTTAAAAATTAATTTCAAACTTTTAGCTAGGAGAGATCGTTGTTACAAGAAATGAATCCAGTTTCAAATATCAGTCAAACACTGAGCGTGGATGACAATATTTCAAAAACTGCAGTCAAGATAAACAAAAAAAAATTCTCTAGTACAGAAATCGCGACCCTTTTTCTAAATGCTAAAGTTTTAGAAAAAAATGGCGAACTGAATTTAGCACTTATTTTACTTCAAGAAGCATGTAATAGAGATTCAAAAAATGAGATTATTTTAGATGAAGTTTACAATATTTTAGTTAAATTTAATCGTTTGACTGAAGCCGAAATTGTCATTTTGAATAATCAACAGTACAATTATTCATTGTTAAGAACTTTAGAGTTGGCAAAAATATACTATCTTAACGAAAAAGAAGATGATGCATTTAAGTTGTATTTTGATTGCCTATCTCAGTTCATTGAAGATGATAAGATACTCTTTGAAATATACAAAAACATAGCCAATATTTATTTAAAACAAAGAGAGTTTGATTTAGCTGAGGAATATTTTTTTAAAGCTTATCAGCTGAACAACTCATCTGATGTACTTCTTATTAATATAGGTGTTCTTGAGTATCAAAAAAAAGACATAGAAAAAAGTCTATTCTGTTTTCGTAAAGCTATTGAATTAAACAACAAAAATGACAAAGCATGGGTGGGATTAGCAATGGTACATTTAGAATTTGGTGATAAGGAACTTAGTTGGGGAAATTTAGTAAAAGCATTGGATAATAACCCAATGAATAAGACAGCTCTAATCTTACTGGCACAAAATGTCTATTCTTCAGAAATGAATAGTCAGTGTCAGCAATACTTAATTAAGTATTTAGAGATTGAAAACTTTGATGAAGAAATTTCTTTATTATTAATTAATTCTTTAATCAAATCGGGTGATTATCAAAATGCTTATTTAGAGAGTTACAAAAATCTACTATGGAATCCTGAGAATAAAGAAAATAGTAAGATTTTCAAACAACTATCTGATTATTTGAAAGGGCAAACTGATGCTACAGTTCATAAATAATAAAAATGGTAAAGCCATTCCTTTCTTTCAAGGAAAGGCTTTATGCTCATTTCAAAGACCTTTGTCGGAAGCTCAAAATTGGATTAAACTTTTTGAAATTAAAAATGTTTCCGAGTTTTGCATTTTAGGTGCAGGAGGTGGGTATCATATCAAGTATTTGCATTTGCTCTATCCAAATAAAAGAATCACAGTGATCGATTGTAATTTAGATCTTATCGAGGCGCTTTCTAATGAGTTTAAAAATTCACAGATAGAGTTTATTCATTTTGATTCTGTAGATATTCAGACACAATTTCATCCGGTTAAGAATATTTATAAACTTCTTTTGGAAAAAATGCCTACTTTGATGCCATTTCGTCCAGGATGGCAAGGGAAAGAAGAATTATACTCTAATTTATTACTAAAGATGACTCAAAGGGAAGCGAAAGCTTTACAAGATCAGTGGAAGAGCATGAGTTTGGAATTAGATTTTAACTGGAATGTGTTACATGAAGAAAAGAACTTTTTAACTTTAAAAAATTTGCTAAATGCAACAGATTCTTTTAGTAGCTTTGATGGAAAAATATTACACCTTTTTGATGAGATAATTAAATGAAAGTTCTGTTTTTGTCTCTTTTAAGAATTGGTGATCTGTTGATGCATATTAGACTTTTGGAAGGGTATCGCCAACAAAACCCTAAAGCTGAAATACATATTTTAGTATATGACCTAATACCTTACGAGTTTTGTAAGCTATTTCCTTGGATAGAGTTTCACTATTTTTACAGATATACGATGCAAAAGCAGATTAATAGTTTTGAGCAACCATTACTTTATCCTCTTCTTCATGGCAAAAAAATTATTACTCAGTTGAATGAAATGAATTTTGATAAAGTTATAGATTTAACATATCAAAAATTTTCAGCAAAAATATTATCTCTATTAAGTTCCCCTTATAAGGTAGGTGTTTATAATTGGGATCAGTTTGAGTCGCACAATAACGATTTAAATTTAAAATTCATCACCCAAATGCTTGATCCTCATAATGATATTCACTATCTGGATCTTTTAAAAAAACTTTTAAAAGTAAATATTGATATACATTCAGCAAGTATAAATAATCATGACTTAGTTCTTTTTCAAATTCAAACGAGTGATAGCAAAAAAAATTTGGATTTGATCAAATGGAAAAAAACACTTGAATTGTTAAAAGAAAAGTTTCCGACAAAAAAATTTAAGATTTTACTAGGGAAAGATGATTTCAAGAAAATGACATTCTATTTTGCTAAGTCAGATATGCTTGTAGCCAATTTTCATGAATCAAAAAGACTTTTAGAAGAAAGTAATTTACTAGTAACTTTAGATACAAGCATAAAACATCTAGCTGTCTATTCAAGGACTCCAACTTTAGAAATATCTGTTGGCAGCAGTCATCCAAAAAAAACCTCTGGCTATCAAGAAGGTAATTTTATTCTTTCTTCAAATAGTGAATGTCGCCCTTGTTCGCATCATAGTGCATGTCAGTTTGAAAGAAATCTTTGTCAAGATATGATAACTGAGAAATCTATTTATGATTTTGTTTCATTTTGGTTAGAGAAAAAACAACTTTGTAATCAATTTACATTTAAAACTTTAGTATCAGAAAAAAATTTGAAGTTTCAAAAAGGGGATTTATGGATAAAGAAAAAGTCCAAAGAGATTTGCATATAGAGTTTCAAAAATTAGAAAAAACTCTATTAGAACAGTCTCAGAAAACATTTATTGAAGAAGGTTATAGTAGACTTAATCAGTTGCAAAAAATTTTATTAGAATTGTTTAAGGAGCAAAAAAACCATGAAAATATTGATAATACAACTAGCAAGACTAGGTGATATCTATATGTCTTGGCCCATTGTTAGGGCCTTGAAAAGAAAATTTCCCTCTGCTGAAATTGATATAATAGTTCGCGAAAAATTTCATGAAGCAACTCAAGGGTTAGCTGAAGTTGATCAATGTTTTTCATTGAATAGCAAAGATATTATTTCTTTTGCATTGAATAATATAGAAAATCCAACAGATTTTTTAGAGCGAGAGCTAGTTTCTTTGAAAAATAAAAACTATGATACAATTTACAATCTTACATTTTCACCTCTTTCGAGTTATTTAGCTTATTATTTATCTGAAAGTGATACTCAAGTTTTTGGCTATAATAGATTTTCAGATTCTTCATTCTCAATTCAGGATTCAATTTCTGCCTATTTTTATTCACAAGTTGGAATTGATAAATATAACAGATTTCACTTGATTGATGTTTTTGCAAGTCTTTGTGATGTTGATTTAATTGCTTCTGACTTTAACTATCCTCACGATTTTAGTTTAACAGGTTCTATTGAAGATAATTATATAACTTTGCAACTAGGAGCTAGTTCTGAAGACAAGACATTGTCACCATTTATTTGGTCTAGAGTGATAAAGAAACTTCTTAGTTTTGATCTAGGATATAAGGTGGTTTTGCTAGGTTCAAAGGCGGAAGAAAAGTATACAGAGGAAATTTTTGCATTTAATTCACATAAAGATATTATTAATCTTGTAGGTAAAACATCTTTGAAAGAAGTATTTCCTATTCTTAAAAATGCTACATTACATGTAGGTGGAGATAGTGTTTTTTTGCATATGTGTAATTTGACCCAAACGCCATGCTTAAACTTGTCATTTGAGTCGGTAAAGTTTTGGGAAACAGGTCCTAGAGTTAAAGGTAGTTACGTATTGCTTAATATTTTGCCTGCAAATGTTGAGTCAACAGAGGTAGCTCAAGCGATTAAGTCAGTTCTAGTACAGAGACCTTTACCTCAACTCATTTCTTATATTCAAGGGATCCCTTGTTATAGTTTAAGATTTAATTTAGTAAACGATTTCGAATGGTCACTAGTCAAAGCTATTTATTTGGGAGAGGCTTTCCCTATGACTGAGGATCTTGTTTTTTTTAGAGCTATAGAAAGACTTAATGACATTAATAATCATATTATCGAAATTTTGTTGGCTTGCCAAAGCGAGGGAACAGATAAGTTTGTAAAAATTTTAGAGGCGCAAGATATTGTCATGCGTGGAATCGCTAGAATAAGCTCAAAGGCCAGTATTTATATAGACTGGTGTCTAGCTGAAAAAATAAAAGTACCCCCATTAACCGAAAATAAAATTGTCGAATCTTATTTGAAAGTTCATAATGAACTAAAGCTTCTATTGCGACCTTACTTATTAGAAGACACAAACACTCAGGAAGAGGAAAAGAATCATGGATAGATTCAAGATAAATGGTAGCAAACTATTTGATTTTTACGCGACTAATACAACTCTGCAACAGGTGTTTTCAGATATAGAAGCAGATTTAAAAAAGTCAAATCAAGTGGTATGTCAGTATATCGTTAATGGCAGAGAACTTGGTGAAATGGAAGAGGAAAGTTATTTCTCAATGACCATTTCAGAGGTAGATACATTAGAATACTTATCTGAAAATATTAATGAGCTGATTATAGATGTGATTCAGGGGTGGGTTGATGCTTTTCCTGAAATGATTCAAAATACAGAGCTGATTGCAGGGCAGATAAGGTTCTCTGGCGTTCAAAGTGTATTCTCAAAAATTCAAGTTTTAATCGAAAATTATGATTATTTAATCTCGAGCATCATTTCTATAAAAAACTTATTAGGTGACTCTGCTGCGGCGGGTCTTTCTGGGCTTTGCAAAGCTGAGGACAAAACTAAAGCGATGTTAGAAGAGGCTTTACTAGCAGTTGAAAAAAAAGATTTTGTTTGTTTAGCTGATATCATAGAATATGAACTGGTTTCAAGTCTTGTTGAATGGGAAAAGCTTTTAATTGACCTGTTACGTGTTTTAAATGGAGAGAAAACAGTTGATAATGCCAATGGAAGTAGAGAATTTAAAATCATACCGTCTTTTACTTCTAGGGGCCGAATGGCAAATTGAAGCTTTTAGGGCTCAAAAAAATAGTTCAGATGTTTTTCACTTTGTTAGTCAAGTTAGTTATCGAACGGTATTATCATCGCTCCAAGATGATCCTCAACGGCAGTTCTATTCTGAACTAGAAAAAGTTGATGTCTTGTTCTTGATTTATGAAAAACATTATTCAGAAGAATTCATCAAAATGATCAGTGAGATAAAGCATAAGATAGAAGTTGTTCTTATTCATCATGATGAAGATATTAATTTGAAAGTCGTAATTAACGAATGGAATGTAAAAAAAATCATTTCATTTGAAGATTTTAGTAAAATTTCTGTAGCTATGCTTGCGCCTATTTTTAAAAAAATAAATGCTAAACATATTAAAAATAAAATTATTAAAGATATTTCTGTTCAAAAAAAACAGCTCGATGAACTTATTCTAAAACAAGAAGTTATTGTTAATGAAAAAACACAAGATATTTCTCATTCAACTAAAGAAGAAGACAAAAAGCTAAAAAAAGAACGAGTCATTTTAAGATTTATAAAAGATATGGCCTTGGTAAATTCTTTTGAAGATTTTTTACGGGTTATTAAAAATGAATTCAAAGTTTTTCACGAAATTGGTGAAATTTTATTATTTCAAAAGAAAACTGATAAATTATTTAAAGTTCTTTTTTCAAAAAATTATTTTCAATGGAAAGAGATTCCATTTTCCCATGCATTGAGTGAAGAATCATTAAATGATAAAATCATTCATAGTTTAATTTCAATTCAACTGGCAAATTCCCTCTCCCGTCCTTTTGGAAAATTAAAGTTATCTCAGCTTAGTAATGAGAGTTTTATTGGTTTTGAGAATCAACTTTCAGATATTCACAAAGTTGATTTTGAAGAATTTCTACATGATCGTATTGAAGTTATTCATATGGCTCATGAAAAACTTTTTTTAGAAATTACTATGGTTCAGTTCTCTAATCGTTGGGAGAAGACTTTTGATTTGATAGATGAGCCAATTGCAATTATTGATGAAAACTATCAGGTATTAAGGTCAAACTCATTTTTTGAAAAAAATCTTCACTCATTAAAATGTTACGAAATGTTTGCCCAGAGGACTTCGGTGTGCTTGGGCTGTCCACTGAAAGAAACTATAGAGTCAAACTCAGCGCAAAAACGAGATTTAAATATAACCAAGTCAAACTTTGAACTCTACAGTTACCCTATGAAGTCTACTTTTAGTTTACGCTCGGTAGTTCATAATTACATTGATAGAACTCAAGAGAAAAAACTATACTCTCGTCTTTTGCAAACTGAAAAAATGCTGTCTATTGGACGACTAGCAGGTCATCTATCTCATGAGTTAAATAATCCTCTGACTGGAATACGTTCTATGGTTCAATATCTTAAAACTCAGGTGGCAGCTGAAACGACTGCAGCAAAAGATTTAGTAGAAATAGAGAAGGCGACGGAACGTTGTTTTAAGGTAATGAATAATTTTATTGAGTTTTCAAATCCAAAAAATACCAATTTTGTTGCTATGAATTTGGATGAAATTATTCAAAAAACAATTCCACTTTTGAAAGTCCCATTACGTAGTCATCAATTAGATCTACAATTAGCAAGTCAGAACGTAGAAATTTTAGCGGATCCATCTCTGGTTCAGCATGTTATTTTTAATTTGATTCAAAATGCAACTCAGGCGATGAAAGAAAAAGGAACTATTTTGGTGAGTACTGATGTAAGTAAGAAAAAGATTTCACTTAAAATTTCTGACTCTGGTGAGGGAATTGCATTGGAAAATCAAAGTCTTATTTTTGAACCCTTCTTTACAACTAAGCCTGAAGGAGAAGGCACAGGGCTGGGCTTGAGTATAGTGAAAAGTGTTGTTGAAAATTCTCAAGGAAGTATTAGATTTGAACCTAATCATCCTCAGGGAGCTACTTTTATTATAGAATGGCCCATCTATGAAAATACTAATCATTGACGATGAAGTTCTCATTGGAAGAACTTTTTCTAGATTTTTTTCTAAATCTCATGAGGTAAGAGTAGCTATCGATGGTACAGATGGCCTTAAACAGTGGATCGATTTTCAGCCAGATTTGGTTATTCTTGATTTTATTATGCCTGGTTTGAATGCAGAGCAGTTGTTAGATAAAGTGAAACCTTTTTCCAAGGCAAAAGTTTGCTTAATATCTGCATACATTGGAGATACAGAGACTGAAACTCAAATTTTAAAAAGAGTAGATTTATTTATAGCCAAGCCATTCGAGGATATTGTAAAAGTTTGTGATAAAATTTTAAAAATTTTGGGGGCATAGATTGAGGATAATTTCAGGTAAATTTAAAGGACACCACCTTGTCTCGTTTCAAGCTGACCACATACGTCCAACGACTGATAAAGTAAAAGAAACATTGTTCAATAAAATTCAGTTTGATATTCCAGAGTCAAAAGTTTTAGATTTATTTTGCGGAACTGGAAATTTAGGCTTAGAGGCTTACTCTAGGGGAGCCATATATGTTCATTTTGTTGATAAAAATCACAAGTCATTAGAAATAGTAAATAAAAATCTAGAGAAATTAAAAATTAATAAAAGTGAAATTAAGATTTCAAAAATAGATATTTTTACTTTTATAAAAAATTATAGTGATCAAAGCTTTGATGTTATTTTTATCGATCCACCTTTTACTGAAAAAATGGCTCATGAAGTAATGACTCAACTTTCGGGCTCAAAGTTATTTCATGAAAATACAATTATTACTATTGAATCAATAAAGCAGGAGCGAATCGATGATGCTTATGGTGAACTCTTTAGATTCGACCATAAGGATTTTGGTGATAAAGTTCTTTCATTTTTTAAAAAACAAATATAAATAAGAGATGGGTTAAAATGAAAAAAAAATCCTTAAATCAAAGCTATAGCAAAAAGAATAGAAAAAAAACTATTAGTCGTGTGATCTACCCTGGAAGTTTTGACCCAATCACAATGGGACATGTTGATATTATAACAAGATTATCTAAGTCTTTTGATGAAGTAGTGGTGTTAGTGGCCAATAATGCACAAAAGAATTTTCTTTTTTCTGCTGAAGAAAGAAAAGGTTTAATTATCGAGGCAGTAAAAGGGTATCATAATATTTCTGTGGATATTTTTGATGGTTTGACCGTCAATTATATGAAAAAACATGGTATTGATAAAATAGTCAGAGGATTAAGAGCTGTTGTCGATTTTGAGTATGAAATGACGATGGCTAATATAAACAGAAAATTAGAGCCAGAAATTGAAACCTTGCTTGTTTTTGCTAGTCCAGAATACTATTACATCAGTTCTCGAAGTGTCAAAGAAGTAGCTTTGAATGGAGGCTCTTTGAGGGACCTTGTCCCTAGTTGTGTTAAAAAACCATTATTAAAAAAACTTCAATTAATTAAAGAGAAAGGTCATTATGTTATCCCGAAGAGCACTTAATTTAAAACCCTCCCCAACCCTTTCGCTAGTAGCTAAGGCTAAGGATCTTCAAGCAAAAGGTTTTGATGTGATTTCTTTAACTGTTGGGGAGCCAGATTGGAATACTTTTGAAGCTCCTTCAAAAGCTGGAATTGAAGCAATTGAAAAAAACATCACAAAATACACGCCAGCTAATGGAACTATTGAGTTAAGGAAAAGAATTGCTGAAAAAGTAAAAAAAGAAATTGGCCTAGATTACACTCCCAATCAGGTTACCGTAGGATCAGGTGCTAAATTTATTATTTTTGCTGCTTTGCAGATGATTTGTAATCCAGGGGATGAAGTGATTATTCATTCGCCTTATTGGGTGAGTTATCCAACAATGGTTGAGTTAGCAGATGGAGTTCCTCATATTGTTCATTGTGATGAAAAAGAAGGTTTTAAGCTGACACCTGAAAAATTAGAAAAAGCTATCAACTCAAAAACTAAAGCCTTTTTATTTTGTTCTCCAAGCAATCCTACTGGTTTAATGTATACAACGGAAGAGTTAAAAGCGTTCGCTGAAGTTCTAAGAAAATTTCCTCAGGTCGTTGTTATCAGTGATGATATTTATAACTCTTTGGTTTTTGATAAAGCACAACGAGTTAATAATGTTGCCCCTCATTTATTACATGTAGCTCCCGATTTGAAAGAGAGAGTTATTCTTATTAATGGTGGTTCAAAGGCTTTTTCAATGACAGGTTGGAGAATTGGTTGGGCTTTGGGACCACAGAAGATCATCACTGCCATGGCCGATTATCAGTCTCAATCAACAGGATCGGCTTCAAGTATTTCACAGCATGCAGTTTTGTCAGCCTTGAATGAATGTGATACTGATATTGAAAAAGTAAATGAAAAACTGTCTCATCGTAAACAGCTAGCTTTATCAGAGTTTAAACGTATCCCTCTTTTTAAAATCAGTGAACCGCAAGGTGCTTTTTATCTTTGGGTTAACGTCAAGGAACTATTTGGTAAAAAGTTTCAAGATTTGGTGATAGAAAATGATAAAATGGTTGGTGATATTCTTCTTGAAAAATTTTATGTAGCAACTGTGCCTGGTATTGAATGTGGTAATCAAGGATATTTGAGGTTGAGTTTCGCTACGACGGAAGAAAAAATGAAAAAAGCTATTGATCGAATGGTTGAATTCATTTCTCAATTAAAGTAAGTAACATTTCTATTTTAGGAATTTATTTAAATAAACCTAAGATAGGTGCTACAATCCAAGTGTACAGTTTAGATAAAATAGATATTTCTTCTGGTACAGAATTAGGTAATCGATTGTTAGTTGAAATTGCGCACTTGTATTCAGCTACAATAGTCGACCCAGACGGTACACTAGGATTAAAAACTAAACTCTGCCCTTGGACTGTGGAAGTTATAGCTGAATTTGTTGGAGTTATTGTCACTGAAACATTATTTCCTACAGGGTTACATTCAAGAGCCATAGAGCTTAAAGAGTCATTAATCACTTCATTGAAGTAGTTTAAGTTATTAGCGTAATCGGTATCACAGATGGAACCAACGCCACCTCCCGTTAATGTAGAGAGTTCTTTATAAAGAGTTCCATAGTGAGCTTTAGTTCCTTGGTTATCTTGAGTTTGCAGACAATTGCTATCTTCAGGTTTAACGATAATAGAGTTAGCTCTTAACCTGATATTATTCCCAAGTGAGGCTTTGATTTTGTCAACAAGGCTGCTAGGCAGGTCATCTTGCTCTAGTAGAGTTGTTTCGTCAGAATAGTATTTTTCTGATTCTTTGCCACCAATGCTTCTTTCATCTTCGTCAGAAATAAAAATATAAGCTAAAGCTGCACCATTGCGATAACAAGAATTATAATCTTTGTAGTTTACATGCCAGTAAGCTGCCTTAATACCACGCTCGTCATTAGTGCCGGATCCACCTGTAGCTAAGTTGTTATTAATTGTGTTTTGAAAAATGGTAGATAAGTTTGAAGTGCCTTTATTTAATAACCATCTTTTAGATCCATTATAATCAGACCAGTTTATCGACATTCCCCAATAATTGGATCCATTATAAGGGATATATGAAGTGACCGTCATACACATCTGCCAGTCAATTGCAGAACTTTCAAGTTGAGATACAAATGTCGTCAAGCGACTTGCTAATTTAGAATTATCTTCTGCCATAGAGCTAGAATTATCTAAAATCAGAATAATATCTACTTTGTTCTGTTGTGATGTTACTGTATAGGTTGTTTTGACATTTTTAGTACTAGTTGTAGAGTTATTATTGTTGTCTGTTCCATTACCAGTTCCAGTTCCTTGAGTGGTATCTGTACCTGTCCCTGTAGCCTCAGTGTTCGAACTAGATGAAAACTTAACAGGTCCACACGAAATTAAAAATAAATTCAAAAGTAAAAAAGAGAAAATAACATAAATGAATTTCATAAACATTCAGGCCTTTCATTCTAGCGATATTATCACATATAGTTTATCGAAGAAGTTTATAAATACTTAAATAGAATAACATTTTTTTTTAAAACCTCACAAAAAAGAATATGTGTTTAGGACAAAAGGACTGTATTAAATTGAAACAATACTAAAAGCTAGGAGGTTGGGAAATCTAAAGATCCGGTCTTGAGCACAACTCCATGCAATTCTATAATCATTATAAAGATATCAGATAAGAGGTTATCCGTGAGTTTGAGTTTACTTATTTTGCTTGTACTTCAGTGCTTTATGTTTGCTGGTCTTTATATTCTGTGGATTAAGTTTCATAAGCCACAAGGTGATGATCCACGTTTAACTAGGGGACTTCAACTGCTACAAAGTAAAATTTCTGTTTTAGAAGATCTTTCAGACAGAACAGAAACTCAAGTTAATCAATTAACAGCATTAATGGAAAATAAAATAAAGGAGATTCAGATTAAAGTTATTGAAGCTGATAAAATTATAAACGCTATCGAAATGAATATTCATAAGAGTTTAGAAGTAGCTAAAATTTTTCAGGACAAAATACCACATAAAGAAATTATGGAACGTCAACATACTATAAAGTATGTAAAAGCTGCCAAATTGGCTCACCAGGGCTTGTCAATAGAGGATATTTCCAAAGAGGTTGATTTAACTCCAGGAGAAATTGATCTCATTCTTAAGCTTAATAAAGAGAACTTAATGTTTGAAGAGGATTCTCTACCAGAATGGATAAATGTAAACAGTATGAATGATCAAAACATAGATAGCAAGTTAGTGCAGAATCAATGGGTTGATTTTGAAAAAGCCTTTGAGTTACCAAAAGTAGATAAGGAAAATTTAAAAAGATTAGGTGATAGGTTTAAAGAAGCAGTTCATCAAGCGAATGAAAAAAATCTTCATGACTCAACGATAGCAACAGAGGCTGCTATGGGTTCAAAGATAGCGAGTATTCCTATGAATCAACCTCAGAAAAAAGATGCTATCCAGCAAGAAGCTGTTAATCAAAAAGGAAAAGTGGTTACAGTAAAGCCATTTGCTTTTAAAAGAATTGAGCAGACTAACTAAGATGTATTTTCATCTTAGTTAGTAGCACATGTTTTAGTTTTTTACTTCTGGGACAATGCCTTTGCGAGTGGTAAGGACTTTTTTGATCCAATAAACGAAAGTATCCTCAGGTGTTGGGATTTTTGAAAACACAAGAGTTCCTTTTTCGGATAGAACTTGAATGACTTCCTTTAGTTCAATTTTTTCTTCGTCATTAAGGGAAAAACTAATTCCATATCCAAAAGGATCTGAATTTTTGTTTATATAAACAACTTCCCCCGTAAAATCGAAAAGTTTTTCTGCAAATTTAAAACTTACGGTAATACGACCATGAGTATTGATTTTCATGGGAGTTTTTATAAAGATACCACCTTCAGAAATATTTTTAATTTCTGCTTTTTCCTTTTTATCCATCCACGTAACATCGGCTTCAAATTCAGCCGTATATCGAGGTTTGGTTTCCCACCATCTTAGACTTGGATCAAAATAAACTTTTCTCACTTGTGGAATAATGAAGTATCCAACAATAGCCAAATTCACAATATAAAATAAAATCAAATACAAACCTAAGTTAGGAGTGTTCATGGCTTGTTTTTTCCACGAGTAGTAACTATAAATAAATGGAACTAGCATTAATACAAGGTACAGATAATAACTCCACTTTTTACAAATGTAGATTAAAACCCCACAAATCACTGGTACCAATAGAAAAATACTAGTTCTAATTAGCTCCTGAGGACCAAATAACACTTGAAGATAAGTTGACAAGGAAACTTGAGCTAAAAAAGTATTGGCTAGAATATTTCCAATCGGTGAAAGAACGTGAAGGATAGCAAGAACGATCAATGGCCACGGTTTTCTTTTCATAGGATTCTCTTTCTTACAAGATAAAATTTTTAAACACCAAGATATGATTTTCTAACATCATCATTATTTAAAAGTTCCTTGCCCTTACCTGTCAAAGTGATTTTACCAGTTTCTAAAACATAAGCTCTGTCAGATATACTTAATGCCTGTTTAGCATTTTGTTCAACTAAAAGAACTGTCATTCCCGAAGCGTTTAGATTTTTAATAATATCAAAGATTTGACTGACAATAATTGGGGCCAATCCAAGTGAAGGTTCATCTAAAAGTAATAATTCAGGTTTACACATAATAGCTCGACTTATGGACAGCATTTGCTGTTCTCCACCAGAAAGTGTTCCTGCAAACTGACTAAGTCTTTCTTTTAGTCGTGGGAAAAGCTTAAAGCAGTAATTTAAATCTTTTTCAATTTGTTCTTTATCTGAACGAGAATATGAGCCCAACTCTAAATTTTCTTTTACAGTCATTTGAGGAAAAATACCACGTCCTTCGGGTGATTGAGCCAATCCATGTTTTACTCTTTCATGAGTTGGTATACTGCCAAGGTTGATGTCATTTAATATAATATTCCCTTGAGATTCTACAATTCCAGATATAGCTCTGAGAGTAGAAGTTTTACCGGCTCCATTGGCCCCTATCAGAGATACAATTTCGCCCTTTTGAATTTCAAATGAAATACCTTTGATAGCTTGTATGGCTCCATAAGAAACAAAAAGATTTTCAACTTTAAGAATTGTTTTTTGAATCATAATATTCCTAATATTTAAATTTAATGAGTTTCACTATCAACACCAAGATACGCTTCAATTACTTTAGGTGAAGATTGAATTTTTGAAGGAATACCTTCTTCAATTTTCACACCATGATCAAGAACAAAAATATTCTCACAAATACCCATCACCAATTTCATATCATGCTCAATCAAAAGAACTGTAAGGTTAAATTCTTTTCTTATTTTCGCAATTAGCTCCATAAGATTATGGGTTTCAGAGTGATTCATTCCGGCCGCAGGTTCGTCCAATAAAATCATTTCAGGTGATGTCATAAGAGCTCTGACAATTTCTAGCTTCCTTTGTTCACCATAAGGCAAACTGCTTGCTTTTTCATTCCATTTTTCGTAAAGACCAAAAATATTTAAGATTTGTTTTCCTTTTTCATTCAGAGCTTTCTCTTCTAAAGAGAAGGACTTGTTTAGGGTCATGATGTCCCACCACGTGTACTTAATATGCTGGTGACCAGCTATGAGAACGTTCTCTAGAACAGTTAGATTTTTAAATAATCTAATATTTTGAAAAGTACGAGTTAGACCATGATGAGAAATTTGATAAGGCTTTAATCCCGTCAGAGACTTGCTATTAAAAACTACCTGCCCTGAGGTTGGTTGATAGACCCCAGTCAACATATTAAACACAGTTGTCTTTCCTGCCCCATTGGGACCAATCAAACCAGCAAGCTGTCCTTTAGAAATTTGCATTGAAAAACTATCGACGGCTTTCAGACCACCAAACTGCATGGTGATATTTTGAACATCAAGTAGTGGACTTGTCATTTTTTCTCCAGTGATGAAAAATTTCTTTTTCCCCAAAAAGCCCTTGAGGTCTTAAGATCATAATTAAAATTAAAGCCAAAGAGTAGATGACCATTCTTAAATCAATACCGTAGGTGTAATCTTTTAAAGACCTTAGGATTTCGGGAAGAAGTGTGATGAAGAAAGCAGATGCTAGACAACCTGTCATGCTGCCCATTCCTCCAAGAACTACCATAATGACAGCATCAATACTCATTAAAAAAGTGAAACTTGCTGGGCTTACATAGTTAGTAAAGTAGGCATAAAGTGAACCTGCTACCCCCGCAAAGAAACTTGAAATAACAAAGGCTTGAACTTTCATCTTGGTAGTATTTATGCCCATTGCTTCAGCCGCAATTTCATCTTCTCTGACACTTAAAAAACCTCGACCTGGGCTTGAGTTAAGTAAGCGCCAAATAAAAAAGAAACAGGTTACTGCCCAAAATGTGGCAAAAATCAAAGCCACTAAAAAGCGATCGATGATAAAACCTCCAAAGTTCAGTTCTGGAAAAGAAGGAATATTCGAAATACCAATCGCACCACCGAAAAAAGGAATGTTGTTCAAGCTGACACGAATGATTTCACCAAAGCCCAGAGTTACAATTGCAAGATAATCCCCTTTTAAACGTAAAGAGGGTAATCCAACAAAGTAGCCAACTAAACCGGCAACAAGACCACTGCCAATCGTAATAAATCCAGCAACTGGTAGTGCTCCTAGCCCAGAAGGGAAGGGTACACTGGTTGAGATTATTGAAGTAAAGTAGGCTCCAATGGCAATAAATCCGGCATGTCCTAGGGAGAATTGTCCTGTGTATCCATTAATCAAATTAAGACTCATGCCCATGATTGAATTGACGAACAAAAATAGGAGTATCAGTTGGATATAACTGTTTGCTAACATTCCAACGGAACCAGCAATAAGAATAATTACCAAACTAGCGACAATCGGGATTTTAAATGTTTTCATTAAGTTTCTCTTTTTACTTTAGTTAATTAAAAGTGATGTTAAACTTTCTCTATTGTGTTTTTGCCAAAAATGCCTGCTGGTTTAAACAACAAAATGAATATTAAAATTCCAAATGCCAAAGCGTCTCTGTACTGAGAAGACCCGTAAACAACTACTAGGACCTCTGAAACTCCAAGAACTAAACCGCCAACAACAGCCCCAGCAATACTCCCGATCCCTCCAAGAACTGCAGCTACAAATGCTTTTAATCCAATCATAGTTCCCATCATGGGCTCAATTTTTTGATACTTAATTCCTACTAAAATGCTTCCAATCCCCGCAAGGGATGACCCAGCAACAAATGTGAAGGCGATAGTTCGACTCACATTGATTCCAAGAATTGAAGCAACAGCAGGACTGTGACTTACAGCTCTCATAGCTTGACCTAGTTTTGTATGATAAACCAAAAAGTGTAGAGCAAACATAGCCGTAACACTAACTCCAAGAATGGTGACATCAAATGACTTAACTGGAACGCCAGCAACTTCAAACAGCAATTGATCATTAATCAGGGTGGGGAATACCTTTGGGTCAGCACCAAATATAATTTGAGCGACATATTGCAAAAATAAACTTACGCCAATAGCAGTTATAAGAACATTAAGCTTTGGTTGTTTTCGAAGAGGTCTGTAGGCGAATTTTTCAATAGAAAGTGCAAGTAAGCTACACATTGCCATGGTTATAAATAAAATAATAAGCAGAGTAGTGAAACTAGGAGAATTTTCTAGTTTAAGTAGTTTAGCAGAATAGTAGGCAAAGAAAGCGCCCATCATATAAACTTCTGAATGAGCGAAGTTGATCATTTGTAAAATACCGTAAACCATCGTGTAGCCTAGGGCAATGAGCGAGTAGATACTTCCTAGGCTTAATCCATTTATTAAATGCTGTAATAACTCTTCCATAACTCCATTTTGTATTAGGGAGCGACGGATGTCACATATTTTCTTTTTTCATTTTCAACTTGAACTACAACTGCACTTTTCACTGCATTTCGTTTTTCATTGATAGTTATCTTTCCAGTAACGCCAACAAAATCTTTTGTTTTAGCAAGTTCATCGCGAATTTGAATTGAAGAAACATCTTTTGTTCTTTCCATAGCTTCAGCCAAAATTTTTGCAGCATCGTAGCCTAAGGCAGCCAAACCGTCTGGAGTTTCGTTATTATATCTTTCTTTAAATTTTTTAATGAACTCGACAACGACAGGATCTGTAGATTCAGTGGTATAATGATTTGAAAAGTAACTACCATTGATGGCTTCTTTACCTATTTCATGTAACTTCGGAGAGTCCCAGCCATCCCCCCCTAGCAGAGTTGACTTTACATCTAGTTGTCGTGCCTGTTGGGCTATCATACCAACATCGCCATAGTAACTTGGTATGAAAATAACTTCAGGTTTTTTAGCTTTAAATTCGGTGAGTTGGCCTTTAAAGTCGATATCTTTATTTTGATAACTAAGGTCAGCTACAATTTCTCCACCCATTTTTTTAAATTCAGTTGAAAAAACATTTGCTAGACCTTCACTGTAAGCATCTCCTGTTTTACGAAGAATGGCTGCTTTTTTTACATTCAAATTTTGCGAGGCAAATTTAGCCATCACAAAACCTTGGAAAGGGTCAATGAAACAAACCCTAAAGATGAAATCTCCCTTTTCAGTCACATCAGGATTAGTAGAGCTTGGAGAAACCATAGGAATGCCATTTTTTTGAGCTATAGGGCCAGCTATTAAGGATCGAGCAGACGCCACTTCGCCTAACAAAGCAACTACTTTATCTTGAGTGATGAGACGATTTACAACTTTAGCTGTTTCTTCATTTTTCCCTTGATTGTCCTCAGTGATCAATTTGATTTTTTTTCCTTTGATGCCGCCTTTAGCGTTAATTTCATCAAAAGCCATTTTAATACCTTTGTTAGTTGAAATTCCAAAAGTGGCATCGTCCCCAGTGAGGGAACCATATTCACCAACAAGAATTACATCCTCTTTTTTTGTACATGAAACAACAAAAGTGATGGATAAAATTAAGAGGTTAAGAAATTTTAATATACGCATTGTTACCTTCTCCTTACAATCAAACACTGTCCCTAGATTTAAAGAGAGGGTCAATTTTAAATCTTAAGTTGCTGCAGCAAATTAAGATTTAAAATAAACGTAAGTATTAACCTGCTTTTTTGACTAGTCCCTTACCATAGTTCATGTCTACGCCAGCAATATGTGCTGTTAGCCAAACCTTGAGGAAGGTAAAGAAATCATCTTTTAAAACACCTTCTTTTTCAAATTGTTTTACATGTCCAGTAAATTTACTGATCAGCTCTTGATGAATTTTTTTATGTACTTCTTTTTTACTGTATTCAGGAATTTTAGAAAAATATTCTTCTTCATCTTTGAAATGTTTGACAACAAAGTCGCCTAGCTCTTTAAGAGTCGTTGCAAGTTCCTGTTTACTTGCTTTGAGGCTATGTTTTTCATAAAGTTTGTTCATGATGGCAATTAGCTGTTGATGCTCCTTATCCATTGTAGGTACTTCGATACTGTATTTTCCTTGATCCCACTGAAAAAAATTATTAGCCATGACTATCTCCTTGTCCGTCGTTGTTAATCTTCAGCTTTTTCTATTGAACTTCTAATCACAGATTTGACGTGGTTCTTTCTTTGACTTCCTCCAACTAGAGATTTTAGTTGTTCGTGGAGTGTAGAATCGTTAATTAAAGCTCCCAGAGTACCTTCTCCCTTATCAATTTTTGTCAAAATATTATTCATTTTGTCTACAGAGTTTTTAAACTGTAAAGCCGTCGACTTTCCATCGGAAAACTCAGAGACAAGCTTTAAAGATTTCTCACTTACTTTTTTCATGTCTTCAGAGCTATTCGTTAAGTTATTTATTAAGGTACCAATTTTATTGTCCTGGTTTAAAGTCTTAGTTAACTTATAGACCTCATTAATAATATCAAATATTTTTTCACTTTCTTTACCTCGTTCCGACAGAACATTAAGTAAATCAGTGGATTTAGCTACGGGTAAGGTGGAGCCATTGACGACATTTTTACTTTTAGGATTTCCAGGAATGACGTAAATGTATTTATCTCCTAGTGCGCCTTGAGTTCGAATTTCAACTTGTGAACCTTCGAAAACGCGCTCTAAAAAGCCATCTTCAATTTTCATATCAACTTTGAGAGCATTTTTCTCTGAAACAAATTCTATCTTTTCTACATTTCCAATCACGACTCCAGAAAGTGAGACCACACTACCTCTAGCAAGCCCTTGAACATTTTCAAACTCAGCATAAAGGTGAGCAAAGTTAGAAAAAAGTGCTTTATTGGCTCCAAGCATGAAAATACTACCCATGATGGCAATGATTCCAACAGTAACGAAAATTCCTACTTTAAGTTGATTCTTTAAACTTGATTCCATTAATGTTCCTCACCATTGATAAATTTATGTACAATTCCAGTTTTGTCTTCTTGAATTTCTTCAACTTTCCCTTGAAATTCTATTTTACCGTGAAGTAAAAAGCACATACGATCACACACTGCAAAGGCGGTGGGCATATCATGAGTAACCAAGATAGAAGTCATACCTTGTGCTTTGAGTTTCAAAATATGTTCTTGAATTTTTTTAGTGTTGTAGGGGTCTAATCCTGCCGTAGGTTCATCATATAAAACTACTTGAGGATGCATCATCAAAGCTCTTGCTAAGCCCACTCTTTTTTGCATTCCCCCTGACAAATTTCCAGGGAAAAGATGTTCACTATTTGCTAGGCCAAATTCACCTAACTGAGTTATGATCATGCTTCTCATTTCAGACTCATTAAGTTGCGTGTGTTCTTTTAGTGGATAAGCCAGATTTTCAAACACCGTCATAGAGTCAAACAATGCACCACCTTGGAAGACATAAGCCACTTTTTTTCTGATGGAAACGAGTTGGTTTTCTCTAAGTTTAGCGATATTTTCACCATCAATTAGAATCTCACCACTATCTGGTTTTTCCAGACCTATTAGACTACGTAAGATAACACTTTTGCCGGCTCCTGAACCGCCAATAAGCCCCATGCATTCGCCCTTTTTAACGTTAAATGAAACGTCGGCATGAATCAGTTTTTTTCCGAAAGATTTTCTAAAATTTTTAACTTCAATCATAAATAATTATCCATTTATGTCATCTTTTCTAATATCCAAAATAATTTAGATAAAAAGAAGTCCCCAACAAGGACTAAAATAGAAGAAACGACCACGGCTTTGGTTGTTGCAATCCCAACTTCTTTAGTTCCATTCTTAACCGTAAGTCCAAAATAACAAGAAGGTACAGCTATGAAAATGGCAAAAAAGAAGCTTTTTCCAAAACCAGAAAAGTAATCTGTCAGGGTGACTGTGGTTAAAATTTTAAGAATATAAAAATTAGGGTCAAGTTTAAGCTCTGAATAACCAACTAGAAGTCCTCCGAAATTACTAATCAAATTAGAAAGGGCCACTAAAATTGGCAAAGAAATGAAAGTTGCCAGGACTCTAGGAATAACAATTTTTTTTATAGGTGAGGTACCCAAAGCTCTTATAGCATCGATTTGTTGAGTTACGACCATGCTGCCTATTTCTGATGCGAAACCAGCACCTACCCTTGCTGCAACCATTAAAGAGGTGAAAACGGGGCCCATCTCTCTGAGGACAGTGATGGAAACTAATTTTGGAACGTAAAGTTTACCACCAAATTTTTCTAGTCCTAAACCAAACTGAAGTGACATAACCATTCCTGTGCTTATGGCTGTAATGACGATCAGAGGTAAAGAGCGATTTCCTACATGGAAAACTTGATCTAAAGTCAGACGCCAATAAAAGGGTCCTTTAAATAAATCACGAATAATTTGATAGGATAAAACTCCGATTCCACCAAAAAAGTAGACCATTTCATGGAAAAAGAGAATCAATGGAGAATTAAGGATTAATTCCATCAAGGTGCCTTAAAACTTTCTGCGAATTTATCAAAGTCTGATAATTCACTTTCAAATCGTTCTTGTTTTCCAGCAAAAAGGAGATTGTAGTTACAGGAATTTTTTTTGAAAGAAATAACTTTCACTTTTATTTTGATGCCATCGACAGAACCTTTGGCAACCGTCTTCTTGGCTTTTCTTTGATTATATTCTAAAGTATTTGTTTCTTGAACTTCTATATTTTCAATTCCAGAAAGAGCATCAATCTCAAGAGCCTCTAAGCTAGGGTCAGAATTTAGAGAACAATCAGAAATAAATGAGATAGAGTTTCCAGTCTTTTCAGATAACCAAATTTTATCGCCGGTTTTGATCTTGTGGGCGCTAAAAGGAGCTTTGGGTGATTCATAACTTAAATTTTTAGCAGGCTCAGGAGAGCTAGAAATGCCAATACTAATACAACCAGTCAGACAAAATGGAATTAGAAAGAGAATAATCAAAGAAAATAGTTTGTGGTTTTTCATGTAACTCCTATCGTCAATTTTTGAAAAAAAATAACGTCAAAATCAAAAACCAGACCGTCATAAAAATGTCACTTTCCAAGGGTCAGTCAAAAGTTTTCGGCTAACCACTAAAGCATTTTTCATTTTTCAGACTTGTTGGACTAATTAATCCAGCACTAGGTCGGTAATCAATTCCTTGGCATTTAATGTGCAATTAAAATTCCTGAATGAAGAAATTTAACATACCTAAAAATGAAATGCATTTTTTTATCATCAGTATTTTATTTTCAGTGGCCTTCTTATCACAGGTTAGGGCTGAAAGTCGAGTTAAAGGTAAAATATCTTATCAGGATGAAACTATTCACTTAGAGTTTTCAGGCAAGGAAAATTGGCAATATGATCTACAAACTAAAGCCGATAAAAAAAATTACTCCATTGATATACTTATTGATCCAATGGATCAAGAGACAATCAAAAGTTTTTTGAGTTTTAAATCTAATTTTATTCAAAAAGTAGAAATTAATGAAAAGGCTGAAAATAATAAAACTCTCATTCGGTTACTGCTAAAAGAGGCATTAGAGTCTTTTGATTACCTTGTTGAGAATCCTTCAAGATTAGTGATTGATTTGTACCAAAAAACCCCAACGGCCTCTCCTGCTAAAAATTCAGCTGAACCTTTAAAAACAAGAGATTTAAAAGCAAAGGCACTTAACAAGGCTGAACAAAAAAATAGCAAGGAGATTAGCTCAATAAGAAAACCAGCTACGGCTGATTTCATGGAGATTAGTTCGTCTGGGAGTACATCGGGAGAAATAAAAAATTCAAAAAATACATTTGCTGGTATTTATGATGGAGCTGATCCTTTTTATGAGAGATTTACGCTTAAAGATTACGAGATTAAAGAAGAAGCAATTATTTTAAGTAAAGAAAACTATTATATCCCATATCCTGATTTGGATTTACCAGTGGAGGAGTGGAATAAAGTAAAAAAAGCAGAGAGTGTTTTTGAAGTGATTCCTAAAGACACTCCAGAAAATAAGCATGTCAGGCTTTTACAAACTTTATTAGATAATAAACGATACCAAGTTTTTTTTAAAACTTATGACTGGTTTATGGAAAAGTATCCTGAGTCTGAGTATCTTGATTTGGTAAAAAATATGAAAATAAAAATTCATATTGAAGAGTGGAAAAATAAGAACCAGGTTCATGATTATGATATAGCAACCCAGATGATGAGAGAAACTGTAGAGAAAAATCCTCAGCATCCTATGAGTGAACGTTATTCTTTGCTATTGGGCATCTATGCTTTTGATAAGAAAGATTATTTTAACTCACTGAGGCTTTTTCAAAACCATAATAAACAAGAACTTTGGAATAAAAAAGGTTCTTTTTCTGCGGATTTAGCTTCACTGGGAGTGGCGTTAAGTTATTTAAAGCTTAAACAATTCGATGAGTCTTATAAATCATTAGAAAAATTGGAACAAGCCACGATCTACGATGATATTAAAGCTGAAGCTTGTTACAGAAAAGGAGACGTGAAGTTTAATGAACGAAAATTTGATAATGCTATCAATGAATATAAAGCAGCAATAAAAAAATATCCTAAAAGTGAGTATAGTTTTCCAAATGCTTATTACAATCAAGCCCAAGCAGAGTTTTTATTAGAGGAATACAAGGAGAGTCTTAATACATACAGAGACTTTATTAAAAAATTTCCACAAGATAAATTTACTCCCTTTGCTATGACAAGAGTTGGTGAGTTGTTAGAGATTCTTGGAGCTGATAAAACTAAAGTCGTAGGTGCTTATCTTGAAACTAATTTTCGTAATGGAGATAATCCATATGCTATCGTTGCTAAGCTTCGTTTGATGACAGCTAAAATGAAAGGAATGAAAGAAAAAGAAGTTCAGAGTACTGTTAAAGAAATTGCTGACTTAGCAAAAAAATCAGAACTTTCTGGAATTCAACAGTTCGCCACAGTTTTAATTGCCGAAGGGTATCAACAACGCAAGGATTTTGATAAAGCTTTAAATTTATTAATTGACTACTATAAAGCAAATCCGACTATTGTTGATAGAAATCTGTTTTCAAAACGAATTGTTTCTAATATTTATGATAAAATTGAATCAGCTGTGGATAAAGGTAATTTTCTTGAAGGCTTAAAAATTTATAATTCTTATTTTGATAACTGGTTAAAACCATCTACACGTATGGATATTAAATATCAAGTTGGAAAAGCTTATGAGCAAGGTGGAGTTTTTGAACCTGCGATTAAGTATTATAATGAAGTTTTAAATAAAATATATTCATATAAAGGAAGTAAAGAGGGAAAAGAACGTCTTCTTAAGGAAAAATTGCCTCCTGAAAGTTTGCTCAATCTTAGATTGGCGGCTGTAGAAAATGAAAACAAAAATTATAAAAAAGCTTTTGAATATTTGAAGGCTATTAAAGATCCACATCAGTTGTCGGAAGCTCAACAAATTGAAAGAGTGCTTTTGGCAACGGCTTTGAATGAAAGACGTGGTGATCTGGAGACTGCAGAACTATACCTAACGGAGTTACTAAAATACTGGAGTGGTAAGCCCGAGTTAATTGCTGAGCCTTATTTGAAATTAAGTGAATTAGAACTAAAGCAAAATAAAAAGAATCAAGCCTTAAAGTCACTAGAAAAAATTGACCAACTTATGGAAGACACAAAGTTAGTTAATTTCGATATCCATAAGAAAGCTTTAGAGAAGTTAGCTAAATTAAATGATGATGATAAAAATTATGACGTAGCTTTGTTGTGGTATGAAAAACTACTAGAAAATTATGAAGATAAAATACCCCTGGCTTCAGCTCGTTATCGTGTTGGACAGATTTATTTTGATATTGGAAAAATTCAAAAAGCTTCCGAGGTCTGGAGTTCTTTCAAAGGAGAAAATTCAGATATTTGGAAAAAAATGTCTAAAGAACAGCTGCGTTCACACGAATGGCAAAACGAAAATAAAAAGTTTATAAATAGGATGCCGTCATCAACGGCTAAACCCTAAGGAGAAAGAATGAATCAAGAAGGCTTAAAGGGAATTCAATTCCACTCAGAACGAATGAGACAAATAACGAATTTAGTAAATTCACTCATTCCTTTAGAGTCAAGTCTGAATATTTCTGGCCCATCAGGAAGTGGTAAAACATCTTGGGCCAATTATATTATTGAGCAATCTCAGTTACAGGACAGAATTTTAAGATTGGACATAAAAGAAATTGATGAAGAAAATTTTAAATCCTATCTTGAGAAAAATAAATTTCGTCACCTGTTGCTTGAAAATATTGAGTATCTTCATAAAGAAAATCAGGCTGTATTAGCCCAGTATCTTCAAAAAAATGCGATCATTTCTAAGTCGGTAGTGATTTCGACTTCGGTGAGAGGACTTGCGGAATTGGCTCAGCAAGGATTGTTGAGGCAAGATTTATACTATAAATTAACGGTTTTTAGAGTTGAATTGCCTTCTTTAAAAGATATCACTGATGAAATTCCTGTTGTCGCCGAATCTTACATGCGGTCTTTTTGTGTTGCTTACAAAAAAGAGAAATTAAAATTATCTTCAGAGGCAATGGCAAAACTGCAGATGTATTTTTGGCCAGGAAACTTTTCTGAACTTGAAAGTGTATTAGAAAGAGCTGTAATTTTAGCATCTGATGAAACTGTTCAAGATAAACACATTCGCTTTGATGAGTTTCAAAAGCATACTACTTTAGATTTAAGTTTGGGGATGTCTTTATCTGAAGTTGAGAGGCGTTTAATTTTACAAACCCTTGAGCATACAGAAAACAATAGGACTAAGGCTGCCCATATTTTGGGAATTAGCATTAGAACTTTGAGAAATAAATTAAATGAATATAAAGAGGCAGGTTTAATATGAGCTTGTTTGATAAAACATCAAGTGCTCTTCAGACATCTTTGGCAATGAGGCAATTGCGTCATAATCTAACCTCTGCTAATGTTGCCAACGCTGAAACTCCAGGTTACCACGCAAAAAAAATGGATTTTGAAGAGGCTTTGTCTCGCTCTCTTGATCTTGAGGGAATGAGAAATATGTCCACAACTCATGGTGACCATATGATTGTCGGAGGCAAAACAGCGAAAGTAAGTCCTGATATTTATGAAAATCCTGAGGGTGCCATAAATAATGATGGTAATACTGTTGATTTAGAAAAGGAGATGTCAGCTCTTTCTGAAAATGCGATCATGTACAAAGCCGCTTTACAATTGATTAACAAGAAAATGGCAGCTCTTAAATATGCTGCGAGTGAAGGTAGATAGGGGTTGTTATGGCAGATTTTATTTCGGGAATGCGAATTTCTAGTAGTGGTATGTCAGCTCAAAGAGCTCGTCTAAATACTATTTCGTCAAACATTGCTAATGTTAATACAACTCAAACTCCAGAGGGAGGACCTTATCGTCGTAAAGATGTGGTGTTTGAAGCCATGCCTGATTCTAGAAATTTTGGCGAGATTCTTACTTCTTCTAATCCTAAGTCTTCATTACAACGAGTTCAAGTCTCTGATGTTATCTCTGATACTAAGGCTCCTTTGTTGAAGTATGAACCGGATCATCCAGATGCCAATGCTGATGGCTATGTGGCGTATCCAAATATCAATATGATGGAAGAGATGACAAATATGATTCAAGCTACTAGGGCCTATGAGGCTAACGTTTCGGCTATGCAAGCATCAAAAGATATGGCTTTAAGCGCTTTAGAAATTGGAAGATGATGGGATGTTCGAGTATGAAGTCTAGCTATGATTTTAGTCTAAATTTGAGATGAAATCGGCAAAAATAGGCTAGATTTTAACATAGGAACTTTAAGTGATTAGGAATTTAGTTTAAAATCTAAAAGAGAGCTTTGCAGGATGCAGAGCTGAAAAGAGAGGGTCCATGGACGGATTTACAGTCAAAAATGCCAGCCAGTTCTTAAATAGTGGTTCCTATCTAGATCAGAAATCGCTTCGAGTAGATAATACGGGATTAGATTCTAGTTCGTCGATTTCAAAAACCAAAGATCTTAATGGTTCAGTTACTGGAGACTCACAAGTTGCCGGTAAATCTTTTTCAGATACTTTGAATGATGCGATTAATTCTGTAAATCAGTTACAAAAGAGTAGTGATAAAGCGGCACAAGATTTAGCTACAGGGAAAACGGATAATGTCGCAGATGTTATGATTGCCGCAGAGAAAGCGGATATCGCTCTTAGAGTGATGGTGCAAGTGAGAAATAAAATTGTTGATGCTTATAGTGAAATAATGAAAATGCAAGTGTAATTTATTTGAGTTTAGTTTTGATTTGTGAAGAGAGAAAGGAAAAATCGTGAATAAACTTTTTGCTGGTTTGTTACTTCAGTACAGAGAATTTTTCAAAAATTTAGGACCGACAAAGAGGGTTTCAGTCATAGTAGTTACATTCATAGCAGTTATTGCAGTGATTGCTATGTTTTTTATTATCTCTGGAAAAGACTATGTTCCTTTGCTTACTCAAATTCCTTCAGAACAGATGCCATTGATTGTTCAAAAATTGAATGAAAAAAATGTTCCTTTCAGGCTAAACGAAGATGGAAAAACGATCAGTGTTCCAAAAGAGTTGCTACATTCTACTCAGATGACTTTGATGTCAGAGATTGGCTCTTCTAAGATGGGGAGTATTGGACTAGAGATATTTGATAAACAAGATTTTGGAATTAATTCTTATGCGCAAAAAATTAATTTCCAAAGAGCTCTTCAGGGAGAACTGATAAGAGCCATTAATACCTTAACAGCTGTGAAGCAGTCAAAAGTGATACTTGCTTTGCCAAATAAGAAAACTTTCTTAGAAGAAGGAAGTAAGCCATCTGCTTCCGTTGTTGTTGAGTTACATCAGGGAAAAGAGCTTAATGCAGATCAGATACGTGGTATTAGATATTTAGTGTCAAATGCCGTAGAGGGAATGGATCCAGAAAGTGTCACTGTTCTTGATGAAAAAGGCAAAGTTTTGACCAGGCATAGTGATGGAACAACAGCCGGCTCCAGTGAAATATTGGAACTTAAAAGTAAAATTGAAAAAGAGTATGAATCCAGAATTGAGAGTATTTTATCAAAAGTTGTCGGACAAACTAAAGTTGTAGCAAAAGTGAATGCAACTTTAAATAATAAAATTATTTCTTCTGTAGAAGAGATTGTAGATCCAGAAAAAACAGCTATTCGTGCTCAGCAAAGTGAAGAAGAATCTTTGGATGGATCTCGTGTGAATCCATCGGGTGTGCCAGGATCTAGAAGTAATTTGCCAGGAGCTGAAAACTCTGGACAAATTGGCTTTAAGCAGGATGTAAAAAAAGAGATCAAGACAACTAATTATGAGGTGCCGAAGACGGTAAGGAATGTCAAAGAGGCTGCTGGAAACTTAGAAAAAATTTCTGTAGCTGTTGTGGTTGATGGTATTTTTCAAACTACAAAAAATGACAAAGGTGAAGAGGAAACAAAATATGTCCCAAGAACCCAGGAAGAACTTCAGAAGTATGAAACTATTGTAAAAAATGCGATTGGTTTTAATGCTTCAAGAGGTGATTCAGTTAAAATTGAAAACATTCAGTTTCAACCAGAAGATTTTTCCGAAGCAGAGAAACTACTTACCAATTTAGAAAAAAGAAAGTTGCTTCAAGCCGTATTTAAGTGGGCTTTGTTAGCTTTTTCTTTGGTGTTATTCTTTCTTATTGTCATCAGACCATTTATGCAATGGATTACGGATTCGTTTCAAGATTCTGTTGATGAGATGCTTCCAAGAACTATTGAAGAATTAGAAGAGCTTCAAGCTGTTGATAGTACCTTACCTGGTATGAGCGCAGCCCTACCTGTATTGCAGGAGTCTATTGATCCAGAAAAGGCCGAGTCTGAGTTACTTAAAGATCGTATTATCAATATCATGCAAAAAGATGAAGAAAAAGCCGCTAATGCTTTTGGAATGTGGTTAGTCAGAAAGGATGAAAAGGCATGAAGGTTTATAAGCCAGAAAATGTTGAGTATGACTCATTAAAAGGCTTCGATAAGGCTGCTATATTACTTAATTACTTGGGTAAAGACGCAGTTAAAATTTTACTTAAAAGAATGGAAGATGCAGATATTAGGAAGCTTATTAATGTCATGAATAAATTTAGAGTTGTTCCTGTGCATGTAACAAAGAAAGTATTAGAAGAGTTCTATGAAATGGTTAGTGAGACAGATGATTATATTTTTTCTGAAACTATTTCAAGTAAAGATTCTATAGTTGATGCTGTTGGTGAAGATAGAGCTCGAGGAATTTTGGGAGGTTTAAACATTGCCTCTGGAAATTCAAGATCATTGGAGTCTTTAGAGATGGTAGATGCTAAGTCTTTGGCAAACTTTCTGGTTAATGAACATCCGCAAACTGTAGCTGTCATTTTAGCTCATTTAGAACCAGAAAAAAAAGGAGAGGTTTTGAAAAGGCTTCCAGAAACACTTCAGGCTGAAGTGGTTTTAAGGATGGCAAATCTTGAGCATGTTGATCCTGAGTTAATCGCTGAAATAGACAAAGTTCTTAAAAATCAACTAGCCAATACTGCAAGTGTAGAGCAGTCAACACTGGGAGGCGTTCAACCTGTAGCTGAAATGCTTAACGTCATGGATAAAAACACTGAGACTTCAATCATGTCACGTTTAGAGGAAAAAGATCCATTACTTGCAGAAGAGATTAGAAAATTAATGTTTGTATTTGAAGATATTAGTAAAATTGATGATCGAGGAATTCAGACATTACTTAAAGAAGTTCCAAATGATAAACTTCTTCTGGCTCTTAAAACAGCTAACGAAGATATTAAAAATAAAGTCTTTAAAAATCTTTCAGGTCGTGCGGCAGAGATGTTACGTGAGGATTTATCAAGCATGGGACCTTCGCGTTTGTCTGATGTAGAAGGAGCACAGCAAGAAATTGTAAATGTAGCTAGAAGACTAGAAGCAGAAGGAAAAATTTTAATTGCTAGAGGCGGTTCTGAAGATGCCATGGTATAATCGTTCAGTTCTTAAAAAAAGTGTTGCAGATTCAAAAGTTATGGAGTTTACACCTGCTAAATTTGACTTAGGAACTCCTTTGCAAGCTTTAGAGTATTTGGAAGAACGAAAAAAAGGTTCTGAATTTTTGATGAATCCAGTGATTCAAGTTCAAACAGGAGTAGAACAGCTCCAAAATGATAACATTGATAATATTGCAGAGGATTTAGCACTGGATAAAGTCAAAGAAATACAGGAAAGTGCTTATAAAGAAGGTTATGATTTGGGTTTTGATGAAGGACTATCTAAAGCCTATTCAGAAAAAATGTCAGAACTCAACTATAAGTTTGAACAGTTTGATAGTTTGTTGAAAAATATTTCACAATTAAAAAAAGACCTTGAACTACAGAACGAAACTCATTTGATTCAGCTTATTTATCATATGGTCGAAAGAGTTTCTCTTCGCCATGTAGAGATGGATAATGGTATTTTAATTGATGTCATGAGGCAGGCATTGAGTCTAGCCCAAGATGAAGAAAATGTTACAGTTTTAGTTTCTGAACAACAACTTGATTTCATAGAAGAAATAAAAAAGCAGACCTCCAGAGAATTTGAATTTTTAAAAAAGATTAATATAGAATCAAATAACAAGATAACTCCTGGTGGGTGCATTGTTCAAACTAATTATGGGGAAGTTGACTCTAGAACTGAGCAGCGCTTAGAAAAACTGTGGGATAATTTAAAAGAATCACTACCAAAAGTGAAAGAAGAATTAAAGTATGAATCAAGTGAATCTTGAGTCCTCTTCAAACGATGTTGGCAGTATTAACTTTGAAAAGTATCATCAGATTATTTCTAATATTCATCTTTCAAAGGATAGTGGTAAAGTCAGAGAAGTTGTAGGAATGATTATTAAGGGGTATTTACCTGGTGCCGCCGTAGGTAGTATAGTTGAAATTTTTCCTAATGGTCTTGAAAAGTCTTTTTTAGCAGAAGTTGTTGGGTTTAAAGATAAAGATGTATTAATGATGCCACTTGATGATATGCGTGGTGTTGGTCTTGGATCACGTATTATTCTTTCAAAGCAAATAGCGACCATCAGAGTTGGGAAAGATCTAATTGGAAGAGTTGTTGATGGATTAGGGAAACCTCTAGATGGTTTGCCAGCAATAGAAGAATTTGAAGAACGATCATTATACGCAGAAGTAGTCAATCCACTGCTAAGAAAACCGATTCATCAACCACTAGATTTGGGAGTCAGGGCAATTAATTCCTGCTTAACTGTTGGTGTTGGACAGAGGGTAGCTATTATGGCTGGTTCTGGGGTTGGAAAGTCGGTTTTGCTCGGTATGATGGCAAGATACACTAATGCGGATGTTAACGTGATTGCGTTGATTGGTGAGCGTGGTCGTGAGGTTCGAGAGTTTATTGAAAATGATCTGGGTCCTGAAGGTATGAAGAAATCAATTGTAGTTTGTGTCACAAGTGATCAAAGCCCTTTGATTCGTATGCGTGGAGCTTATGTAGCAACAGCAATTGCTGAGTATTTTTGTGGTTTAGGGAAAAATGTTTTATTGATGATGGATTCGATCACTCGGTTTGCCATGGCTCAAAGAGAAATAGGATTAAGTACGGGTGAACCACCATCTTCAAAGGGATATACTCCAAGTGTGTTTGCGCAGCTTCCGAAACTATTAGAGCGTGCTGGTAATTTTGAGAATCAAGGTAGTATAACTGGTTTGTATACAACTTTAGTTGAAGGTGATGACATGAATGATCCTATCGGGGATTCCGTAAGATCTATAGTTGATGGGCATATTGTTTTATCAAGACAATTAGCACAAAAGGGACATTTTCCTTCAATAGATGTATTAGCAAGTGCTTCGCGTGTAATGAAAAATGTGACTCAAAGTGAACACCAAAAATTAGCACAAAAATTACGAGAAACACTAGCGGTATATAAAGATGCAGAAGATCTTATCAATATTGGAGCTTATAAGGCTGGAGCCAATCCAAAAATTGATAAAGCCGTTAAATTAATTGATCCTGTAATCGATTTTTTAAGACAAAGAGTCGAAGATGGAACTAACTATTCACAAACTTTACGTTCTTTACAGCAAATTTTTATCGGTCAATAAGTGCCACAGGAATAAAAGATGAAGTTTAAGTTTAGAATGCAAAAAGTTCTAGAGCATCGAAAAACTCTTGAAAATATAGCTAAAGCTGATCTTGAGTCTTCGCAAGCCAAGCTCAATAAAGAAATAGAGATATTGCAAGATATGATTGATTTAAAAAAAAGATCTCGTCTTTTGACTTATGAAGCTCAGGTAGACACAGTTCAAAGTACTGCCTCTGAAAAAAAATTTATATTTTCTCAAGCTGATTCTTTTCAAGGATTGCAGGACATTCGCATAGAGAAACAAAAAGAGATTATAAAAATTTTAGAAAAAGAAGTCGAGTCTAAACGGGAAATTTTGAAAAATAGAGCTATTGAGTATAAGATAATAGATAAGTTTAAGGAAAAAAAAATGGAACAGTTCAAGGATGAACTGAAGAAAAAAGAACAATCTGAAATAGATGAGATTGTGGTTCTTAGACAAGCTTTAGGAAGAAGTAAATGAACGGATATGATAGATACTTAAAACAGGCAGAATCTTCAGCTAATCAAGGTGATCGATTACAATTGCGTAGTTCAGTTGCAAAGAGTCAACAGCGCAAAACTCAAGCCCGTTTTCCAATAGATAAAAACCAACAGAAAGTTTCCAATAAAGATTATTTACAAGCACTGGGTAATTCAAGAAAAGAGCAAAGGGCCAAAACGCGTAAAAAATTTCCAGTTTTTGCGACTCTGTTTTGTCTTGTAGGATTCAGTGTAACTTATTGGGGTTATGAAAATTTTGAGACTCTAGAGAAAAGTTTATTAAAGTGGTCAAGTAAAATTGAATTTTCTTTTTTTACAACTTCTTCCGCAAATGAACAATCGGCTGAAAAGGCTGCAAAAGTTAATAACAAAGAAAAAGAAACTCGTGATAGTTTAAATCAAACTGAGAATGTTAAGACTTTAGATTCTGCTAGTGAAGGCTCAACCGATGCTGTCGATTTTAACTTTATCAAAGACTTTCAAGAAAGAAAAAAGCAACTTGATCTAAGAGAAGAAGAGTTAAAAAAATTAGAAGCAGAAATTAATCTGCAAAAGACAAGTATTGATAAAAAACTTGAAGATGTTGAAAATATTAGAAAGCAGATTACTCAGCAATTAGACGATAGAGTTAAAGCTGATGAACAAAAAATTGATACACTAGTTCAAGTTTATAGCCAAATGAAAGCACCTCAAGCAGCTAAAGTTTTTGAGACATTAGATGAAGATTTGGCAGTAGAAAT
>JABWCN010000075.1 GCA_013359135.1 Pseudobdellovibrionaceae bacterium | reverse complement strand
CTTCTTATGGAACTCCAAGAATATTTTATAATCAGGCTATTAAGAATTTAACTTTAGGTGGAACTGTCGTGGTGGCTTCTGCCGGTAACTCAGGTGATATCAGTTATATCGTTGGAGCTCCCAGTGTTAGCGATGAAGCTTTAAGTGTCGCAGCCTCTGTTGATGGTATGGATCATAACTGGAAGTTTAAATCGATCGCAATTCAGCTTGCTGATAAAACTCAAATCGATGCCGAAGCCGTGGAGTCTGTATTGACAAAACCATTGAGCGAGTTTGAAGAAATGCAAGGTGCCGTGGTGTACGTTGGTAAGTTGACTGAAGATCCATCAGAAGAGCAAAAAAATCTGATAAAGGATAAGATCGCTTTAGTTGATCGTGGAGTGTCAACTTTTGAAGAAAAAATTAAGCGTGCTTCAGCAGCTGGAGCTGTGGCTGTGATAGTAGCTAATAATACCGAGGATGATCCCTTTACGATGGGTGGTGGCAAGAGTAAGTTTGAAATTCCAGCAGTGATGGTGAGTAAAGCCTCTGGAATTAAAATGAAAGAAGCTTTAAAGTCAGGAGAAGTTCGAGTTAATTTCAAGTCTACAAAAAAAGTAGAAAAACCTGAGTTGATCGATACCGTGACTGATTTTTCTTCAAGGGGCCCTAGATCTGAAGATTCGTTAATAAAGCCAGAAATTACAGGCCCTGGCCAGAATATTATTTCTGCAGGCATGGGGAAAGGGAGAGAGGCCGTTCAGATGTCAGGTACCTCAATGTCAGGACCTCACTTAGCGGGAGTTATGGCCTTGATGAAGCAGTTTTATCCTGAACTTTCAGTTCCTGAGTTGAAGTCAGTGGTAATGGGAACTTCAAAGTCAATACAAGATAAGAATAAAAAAGCTTATCCTATATCAAGGGTTGGAGCTGGGAGAGTTCAAATTGATCGTGCGTTGAATGCTAGTATTGTTGCTGATGTGCCAGCTTTAAGTTTAGGTTCTGTTAAAGTAGATCAGAAAAAAGTGTTTTACAAAGCCATTCAATTGAAAAATGTAAAGCCTGATAAGATTCAATTAAAATTTGTTTTTGAGGGGCATTCCGCCTTGTCTATGGAGCCTGGGGTTATTGAGCTTGGGCCAAAGCAGGTGTTGAATTTTGATGTGAGGTTATCTCTTAATGCGAGTGAAGTAAAAGAGTCTATTGAGGAAGTTGACGGTTATGTAAAGTTTTACAATGAGAAAGAAGAGGTTTTTAGGATTCCAGTGTTGGCTGTAGTCAGGAAAATTTCTGGTGTTATGCCCGAGAGTTTGTTAGTGAATTCCACTTCAAAAATAGATAGTGAAGGCTCTTTTGTTCAGTTAAAACTAGTAAATCAGTCACAGCAACCTGGGGTCAGCTTTCCAATGAATTTAATAGCTCAAGATGAGCGTAAAAAGTCTTTACAATGGGATGAATATCGTTCAAGGGCTTGTGACTTACAAAGTGTGGGGTATAAAATTGTAGGTGAAAAAATTTATGTTGGTTTTAAATTGTACCAACAAGTCACTACCTGGGACCTATGTGAATTGAACATGCAAATTGATTCTGATGGTGATGGTCAAGCAGATCAAGAGATTGTGGGAGTTTCTGGTACTGATTTACCGGGACTACCTCCAACAGGACTATTTTTTACTTTGAATTTGGATGCCAATAAGGCAAAAAAAATCAGAAAAGATTTTGATGCGCTCGACGATGTTGAAAAGCAAAAGAAAGGTTTAAATTATATTCCAGCATTGATGGATGTGCAGGAATTAGCAACCTTTTCTCATTCAAGTTATGCGATGATGGTAATAGATAGAAATAAAATTAAGTTAACGCCGACAGGTGAAGTGAATGTAAAGTTCTCTACTTCTAGTAAAGAACTTTATGCTGTGGAAGGTGATGATTTTTTGGGAAATGATGAAACAGAGTGGAGACGTTGGGATATCACAGAGCAAGGGCAGTCTTTCATTTTCTCAAAGGTTGAAGAAAAAGTTCAAGGAAAAGAGAATCGCACTATTTCATTGATTAAGGGTCAAGGCGCAAGTGAGATGATTATTTATACTCCAACAAATAAGGCAATATTAAACTCATTTACAAAAGACGATCAGTCCGAAGTGATTTCTGAAAAGTATCTACCGTAGCTGGTAAGGTTAATCTTAAAGGGGCTAAGAGGATTTTAAAGTCTCTAGCTCCTGAAATTGATTTAAAGTCAGAAGAGAGTTTTCTAATTTGAGATGGTAAGTAAATTGGTATATTTTGAGGCGTTTTCATTTTAGAAAAAAATGTAAAAACACCTTTTTTGAATCCATGTTTTAGCCGATAGTAACATGTGGTGAAAAGTAGACGTTTTTTTAGGGTAATTTTTTTAGTTTTGGTATATTTTTCGAGCGCCTGCACTCTTCATTATTCTATTTTAGATCTCGCTTCGCAGGAGCAGAATGATAGAAACTCTCCCGGATCCTCTTTACCTAGTTTTGCCGATTCGATGATAAGTGTTTCTCCTGAAGTGACCTCAGTTCCCTTGGGCGCAGAGGTTGTTGTTAAGTATTGTTTGTACAATCAAAGTGGGAATGCGGTTGATGATGCCACTATTAACTTAAGTTTTAGTTTGGAAGCTGGAGGCTCTTCGGGAGTTTTTTCAACGGTAAACTATAACTCCAATGAAAAGTGTTATGAAGCGACATTGACTGCTACTGTAGTAGGCAGTCCAGTGAATATCAATGTGAGTGTTGATGGAGTTAAGATCGCCTCAAAAAATAATTTACAACTTACAGTAGTAGTCCCAAATTTTAATTTTTCAGGTAATTCTTTAGTTACGGCTCCCATCGTCAATCGTATTTTTGATGAAACCTCAGGTGGGTGGAATTTGACTGGAGTCTGTGAGTTTTTACTGAATGATGTGGAGGTCTACGGACCGTCAATTGTTTCCGGTGGAATTATTGGAAAAGTATTTTCAACTCCATGTTCAAGTGATGGTGTGTTTTCTGTAAGGTTAAATGTTGATGGAATCACTTCGCCATTTATTTTGCAGAATGATCCATTGATCATGATTCGTCAGAAAAATCATAGTCCAGTGGTTACTAGAATATATCATGTTTCATCGACATATTCTCGGGTGATGATATCCTCGGTTGCAGACTTACAAGGTGTGGTTGCTGGTGGGGCAGCAAGTTTTAAAAATTATTTTTTATTAAATGATATTGATCTGTCAGTTGTGAGCTCAACCAATAACTTTACTCCAATTGGGAATTCATCAACCTATTGGGTTGGAAATTTTTATGGAGAGAAACATAAAATAACAAATTTGCATATCAATGGGGGTAGTGACAATTTTGTAGGTTTTTTTGGGCAAGCAAGAAGTGGTAGGATTTTCGATTTATCTTTTAGTAATGCGACAGTGATAAGTAGTGGAATTAAAGTGGGAGTTTTGGCTGGGCAAAGTCAGGACCTTTTTGTTAATCGAGTTTCCGTAGAAGGAAGTGTTTCTGGAGTTGGTTGGGTAGGGTTGATTACGGGGTATTGTTGGGATTGTACTGTGGAGTCATCGTGGGTGACAGGGGTATCGCAAGGAGATCAGTCAGTAGGGGGACTTCTTGGGTATGCTTGGGGTGGAGATATATTTAATAGTTGGAGTGATGTAACTGTGACTTCAACTGCTGAGGTTGCCGGAGGACTTGTCGCCATCTTATCTGATGCCTCAACTGATGGAATTATTGAAAATTCATTTTCATTGGGAAGCGTGACCGGTGCCGAGGGGGTCGGCGGTGTTGTTGGTACAGTGAGCGATTCTATACCATTTAGATCAGTTCAGTTAAGAAATAGTTTTTCCTTGGGTAATGTAACTACGAACCCAGCTCCGGTGTCTTACATTTCAGGATTTATTGTTGGTTCTGCAGGGGTTTGGGATGGATCAAATTATAACCCAACTTCAAGTATTTTAATGAGCGGTCTTTACCACTCTGATGGGAGTACCTGTTCTAATTGTAATCCTTCAAATGTCCATGGAGATGCTGAAAATTTATCGAATATATTAATATTTACTCAAAATGTTTGGAATTACAGTTGGGTTTGGAAAATACACTCTTCTGGTTTGAGGCCGGATTTGATAGTAAATCCAAAACCTTGAAGCAGGAAAAGAGTTCAAGCTTACTTATGATGGCGTGACTCAGAGTTACAGCTGTCAATGGGGCTTTAGTAGTGGAAAGTTACTTTTTTATTTACATATAATTTACATATAGTTTATATTTCATAATATGTCTGAAGCCGTGATCGCTGATTTTAATTTAATAACAGAAGACTTCGTACAGAAGTGGACGCAGAAAAGAATCCTTCATTTTGATATGGACTGTTTTTATGCCGCCGTTGAAATGAGGGATCAACCTCGATTACAGCATGTTCCTTTGGCAATAGGGGGACCTCCTAATACTCGAAGTGTTTTGTGCACTTCCAATTATTTAGCAAGACGTTTTGGTGTGAAATCAGCTATGTCGTCAAATCAAGCCGTTAAGCTTTGTCCATCCTTAGTGATTCTTCCTCCTCGATTTGACAAGTATAAAAAAGAAAGTTTAAAAATAGCAGAGATTTTTAAAAGATATACTTCAATTATAGAATTTTTATCTCTTGATGAGGCATTTTTAGATGTTACACAGCCTTGTAAAGAGGGTGGAGTGTTTGCTTCTCATTTAGCAAAAGAAATTAAATTGGTAGTTAAGAAAGAAACTGGTCTTACTATTTCAGTTGGAATTTCGTTCAATAAATTTTTAGCTAAAGTGGGAAGCGATTGGAAAAAACCCGATGGTTTTTTTGTTATTCCTCCTGAAAATCGAGAAAGCTTTATGAAGAATTTAGCTGTTAAGTTTATTTTTGGCGTGGGGCAAAAAACTTTAAAAAAGTTAGATGATTTAAATATCAATACTTGTTCAGATATTCAAAAAAAGAGTTTACAAGAATTAAGAGCTATTTTTGGAAGTAGGTACCTAGATATATACTATCTGAGTCATGGACTTGATTTTCGTAATGTGGATGCTGAGCATCGTCGTAAATCAGTTTCAACAGAGGAAACATTTTTTAAAGATATCTATCTTGAAGAAGAGTTAGTATTAAAACTTAAAGAGCTTTATGAAGACTGGTGCCGAAGATTTGCTAAATATTCGCAACAGGAGATTAAGTCAGCGGTTATAAAGGTTAAGTATCATGATTTTAGTCAAACCACTCACGAAATAAAGTTAAATCAAAAGCCATCTCTAGAAATATTCATAAAACTTCTAAAAGAAGTTCTTGTTAAGAGAAATGACCCTATCAGACTTTTAGGGATTGGAGTCAGAATTGCGGAAGAGAATAAATTCCAACAGTTAGAGTTTAACTGTTAGATAGCCCAACGTTAAACCGTGAGTTAGTGGTGTGTGGTAATTAACAAAATCTAAATTTTATTATCTGTTATGCCAACCTCTTCAAGTTCTTCTTGAACTCCCCAAAGTTTTGTTAGTAGCTTAGGAGCATGGGATGCTATATAACTCATAATTAAATACTTTAAAAATCTTCCCGTAAAGACTACCAATGCCAGTTTCCAGAGCGAAGTATTTGCTAAGGCTGCTAGAATAATCGTTGGTTGTTGCATTAAAGGTGTAATGGCGATAGCAAAAACAAGTAGTAAACCATATTGATTAAAAAAAACTTCTGTTGTGGTCCAGGTAGAGTTTTGATTAATTTGAGGATAAAACTCTAAAATCCAAGGTAATCCATGGATTTCCACAATGGCGGCTAAAATCATAGCTCCAATCGATGAACCTATGCTTATAGCGAAAGCATTTTGAATCCATTTCTTTGGGTGCATCATGGTGCTAGAAATCAAAATTCCATCGGTGGGAACGATTACGACTAAATTATCTGCTGCCGCAAGCAGAGCTATTAAGGGGGAATACCACCACTTATTGGCGTATTCTTGCAGATGTTTTACATTTCTCTGGATGAAATTTTTAATTTTATTTTTCATAGATATTAAATTTCCCTTAAGCCAGATAGGGAGTCAAAGATTAAAAATCATCTTGCCTAGGGGGGGAATAAAGTAGAAGCTTTAAAGTGAAAAAAGTGAGGTTTATATGTCTCAAGAAACGACTTCAAATCTAAGCTTATTATTTGAAAAAATGTGGGAAGATTATTGTCAGATTAGCCCGCAAGCTAAAAGGATTTTTAATTTATTTTCAACAAATGGTGAGGTTGTTTTAAATGACCATATAGCATTGAGAACTTTCAATATTTCTGGGATTCGGATTGACGATTTAGCCAAAGTTTTTGAGACAGAGGGGTATCGTCCATCGGGTGAGTATCATTTCCCTCAGAAAAAACTCTATGCTAAGCATTGGCAACATGAAAATGAGCAGCTACCAAAAATATTTATTAGTGAATTTAAACTTGAAGAAGGATCAACGGAGCTACAAAGAATTGTTACTAAATTAGTTAAAGAGCTTACCCCTGAGAGTGTAAAACAACCTCATTTTTTGTATTCGGGGAGACCTTGGAAGATTACAACTCAAGAGTACCTGAAGTTAGCGGAAGAGTCAGAGTATGCATCCTGGATGGCGGCCTTTGGGTTTAGGCCTAATCATTTTACAATTAATGTGAATGCTTTTAAAAAATTTAATTCAATAGAAAAAGTGAATGAGTTTTTACAAAAGAATGGTTTTAAATTGAACATGTCTGGAGGCCTGATCAAAGGAACTCCCGAAGAGATGTTGGAGCAAAGTTCTACTATGGCAGAAAAAATCAAAGTATCATTTGTTGATGGCGTTTTAGAGATTCCAAGTTGTTACTATGAATTTGCCAAACGTTATCCACAAAAAGATGGTAAGTTATATCATGGGTTTATTGCTCAGTCTGCTGATAAAATTTTTGAAAGCACTAATCGATATTAGATTGGGATCTGAAAGCCAGAAATAAGTAGTTGAGGCAGCACTCAAATATACGAATTTTAATTCCATAAATTCCATCTGGAATATTTTATAAGAACGGCCCTGTTTCTGTCTGAGCTTTCTAAAAAATATTTTAACTGCTGATCGCTCCATACATAAAAATTGCCTTCTCCAGCTGAGTCGATAATAATCATATGACCATCACCTTTGTGGTCTAGAAAACGAGAAGCCGCAACCAAACTATGCCTGTCACCACCGTGATTTAAAGGTAAAGCTCCTTGGTTTTGCTCATGTAAGATGCCTTTATGGTCGTACACTTCAACCCAGCTTCCCTTCATCGCTCCTTCTAGGATAACTGGATATCCATTGTTCAAATGTTGTGTCACCTTAGATAAAGCTCTAGTTTCTTTTGCCTTAACATTTAATCTTTTTAAGAATTTTTGTCTCGGTAAAACCTGACTATCGTTTTGGGCCAATATTGAATTAACTTCTCCAAGATCAATGATTCCTAAGATTACCTTCCAAATGGGAATATTTGTATAAACACGCTTTGTTCCTGAACCAAATTGCTGATCCATATCAGCGATTAATGAGGGTTCTCCGTCTAAAATAGCTTGAAGGTTTTTATTTGATTTTATATTATTTTTGCCAGAAAAAAGAACTCTAAGAGCATGCAGCGAACTATACGCTGCGCATTGCCCGGGTCCTTGGCATTCAATTTTAATCGCTTGCTGTACATTTTCCAAACTTTCAGCATTGAAAGAAAGAATTTTTTGATCATTGATCATTAGCATTTGATTCAATTTTAAATTATAAAAATAGTAATTCGGTCCTTTAAAACCAATGAATGCAACACTTAACGACTCTTGATTCGGAAACTTCAAATCAATAACTTTTCCAAATGGAAAGTTAACGAAAAAGCTATCTCGTTTCACGGACTGGTTATGAGAGTAAAAAAAATTATAACATGAAGAAGGGCTAGACCATACCATATTTTGATAGGCAAGTGTAAAACAAATAAACACCGAAATAGATTTAAATAAACTTAGTCGATACCGCTGCAATATTTTGAGATCCATGGATTTTTATTTAGCAAAAACCGCTCCAATGGGCAATTTAGCAAAATCAATTGTTAGTTTTTAATAAGGTCTGCAGTTTCAAAGTTGATTTGAGGAAATGTTTTAGAAATAGAGTTAGAAGACAAAATATTTTTAGCTAATTCTTCAACATTTTTATAGTCATCAGTTGTGAGTATTTGAATCGATTGAGTTTTACTAAAGTTACCATTTAACTTTACATGGCTTTTTGTTATGGCTTCTGCTAGGAATTTTTCAGAACTGATAAACTCCAAATGGTAATCAAAATATTCTCTCAAACTTTTTTTAAGTAAAGGATAGTGGGTGCAAGCTAAAATCAAAGCCTCGATTTTTTCTTTTTTAAGGTTTTTAAGGTACTTATCAATGATTAACTGACAGATTGGTCCTTCTAGAAGACCTTCTTCAACTATAGGTACAAACAGAGGGCAGGCTTCAGAGTAAATGGGCCCTTTAAAGTTTTTAGTTTTGAGCTTATTTTCATATATCCTACTTTTGATGGTTGCCTTAGTCCCAATGATTCCCATTTTTAAATTTAAACCTTTATCAATGGCTGCTTCCACGCCAGGATCAATCACGTTAAAAACGGGAATGTTTTCAAAACTATGCTCACTGAATTGTGTTGATGCCGAGTTACAGGCAATGACAAAAGCTTTGCAGTTTCTCTGTGCCAAAAATTTCAAATTTTGTTTGGTGTAGTTTTTGATAGTCTCAGGCGACTTAGTTCCAAAAGGGAGTCTAGCAGTATCTCCAAGATAGATCCAATTTTCATAAGGTAAAAGTTCAACTAAACCTTTAAGAACTGTTAAACCTCCAACCCCAGAGTCAAAAACTCCAATGGGTCTTGGATCTTTTTGGTCTTCTTGATAAGTGGTTGGAGTGACATTCATGGCGTTATCTTAAGCCATGGGCTCTGGACTCACTCATACCAGAAGAGGTCATTTCAATAAAGCGAGCTTTTTGACAAATCTCATTCACTTGGGTGGCATTGATATAACTCATTCCAGATCGAATTCCCCCGGAAAGTTCCATGATAACATCTTTTACGTGTCCTTTGACGTTAACTAAGGTGGATTCTCCTTCTGGCGCCATTCCTTCGGGAACACCACCTCTCCAAGAAACTTGTGCTGACTTTGAAGCCATTCCTCGGTACTGTTTTTTTCCGTTTTTAATTTCTCCGGGAGTTTCGATAGTCCCTGAAAGCATACTTCCAAGCATTACAGAGCTAGCACCAGCAGCAAAGGCTTTAACAATATCTCCAGAGGTTTTAATGCCTCCATCAGCAATTACAGGAACATTATATTTTTGTGCTATTTCAGAACAGAGCGCAATGGCTGTCAGTTGAGGAACTCCAGCTCCTGTAATGATACGAGTGGTACACATTGAACCAGGTCCAATTCCGACTTTGACGGCATCGGCCCCAGCAAGAATTAGCTCCTCTGTTGCCTCAGGAGTTGCTACGTTACCAGCGATAATTTCAATATGTGGATGATTGTCTTTACACCACCTCATTGTTTCCAACATTTGCACTGAGTGTCCATGGGCAATATCGATGGTAAGAATATTTACTCCGGCTTGAATTAAAGCCTTAGCTCTTTCTTTGAAGTCATCATTGACGCCGATACTTGCTGAAATGATTTCAACATTTTGGGTTTTCAGAGCGATTACATTTTTAATTTGATCTTCAATAGTCATGAAGCGATGTAGAATTCCCACGCCACCTAGTTGCCACATGGCCAAGGCCATATCTGACTCTGTTACAGTGTCCATATTTGCAGAGATTATAGGAAGATTTACTTTTTTATTTTTGGTTAGTTGTGTAGCAAGACTTGGATCTTTTCTAGATCTAACATCAGATTTGGCAGGCACGATAAGCACGTCGTCAAAGGTGAGTCCGCGACCTTTGTTCTTGATTTCTTTCCAGTTAAAAAATAGTTCCATTATCGACTCCTATTGATTGTGTATGAGTTCATAGTGCTAAAAGGCTTTTAAGGGTCGTTGTTTGAGGTATATTTCCATTAAAAGTAAAAAACCCCATAAACTTAAAATTCCTTGAATTGCAGAGCTTAATAGCGCCGGCAGGGGAGTGTCTTCAAAATTTCTATAAGAATCAAGTAGAGAGCTTAGCATTAAAGGTAGAATAAGCTGAAAAATAATGAGAGCTAGAAGACTTATTGCCCATCTTTCCTTGAAAATCCTACTAGATTCTGCAAGAGCCTCTTTTTTGCCTAGAGAGTAATCATTATCCAGAAGGACTACAAAGGGGACAAAAGAGTAGCTCAAAAACTTGTAGAACCCAGGTAGAATGAAAAGGAATCCCCACCACATAGTTTTACCCCAACTTCTTAACGTTTCAATCAATAAACTTTCAATATCTCTTAAGCGAATGTGCACGAAGAATAAAGAGGACGGGTTTTTGAAGAAAAAAAGTGTTAGAATAGAAATGGCTATAGGAAATAAAATAGAACTTAAGATATTCAAGCCTCCATATAAAAAAAGTTGCAACTGAAAATTAGATTGGCTTTTTAAAATTTGTTCTAGTTTTTGAATCAGAAATTGTTCAAAAAGCGAATTTACAAAAAATAAAAACAATAAAAGAATAAGGTTTTGTTTGAGCTGGAAAACTTTTCTAAAAGAGGTTATAAGCATTTTCATGGCAATTATTTTTCCTCATTTTGCTCAAAAAAAAAACATCTAATTTAAAAAATTTCTTTAAATAGTGAAAAAAAAAGAGTGACAATAAATAATTTAAATGATTAATTATCCACTCAATTTCTATTTTCGAGATGCCCCGGTGGCGAAATTGGTAGACGCACAGGACTTAAAATCCTGGGCTACGGTCAAACGGGCGTGCCAGTTCAAGTCTGGCCCGGGGCACCATTCTGACAAGTATTCGAACTAAAATG
>JABWCN010000074.1 GCA_013359135.1 Pseudobdellovibrionaceae bacterium | reverse complement strand
TCACTTGAATGATAAATCAGGCAAGACTGGCTACGATATAGAGTATCAATTAAAGATGAAATCAGGAGAGTATCGCTGGTTCAGAGCCAAAGGATTTACTCTAAGAGATCCTTCTGGAAATCCTTTGCGGGTTGCTGGGTCCTTAAAAGATATTAACGAAGAAAAACAAAAGACGATAGATCTTGAGCAGAATATTGGTTCCTTGGTTTTGCGTTTTTCAGATCAATCAAAAGATATTTCTAATAAAACGACGACAGTTTCTAAGTCGATGCAGGCATTGTATACAACAACAGAAAAGATGAATGTTTCGATAGAAGAACTTACTAAATCTATTAATTCCATAGCTCAAAATGCGAGGAGTACGGATGTTGTTGCCCAGACAGCTCAGAAAGAGGCCGAAACGGGTTCAAGATCTATAGGAAAGGCCATTGAAGCTATGGACTTAATCAGTAAGTCTTCAGAGGATATCAGTGATATTGTCAAGGTCATTAGTGAAATTGCTAGTCAAACGAATTTACTTGCTTTTAATGCGGCCATTGAAGCGGCTAGAGCTGGTGAACACGGGCTTGGTTTTTCGGTAGTTGCCGATGAGGTTAGAAAACTTGCAGAAAGATCATCACAGGCCACTAAAGAAATTTCAAAATTGATTAATGAATCCGTTAAAAGAGTTAATCAAGGAAGTGATATTTCGAAACAGGCTGGTGATGCTTTTGATAAAATTCTTACGAGCGTTAAAAAAACCTCTCAAGCTATTGCTGAGGTATCATCTGCAGCTGAAGAACAGTTGTTAGCTTCAAAAGAAATCAGTTCCTCAATACAACAGGTGTTCGATCAGACAGGAAAATCAGCCATCACGTCTGAAGAAATAGCAGAAGCAACAAGAGGCTTAAATCAAGGGGCAGAAGATCTTAATAAGGCCTATCTCAAGTTTAAAGGATAGTTGCTCGTTGGTTTGTTGAATATCAAATTGGAGCTATCTATAAAAAATGAGGAGAAGGATGGGTCAAGAAAACATTAGTTCTAAGATAAAGGACAAGCCCGATATTTCGATATATTGTACATTTGCTCTGTCGGGAAATGAATTTGCTATGGATGTGGAATATGTTCAAGAGGTAGTTAACTATCCGTCAAAAGTAATTCCTATGCCATTATCACCTCCTTTTTTAGAGGGGGTTTTCAATTTGCGAGGTTCCATAGTTCCCATAGTTAATCTAAAAAAGATTTTGAATTTTGAACTGAAAGTAGATAACAATGAAGTAAAATTAGCTATTATTAATTATCAGGGTTATTTAATAGCATTGATGTTTGATAGTACTGGTGAAATTTTTAGATTGAGAGATCAACAGCTAGATTTTTTTGAGTTTCCTGATGAGTCTACTTATAAGACAATCAAAGGGGCTATCAAGTTAGAAGAAGGAAAGAGAATAATTCAGATACTTGACCCAATGTCATTAGTATCAATTAAAAATTTACCACTTAGTTTTCAAAGTAGTACCATTCAGAAGACTTCCAGAGCTAAAAGTACTAACTCTGCCAGGAAAATGGCTATTGTCTTCTCTGTTGCTGAAGTAAAAATGGCTTTCTCTATTCAGGGAATTCACGAAATAATAAAAGTTCCAGAAGTTAAAAGTCATCCGTTAAGATCAGACATTTGTATTGGGATTATTAACCTAAGAAATCAAACAATTCCTGTTGTGGATTTTGCCAAATTACTGAATTGTGTTCAGCCTGTGAATTCAGACCCTGCCGACAAGCGAATCATTATTGTTAAGGTTAGTGAGTTCTTGATTGGTTTATTAACTGATTGTGTAGATAGTATTAATAACTATCGAGATGAAGAGGTCAGTGTTATTCCTATTTTGTCTAAAGAAAGGACAAAACTTTTTCAAGGATGTTTGAACTTCAATGACCTGGGAGATGTTTTTCTGTTAGATCATAATGAGCTATTTAAAAATGAAGAGCTTAATCAAATCACACAAGGTCATAGTCAAATTTATAAGTCAAATTTTGCTGCCTATCAAAAGAATAAGATTAAGGAACGAGAAAATGAGTTTTATCTGTCTTTTCGAATGGGGCAATTATTTGGAGTTAAATTGAAAGAAGTAAAAGAAATTATTATTCCACCAAAAACTTATTTGTCATCTCCTGGAATGCCCTTCTTTGTTAAAGGACTTTTGAACCTAAGAGGAGAGTTGGTTACAATTGTAGACCCAAAAAAACTATATAAATTTGAATCATCCTTAACTTTAGATGTAAATGATTCAGAACAAAGAATTTTGGTTTATAAATTTGAAAATGAATTTTTTGGATTAATTGTTGATTCTGTAGATAGCATTTTTAATCTCAGCCAGGTGCAGAAACTGCAAGTACCTGACTTTTTCAAACAGGGTCAGAGAAATCATTTTGAGAAAGACATTAATGATATTGTTCAAATTACTCCTAAGGATTCAGATCAAAGATTAACTCTGATGATTTTGAATTTAGTGTCTTTAATTGATAGAATTCGAACAGAGAAAGTGGCTTAGCGCAATGGGGTTCTAAAGGCTAATTTGCTTGAGTAATTTTTTTTTTGATGACAAGCTTCTTAAATGAGTGAAATTAATACCAATCTATTTGAACAACTAGGGACGCTTTTTTTTATCTTGGCTATATTACATACCTTTTTAGTAAAACAGTTTCAAAAAATAGCTTCAAGGTATCCAGAGGGATCTATTAAAGAAAATTTATTTCATCTTTTTGGAGAAGTTGAAGTTGTTTTTGGATTGTGGGCAGGAATCTTTATTTTGTCTGCCGTACTTTGTGTTGATTTGAAAATGGCGATGGAGTATTTAAATACGAGAGATTATAAAGAAGCTCTTTTTGTTTTTGTGATAATGGTTATTTGTTCTACAAAACCTATTTTAGAGTTAGTAAGGACGTTAATTTCAGTTTTTGCTAAACTTATCCCCTTAAAAAGAAATTTTTCAATTTATTTGTCTTGTATGCTTCTTGGACCAATTTTGGGTAGTTTTATAACAGAACCAGCAGCCATGACGGTAACTGCACTTTTTCTTTTGAACTTTATGTTTAGGCAGAAGGTATCTAATAAAGCCAAGTATTTAACCTTAGGACTTCTTTTTGTAAATATCTCTATTGGAGGAACTTTAACTCCATTTGCTGCACCTCCAGTCCTTATGGTTGCGGGAAAGTGGAATTGGGATTTATTTTTTATGCTAACAAATTTTGGTTGGAAGGCTGGATTATCTATTTTACTTTCTACTTTGATAGTGATGTTTTTTATTCGAAAAGATTTAAAAGAGTTGAAATTTAAAGTTGATCATAATGAAAAACTACCTATGTGGGTTATTGTACTTCATATATTATTTTTAGTTTTAGTGGTTTTAACTCACACGCAGCCGATTGTGTTTTTTGGATTATTTTTATTTTTCCTTGGATTAGTCACTGTGACTAAAGAGTTTCATGAAGAGTTAAAGTTAAAAGAATCTCTTTTGGTTGCTTTTTTTCTTGGAGGTCTTGTTGTTTTAGGTGGGCCACAAAAATGGTGGCTACAGGGATTGATAAGTCATCTGAGTGTTTTGGGTTTGTACTTTGGAAGTATTGGGCTCACTTCATTTACTGATAATGCAGCTTTAACATTCCTAGGATCTCAAGTAGAGAATTTAAGTGATTTATCAAAATATGCTTTAGTCGCAGGGAGTGTTGTTGGCGGTGGATTAACAGTTATTGCAAATGCTCCAAATCCAGCTGGATATTCAATTTTAAATGGCAGTTTTGGTGAGCAGGGAATAGCTCCTTTGTACCTTTTTTTGGGGGCATTACTTCCTACAGCTGTAGCCGCTTTATTTTTCTTTCCTTATTAGGCAGGTTGCTACGCAACTTCCTTAAGCTCTTTCTTTTCGCCTTTGTCTGATTGTCTACGTTTGTTCTTCTCTGAAAAATATTTAATTTCAATTTTTCTAGCTGTATTTATGACACTGACTAAAGAAAGAGTGACAAAAATAGCAGCTGGACCATGATCAATTCCTATCAAAATTCCAATAGCGGCTGTAAACCAAATCCAAGCTGCTGTGGTTAGCCCAAAAACATGATTCGTATTACCTTTATGAAGAATAGCGCCTGCACCAAGAAATCCAACTCCTGAAATGATTTGAGCTATGATTCTAAACCCATCGGAGTTTGTTGTTGGGTGAGCTAAATTAGGTATTACAGTGAACAGCATGGAGCCGACACAAACTAGAATCTGTGTTTTGAATGAAGCGGATGCGTCGTTTATTTTACGTTCATAACCGACGGCTACACCACATATCACAGCGAAAAGCATTTTAAATGAAAGATACTCTAGAACTTCAATTTCTGACAATGGAGCCTCCATAAGGAAACACAGGTATTTGGCTACTCATCGACATTTTTTTAAAAAAGTAAACTATTTAGAGCTAAAACTAAGGTCTATTTTTGCTAACAACTAAGATAATTTATGACTGACAAATGACAAAATATATATGATTTCCATTTCCTGATTTTAACAACTATCATATGCTGTAAAAATGACTAGAAATGAATCCATTGCTAAAGCCTTTAATAGTTTCAACGGGACAAACTTTGAGGTTTTACGCTTGTTTTACAGTGAAAATATTGAATTTATTGATCCAATCAGTCATATCCATGGCCTTAGTCAGCTTGAGAAGCACTATGAAAAACTTTATCTGAATGTGAAAAAAATTAGTTTTAACTTCACTGATATATACCATGATAGAGATAACTGTATTGCTTGTTGGACTATGGAAATTTCTGTCAAAGGTTTAAATAGGGGTCGTCTATTTCAAGTTGATGGAACTTCAGTATTTAAGTTTAACTCTGAAGACAGAGTTTACTATCACCGAGATTATTTTGATTTGGGACAAATGCTCTACGAAAAGCTTCCACTTCAGGGTGTTATCATCAAAGTTATCAAACATTTGCTAAAATAAAAGAGAGCTTTTCTATATGAACAATGAAAAAATGAATAATGATCAGAAAATTGCTGTTATTGGTTCTGGAATATCAGGTCTGGCAATAAGTTATTTACTTAAGGCTAATGGTTTTAGGGTCAAGCTTTTTGAAAAAAATGACTATTTTGGAGGTCATTCTAATACAGTCGAAATTTCATGTGAGGGAGCTACTTTTCCTGTGGACACAGGATTTTTAGTTCATAATAAAAAAACCTATCCTAATCTAATTCAATTTTTGGACTTATTAAAAGTAAAGACAGTTGAAAGTGACATGAGTCTTAGCATACAACTTAAAGATCAAGACTTAGAGTGGGCAGGAAATAATCTTGGAACTATATATCCAAGTTTAAAAAATTTATTAAGTTTTGATTTTAATAAAATGATTTTTGAAATTTTTCATTTTAATAAAAATTCCCCAGAGTATTTAAAAGAGTGTGAAGAGAAGCCTAATTTGACTCTAGAGCAGTTTCTAAATGAAAAGGGCTATAGTGATAAATTAAGGGATTGGTACTTATTACCGATGACAGCAGCAATTTGGTCATCTCCTCCCAGAGAGGTGTTAAAGTTTCCTGCAATTACATTCTTCCGCTTTTGTTTAAACCATTGCTTACTTCAAATCAGCGATCGTCCTATTTGGAGGACTATTCTTGGGGGAGCAAGAAAGTATGTTGAAAAAATCGTTGATTATATTAGTGATGCCGAACTTAATATAGACATAACTTCAATTGATAAAGTAGATAAACGTTATCGTCTTAATTTTAACAATAAATCTGAATTTTATGACGTAATAGTGCTGTCCTCTCCTGCAAATAAGTCGGTAGATTTAATTAGAAATTTAAATTTACCAAGTGAGAAAGTACTTCGTCGATTTAAATTTCAAAAAAATGTTGCTGTATTACATAAAGACATTCATCTTTTACCTAAAAATCAAAAACTTTGGTCTTCGTGGAATTATACTTCAACAGAGGAGGACTCACAAGTTAGTGTGACATATTTTCTTAATAAACTTCAACCTTTACCTGTGAAAACTCCTATTATGGTTACTCTAAATCCACATCAAAAAATAAAAGAAGAAGATATTTTCAAGGTTATTGATTACGCCCATCCACTTTATGATTTAGATATGATTAATGCTCAGAAAGAATTAGAAAGCTATCAAGGCAGTGAAGGTATTTTTTATTGTGGTGCTTGGCTTGGATATGGATTTCATGAGGATGGTTTAAAGTCAGCTTTAAGAGTTGCTAGAAACATGGGATTAAAGATTCCTTGGGAAGCTTTTTATGAATAAATGGCTTTATTGGGGGAAAACTTGGCATAAAAGATTTTCCCCTAAAATCTATGAGTTTTCTTTTTCTTCATTTTATCTTAAGTTTCCATTGAGTAGAATGAATGAGTTAGAAAACTTTATTTTTTCAATTAATAAATGGAATATTTTTAGTTTTTATACAAAAGATCATGGTTACAGAGATGGCAGTGATTTGTGGATATGGGTTGAAGATAAATTAAAGATACATCAGTTTCTAAATCCTATAGATAGGGTAGATCTTCAAACATTTCCAAGAGTTTTAGGCTATGTTTTTAATCCCGTAAGTTTTTGGTTTTGCTATGAACAGGAGCAGTTAAAGGTTATTTTAGTTGAAGTTAATAACACATTCGGTGAAACACATACGTATTTGGTTTCACCTACAAAAAAAAATATTACAAAGGAGTTTCATGTTTCTCCTTTTTTTAAGATCACAGGTGATTATAATTTTGATTTTAGTTTTAATGAAAAAGTAGAGAGAGTTCAGATTAATTATAAAAAAAATGATATAAGTCTATTGACAGCCTTTATTGAGGGTTATGGCATTGAGTTTAGCTCAAAAAACTTATTCAAAACTTTTTTTAAATTTCCATTCTATACATTTTTAGTAATTTTTGGCATACATTATCATGCCTTGAGGTTATGGCTAAAGAAGATTCCATTTTATGGTAAGAAAGGTATTTATGAATAGTGAATGGCTTCCTGTTAGAAAACTTCCAAAAAATATACAATCATTAAGTGATTTTTTTTTAGATAGTTTTAAGAGTATAGAATATGGAAGTCTTAATATTACTTTTCCAGATGGGAAAAGTATTGATTTTGTCGGCCTTAAACCTGGAGCTCAGGTTAGTTTGAAGGTGAATGATTTGACTTTTTTTGACGATATTTTAGAGCGAAGTGATATAGGTCTTGCCGAGGCTTATATCAAAAGAAAATGGGAGTGTCAGGAAATTGAAAAACTAATTGAGTTTTCAATTAGTAACCAGAAGTCTTTCATAAGATTCTTCAAAGGAAACTGGTATAAACTTATTTATTATAAATTGCGACATAAATTGAATGCGAATACAAAGAAAGGTTCCAAAAAAAATATTGTCGCACATTATGATTTAGGAAATGATTTTTATTCTTTATGGCTTGATTCTTCTATGACCTACTCATCAGCTCTTTGGACGGGCTTAGATCCAAATGCTTCTTTATGGGAAGCTCAGCAGAATAAATATAAAACTATTTTGCAAACTTTAGGAGCCAAACCTGGAGATAGAATTTTAGAAATTGGTTGTGGTTGGGGTGGATTTTTGGAGTATGCTGGAAATTTAGGGTTTCATGTGACAGGAGTTACCATTTCAGAAGAACAGTATAAATATGCATCTGAGCGAGTTCAGAGATTAGGTTTAAGTGAAAAGGTTAAAGTGCTTAAAACTGATTATCGAGACCTTCAAGGCGTCTATGATCATTGTGTTTCTATCGAAATGATTGAAGCTGTTGGACAAGATTATTGGGAAAATTACTTTTCGAAAATTAAATCGCTTGTTAAGAGTCAGGGACGTGTAACTTTACAAGCTATTATTATGAATGACCAAGATTTTGAAAATTATCGTAAATCTACAGATTTTATTCAGCAGTATATTTTTCCAGGTGGAATGTTACTGGCAAAGAGTCAGTTAATTAAAGAGATTCATAAAATTGAAGCAGGTCATATCAAGTTTAGCGATTTTGGTAAAGACTATGCTAGAACTCTAAGATTTTGGGAGAATTCTTTTAAAGAAAAAGAGTCTATTATTGATGAGTTAGGTTTTAGTGAAGAGTTTAAAAGACTTTGGACTTTTTATTTAAAATATTGTGAAGGTGCCTTTTTATCAAAGAAAATAGATGTCACGTTATGCACATTTAGTGTTAATTATATTGAAAAAAGTAGCGTCTAAAGAAAAGACACTCCTATTTACTTTAGAATACTGTTAGTTTATACGACATCTAGGAGTTGTCTGTGAAATCATTTTATACTTTATTTTTTACTGTTTTTATAGGAGTTCATTTTTTTTCTGGAAAAATTTATTCCCAAACTACTTTTTTTTCGCCAGAGGAAGTTAAATATCATCAAGAAAATTTAAAAACTATAACTGAGCGAGCTTCATTGTGTTTGAAAGAAACCTATGCTGAACATTTAGAGTTCTATGGAAAATATAAAGTTTCTAAATTTTACGGAGATCGTCATAAACGATATGGGACTTCTCAAGGTAGAGCCCAAGATATGTTAGCTGCTGGGATTCCAAGGAATATAGTAAAAGAAATTTTGCCACAACAAGAAGGTATTAGTTGTATCGGTTTAACTAAAAAATGCTTGGGAGAGGGATTCGAGGCTGCGGGAGCTCAGGAAACTTGGCATAAGATAGATTCTTATTTAGACACTCATGGAAATTTGGGTACTGATTTAATCACTATGTTGCAGTTACTAGGATGGAGAATTTATTATTGGAATCCAGACCCATCAAAAAATATAAAATGGGATATTGAAGATAGAAAGCTAGTTCCCTTGGCAGATGGAAAAGTTTGGATGCCTGTTTGGGGTGGACATGAGCAAAGATATCAAATGGTAATGAAGAAAAACATTTATTTTAATATGAAGGTGGATGATAAGATTAGTCTTGTTGATTTTAAAACGGAAATACCTAGTTTCTTTAAAGAGAACGGTTTTTTTGTTGGAACTGCTCACGCAGGTTATCATGTTTTTTCTGGAACGAAGGGAAAAGTTATTGAAGGACATAGTTCAAGGCCTATAACTTCAGTTCAAAACTTGGAGTTCAGTGATTTTAATCCAATAGCTCCAGGAGGAGGTCCAAAATGGACACGTACAGAAAAGTATAGATCTGGTGTCGTTGCTCTTCCTGTGATAGAAGATAATTCTGAAGAGGCTCTTAATACTAAATAGCTATAAACTCCACAGCCTAAGACTGTGGAGTTTTGTGAACTAGTTGTAAGTTATTCTTATTCCCATCACATAAAGTTTATCTGAAGACGTAGAAATAATTATTTCAGCATTTTTTAACTCTTGGGGTGTACAATCTTTAGCTGTGACAACAATAAGTCCCTCAGGTGGAATATTTTCATAGCTAAGTAAATTCTGATATTTTTGATTGTTTACTAACTGAACAGAAAGTCTTGCCCAACCTTTTGTTCCCCAACCACCATCACTGTTTTTAATTTGATCAGGATGTGAATCACCTACGAGTAGCTCAATACTGGAAAACTTTTTTCCTTCTTTAAGAGGGATATCATAGGAATACGAAGATCCAGATCCAAGGACCAATGCTTGTGGAAATAAACCCATGCTATTTTGTCCACCCCCAAAATGGGCTTTACCTCCTACCGTTGAATTAAAATAAGAATTAGGTGTCCAAATAATTTCTTCTTTATCGTTATAGTTTTCTGGAGTGAATTTAATTGCCAATTCGCTGATAACAACTTCATCTGGTCCAGAGCTAACAATCCTGACGGCATCAATTCTAATACTTTTTTTATCAGAGTAGTCTCCAGCAACAGCACTTGTTCCGTAGTCAGGCCATTCGTAAAGGTTTTCAATTTCAGGACTATAAGAAATTTCCGCAAATTTGGCTCCCTTTTGTCCACTAGCAGGTCCGTTCCAGTATCTCCAACTTTCCGATGAGTTGTGATCAATACTATGAACTTGAACCGAAGTTAGTCCTGGAATTTGGTCATAATCAGATGTTGTGCTAGTCCCCTTCCGTGTGGAAGGGTTTTGTCTATGTCCTAAGATGACTGAGTTGATACTTTTATTCTGAAGATATTTTGGAATACTAAAATAAATAATTTCACCAGGCTGAAGTTTGATATCAGAAAACTTAAAATGAACAGAGTGTGAAGTTATGTCTGTTGGTTCAATAAAAATTTTTTTAATCTTTTCTTGATTAGATTCAGACTGAGAAATAATTAACTGTACGGAGTTAAGTCTTTCTGTCGTAGAACCTAAGTTACATGTTTGAGCTGTGGAAATAGACACATAGATTAAATTAATAATTGAGCATAAAAAATAAAGATGAAATTTCATATAAACTCCTGTTCAGTCTTGGTTTTTAATTTATTAAGGATCAATGAAGAGTTCTTCATTATCAACTTCTTCCATTATAAAAACATTCTGGCTGATATTTGAACTTCCATTTGTTTTAAGTCTTAAAATTCTAAACTCTAAACCAGCGGGACAAAGGACTTCATTTTCATTTGGGTGAAGAGATATTGGAGCCACATTTCTGCAGGTTTTTGAATAAATAATAAATCGATTGTTGGCGCTCCATCCGGCGGAGCTAGAAGTACTTGTAAAAGCAAAGTACTTAACAATTCTTCCAACAAGTGAGTGATTAATAACCTCAGCTTCAGGTAGGTAGGTACCTCTTCTAACAAAACCTATATAAGGTTTAATTTTATATAAACCTCTGTTTGTAACTTTTGAAAGCATTTGGTATTTTTCATAAGTGTCTTTGTTTTGACTTCTTAATGCTGTATTAATTGCTCCATACCCATGACCTGTGTAATATCTGATTGCTGAGTATTCAAATTTAGTCATACCACAAGGAAATTTGCCATCAGATGTAGGTGGAGAATAAATACTAATGCCTTTTTGGGTGAAATCTGAAGCTATTGTTTCTTCTGAAAATTCAAATTCAGGTAATGCATTTATAACTTCTTCGGATTCACAGTTTAAAGGAACACTTGTATTACTTCCAACACTTTGAGTTTGAAAAAAAGATTCTAAATTCTCCTCAGTTTCATTAGCCATCGATTCATAGCTATAGCTTGATTTATAAATTACCAGTATTGAAAAAATAGATACCGTTCCAAATGTTGTGGGATTAATTTACCATTATTCAACTGAAACGGTCTTTACAGGTTTAAGTTAGAGCAGGTTTCATTCCATGATAGAATCG
>JABWCN010000073.1 GCA_013359135.1 Pseudobdellovibrionaceae bacterium | reverse complement strand
TGAAATTATAGAAATTCCTAATGATGGTCTAAAGTTAAATAAAGGTGAATTCATTTTAGCTGAAACTGAAGAAAAAATTGGAAGTGATTTTTATGTGCCATTGATTCATGCCAAGTCTGGAACGGCACGAGCCGGGTTATTTGTTCACATCACTGCTGACCTCATTGATATAGGATCCTATGGGAAATCAACTTTACAGCTATTTGCAACGATTCCTATCATTATTTATCCAGGTATGAAAATCGCCCAAGTCACTTTTTGGCAACCTCAGGGAGAAATAGAGCTTTATCAGGGTAAATATCAAAACTCTGATGGTCCGATGCCTTCTTTAATTTTTTTAGACAATGAAGATAAACTGAATGAGTAATATATTAATTGCAGAACAGAAAAAAAAAATTTTAGAAAAGTTTAAAGAAAGATTTTCTTCTTTAGATTTTTGCGAACACTTCGCAGAAAGTTTAATTCCAAAAAATGATACTTCCATTCTTTTTACAAATTCGACAATTGTAGCATTAAAAAAATATATCAATGGGGTGGAACCTTTAATCCAAGGAAAATATATAATTCAGCCTTGTATAAGGTTTCAGAATTTTGACTACGAAGATAAAAACTCAACTTTTATTTCTTATATGAGCTATTTTAATCAACTAGGGGTATTAGCACCACCTCAGGATTTTTCAAAGTTAATGACTTCAATTGAAAAATTATTTTTCCAAGATTTCAATCTTTCCAAGAATCGTTTTATTATCAAGTCAACACGACGTTTTAATGAAAAAAGTCAACTTTATAAGATTAGCCCTCAAAATTTTAATGTTTCATTTTATGAAGATACCTCTTTTAAGTATTTTCAATGGAATTATGGACTATCTAATGTTGTAGGTGAAGGGGTTACTTTTGCAATCCAAACAACTGGAAATACTTATTTAGACTGTGGAAATATTGTAGAAATAAAATATCAAGATCAAATAGTAGGGTATGAGTTCGGATTTGGTTTAGAAACACTAGCATCGCGTTTACTTAGATATCAAACGCCAGTGTTTTGCTCTCAGGTGTCTGCCTCTTTACCACAATATGTAGATCAAAATTATGATCTATTTAAGGATATGCTTCAACTTTCAGTTGAAATGGTTAAACTTGGTATAAAACCAGGAAAAAATAAACGGAAAGCTTTGCTCAGAAAATCTTTAATTATTATGGCTAAAGAGGCCGTTCGCTTAAAAATTAGTGATCACGATGTTAATGATGCTATTGAATCCTATGTTTTTTTTATTGATTACGAAAAATCTGTAGTCACAGATCTACAAAAAGCTTTTGCAGCTCGAAAGAACTCTTTATGAAAACCATAGCAATTATCGATTACACATTAGATACAAATTTATTTCAACAGTTGTTAAAATCATATTCTAGCATTTTAAGTTCTAGAAATGATCTTAAGTTGGTTTTATTTACAGATAAAGATCGACTGGAAAAAAATAGCGAATTTAGAAAGTTATTTTATCGGATTTTTGAAATTGAGAACTTCCGCCAAAATGCAATTTTAGAAAAAAGTGTTATTGATTACCATCATATAGAAAAGATTGATTTCTTATTTGTTCCACGGGAATTTGACATAATCCGTGGAGCTCGTCTTCGTGAAAAACTAAACATTCAAGGTTTAACTTCTTTTCAAGCAGAAGCTTTTCGTGATAAACTTGTCATGAAAGATCTTTGTAGAAAAGCTAACATCCCCCTTATTCCCTATATGCCAATCAATGATGCTGTTGATCTTATTAATGCTAAAGAACAATTTAAGCTTCCTATGGTTTTAAAACCACGAACAGGTGCTGGGGAAATAGGATTAACTATTCTTCGCACAGAGGAAGAGTATTTAAATTTCTTAACTCAAATTTATAAAAATAATTTTTATGATCGTTCTTTAGGACTTCTGGCAGAGAAGTACTCATCGTTAAAAATGTGGCATCTAGATGGTATTGTGATTAATGGTGAAATAAAATTCTTTTTAGCCTCTGAGTACGTTGGTCCCTATCCTCAAAACATCCCACCTTGGACTCAGTACGGAATTTCAGGCAGCTTTATGCACGAACCAGAATCACAATTAAGTTTAGAAGCTAAGGATTTTCTTAAAAAAGTTTTCAGAGCTCTTCCCACTCCTAAAAACACAACTTTTCATGTCGAAGTTTGGTATGACGAAAATAATGGATTTCTTTTGAATGAAGCAGCAGCAAGAACGGGTGGTTTTTTAGTTCATCAAATGTTTGCATTGAGCTTAGGAATTTTACCAGATGCGATATGGCTTGCCGCAGAGATTGGAATTGAAATTCCATTGGTATATCAAGGATGCACTAGATCAATTCGTATCCCTTGGCAACAAGGCACTGTAAAAAAGATTTGTACATCTATTGAAGCAGAAGGTGTGCATGGATTTAAACCTATGGTTAAGGAAGGTCAAGTTTTAGGAGCCTGGGAATCCTGGTCTCAATGTCTTGCGACCGCTGTGTTACTTGGAAAAAATAATAGTGAATTGGATGTTATCCAGAAAAATTTACTTAAAGAATTTAAAGAAAAGACAAATATTTCATGAAAACAACTTCAATGGAACAACAAATAAAATTTTTAGTTGTCGGACAGATCTTCAGTCAAATTGCTATACAAATGGTTTGGTTCGCTATTGGTATTTGGATTTGGAGTAAATCACATTCGACCACTGATATGCTCTTACTCGGAGCAATCTCAACAACAATTAGGACTGTATCTAGTTTATTTGTTGGATCGTTTGTTGATAAAAATAAAAATCGTACTTTATTTTTGATTAGCGATTTTATCTTGTTTGGAATTACTCTTTGCTGTCTTTTTCTTTATAAAGTTGAATCTCTAGACTTAGTGTATACAGTTCCGTTAGCCGCTTTATCAGGCTTGGCTGAAGCTATTTTGTTACCGAATATTTCAAGTCTAATTGCTAGAAATATTTCGAAGGAGAAATACATAAAATTTAATGGACTTGCAAGTTTGATTGACTCAACAGCAGTTTTAATATCACCACTTTTGGCCGGAGCCTTATTGGGGCTTTTTAATATTTCTTTAGTATTTATTTTAAGTTCGACTTTAATCGTCATGGCTTTGGCTGTAACTTATGGTTTCAAAGAACAAAATACCGTAGCCTCTTTCAAACTCAGTAGCAATTTATTAAAAGAGGCCATTAAAGGCTTGCATCTAATTTCCTCACACCGTCACTTACGATTTGATCTTATTCGTGCAACTTTAATTAATTTCTTTGCTACAATTGGAATTTCACTTATCAATCCCTTTATACTTTCTCAAACCACTGGGAGCGAGGCGGTTTTGAGTCGTGTGCGCTTTTTTATGGGCTTTGGCGGAGTAGTTGGAGGTTTAGTTATTAGTCACCTAGCTCCACAGAAAAATAAGCTTTATTTCTCTAGCTTATACACAATACTTTTATTTGGTATAGGGATGATTCCTCTATCAACTACAAAAAATCATTATATTTGGTATATTAGTTCTTTTGCTCTTATTTTTTTTATTCCCTTTGTCGGTGCAATTAGTTCATCGTTATGGCAACAAAAAGTCCCAAAAAATTATCAAGGAAGAATTTTTTCTTTTCGTCGTTTAATAATTCAATCTTCGATTCCATTAGCTATGTTTGTTGCAGGCCCCGTTACAGATGAACTTGAAAAAATCTTCTCTCGGAATTATTTAATATTAAGTGCTCATGGGATGCTTATAGCATCATCGGCTGTTTGTGGAATACTGGTTTCACTTATTTTTATTTCATTAAAAGCCTACAGACAATTCGAACATATTGAAGAAATTAAAATTTACGAAGATTCTACTCTAAGATTATAGGAAGGAAAGGTTATACAAGATGAGCTATTTAAATTTTAATGATGATCTAGATAAACTAAAAAAATTTCCTAAAACTAATACCCAAGTTTTGTTTATTGATCCAGGATCTAAAGCATGTTCTCAGGAAGAACTAAAGCCACTGATCGAGGCTCTGCCTGATGACTATAAAATTCACATTCCAGAAGAGTATAAAAAAGATGGAAGTAATTACAGCGATATATCTCAGAAAATCGAAAAAGATCTTTTAATTCATAGTCAAAATCCTGAACTTTCAAAAAAATTAGCTCTTGAAGTTGCAGAGGCTGTAAATGCTTTCTATTCGATCACTCAAGACTTGCATCCTTTAGCTTCGTTAAGAATTGTAACAGAAGAATACGTTAAGAAAGAATATCCATCTGTTTCACAGCTATATCATCGAGACTCAACTAGTCTAACATTAACAAAATGTTTCTATGGTAATGGCGCAGTTTACACAACAGAAGATAATATTAATCGTAATTTCTTCACTACAAATTCAATTGCCACCGAAGATAGATTTGCTGTTTTTGATCCATCAATTGAGATTGAAGTTAAAGAAAAAATTTGGGTTTTACTTAAAGGTGAAATGTGGAAAGGTATTGACATAAGAAGTCAAAGTCTTTTTGATTATGTCCTTGGGGAAAATGCAAGAATCAAAGATTATTCTAAAGGCATCGGTTTTATTCATAAAGGTGGGTATTTTAATAAATCTAAAAAGCGATTGGTTTTTACTATTAGCACTTGGAAAACTGATTTTTAACAAAGGAATTATCATGAATATTATTGTGGGAACTTGGCAATTAGGCGGATCAAGTTGGGCAACAGTAAAAGAAGCTGATGTCTACAAAACAATTGAGCAAACAATCCAATTAGGTTGTAGGCATTTTGATACAGCTCCTACTTATGGAGATGGAAGAAGTGAGTCCGCTTTAGGAAAAATACTTTCAGAAGCACCTTCTTATAAATTCACCATTACGACCAAAGTTTCACCTGATCAGCTTAAGTTTGATCAGCTTGTGAAAAGCGTTGAACTATCTTTGCAACGTTTAAAAGTAAGTTCGGTCGGAAATCTTCTTATTCACTGGCCTGCTGGAACAATGAATACAGAAATGGTCTCTCTTGAAGAAATTTCTCGCGGCCTAGAATATATAAAAAAACAAGGATATGCTGAAAAAATTGGTGTTTGTAATTATTCACTTCTTGAATTAAATAATCTAGAAAAATTAATTTCTCTAGATACGGTACAATATCCTCTGTCTGCCGTTTATCGCGTCGTCGAACCAGAAATTTTAAATCATGTTCTTGAGAAAAAATATGACATTCAAGCATACTCTCCATTAGGACAGGGTTTATTAGCCCCAAAAAAACAGATTACCAAACCACAAGATGGTGATCATCGCAATTGGGTCAGATTATATAATAAGTCTGATTTGTTAGAAGAATGTTTAGTTATTCGTAAAAAATTGATTGAAAAATTTGATCCGGATAACTTTTCTAGTGCGTGTTTAGCCTGGATTATTCGAAAAGGAGCTACACCGATAATTGGTCTACATAAACCAGAACATTTAGAACTTATTAAAAAATCAGAATTTAATTTAAGTCAGGAAGAGTTTGATTTTATCGACACAATTACAACGAATTTGAAAAATAAAATACAAGATATTTCTATGTGGGGTTAAATGAATCACATTGCACTAAGAGTTAGCTCTCTTGAAAACTATAAAAAGTTTCTGAAAGAAGTTTTTGATTATCAAGAAACTGAAACTATTGAATCTGAAGAAGGGCGCTTTACTATTTGCTTTATGGATAAAAATAAAAGTGGAAGCATTGAACTTATTAAAAATTGGGATGAGATCTTTATAACTAAAGGTAGAAACTTATCGCATTTTGGCTTTACAGTTGAAAACTATAATGAGTTTAAGAAAAAAATTATCGATTTAGGATATGCTATTCTTGAAGAAAATACAAAGCCTTCGGGTTTGCTACAATTATATATTTCTGACCCAGATGGGACTCCCATCGAAGTGAATGAAGCGAGACAATGAAAATTAAGCATTCTGGATTAGAATATAATATTCACAAAACAGAATTTAATTCTTTGGGAAACCGCTTAGTTTTTTCTATTCACGGACGTCCTGCTGATAGCCAATGTCTGTTACCAATTTTAAATTGGTGTAAAGAGATGAATTTCAATTTTTTTGGTTACGATCAATATGGCAGTGGACAGACCCAAGCGATTAAGCCTATTTCAAATGATTGTCTGATCGAGCATTTTGCTAAAGAACTCGCAGCAGTTTTAAAGCAACTAAATTCAAAAGAAAAAATCACTATTTGGGCTCATTCTGTTGGGGCTTTGTTTGTAACTACTGCCATGGTTCACAATAAAGACATATTTAACCAAGTTGATAGCTTAATTTTCTCTGGGTTTTGTCCAAATCGCATAGAGTTTTTAGCTTATAATGAAAGTCGTTCTAACGAGGATAATTTCAGTCATAAATATATTTGTAGATCCAACCCCTGGCCTGATTATTTTAGTGATTCAATGAATAATACTCCCTACGGTGAGATCACCTTAAAGAATAATTATGATGATTTGCTTCAGAAAATTATTTTACCAACTTTAATTATTTATGGACAATACGATATCTGTTCTGACGAACAGGCAACAATGCTATCAAAAAATTTAATTAATTCAGAAATAGTCAAAATTCAAAATTCTTCACATTATCCATTTGTTGAAAATGCAAAGGAAACTTTTCATGTAGTAAGTGAGTTCATCAAAAGAATATTGTAGTTAATAGTTACTTTGCTAGTCATATTGTTACATTTTAAGTTAACTTTTTTTAACAGGTATAAAAAATTTAAGAAAAATTTCTTTTTCATAAATTCCAGCTAACTTTAGTCTATAAATTTTCAGTATAAATATTTTTTTTAAATAAAATTTAAAAAAATACTTATACTAGGGCGTGTCCTCATTTGGTCAACTGACTTGTGAAATCAAATATGAGTGAAGTTCCTCTTTACTTGTCAGCGATTTAGCGCCACTAAATCTTCTTCTCGTGCCTTGATCGCCCTTATATTTGATTTCTCTTGATGGTCGCCCAAATGAGGACACGTCCTAATTACGAAAACCTATAAAAGGAGTTTTATATGAAAAAATGTAAATTTATTGCATTGCTGATAATAACTGTTTTGAGTTTAAGCTCATGTAATAAAAAAGATGATGATTCGAAAACAGGCACTGTAAAATTACAACTTGACAGTGTGACAGCATCGAGTTTGTCATCATATCCACCGATCTCTTTATTAGGAAATTGTCCTAGCAGTTTTACATGTTTAGCTCCGACTTCTTTTCAAATGAAAATTTTGGCCGCGTATGTTGTTGAAGATATTGATCCTACAACATCAGATAATGTGGGACAAGTAGGCATGGTATGGCTTAATCCAAAATGCAGTTCAATTAACGAATGTAAACCATCTATGGTTGATTACTCTGATTTAACAGATCCAACAGCTTTTAACACTGAACTTAATTTGCAATCTTTAGGCGTGAAAACAGGAACTTATAAATATGTTCGACTTGAATTTTGTCAAGGTTCTGCAGATTCTGCTAATGTTAAGGTCACAAGTGGATCGACAACTAAGGAATTTACCTATGGTGGTTGTGGAGTGACTAGCGCTGCTCTTTCAAATCCAATAACTGTTTCAGAAGGGCAATCGTTAACCATCAATGTTAGCTATGATTTAAAAGATGGTGAAGTTTATTGGTCTGGGGGGGGAGGATCTTGTTCTTCAGCAACAAATTTCTGTATTGGAGGTATTGATTTAGTTCCTTCTCTTGTTCAATAAAGCTTATCAAAGCTGATTGTCATTGAACTTAATAAGTATCATACTAGAGTCATAAAGCAATTAAACATTTGAATTTTCCATAAAATGAGAGTTCAAAGGAAGTTTATGAACCAGAATGACTCGATCGAAAAATGTTGTAATGATAACACTTTGATAAGTGATCCTAAAATGGAAGGCCGAAAGAGTGAAGTTATAATTTCGGTCTTTTCTGTAACAGGCATGGACTGTGTTGACGAAGTTGATGCTATTCAAAAGTCTCTTGATATTCCTAAAGTTGACAGAGTTATTGCAAACTTAATGACTTCTCAAGTTACCGTCAGTCATCATTCTTCACTATCAAAAGACAATATTATCAAATTAATTAATAAATCTGGAGTTAAGGTTATTGAAGTGGTAGTAAGTAAGGGCTCATTTATTAGAGAAAATAAAAGAAGAGTTTTTCTTGTAGGAGTTTCTGGAGTTTTAGTTTTAGGTGGAATATTTTTTCAATACACATTTAATCTAACTAGTGAATTTTTATTTCCAATTTATCTAGTAGCTACTATGATTGCAGGAAGTTTAGTTTTTCCCAAAGCAATTGGGGCTTTGAAGCAGCATAGTCTTGATATGAATGTGTTGATGAGTATTGCTGTTATCGGTGCCTTTTTGATAAAACAGTATTCTGAGGGAGCAACCGTGGTGTTTCTTTTTTCTTTAGCTGAAATGTTGGAGTCTTTTAGTGTATTTAAAGCAAGAAAAGCAATCAGAGAGGTTTTAGCCATTGTTCCACAGATTGTTAATCTTATAATAGATAAATCTGTACTTGTTGTCGATGTTAAGAAGGTGTCTAAGGGACAAAATATTCTAGTTAGAGTTGGAGAACGAGTTCCTTTAGATGGTATCATCATCGAAGGAAATTCTTTTGTTAACCAATCTGCATTGACAGGCGAATCAGTTCCTGTGGAAAAAAAAATGGGTAGTAATGTCTTTGCTGGAACTATTAATGAGAGTGGGAATATAATCGTTCAAGTCGAACAGACATATAGAGATACCAAAATTGCAAATATAATACGACTCATTGAAGAGGCCCAAAACAAAAAAGCTCCTGCTCAGATTTTTGTTGATAAATTTGCAAGAATTTACACTCCTAGTGTTGCTTTTATTGCTGTACTAGTTTTTTTAATTCCATCTCTTTTATTTTATCAAACTTGGGACATTTGGTTTTATAGAGCACTTGTTTTTTTAGTAATTGCTTGTCCTTGTGCTTTAGTTATTGCAACTCCTATTTCAATTGTTTCTGCATTAACTGCACTTGCTAAGGAGGGAATCATCGTAAAAGGAGGAGTGTACCTTGAAATTCTTGGAAAAACTCAAGCTCTTGCCGTTGATAAAACTGGAACTATAACAGAAGGCAAACCAAGAGTAATGACAGTTAAAGTGTGGAAGAAAGGAGCTGATCTCGAATTTCTCAAAGCATCTTTATCTCTTGAAAAAACATCGACTCATCCCTTAGCGAGAGCAATTGTAGAGTATTGTGAAGAAAAACAGGTTGTCCATAAAAACATTTCAAACTTTCAAGTAATAACAGGTAAAGGAGTTTATGGAAGCATTGACTCTCATTTTTACTTTTCAGGTAATCATGCTTTAGCTCATGAACTCAATATTTGTAGTAAAGAACTTGAATCCTATCTTCAGTCACTTGAGAATGAAGCTCAATCAGTGATGATTGTTGGGCATAAACCCCATGATAATTGTGCTGGAGAAGTTTTAGGAATATTTGGACTTTCTGATAAACCACGAAGTGAAGTTTCTTTAGCTATTTTAAAACTTCATGAAGTAGGAGTTAAAGAAGTGGTGATGTTGAGTGGTGATAATCAACGTGCTGTTAATGCTATTTCAAAAAATATAGGAATTGATAAGGCATATGGTGACTTACTTCCGGAAGAAAAGATGTCTAAAGTGCAAGAGCTTATCCAAAAGCATCATTATGTTGGAATGGTAGGAGATGGAATAAATGATGCTCCAGCTATTGCTCAAGCCTCTGTTGGAATTGCTATGGGAGGAGCTGGTACTGATTCTGCTATTGAGAGTGCTGATATCGTACTTATGAATGATAATCTTAATCAGCTTGCAAAGGCAATTAATCATGGAAAAAAGACCATTAGAATTATTCATTTTAATATTGGCTTTGCATTGATTATCAAAGTCATGTTTATTTTATTAGGAATTTTTGGACTTTCTAATCTTTGGCTAGCGGTAGCTGCAGATATGGGTGCTTCATTAATAGTTATCGCTAATTCTATGCGACTTTTACATATTAACAAAATGTAGAGATAGCTAAGTCATTTAATAAAATTTTTATTTTTTAAGTAATATAAAACAATATTTTCCAATGTGACTCATTTTGATCCATAAGATTTATATTTTTTTATTTTCTCTAGATACTTGCGTTATAAAACCATAAATATTTAAAAGTTATTACTTAGTAAATGTTAATTTTTTTTTTACGCAATTGATGAGCTAAATTTGTTTAGTTCATCAATTGTAATCCGAAATAGAATTAGTTTGTAAGAGAAAAAAGTATGTGTCTCGATAAGAGCACGAAGAAGAAACAGTATTTTCTTATTTCAACAATTAATAGGATCAAGAATGAAAAAAATTAGATTGGGATTGACTGGAAAAATAGTCTGCCTTTGTTTATTTATTATAATAAGTGGAGTTTTGATAGTATTGTACGGGATATACAATACGCAAAGTATTTCAGAAAAGTATGATCATGTAGCTGTTATAAATATGCCAAATCTAGACTCACTCTCTCAGATGATTTATCATAAAACAAATGTGTTATTCTATTTATTCAAATGGCAGTCATCATCTAATGATATTGATCGAAAAAAAGTTATGGAAAGCATTGATAGTTACGAAAAAGCAGATAAAATTTATCAAAATGTTCCTTTTGTTGAAGGTGAGGCAGAACTGTATAAGTTAGTTTCTGATTCGTGGGTGCAGATTAAAAATTCTGTTTTATTAGGTTTTCAGAGTAGAGATGAATTTAGTAAGATGGAAGTTTTAAGTCAAAACTATGATCAAAATCTTGTAAAGTTAATGAAATTTCAAGACAATGAATCAAAGACTTGGATTGCAAATGCAAAAACTTCGGCTCTTAGAGGATTAAGAATACAGATTTTGTTGTTAGTTATTTTGGTTTTGTGTTCGCTTAGTATAAGTTTGTATTTTGGAAGATTAATCTCTTTTCAGGTTAAAAATGTTACAAGTCGCTTAGAAGAAAATTTTTATACTGTATCAAAAAACTCTGGCGAAGTAGTTTTAGTGTCAGAAGAGTTGGCTCAAACAACAAGTACACAAGCGGCTTCACTTGAAGAAACAACAGCTTCTCTAGAAGAAATTTCTAGCATGATAAAAATGAATGCTGAAAATAGTAAAAATACAAGTTTATTCGCTGATAGATCAAAAGATATTGCTGAAAAGGGACTTTCTGAAGTTCATAATTTGATAAATTCAATGGAAAAAATATCTAAAATTTCAAAAAAAATATCTGAAATTATTGAGGTCATAGATGATATTTCTTTTCAAACCAATATTTTGGCATTAAATGCAGCCGTTGAGGCCGCTAGGGCAGGCGAGCAGGGAAAAGGATTTGGTGTCGTTGCTGATGCAGTTAGAAGCTTAGCTCATAAATCATCAGAAGCTTCTAAAGAAATTTCAGAATTGATTCGAGAGAATGAAGGAACAGTTTCAGATGGCGTCAGAATAGCAACTACAAGTAAACAAGTTTTTGATCAAATAGTTGAGGATATTAAAAAAGTAGCTGATCTTAACAAAGAAATTTCTTCTGCCAGTGAAGAGCAGTCGACAGGGTTAAATCAAATAACACTTGCAATGAATCAACTAGATACCTCTAATCAAAAAAGTGCCAGCACAAGTGATAATACCAATTCCAAAAAATAATTCCCTAAATTTGAGCCCAACTTCTTGAGCATAAATTTTTAATAGCCCCATCTTGATCACAAAAAACATTCCAAGCA
>JABWCN010000035.1 GCA_013359135.1 Pseudobdellovibrionaceae bacterium | reverse complement strand
TGGGAAGAAAAAAACCTTAGCCAGAACTTGAACTGACAGACAATTTAACTTTGCAAAACAAAAGGGCAACTGTCAGATCAAATCCCAACTTCTACAAATTATCACAAAAATTAGCTAGCACTACAAAAATTCAAAATCAGTCTCATTTTTAACATCTTTTCAAACTATTTTGATTCCGTTATCTTCAATTTTAATCTGACGGTTTTTGTATAATTGTCCTAAGGCAATTTTGAATTTTTTCTTACTCACTCCAAAAAGTCGATAAATTTCATCTGGTTCAGTTTTATCAGTCAAAGGATAAAAACCGTTATTATTTTTCAATAACTCTAAAATTTTAGGTCCAATATCATCTGCACCATGATGTCCCATCGATTGCATCAAAAGATCCAGTTTACCATCATCCCTTATTTTTCCGATATAACCGGAAAATTTTTGCCCATAAGTCAATTTTTGAAAAACCTGGTTAGTATAAAGCATACCAAGATGTTTTTGATTCACGATCGCCTTATAGCCAAGCTGAGTTCGATCAATAAGTATAAGATCAACCATTTGGTTGATCTTATACTCTTCTTTTTCAACAACTTTTTTCAACCTTTTCTCGACTCTCATTGTAGCCGCAATTCGCTGAGTTTTATCTAGATAAATATAGACAACCACCTTTTCCCCAGATTTAACATCCCACAAAAATTCGGAATAAGGTAAAAATAAATCTTTGCTCAAACCCCAACTTAAAAAGGCTCCAATTTGATTGACACTATGAACTTCAAGAACCGCAAATTCTCCAATCTTGGCAAATGGTTTCTCCAATGTAGCTACTAATCTATCTTCAGAATCATAGGAAATAAAAACTTCGATCTCGCTTCCCACTTCCATTTCTGGCGTGACAAATCTTTTAGGAAGTAAAATGTCTTGTCCAAAATCCTGAACTAATTCTTGAGTTTGTAGAAAAAGGCCAAAATCTGATTTTCTTGCAATTTTTAATCTATTGTAATCACCAATTTTAATCATGACCCTATATATCTTTTAAAGATAATGATCGCAATAGCTAATTTTGATTACCATCAGTGAGCGGACCTTTTAACCAACCATGAATAAATTGCTGTACACTGGGATCTTTGCTGTCTCTGGTTTGCTGAGCAGATCCAGTTTCCTTAACCATTCTATTGCCTATAAGGAAAATTCTTCCTGCCAACTGATAGGCTCTAGAAATATCATGGGTCACAATGATCATTGTTGAATTTATATTTTTTTTTATATTCAGAAGGAGTTCTGCCATTTCATCTGAATTCACTGGATCAAGACCTGCCGTAGGGTCATCTAAAAATAAAATCTCGGGCTTCAATGCAATAGATCTAGCAACTCCTAATCTAATTTTCATTCCCCCAGAAAGGTCATATGTTTCCATATTCCTAGCTTTTTCAAGACTCACCTGCTTTAGACACTCAAGAGCACGAGCTTGAATTTCGTCCTCACTCATTCGCGTATGTTCTCTTAATGGATATGCTACATTTTCAATAACTGAAAGCTCATCAAATAAAGCACTTTTTTGAAACTGCATACCCACATGACTGTACAGGTCATGTTTACCAATTACCGATAGTTCTGTCCATTTTTTACCCCAACAGGTCACATAACCTTGAACTGGATTGATCAGTCCTGCTAAGGTTTTTAAGAGTACCGATTTACCTCCACCGCTAGTTCCTATCAACACCACAGTTTCACCCTGATAAATCGATAAATTCACATCTTTAAGAATGACTTCACCACCAAGTTCAATGGTCACATCTTTACACTCAATCAATGCGGCGTTCATAGTTGTCCCGTTTCTAAGTCTTCCAATCCTAGAATTTGTTTACTTTGTTCCATCAATTTATTAATTTCATTTAAATTTCTCTCAAGTTTTTTTTTATCTTGTTCATCTATGTCTTTTTCTAAAGCTAGCTTGACCATAGGATGCTTTTTCAACCACTGACCTTGTCTTGCAGCATAAGTTTCTGGAATACCAGAGCGAAATGCTGCTTGCTTTGCATTGTTATCTTTTAAAAACTCCACAATAAATTTTAATGTTTCAAGAGTTAGTAAATGCCTGTGGGCTTTTAATCTAGAGGAAAACCCCATTTGTCTTATTCTCATGAAGATAATACTACTCCAGTTATTTAAAGATTTAAATGTTATTTTTGATTGCCAGTATATCTGATTAAGATTTAAAATTATATCCAACACCACTCACAGTAGGTTGCTTTATGAACTCTCTTGTTAGTTACACTTTCACCCATGGCTTTATTCAACAGCTCTCTTCTTTGGGATTCACCTTGATAACGAATGATTTGATCAAAGAACGAGGCTATATTCAATATCTCATCCCATTCTCTAGTGAATTTACCTACCTACAGTTCAAAGATTGCCATTTTTCTTGTCTTGAGTTTCGAGAAATACATGATGAAGTTCTTTATCTTTCAAATCAAAAACATAAAGATTTTTCTCCTTTTTTTAGCACACCACGACTTCAAATTAAAAATGTAGATCATCCAAACTCTTCAACTGAAATTATTTCTTTGCTTGATGAAGCTATGCCAGAATCTGAGTTACAACTTTTTTTAAAAATAAGAAAAAAATATCCACTTTGGGCTGTCGTAATTCAATGTGAGCAACTAAACTCTTTTAAAAACTCCACTATAACCTCTCACTCTTTTAACTGGAATACAAAGCAAGCTTTACTTTTACACTTAGGGCCTAGTTCACTAGACTTAATAATGGTACCAAAACCTCTTAGTTAATTACAATTAAGCTTTGTTATATCAGAGCGATTTTTTATTTTCCCATCCTACTTTCAAGGGACGCTCTATTTTCACATTTAATGCTGGTGTCGTTTTATGAGTTAATAAAAAATCCACCATATTTTGTGGTGAATCCACCATTCCTATCCAAGTTTTACCATTTTCGAAATCTAAAAATAAAGGAGATCTGTCATGTCCATGTTCTTTGATATAATCACTAGGCTCTGTTGTTAAAATAGCAAAGGAAAATAGACTTGCTTTTTGATTTAATGGATCCTTCCAAAGATCAAAAATTCCTGCAGCATATAGTACAGAATCTTCCCCCTCCTCAGCCTCTGCTTCTTGCTTTGTTGGTGACTTTATCGTTCTCTCAAAAGAAATCATATTACCAGCTTCCGGGCCCTCATACACCGACTCAAAAAAAGCGGACATTGGTACCAAACAATGTTGATTAATAAAGGCATTTTTCCATGTCGGCTTTTGAGTAACTGTTTCAATACGTGCGTTATGTGTAGCAAATTTAACCTTTTCCTCTTGTGACCAGCTTGGAACTAAGGAGAATGACATTGGTGATAATTGAAGAATTCCACCACGATGATAATTTCTGGCTATGACCGGAGCTTTTTGATAAGGTAAGTACCGCTCCTCAATGGCCACTATCCCTTCAGGTACTCTGATTTCTTTTTTTATTAACTCTTTCATTTTTATTTTTAAAGCAAACTGAGCGCACATAATTTTAAAAAGATAATGTGTTTTCTTACTATCATCTATAATTTTTTAATTTTGGCTAAAATTTTAATTTACACATAATTTACATATTTATTGACAAAAACCTTATCCTCAATGTAATCATCAAGTAATCATCTTTTTTCTTCAAAGAGGTTCCTTTGCAAAAAACATCTAGTATCGTTTTTTTAGGTGAAATTTCCTGTGGTTTTCCCTCCCCAGCTACCGACTATCTAGAGCCAGGATTAAACCTTCATGAATTGGTTGTAAAAAAACCTTCGGCCACTTTTTTTATGCGAGCCAAAGGAGACTCAATGATAGGTGCAGGTATTTTCCCTAGAGATATTTTAGTTATCGATCGTTCTATCTTCGCTGTTTCTGGTCATGTGGTGGTAGCTTCACTTAACGGCGAATTTACTTTAAAAAAACTCTCATATCAAAACGGAGCTCCTGTACTTCTCCCTGCGAATCCAAAATACAAACCTATTTTTATTTCGAAGGAAGATGATTTTCAAATCTTTGGTGTTTTAACTTACCACTTACATCAACATATTTAAAAATACCTATTAGTCATAGAAAGAACTTATGAGCATAGATATCAAGACAGATAAAATTTTTGCAATGGTTGACGCAAACTCTTTCTATTGCTCTTGTGAGCGAGTTTTTAACCCTGCTTTAAATGGAAAGCCAATTGTAGTCTTATCAAATAATGATGGCTGTATTGTCGCTATTAATGATGAGGCTAAAGCCTTGGGCATTCCTATGGGGGGGCCTTATTTTCAACTCAAAGAAACACTTAAAAAAAATCAAGTTCAGGTTTTTTCATCTAACTACACTCTCTATGGTGATATGAGCTCTAGAATGATGGACATACTACACTTATTCGCTCCTAAAGTAGAAGTTTACTCCATTGACGAAGCTTTTCTTGATTTGACAGGTTCTGAACAAAAAAAGATTACACAGTATGCCCAAGAAATACGTCAAACTATTCTTAGACATACTGGCCTCCCTACTTGCATAGGAATTGCACCAAGTAAAGTTCTCGCAAAAATTGCCAATTACAACGCAAAAAAAAATAAAATCAAAACACAAGGTGTGACTAACCTTATGGATCCAGATGCCTGTGACTTCGTTCTTAAAAATTTTCCAGTGGATAAAATTTGGGGAGTAGGTTATCAGTCTGCAAGAAAATTATACAGTCACAAAATCAATACAGCCTACGAACTAAAACAATCAGATCCTGAATTTATCAGAAAAATATTAACAATTGTTGGGAGTCGCATTGTTCAAGAACTCCGTGGACTTTCTTGCATTGAACTTTCTAATGATCAAGAGGAAAGACAACAAATTATTTCTTCCAGATCTTTTGGTAAACAAGTCACCTTGGCTAGTGAAATTAAAGAATCACTAGCCAATCATATCTCATCAGCAGCAGAAAAACTACGCAAACAGAACCTACTATGCCAAAGAATTTCGATTTTTTTAAGAACAAATCCTTTTAAAAATACACCTCAGTATCAAAATTCAGCCAGTATGGATCTTCTTAGTGGAACAGCCGTAACATCTAAGTTAATTAATTGTGGCTTTCAACTTTTTGAACAAATCTACAAACCTGGATATGAATATAAAAAATGTGGAATTACTTTGAGTAATTTTAATAAGAAAGAAAATTTACAGACAGATTTTTTTTCTAAATACGATTCCTTTAAAGAAGAAAATTTAATGCGAGTAATTGATTCTATTAATAAATTTCATGGCAGGGGAACTGTAAAATATGCGGCCTGTGGGATTGATCAATTTTGGAAAATGCTATCACAAATGAAATCCCCTAAATATACCACAAGTTGGAGTGAGCTAATTGAAGTTTGTTAGGTAGTCTTTTATTTTCAAATATCTTTATCGGTTATTTTAAACCAATCAATATTTAGACAGTACATTTGCTCTGGCTTTGAGTTATCAACAGTTGTAACACACTGATCAACAGTATCAACAAGTAGCTGTCTAATTTTTTTAGCATCTTTAATAGAAAGATTCGTAGGCATAGTAAAACAAAAATCATCCTCTCTAAAATTACCCATTTTTTCTACTGATTTCATTCGCCAATTAAGATGATGTCGACTAACAAATGGAGACTCCGCTCCTATATGAAGACGAGATGGTCCTTGTTTGTATTCTTCTTTTTCGTAGAATAATAACTGGGTACGAACTAAAAATTCCAAAATTTTATTCACTTGTGATAAAGGAATTTTTAGATTTTCAGCTAACAATTCTGGTTTGTTATAGTTAGGTAATGAAACAGCAATTTTCACAGCAGCGTAATGCCAATGCGAAAAAAACAAAGCACTATCTGCGTCTGAAAGGATTGCATCTTTTTTTAATCGTCCCGTTAGAGTCTGTGCACGTTTTTTTATTAAATCAAGATCGCGGTTACATTTTAATTGAGCCTTTGGAGTTCCAGCCCTTTCTTTTAAAACTAAGGCTACTAGATAGTCAGATTCAAGTTCTGTAAAACCAAAAAAACTACATAAGTCACAGGCTTGTTCAAACGTAAAATGTTTCTCTCCATGAATAATTTGGCTGACTAAACTTGTATGTATGTTTAAAGCTCTTGCAATTTTACTCAATTGCCCATGACCTTTATTTGGAAAATGAAGCAGTTTTTCGTTCAAAAAAGTCTTATAGTCAGAGTAATCAAAAATTGTCATATATAAGTATTTTCGGATAGTTACATAGATACTTTACTAAAAGTCACAAATAATTGATCTTTTTTACAACAAAACTGAATACAACAGTAAAACTTCAAAATATATTGGCGTTAAATTTGAACTTAACTTTTAACAAGGAAATTTTATGAAACTATCAGGTCTTATGTCTATAGCTGTATATATTACTGGGTTCTTGATGACAACATCACTGTGGGCTCAAAGGGTAGCTGGAGGAGCGCCAAAACCACCAGTTGCCTTTGGATACGAAAATGCTCTAGCTATTGCTAAAAATGAAAAAATTCAACATATTTTGGTCTCTAGCTTTAACGATAAAAACACAGTGCTACAAACACTGAATCTTAAAGGTATAGATGCAAAAGGTTATCATTATCACTTAAAAAGTTTTTCAAATGAAAACCAAATTTGTGAATTGGATATCACAGTTTGGAATACTCATACCACACCAATCAATGAGGTAAAAGTGACTGCTTTGAGTATTATATCCGGATGTAAACCGACTAAAAGAGGTAACTATCAAAACCTAGAAGATTTAGCAGTTTTAGCAAAATCAGATTCTGTCAATTCCATATTGGGTTTAAATTTTTCTGTTGAAAAATGGGAATTAGTAGAAGCTTCTAAAGAACAAAAACATTACAAGTTAACAGCAGATACCATCACCGCAGGAAATCCCTGTGTACTTACCGTTCTGATTAAAAATTCTGAGGTCATTGATGCAACTACCGACTCAGGTGACAAGCAATGCAAAATTAAAGAAACTACCCCTCCTCCACAATCAGTTTTCAAAAAATATAATCACATATTTGAAAAATTTCCTAAAAATAGTTTAATTGAAGACATCTCTTATGAAAATTATTTAGCCGTAGTTCGCACACTACCTCCAGAAATAAGACAAGAAATTCGTGTGTACATGGCAATATCTGAACCAGAATTTCATAAAGTACTAAGTAAAAATACAGACCTCTTAAAGTATTTTTTCAAAAAAAATACCTCGGCAACAGTTGGAAATACTTTATACATTTTATATCAAATAATGGGTTTTCCAACAAATACAGGAGGAATTTATACTCCGGCAATTATCGCTCTTAAATTAGTTCCATTTTTTGTAATTGATTAAGGTCTGTCGCTCAAATGAGGACAAGCTCTAGCGATGCAGCTCATAGTTTTTTTATACCTTAATTGGAAAAGCCCTCACTTGAGGGCTTTTCCATTAGTTTACTAAAAATTGTAACATCTAAATCATGTGGTCTATCTTAAAAATTATTTAATTAAAAAACAAGATCACGTGTTAAACTCTTCATTTCATCAGTTAGAACCACACTGTCTACTTTAACACCATAAATATTTTTTTTATCGTTGGGTCTTAGGGTAGTCACCGTTTGTAGCGGCAGGTCTTGAACTTCTTTTTTTGATAACTCAATGGCTTCTGATAAAACTAACACTTTTGATTTTTCAGCTGCAAAATAAGCTCTCTGTGGGTTAATTACACCTGAACTAATCACTTTAGTTTTTAGCCACTCCTTCTTATCTACTGTTGCCATGAGAAGTGTTTTGATAGCTAATGAACTTAAACTAGGATTCAAGTCTTTAACTTTTGCAGCAACTCCTGTCACGTAAGGAGCTGCCATAGAAGTCCCAGACATTGGTAAAAGTTTTTTTCCATCTAACGAAGGCACAGAACTAACGATCGCAACACCAGGAGCTGCAATATCGACAGACAATTCACCATAATTAGAAAAATCAGCTAAAGCACTATTACCTTTGGTCGCAGCCACAACTAATGAATTATCAGCTTTCACATTAGCCGGAAAAACAGGAAGAATATCATTATTTGAATTATCATTACCAGCAGCAATAACAAATAAGGTTTGCGGTGCTAGCTTCATCCACTTTTGCCCCATAGGTTCAAATTGAGCAGAGACTCGTTTGGTTTCTATTGAAAGCTGTTCTGCCGTAGGAGCTTTTACCCCTTTAACTCCTAAAATTAGCTTAGCAATATTTTGTAAGCTAGCCCCAAGACTATAGTTTGCAATATCAATTTTTCTTTCAAATGTGTACTGAGCCACTCGTTCAAAGCTTCCATTATTAACTGCAGCTATAATTTTGTAAAATATATCTACAACTCCAAACTTTGGCTTTGGACTAATATTAATTCCAAAATCTAATACCTGCTCAAATGATTTCGTTCCTAGTTTCAGCATTTCTGAATGATCCTCACTGCTTGTTTCATCAACAGGAGGAGTATCTGGAAACACCCGGTTAGACATAATTCGAGATTCTGGAGACACAGAAGCTATAATTCCAGAGACATGGGTACTATGAGCATACTGTCCATAAAAATTAAGCTTTGCGATCACAGCTTGTTTTTTGGCGGCATCTAAGTCTTGAATATTCTCTTTTAGAAATTTTTTATCATCATCAGTTGCTGTACCACCTTGAATTCGAGAAATGACTTCAAAAATTTGAAAAAGTTTGTCATCAACAATTTTCAAATGTTCAGGAAAAAAAATTTTTCGATAATCTTCTACAAAGTTCCAACCAACGAGATCATCAACTTTTCCATTACGATCATCATCAACAAGATTTCCTTGTCTCTCCGAAGAGTTAAAAAGAATTCTGTCTTTAAGCCATTCATGGGAAAAATCGGTTCCAGAATCGGTCACAGCAACACGAGCAGCTTTTGAACTTAAAGGAGCTACAAGTAAAACAGACAGTGACAGTGATAGAAATAGTTTATTTTTAATAATTTGATTTAACACCTTAATCTCCTAAATTTAAAATTTTACTGAACTTCATTAATTCCCAAAATTTGTCTGTTTTTAGCAATCAAAGATAACTCAGAAGCTTCAGACTTTGGTAGAAATGGATTTAAGTTTTGTACAAATAACCAATTTAACATCGAACCATTTTCAGAGTTTAAAATTCCAAGACTTTTTTGATAACCAAAATGACTTCTAAGAAGAGCCTCATCTAAAATGCCTGCATTTCTATATCTTTTCAAAATACCATCTAAACGATAAATAATACTTCTAGGTATGGGAAGTCCAACGATCCTTAATGCTGCTGATAAAACCCAAGCTCCACCCCTCATCAGAGTTACCTGAAAAGGACGGTTGAAATTATAAACCGCAGGTGCCCCTAAATTTTTAAAAGCAAAAGAATGGTCTGAAATCAAAGAATAAAGGGCAATTTTTTTTCCCTCTTTCGAGCAAATAGCGAAATAGTCTTTAAAAAACTCAATATCGCATTTTTTCTCTAAAACTAGTCTGGAATTCAAACGTCCCATCATTACATCTCGTTGTTTTTCAACATTATAACGAGCTGTCTTTCCTAACTTCTGGAAATTCTCCCAATCCATCTCCTTTTTTTGAACAACAGACGTGATATAGGCTGAAAATAAACTAGATTGTTGCCCATACAATAAATCTAATGCTTTATTTGGCATAATAGTCTCTGCAACAGGTGCTCTAGAATCTAATGACAAAGTTTTTAAAGCCTCTTCTAATTGAACCAATTGATAACTATAGGCTAGTTCTAACTGTTCAAAAGCATCATCAATTACAACGGCAACAACAGAGGAAACCATTTTATTAGGGATCCTAAATGCTAGGCGATACAATGCAGAAGAAAGAACATTTCTGAACATTTTCTCTAAAGCAAATTTATATTGAGTTTGAAAGTCAATCAAAGCCACTGGACCATTTATTGGCAAAAAATCCCCAGTTAAAAAAACTTCATAAGCCTTACTAACATCATTCCATACAAACTGCACACCATTTAAAAGTGATTCCGGTTTTTCAACAACTTTATTTAAAGCCTCAGGAATAAACTCAGCTCCATTTCCTTGTCCCATAGCAGAGGCCATGCTTGATTTATAATCCGCTAACAAGTTGCGAACTTCAGCAACATCAGTTTCAGAAAAAGAAAATTGAGCTCCCACCTCTAAATCAGACAGTGAAAAACTTAAGGGTAAACCATTTTCAAAAACAAATTTCTTTGAACCAGGAATAATTTCAAGTGGTTTTTTAAATCTCAGTGCATTAACCCAACTTGATTTGGCCAACTCATAAATACTTAAGTTTTTTTGATCAGACAAAACATCCTCACTCGTGCCATTAAGCCAATTTAAGTAATCTTTGGCTTTAGGAACAACAGCAGGGACTGAAGTAACCTTTTTCCTTGTAAAAAAAGCTTTCAAATTAGGAAATGACAAATCATAGATACGACACTGTTTACCATTTTCATCAAATGTGAGTATATATTTACCTGCAAACTCCATTTTTTTAAAATCCACACAATGCTTCTGTTTACTGTCAGCAACTGCCTTAAAGATCCTAAGATCTGAAATTGATTTACCAAGAGAAATAAAGTCTTGCGTGACGGATTTGGATTGAAGTAAATCATCCTCATCCAACTGTATTTCGCTAACTCTTTTTTCAAGCATTTGTAGGTCGTTTTTCTCTTGATCTATCACCTGTGCTAGTGACGTGATTCCGGAAAATGAAAAAGCTAAAGCTAATAAATATTGTGACTTCTTCTTAAAACAATAAGAAGCCAAACCATTCCATTGGTTCATAAATCTTCCCCCCTTGGAAGATAATATTTTTTAAAAAAATATTATGTATTTTTAAACATGTTCTAAAGTCTATTTGGAAATTTTATTCGTTTTTCCACTTTTCCCAAGCTAATTATTACTTTTTATGCACTCAGACAGTAAATATTTAAGATCCATAGCTAAAAGCAAACTTCGTCTTATGGAAAGTAAAAAAATATCTTATCCCAAAACTCTCCTATGCTTACATAGAATAACCCACACTTAAGAGTAGACCACTCACTAGGAGAATACTGAACAAATGAAGATGCATTTCCTTTATTATTAATCAATAACTACATCTAGATACTAAAAATGAGTAATAATCACTTAATAGAGGATGAATTTCAGAAGCATTACTAACGGTCGTCGATTTTAAAACAAAATCACTACATCGAACCCAGAGAGGAAGAACAAAACTACCGTGAATAGATGCCTTTTCATTTTGCAGATGATTTACATAAAAGGCAGCAAAAATTTGAAAGTGTTCTAATGAAATCAAATCCAAATTTAAAAACTCTTGCGACAGATCTATGGCAGTCACAAAGGGGACTTGGTCTACAAAAAGAGCAGCTCCTTTATTATTACTTCCACCACTATTGTAAACGGTATGAATAGCAACAATGATATTTAAGTCTGAGAACAACTTTTTAACTTGGTCATAAATACTAACATCACTCTCACCATTATCACCAATTAAAATGACTTTATCTGGCTTTTCATCCAAAATTAATTTGGTAATAACTCTCAACTTATGTTTTTTGTCTGTTAGGCTTTTTCTAAGAATCAATCTTCCTTCAGGAAAGTGTCCCTTAAGCAAAAGTGTCCTATGTGATGTTTCAGAAATAAAATCAAGAGCATTTGAAAGATATACAAACTCAGTAGTTGGATTTTTTGCTTTTAATATATTATATAATTCGGCCATACCTTTAAAAGGAACATCAGATTTAAAAGTATTTTCAACCATTTCCATTTTATCTAAAACAAAAGAGTTTTTAATCGTATCATCAATATCACTTATCACTAAAGTATGACCATAAAGCGATCCACTAAAAAAACTAAAAATAAGGGCCACACTTAACAACCAATTGTATTTCATTGAATAATCCTTTAAAAACTAAAATAAGACCTAAATCACCTTGTCTGCAAGGCTCTCTTAACTTTCAAGAAGATTAGCATAAACAAAATTTATTTTCTATAGATCAAATAGCTAATAACCTCTGTCTTATATTTGGACAGTATTTTTTTTAGAGTGTTCCAGCCTTTGGAGCACTATCTATGTGAAAACTTTTATTAAAAAAAGAAGATCAATTACTTTCATGTTTAAAAAAAGCTGTTTATTACCAACAACAAGAGGAAAAGCAATGAGATTCTTTAAAAACGTAACTACTATTATTATCCTAGTCACTTTTTGTAGTTTGAAAGGGTTTGCAAATCAGTGCTCTAGTTTATACACAGCAACTTCCAATATCACTAGAGGCTACCTGCAACATGTTAACAATATGAAACTTACAGGTGAACACACAATTAAAAATCCAGTCGCGTATCTAAAAGATAACTTAGGTGAAGTTTTTTTAAATTCTCTCATAAAAAAAGATTTCGGGTTTATAACCATAGCCCTGGGTAACGGTCCTGAAGCTCTTGAGACTGCAAAAAAAAATGGTTTACAACTTGAAGAGCTTATCGAGAAGAAAGTTGGTTTTCACAAAATACGCAAAGTTACTAACTCCAAAGGCGAACAAGGATACTTAATCTATAGAGTCAATGGCTATGATCGAGAGATTCACATTCAAAGTTTTTTTAAAATGTTAAATGTTCCTGATAATAAAATTATAACAATAGGAAAAAATAAAAATTGGGAAAAAGACTTGACGAATTTTTTTACAGAATTAGGACCTCCACCTAGTTTAGTTGTCTATGGTTTTTCAGAAGCAGCTGTTTTAGGATTGATACTAAAGCATCCTATTTCAAATTTAAAGTTCATCCCAAAAGCTTACAGAGTACTAAAACCGAAAAAAACACCCCTAACAGATCAACAATCAGATCTTGAAGGTAGACCTATCCAAATAATACTTTAAACAATGGACAAACCCTTTGGCTATTTAAGGCTATGTATGGAAGTTTATCTGCCGATTTAATGCGTGCCTTGGGTCGCTATGGGGTAAAAAACTTTCTTACCATTGGAACTGCTGGTTCGCTCACTAGAAAACTTCCTGTTGGTACCATCTTTACACCAGAGAAATTTGATAATGGTAACAACCAGTTTGAACCAATTAAAGTCATTTCTCCAATTGCAGGAGTCCCTGTCGTTGGAAACTATGAAAAGGTCGACAGCCCTAATATTGAAACTAAGGACTGGTTGAGTGAATCAACAGCAAAAGGTTTGGAAACTGTAGAAGTCGAATTAGGACATTTGATTTTATGGGCAAAGCAAAATCCTGAAATTAAACTCGTATTAGTCCAGATGGGCACTAGAAGTAAAATTGACCACCTTGGAATTGTATCCATAGAAAAGGACGGTGCTTATCTGTATGAATTCACAAACTCTACAGGAATTCAAAAAATATTTATCTCTGAATTCTGGAAACGATCAGCGGATCGACTAGGAAAGGTTCATTACGTCGTTGGTGAGTTTCATAACCCACTTAGCAAGGATGAATGGCAACTCGTCAAAGAAAAACTAGATCATTGGGCATTACATCTAGATTCAAATCCTCCTAAAAACTGCCTAGAAACTTTAATACAATCACTAGCCACAATGAGAGCAATATCTGTCAAAACTGTTAATGTATCGCATTTTATTGAACTGACCTTCAAAGGAAAAATTGAAAAAATAATTAAAAGACTTTATCCTGACTACACAACTTTTCCTGTTCTATCTTCAATCTTTGACACGTTGATTAGAGTTGATGGAAACCTACCCTCTTCTCTTATATACCCTACGGAAACTTCATTTTTAAACGATTGGACGCTATCTGGCGATTTATCTAAGTTTACTCGTACCTTATCGGGAAATTTATCAGAAATTGAAATAAAAAAAGAATCTGATGAGCTGATTAAAAATTTTGAGGCAGAAATAAGAAAATATAAAAACAGCTGCACTCATTTTTATATTTTTAATCCATCACTTGTAAAATAAGGATTACTCTTAATTACCTTTAAATTAGATTAACTGATTTAGAACACGGAAAATAGAATAAATCTTTTCCTAAGAAATAAAATACCTCAAAATCCGATTTGCAAGGAATTTAGATTTGGATTCATACTTCTCATCAACATACTATTCCATCTAAACAATACAAGACGATAATAATCATAACTAATGGGATAAAAATTTTGAGGCATAGGAATACTTAGTTCTCCCGAATAAGCACAACTAAATTTTTTATATAAAGCATGTGTCTTAAGATCTGTAATCACAGGTTGTTGTCTTCGACATTCCTCTTTGTTAATTCTAACTTTGTATTTTTCCTCAATTTGGTCACAAAATTTAATGAGATCAAGTCTCAATTTTTCTTGCACACCATCACATGATATTTTTTCACGAATATCAAATCCATAAACTATGAAAGATTTAGGTCGCTCCCAATTAATATTACTTAAATCTTTTACTTTCGAAAAAATCACTTGCTTTTCAAAAGTATTAGTCGATTTCAGTTTCCCATCAGCTGAAATTGTATTTCTATCTTGGACCAATCCCATTCCAAATGATTGTCTTGAAATCATACGAACAAAAGGATAAGCTTCAAAACTTGGGTCAATATTAAGCTCTATTTCTTTAATAGGTAAATCACCAGGAGTTGGAATCCAGAAAAACTTAGTTTGCCTTGGTACCTTAAACAGCATTGGAGGAAGTACGTAAGCATCTAAAGCCCAAGCATCTCTACGAGGGTTTTCTACCACGTTAAGAATTATATGCCCATTTGGTTTATCAACTTGAACATAATACCAACTATTTTTAACTAATAATTGTTGAAGGGGATCTCCAAAATAAATGGGTTCATAGAATCCTTCTTCTAAATCAAGTAACTGAAGCTTACTTTCAAACATTTCTTTAACTTTTTTATTAAATTGATAACTTCTATCTGCACGTTTGATAAAATAGGGAACAAATTCATGGTGAATCATTAGCTTCAAAGATTCGATTTTTTTTTCTGAATATTTATTCTCCCAAACACTTTTGTAATAATAAATAAGATTTTTGCCAGGAAAATAGTTAATGGCATCAGCAGGCTCATTAATTCTAACTTCTTTACCGTCTGAAGTCATTTCATAGTACTCATTGAAAAGCTTCTGTTCTACACCTTTAATTTCTGTATGCTCAATAATTTCATGATATTTTTTAAGGTCAAACTCAAACCCCTGATCCACATAGGATGATCCATAAAATTTTTCTAAATCACTAACCAACTCATGTGCCAAACGTTTAAACTCATTTTTATCAAACCCTTGTGCAAAGGAATAATTAAAAGAAAGTAGGAGTGTAAAAAGGCAAAGGCTAATATATTTCATTTTCTGCTCTCCTTACTTCCATAAAGACAATAATTTGAAATCCATCGTTCTTTACCATTCAATGCCCGATTTAAACTTGTATCAACACTCTGCTTCTGCAACGGAGAAAGATCTTCATAAAAGACAATTTTACTAAAGACTTCTATTCCTGTTTGTTTTTCAATTACACTTCGAATAAATGAATTCGTTGAGACTAAACACGAGGATTTTTTTCCCTGAATAAATAAAGAACTTGGAATAATCAAAACACTTTGAGTAAACTCTGGAAACTCTTGGTCTTTTAAGTTAAAAACCTGAGCTGCTATAGTTGAAAGTGAACCAATTTTTTCATGATCATCAGAAAATGCAGCGTAATTTACTACTTCAGATGCCTTTTCAATGAAATTAACAAGCTCTTCACGTGTGAAATCACCACCGTTACCACCTCTCTCTTGGCTCCACGTAGCGAAAGAAAAAAGTAAAGTTATACCAGTGACAATTTTATGCAATCCTTTCACTAGAGTCTCCTTTTTGGTGGTTATCGGAAACTTTTTTAGTTTGAGGAAAAAAATGAATCGCAAGACGATAAACCTCAGTATTTTCACGACCTTCAAAAAGAGCATAGATTTCATCTTGAAAAGCTCTAATTTTTTCTTTAACCAAAGGAATCAATTCTGGATCGGCTGGAAAAGTGAAATAGGTGAAATCTCTTATATTTACTGGATCAGTCAACAATGAATTCTTGGCTAACTTCAAAGTATCTAAATGTGATGCTTGTACATAACTGTCTTTTACGTCATCAGAAGTTGAAATCATAGTTTTTGTTTTCAACATTTTTCCATCTTCTATACGAATTAAATTAGCCTGGACTAATCTGTTTACTGCTAATTGTGCACGTTCAACAGATATATTTAATCTCTGTGCTATCCATGAAATATCATTTCTAAAGTCTTTTGTTTTCATCAGTGAAAGTAAAGCAAAATGATATCCCTCTGTAATAAACTGTAGCTGGCTTCTTGATAAAAAAGAAACTTTTTTAATTCCTAAATCTGATAGTTTACTTAATCCAATTTCAGCTAAAAATAAATTTCTTTCTGTGGGGTTTAAATTCAAATTGTTAATAATTTTTTCTGCCATTTTTTGAGTGATTTTACGCTTACCTTGAACAATTTCGCTCATGGCTCCGGGGCTGATAGCTGCTTTTTTTGCAAAAGCACGAATTGAGAATGATGGATTCATCTGTTTAATTTCAGCTAATTTATGCTTTAAAAAAGTGTTCATCTTTGACTACCTCATTTATCAACTTAGTAGCAGTTTTGAAACCAACCCGATATGCAATTAATTCACACTAAGTTGTCAAATTAATAGACACTATAAAAAAAAGTGTTGAAAAACGTCCATCATTCTATACTTACTCAATAGCATTACTTAAAATTTAGTGAACAGTAGAAATTTTATCTAGATCAATATTTAACAGTCCATCAGTTCTACTAATAATATCTACAAACTGCTTATCAAATACTAATTCTTGAGCAACAAAAGAGGTTCTTGCATGAATTGTTTGTCCATAAGTCTCATCAAAGCCTAAAACTGAAACTATGATTTCAGCGTCAACGGCATCTAAATCTTCCGTTGATTTATTAAAAAGTGGACTTTTTTCATCAATAATGTGTGCTACTAACCAACTCATAGTAAAAAATAAGCTGCGACTACGAATCAAGTTCAAGTCATGCTGGACTCTAAGGTATTGTCCTTCAGGAGTTTTTGTCGACATCAATATTGATACCGTCACAGTGGCTTCAACGATTTGATTTAATCTTGAATTCGCCATTCTAAAAACCAAGCACCTCTGTCCTCTATGAGAAGTAATTAAAGCCACTTCACTAAATATAACTTTAGAAATTGGTCGTGAAAATTTAGTAAACAAAAGCCCTGACATAACCGCTATACTTAACATCCCCGTAAAAGCCTCTATAGCTACTAAAATATTCTGAACTAACCCAACCGGTGAAACTCTGCCATAACCAATAGTAGAAAAAGTCTGCACACTGAAAAAGTAGCATTCTTCAAAAAAATCAAGTCCGTTGGTATGTACCAGCCCAGATAATCCTTCGGGGCCAAGTAAAAAATAAAGAGTTCCAAAAAAAAGATTAATGACAATATACACACAAATAGTCAGAACAAAAAAATCTGACCAGCGCATTGACATTAAAGAGTGATACAAATCGGAGACATTTTTTCTCAAACTCTTTCGGTTGATATTATCTGTACCATTTTTATTTAACGACCTTTTTGGTGCCATAAAAAAAATCCTCAAGTTGTAACTTGAGGATTTCACAATTTTTAAAAATAAACAACTTTAGGATACACCTAAGAAATCACCTAGTCCCTATCTTTTACTCCAAGACTTCAAGACTATGTTTTGCAATCATAAGTTCTTCATTTGTTGGAATAACAAGGACTTTCACTTTACTTTCTTCTGTATTTATACAGATTGTTCCTTTAGTTTGATTAAGTTTTTCGTCTATTTTTAGACCAATCCAAGCTAGTTTTTCGCAAACTAAAGCTCTTAGCGTCGAAGAATTCTCACCAATCCCAGCTGTAAAAACTAACGCATCTATGCCTCCGACAGTTGCCGCTAGACTTCCTACCATTTGACATATTCTCCAAGAAAATGCCTCGATAGTTTCTTTAGCCTTTGGATCTGAACTTTCTTCCAAAACTCTCATATCATTACTAATCTCTGAAAGACCTAATAATCCTGATTTCTTATAAAGGAAACTTTCAATTTGATCTGCCGTCATTTTTTTCTCTCTCATTAGATATAAAATTACACCAGAGTCCAAGTTTCCAGGTCTAGTTCCCATAGGCAAGCCCTCAAGTGCCGTTAACCCCATGGAAGTAAACACGCTAAATCCCTTATTAATAACACACATACTTGATCCACTACCAAGGTGAGCAATAACTACTTTCTTATTAGCTATGTCAGGGTATGATTCTTTTAATGTGTTAGCTATATATTCATAAGAAAGCCCATGAAAACCATATTTTTTTACTCCTTCTTTTTCTAACTCTCTAGGAATGAAAAAATGTCTTAAAACATCTGGATTTGTCGTATGAAAAGAAGTATCAAAGCAAGCTATCTGAGCTAGGTCCGGATAAACTTTTTTTAAAGCTTTTATAGCAGCTAAGTTATGAGGTTGATGAAGTGGTGCTAATGGGATTAATTTTTCAAGTTTAAAAATAATTTCATCTGTTACCAAAACAGACTTAGTAAAATCACTTCCTCCATGAACTACTCTATGGCCAGCAACTTTAACTTTTGCACCTTTTAAATTTTGATTGAGCCAATCAATTAAAAATTTCAATAGAAATTCATGATTAATGGCTTTTTCATTCATCCATTCTTTACTCTCAAGAATTTTATTAGAATCATCTTTTACGATAAACTTTGGACTCACTCCAATTCCATCGATTTGTCCTCTAGATTGCAAATTTAATTCGCCTTCTTCATTAAAAAAAACTGAAAACTTAATGCTCGATGATCCCGCATTTATGACTAATATAGCTTCTTTCATAATTTTTCCTTCACTTCTACTCGAGTCTTATATTTTACCTAATGCTAGTTCTTTTCTTTTACGATCTCTTCTATTGTGAGCTACTAAAACTGCCAATGCCGCTGAGGTCTTTCTTGCTTTAGGGCTTTCAGCTCTGCTAGTTAACACAATAGGTACTTTTGCCCCTAGAACAATCCCAGCAGTAGCAGCACCAGCTAAATAATCTAGTTGTTTTGCAATCATATTTCCAGCTTCAAGATCTGGAGCAACTAAAATATCAGCTTGTCCTGAAACTTTAGATACGATTTTTTTTATTTTTGCAGCCTCAATACTTACTGCATTATCAAAAGCCAAAGGTCCATCTAAAATACCTCCAACGATTTGTCCTCTGTCAGCCATTTTGCAAAGTGCGGCAGCATCAATAGTTGATTGAATTTTAGGATTAACAGTTTCAACTGCAGATAAAATTGCGACCTTAGGGGTTTCCACACCAAGAACGATGGCTAAATCAATAGCATTTTGAATTATATCAACTTTGTCTTCAAGAGTAGGATAGATATTCACAGCCGCATCTGTTATCAACAGAAGTCTTGGGTAAGTTGGTACACTCATTGCGTATACGTGTGAAATCTTACGTGAAGATCTAAGCCCTGTATCTCTTTGAACTACAGCATGCATCATTTCATCTGTATGCAAACTTCCTTTCATTAACACTTCAGCCCTACCCGTACGACAAAGCTCGACAGACTTTAGTGCTGATTCATGAGCATTTTCAGTATGAATAATTTCAACACCAGAAATATCAATGTTATTTTCTCTAGCTACATTTTCAATAATATGTTTTGGTCCAACTAAAATAGGTGTTATCAAACCTGCCTTATAAGCATCGATTGGTCCTTGTAAAGACGTTTGATCACAAGGGTGACAAATAGAAAAAACAACAGGTTCTAATTGATCACATTTACTTATCAAACTTGCAAAATAGTCCACATTGGATTTTAAAGAAATTTCTGGAAGCTTTACCCTTGGGCCAACCATCTTGTTCTTAGGAGCTTTCACTACAGATGTTCCACTTAAGACTAACTCACCATTTTGGTTAACAGCTTTTGCTTCAAATATAACTAAACCACCTTCCATTTTTTTTTCTTTAACAGTGATGGATATAGTTAAAGTATCACCAACCTCTACCCTATGATGAAACTGACTTTCTTGTGAAACATAGACAGTACCTGGACCAGGTATATGATTTCCCAACAAATTTGATATTAAAGAAATGACCCAAGCTCCATGTCCAACAATTTTGTGATTCTCTAAATTTTTTTGAGCATAGTCTTCATTTAAATGAACGGGATTAGCGTTTCCTGTAATCACAGCAAAATACTCAATATCATTTTTTGTTAAAACTTTATTAAAGGCCGCGGTGTCACCGATTTTAATTTCATCAAAGGTTTTATTTTCTACTATTTCTAAATCTTGAACTTTCATATTTTTCTCCTTAGAGCTCAAGTATTGTCATGAAAGTTTTAAAAAATAAATGATTTAGAACAGAAAAAATTAAATTTATAACAAAAGTACAAAAAATTATAATCCATGACCTGATACAAATCATGTTTAGAGTTTTTGCTAAATTGGATTTATTTCAAATTAGCAATAACACCGACTACTTTCTATATACCTACACTTCTAAGTAATAATTAACGGAGTTCTATCTAATGTTGAATTTGCCTTCGAATTTGATCAAATAGAATCAAACTACCCATAATTAAAACAAAATATCCAAAATTTTTTTTCAATGTTTTTTCAGGAATTTTATTATTTAACCTTATACCCAACTGAAGGCCTAACAAAGCTAGTGTTGAGAGTGTCATTAGTAACTTCCAATCTATCAAAACTTGATGCCTGATATCACCAATAAAACCTAAAAGTGAATTGAATGCTATAATAGAAAGTGAGGTCCCCACAGCTCTTCTCATTGGCAAACCAATAAGTAATACTAAAGCAGGAATGATTAAAAATCCTCCACCTGCACCCACAAAACCCGTGACACCCCCAACAAAAAGTCCTTTTAAAAAAACTAATAAGATTTTTTGCTGAGACCCTGTCTCGTCTAGCTGTTGGGACTGTTTTTTTTCTTTAATCATCGAAAAAGATGCAAAAACCATCAAAATAGAAAATAAAACCATTATTAGTAATGATTTAGAAACTGGGATCTGAATTAAATCAAATACAGGATCTGGTAAAGCTGGTAATAAAAAATGACGAGTCAAATAAACTCCTGAAAAACTCGGAATTGCAAAGAGAAAAGCTGTTTTTAAATCCACTTCTCCTTTTTTGTAATAACGAAGTCCACCGAAAAAAGCAGTGAGTCCAACTATAAATAAAGAGTACGTAGTTGCAAGCGTTGGGACAATTGAAAATAAATACACAAGAATAGGCACTGTTAAAATGGACCCTCCGCCACCAATAAGCCCTAGAGTTAATCCCATAAGAATACTTGCAAAATAACCAGTAAATTCCATTTATAAGTCCTTTTTCTAAAAATCAGTGAGACCAACCCATCATGAAGCTATTCTATATTATCTTATTTTTATTTTATATGTTTCAGAACACATTTTTCTAACCGTATTCTTTCTGAATAGTAAGTAACAATTGATAAAGCCTTGAGTCAGCTAGTTCATAAAATTGAAATTTACCTTTTCGTACAGAAGTCAGTAGTCCTTCTGCTTTCATACGAATCAAAAATTGTGAAAGCTGTGACTGGGAAACTCCAGTTAAGTTTCCTAATTCAGAAACTGTTTTAGGTCCGTTTACCAAATGTCCCAAAATGAGAAGTCTTTGTGGATGAGATAGTGCTTTTAAAATTAAGCAAATCTCTCCACAACAAGTTTTAATTTTAGTTAATGAAATTTGAGCTGGGTATTTTTTAGATCTTGACATATTACAATATCATAATATATTAATATCAAAGGAAGGTCAATATGGAAGTGTTAAACATTGAAGCATTTAAACAAAAAATTTTTGATTTTGAAAAGAATTCCAACTGGAAATTTAACGGTGAATTACCTACCATTGTTGATTTCTATGCTGATTGGTGTGGACCATGCAGAGCCTTAGCGCCAGTTCTAGATGAACTAGCTCAAGATTATAAGGGAAAGGTAAATATTTTTAAAGTCGACACTGAAGCGACCCCAGAACTTGCTGCTCTCTTCGGGGTTAGAGGAATTCCCGCACTTTTATTTATTCCTAAAGAAGGTGAACCCTCCATGGCTTCTGGCTTTGTCCCAAAGGAAAACCTAGAACAAGCTATCAACGATATTTTTGGATTTAAAAACTAATATAGAACTGCTATTTAGTAAAAAGGAATATAAAAATGAAAACTGAACTTAACTGGATAGGTGGCATGGAGTTTCATGCCACTTGCGAAAATAATACCTTAAGCATAGATGCAAAAGCTCCTTTGGGAAAATCTCATGGAATGACGCCTAAAGAACTTGTAGCTACGGGTTTAGGAGGCTGTACTGCAATGGATGTTGTTGCTCTACTTAAAAAACATAAGCAGCAATTTACCGAGTTTAAAATTAACGTCGAAATTAGTCCAAGTTCTGATGGCCACCCTATCGTATTCAAAGAGGCCAATATTGAGTTTATAGTTAATGGTCCTGTTGATGAACAAATTTTAATAACCTCTGTAGAATTATCTCAAACAAAATACTGCGGAGTCTCTGCAATGCTCTCTAAAAGTTTACCGATCAATTACACGATTACGCTAAACAATAAGCAAATTAAAACAGGTGCTGCTGCGTTTAGTAAATGACGCTAGGATAGCCATATGCAAATCTCGCCAATTAAATTTAGACCCAGTTGGGACACAATCTTCAACAGTATTTTGATTCTCTTAATCGGTTTCTTGCTATGGAAAAAACTCCCAGATGTTATGAATAACTTCCAGAGTCAGGGTAAAAAAATCTCACATACTCACATAAATACGCTGTTAAATTCAGTTGAAAAATCCTTCTCACTGTCAAACCAAACAAAACCAGTAGTTTTGATTTTTTGGGCTACTTGGTGTGCTCCTTGTGAATTAGAACTTAATCGAATTAACAACTGGCTTTCTAAAAATCCCCAATTTATTAATAATATTGTCGCCATTTCTAGTTTCGAAACCGAAGATGTGATTAGAAAAATTTCAGTTCAGCGCCAATATAAATTTCCAATAGCTTCAGATATCACCGGCGAGTTAAGTAAAAGTTTTCAAATCCAAGGCACCCCAACAATTATTCTGATAGATACAAAAGGTTATATAACTTGGAGAACAACTGGCATCAGTCCAACTCTAGAATTTAGACTTTACTCTTTTTTAACAAACTCGAACTCCCAATAAGGTTTCAAAAAATGACTTTTAAAATGCAACTGATTGGCTAATGATGGATCTTCATTATGAATTAATCGCTCCAGTTCTTCAGGACTATATGCTCTTTGCATGCTTTTTATACCATCTTCACTTAAATCTTGGTTGATACCAAATAGGCTATTCCAAACTTTGAATAAAGTGACAGATCCCCACTTTTTATGAAAATCTACAACATAAACTCCTTTTTTCGCAATTCTCATCATTTCTTTCAAAGCTTTCGCGGCCTCATTTACCGGTCTAATATGATGAATCACATGTAACGAAATTACATAATCGAAGCTGTTATCTGCATAGTCCTGCAAGTAATTTCCTGAAGCAATATGCTTTGCTACATTAACACCTTGACTAGCCAGCAACTCTTCAGCCACTTGTAATACATCCTCTTGAGTATCATATAAATTCAAATCGAAAGAGACTCCACGCTTTCTTCCCCAAAATTCGATCTCTCTTGATAGCCCTCCCAAGCCACTCCCGACCTCAAATAAAGAAACCTTTTCTGATGAGATATATTTTTTATTAAAAAACCTCTCAAATCCTTTAATAAAACTCTGATAAACTCCATACTGTTTATTAACTTTATCTAAAGCCATAATAACCTCTAATCTTCGCAGCAACGGTAAACTAGGATCATCAAGAACCTCCATATATGGATCTTTAGTAACTGTGTAATCGTTCTTTTTAAGTATTGTTAAAAACGAATCTTTACTCGAGTTGCGACTGTTGAAATTTTCTTCCTTCTTAATCTTTGTCTCAATATCAGTCTTAACTTCTGTCTTTGTCTCATTGTTTAATTCAGCCACAGGTCCTCCAAGAAAAATCTTGCATGTGTATTATTATAGTATATTACTATAAATAAGTTTCTTAGATTCAATAAATAAATATCATAACAAGACGAATTATTATAAAAATGACTAAATTTATTTCTCTTTTTTTCAAATTCCTTCCGATAGACAATGTAGGAATGTCATCACTAGCAAAAAAAAGAGTTTTTATTTTTTTCTCTCATCTGGTTAAACTCGGAACTAATAAAGTTTCAAAGACAGATGAGATTTACGTTAGGCAAGCTAATACTAATGGCTTGTTTTTCTTTTTCCTAGACCTACTTTTGGGATTCACCTTTTACATCTTCTTCGATGACACCCATCTTGGTAACGGATTAATCATCTCAGGTTTTTGTTTTCTGCTTAGTTCTCTTGGATTTAATGCTCTTGGATGGACTAACTTGTCTAGACTAAGTACTGCATCTATTGGGTGCTTACTTGTCGCATACTGTGGCTTTTATTTGGGGGAATCAACATTTATTTCAGCCTCTTTACTATTGGGAGCTATTTTCCCTTTTGTTTATTTTTCGACTAAGGAGTATATCAAAATAATCATTTCAGTATTTATCCCACTTTTAATGTACATCATCCTCATTGTTCTAGATTATAACTTAGGACCCAAGATTGCCCCCATACAACCGCATAATTTGACAAGCTTAAAGCTTATTCTATTTCTTATACCATATTCAGGGATTTTTATTAATAGCTGGGTAGCTGTATCCGAGCGAGAGAAAAAAAATAACGAGCTTTTAGAATCAAAAAAAATCATAGAAACAGTATTTTTTGCATTATCTCATGATTTAGCTAACCCCATACAAAATATTTCCTTTATATCAAAACTGCACAATAAACCAGAAGACTTTACAGATGCTAAAATCGCAACACTTAAAAAAAATTCTCTTAACTTACAAAGAATTTTTACTAACTTAAGAGATGTTGTTAAGTTTTCCATTGATGGAAAAATAAAGACTAATCCTATAGATATTGAGGCGATTGAAACTTTAGAGGAAGCTAAAAGCTTTATTCTTGATATTGCAAAGAGTAAAAACATTTCAATTTCTATAGAGAAAGAAACATCTGAAGATTCAATTAAAATAAAAGTTGATAAAGACATTTTTATTTTTCAGGTAATTGCTAATTTTCTAACTAATGCAATTAAGTTTTCAGTACCAAACTCAAAAATAGAGCTAAAACTTTCATGCACTAAAGATTCAGTTATTTTTAATATTAGAGATTGGGGATGTGGAATTGATTCAGAAAAGATTCCTAAGCTTTTTAACTGGAATGAGCGCACAACAACCCTTGGAACTTCAGGAGAAAAAGGCTCAGGTTTAGGTCTTCCATTAGCACATAAGTTTTTGTTAGACATGAATGGTTCTTTAACTATTGAAAGCTATCCTAAATCAAAATTTTCTCCTGATACTCAAGGCACTCTTATAAAAATATTAATGCCTAGAGTTTAAACACACTTAACATAAAATTAGTTTTACCTTAAAAATCAATTGATATCCTTTCTTCAATTTCGACCTGACTACGCGTATTATACAAAGTAGATTGCTTTAATTTATAAACTCCTTTTTACTTTTATTAAATCAACCATTCTACTAACATAGTTTAAAAAATAGGAGAACCCATGAAAAAAGATTCAGAAGATTTTAAAAAATACAATCAACAAATACACTCTACAAGAGTCTCGTTTTTAAAGAGCTCTGGGATAAATTACTTTATGACAGAAAGTGATCCTAAGAAACTCCATGCCTTTCTGTTAGTTTGGACAGCTATGAGTATTCAAATGACAGAACGAGTGGAAGACTGGATTAAACGTGCAGGAGAAAATTGCACTAATAAAAACTTCACTGAAGTCGGCGAAAAACTACAGTACCATTCTAAGCAAGAAGCTGATCATGATAAAATGTTAGTTACCGATGTGAATTTCCTTATTGAAAAGTGGAATAAAGTTTACAATGATACGCTGACTCTAAATGATCTTTTTAAAATTGGAACTTTACCTGAAACTCAATATTACGTAGACCTTCACGAAAATGTGATTAACAGTCAACATCCCTATTGCCAAACTGCTATTGAATTTGAAATTGAAAGAATTTCTGTAGTTTATGGCCCCAGAATGATTGACAATCTTTTATTTATACTGGGTGATGACTTTGAACCAGGAATCAGCTTCTTAGCTGAACATGTTCTACTAGATCAAGGACATACTAAATTTAATATAGATTTGATGGAAAAGTGTTTGGCTGCCAAAGCAAGCCTATCTGAAATGGTAAAAACTGGATCTGATGCTTTAACAATCTATGCTGGTTTTCTAAATCACTGTATCAAAATAAGCCACTCCCTTCTAGAAAGAACTCAATGGAATTCTCACTTAGCCAACTAAGATGGCACTACTTCAAAGGCAATGAAGTGAATGCCAGTTTGCTACAAAAGATTTGTCTTTTCAGGAGCTATGTCCTTTTTGATTCTGGATTCAGGCAAAATTTTAGTCAATTAGGCAGCGATTTTGGCGACATACAGTATACCGATTTTGAAAGCTATCATATTATCGCCACTGCAGGAGAAGAAATATTAGGAACCGTTAGAGTCACTCCCCCATCAGGAAAAACAGTGGCATTATCAGTATTAGGCTATGATGATTATAATTCTTTGATTAAATTATTAAATACTACTCCAGAAAAAATTCTAGAGATAAACAGACTAATGATTGATTCTAGAGTTAGAAAACTTAACCTAGGTAGAACGCTTATGTACGCATCAATGGCTTTGATTGAAAATGTATGGAATCGTTCAGAAATGACTATTATAGGAAGTGCTGGGAATTGTACCAAACAAGCTAAGTTTTTTTTAGATTACACTGACTACGAAAAAATACCAGGTGTGAGTGACCGTTTTGCATCTAACTTTAATGACCATATCACGTTTTTAAAGTATGCAAATCCTCCCTACAAAAAAGGAGCTCAACAAATTGAAGAGTTCAAAAAAAGTCTAAAACAAATTAACCACAGTCACGAACATAACTTTCGTACCTCATTGAGCCAAGATTACCAAATACAGCCAAGTGTAACTACCCTGTAGTAGAATATAGGGTTGAATTCACTTGCAACGTCCATGTCCTTATTATAACAAGGGACATGGACTTATTTAATAGCAGTCATAATGATGAACTAGCCAGACCTCTTTCCGAAGAACTCAGACCTAAGAGCTTTAAAGAGTTTTTTGAAACTGGCATAACAACACCCAAAGTTCTTCCAATTGAAAACTGGTTATCAAAATCCTTTCTTCCTAACTTACTTCTTTGGGGCCCCCCTGGAACGGGCAAAACTTCCTTTTCAAGGCTTTTGGAAAATCAGAGTCAATTTACATTTATAAAAATTAATGCTGTAGAAACGGGCAGCAAGGAGATTAAACAATTAGGCGAAGATGGTCGCAATAGACGAAAAATTTATCAGAAAAAGACTATTCTTTTTATTGATGAAATTCATCGCCTTAATAAGGCACAGCAAGATGTTTTACTACCTTTTATTGAAAGTGGTGATCTTTGCTTTGTAGGTGCGACAACAGAAAATCCTTTCTATGAATTAAATAAAGCTATTCTTAGCCGGTGTCGTATCATACAATTCCACAAACTAACTGAAGATATTTTATATAAACTTTATCTCAAAGCTTGTACTTATTTAAAAATGACTCCCGAGTCCTTTTTAAATAATACCGTCTTAGAGAAACTTATCAAAAATGTGAATGGAGATGTAAGACAGCTTTATAACACACTAGAGATGCTTTACCACTCAGATGTTAACAGTTCGTTCAGCCTTGAAGATATAGAAAAAATAACCACTTCTCCTGTTCTTTTTTATGACAAACACTCTGATCAGCACTACGATCACATATCAGCTTTCATTAAAAGTATTCGTGGCAGTGACTCTAATGCTGCCCTTTTGTATATGGTTAAAATGCTGTCTTCAGGAGAAGATCCTCTATTTATTGCTCGACGCTTGGTAATTCTAGCTTCCGAAGATATAGGAAATGCTGACCCAAGGGCATTGAATATAGCAATTAATGGACTCCAGGCTTTGGAGCTTATAGGTTTACCAGAAGGTGAAATAACACTTGCACAAGTAGTAACTTATCTTTGTTCTTGTCCCAAATCAAATCGTTCGTATCTAGCCTTAAAAAAAGCCAAATTATTTTTAACAAATCACCCTCACTTTGAAGTTCCAAGCCACCTACGATCAGGCGCTCAACCACTGGGAAAAGAAACCTATCATTACCCTCATGATTTTCCAAAATCCTGGGTCAAACAACATTATCTACCCAAAGAAATAACTCTTGAAAACGATTTCTATGAACCAACGGATCATGGTTTTGAAAAAAATATTAAAGAATATACTCAATGGTTAAAAAAATAGATTTGAAATAAAGTAGATGCGTGACTAGTGAAAACTTTTAGCAAGCACTATTAGATATAAGACTTTACTTTGAAAATTAGTTAGCTCTTGATCCAAGAAAAAGCTTAGGTTTAATTTTAGAATTTGAATCAGAACAGTCTTTATTTGAATAACTGATTAAAAAAAAGTTCTTGTCATTGGTATCATAGAATCTAATTGCCAAATTTTCTTGAAAAGGGATTACATCCGAATAGTTTTTAAAAAGTTCTGGAAAAATTTGTGTCTTGGATGAATTTATCTTCCAAACTTTTTTTTCTCTATGATAAGGATCATACACAGATTCAAACTTTTTACCATCTAATGTGAAAAAAAGAATCTTCAATTTTTTTTGATTTTTTGTAGAAACTAAATTTGAGTCGTCCGACTCATACTCCATAAGAACATGACTTAATTTTTGATGAGGCTTTAGCTTTTCATTCACCTGTTTATTTATCAAAAACTCACGACTTGGCTCTGCAATTTTAATCTGACAAATCTCTTTAGATTGAGAGATAAAACTGAATATGCACAAAGAAAAAATGATATTTATCAACTTCATGCTAGATACAAATTGCATATGCAGTGCCAAGTCTAAAACAATGACTTCAAGTTTATTGTTTCAATCTAACTCAGTCCTAAGAAAAAACAAAGTTTTGTCATCAACAACTCAAATTTTAGTCATCTCAAAATGAGATCATTCCTCAGTTAGTTTAATTTTTCCGTCTCCAGTAACATAGTACAAAGAAGATCGTTGCTCAACCTTAAGAGCATTTCCAATACTCCAGTATACAAAAACTTGCATTGCAGCTAGAGGGTTCTGTTTTGAACCTAAATTAAATGGCGCAGGAATCTGTACTTCAGATGAAAAGTTAAATCCCCACTTCACTCTAAAGTCTACTGGAGAAACAGTTAAATTTGCAATATACTTACCAACACCATTAACATTACCTCCATAGATATAACTAATTCGATAAGAATAATTTGCAACAACTTGTCCAATCATATTCTTATACTCAACAGTAAAAACCTTAGAAGTTGGAATCTGCCAATTTTCAAGATCTGTCCAACAAGCAACTCCTTTTGGAAGGGCATGAGCTCTGTATGTCTGAATTCTTGCATTGACTCTGCCCATATCTACAATATTCCATATTAAATTTCCTATATTAACTATCTGCTCAAGAGAAATTTTTTTATCCTCAGTAACAATACCAGGGTTGTAACTGATACTTCCTGGTGTTGCAGATAAATTTCCATTATATAATCCTGATTGATTAGATCCATTACCCATGGGATCTAAAACAATAGCCCCTGTTCCACTATTATTAACCCCGCCAGTATTGTTTAATCCTGGATTATTAATAGCAATAGGATTAATAAGAGATGGATTATCTCCATTAACATTATTACTTAATCCTGAATTTAAGTTAGAATCACCAACGCCAGCACAATCTAAAAGTTGGTTGTAAAAATTATGATTTGGGTACAAATCTGTACTGTCGTAAACACGATAGCTTTGAATTGTAAGCTCAGGTTTACTGGCAGCTAAACTTTTAGAAGTTATTAAGTTCAAAAAAACTAATAAACTACTTAACAAAAATTTGTTGGATAGATTAATACACGAACTCTTCGATCTTTGATCGAACTTATAATGAAACATCAATTCCCCCCCTGATGCTTATTGTTTCAGAGAGATCTATTAAATATTGTCATAACGGTAAAGATAAAAAATTACTTTCACTAAAATGACTAAGTCAGCTGTAAATAAAAGCCATTTCTTTTATAAATACACCTTATAGATAAAAAAAATTATTTTTACTGGTATAAGTAAGTCCATCAAATAGATGGACTATGCTCTTTAACCAAGCGGGCACCGTAGAAGCCATCAAAACCTTGAACATGTGGAAATATTTTTATTTCTTTTTCAACTTTCCACTCTGGAAACTTTTTAATAAATTTTTGAATTTGCAAATCGTTTTCTTCCGGGAACACACTACAAGTCGCATAAATCAGCTTGCCATCTTTTTTCATTAAGCACTGATACTGGGTTAAAATCTCCCACTGCAACTCAACAAGCCTTTGAATTTCCTCTAGAGTTAACTTCCATTTTTTGTCAGGGTTTCTTCGAATTACTCCTGACCCACTACAAGGAACATCTAAAAGAACTCTGTCAAAACTATTTTCCATTCTTTTAATTGTCTTTAAGTTTTCTATAACTTTTACTTCAATAATATCAATTCCATTACGAGTAGCTCTTTGACGAAGTTCTTTAAGCTTCCAGTCATGCAGATCTAGACTAATAATTTTTCCTTTATTTTTCATCAAGGTGCCCAAATGTAAACTCTTACCACCGGCACCAGCACAAGCATCAACGACCCTCATTCCAGGTTCCACCTCAACTAATTCTCCAATAAGCTGAGAACTAACATCTTGTACCTCAAACAACCCCTCTTTAAAGGCTTTCGTCATAAACACATTCTTGCGCTCTACAAGTTCTACAGCAGAATCAATTCGCTTAATTTGACGAATATTGACACCTTCCTTTTCAAGAATTTGGACTAACTCCTTTGGTGTCGTTTTCAAGGTGTTAACTCGCAAATAAGTCGTAGCCATTTCATTTAAGGAGCGCAACAAAGGCTCAGCTTGATCCGAAAGTTGCTGTTTAAAATGCTCCACCAACCAATCAGGATAGGATTGAAATTGAGCAAAATTTAGTTCTTTCTTAGCTTCATTCCAATCCTCTTGAGAAGAAAAAAATGACTCTGGAAAATCCTCTAAAATATAACCATAATCTTCGTAAATCCAGTCAGGGATTTCCCAGCCGCGATCAAAAATATAGCAAAGCCACATTTTCCATATCTCAAACTCAGAAACCTTTTCAGGATTAAGAAAATCCGTATCAGCCATTTGTGCCAAGTTCCAATAACGTCTCCTAAACCTAACTAGATCATAGACTGATTCAGCAAAAAGCTTTCTGTCGCGGGATCCCCACTTCCTATTACTCTTAAGCTGCTTCTCTATGGCCTTATCAGCATAAACTGACTTTGCTGAGTTAACATCAGAAGAAAAGATGACTACCAAAGTTTCAATAATTTTTTCAATTAAGTGCTTGTGAAATTTCAAAATGTAAATACCGCCCCAAGTGCTAAATAAGTTCCATTAAATTGGCCATCGGAAGTTAAGTGCAAATGATTTTTAATTCCTGTTTCTATAAAAAATCCTGTAGCTCCATAAACGTTAAAAAATCTAGCGCCCATAAAAAGCTGATAGTCAAAGGCCACATTGCTCTCATCAGGAAGTTGTTTGAAGTAAATACCTAGACCAGCTCCAGCTCCAAAATACAAGGGAAATTTAGAGCTTGCTTCTGGAAAAATAATTACTGGCATAAAAGATAACTTCTGTGGTTTTTCATTCAGTACACTGTATTCATTATAATCGATTCTAATATTCAAGTCTGTCTGACCCCATTCCTCATAACGATAGGTCACACCAGCAGAAGCCCCACCAGTCTTTTTTTGCTTCTCCTTTTGCCCCCAACTCCAGGCATCACCCTGAATAAAATTCCCAAAATGGAGGGCCAGATAATGATCAGATGAAGCCACTGATTTTGAGCTCGAGCTTTCCTTGTTTTTTTCAGCGTCAGATTTAAAATACTCCTGTGCTTGTTCTCGTCCTGTTTTTTTTACACCTTTACCAACAACAGGTGTCTGTGACCAAGCCAAAGATCCGAAAAATAAAACCAACCCCACCCTAGATATTACTCTCAAATTAAATACTTCCATCAAAAGACCTACCTATCTCTTTTGCCATTTAAACACAGTCTATAGCGACTGACCACCCACTGTCTAAGCTACCTAACGCAATGTGTTTTTTCTAGGGATAGTGATTTTCTGAATTTTTCTTTCGCTTTCTTAAATTTACTTTGCTATAAATTCTCTCCATGAAATGCCCATATTGTGGTCACAATGATGACAGAGTTTTAGATACCAGAGTCCAAAAAGATGGATCAATTCGTAGACGCCGTGAGTGTCTTGAATGTAAGGCTCGTTTTTCCACTGTGGAAACCCTAATGCTCAACTTTCCTTTAATCATAAAAAAAGATGGTCGTCGGGAAAACTACAGTAAAGAGAAAATTCTCAAAGGACTTCAAGCTGCTTGTCAAAAGAGACCAGTTAGCCTTTCCCAACTTGAATCTGTTGTTGAAAGAATTTCTGCCTGGATTATAAATCGAGGTGAAAATGAGATTTCATCACGAATCATTGGAAAAAAAGTCATGGCTGAACTAAAACAACTTGATGATGTAGCTTATGTTAGGTTCTCTAGTGTCTATAGAACATTTAAAGATGTTCAAGAATTTGTTGAGACTTTGGAAGACGCTGAACTGGTTGACTTTGTTGACAACTCTCAAGACCAATTACCTCTAACTGCCTTCAATCCTACAGCGAAAGTGATCCTATGAAATCAGAACGAAGACATTCCAGAGAACTTGCTTTGCAAATTTTATTTCAATCAGAATTTGCCCCACAAATTTCGATAAATACTTTCCTTGCAATCTACGATAACAATTTTACCATCGACACGGTCAAGTACGCCGAGTCTTTAATTAAAGGTGTGAATGAAAATAAAGTACGTATCGATGAAAAGATTTCTTCAGTAAGCCGTAACTGGAAAGTTGAAAGAATGGCTATAGTTGACAGGAATATTCTAAGAATTTCTGCTTTTGAAATTAAATTAAGTCCAGAACCCATTGCAGCTAAAATTATAATTAATGAAGCCGTAGAAATTGCAAAAGCTTATGGTACTTCAGAATCAGCAAGTTTTATTAACGGAATACTTGACCAAATTAGTAGAGAAGAATGGCAGTAATTGTTTTATCCTCGAACCAAGCTTATAACCCTGGAGCAGATCTTTGGATCGTTCCTAATTTTGAAAATTCAAAAATTTCAATTAACATTGATTGGTATAACAACTTTCTGCTTGGAAAAACTTCAAGAAGAGTAGCTAAAAATCTTAGTTCGGAACTTGAAGATGTTATTACAGAAACAGAACTAAAGCTTACCTCACCTAAATCTCCTGCAAAAAGTCCTATTATGATTGCCTCGGATCTTAGTCTTCCGAATCGTTGGACAGTTATGCTAGTCTTTAATCAAGATGTTAAATCCTGGTGTAAAGAAATTCAAAAGCTATACTTTGATTTGAAAAAACCTAGCATGAGGATTTTTTTGCCTTCTAACTTAGGTATAAATGAGTTTATGGAAGCTTGGCGTTTGGTTAGCTCTGATGAGGATTTCTCTATTGTAGTTGAAAACTAGTCCTACAATGAGTGATTCTATTAGCATATGAATCACAATTTTAATTTAGCAGAAAAAATTTTTAACTTAAATCAAGAACAAATCAAAACACTTAACGAAGAAGTCATGAATTTCGAATACCCAGATAAAGAAATTTATCTACGTGGCATTTCTTGTCTACTTCCAAATGGTGAAAATGAAAAATTAACTACCATTTTCTATCGTTTAAAGGTTTTTTTTGAGATTGGATTTTTATTTGAACTTAATAAAAAAACTGAGCTATGGGATCTAAAACACAATTTCATATTTGATAAAACTAATGAGGTTAAAACTAACCACCAAGGATCTATCAACTTACCCTCACTTCAACTTTTTAAGCCCTACACCTCATCTAAGCAAAATTTTCTCAAATCGCTTGGATTTAGCTCTTTGTTATCGCTTAACTTAAGTTCGATTTTAATTAAAACCTCAGAAACAACAGCAATGGTATTAATGACAAAACAAGCTGATCCTTGGCTAAGAATTAAAATGGAATCAATAGTTAAAGAACTACAAAACGGTTTATTATGAGTGAGTTAAAAAAATACACTATTTATATTATTTCTGATGGGACAGGTGAAACAGCTGCCACAATGACAAGGGCAGCTCTCGTGCAATACCCTCAAAGTGATATTCAAATAATTAGAAATAAAAACGTTCGTTCTGAACATTATATTGAAAATATCATTGAAGAATGTGCCGAAGCTAAAGGTATTATTATCTACACTGTGGCATCACCAAGTATGAGAAAAAAAATCCAAGAAAGGGCTACTGAAAAAGGAGTAATTTCTTTTGACCTTCTTGGTCCTCTTCTTGGAACTCTTGATACTTATTTTGGAGCAGCTTCTCAATCACAAGTTGGAGCACTAAGAGCGGTTGACGAAAGTTACTTTAAGAGAATCGAAGCCATCGAATACACAGTGAAACACGACGATGGTAAAACACTAAGTGATCTGGACAAAGCTGATATCGTACTCGTTGGGATTAGTAGAACCAGCAAAACCCCATTAAGTATTTTTTTAAGCCATAAAGGCTGGAAAGTTGCTAATATTCCAATGGTTCTTAATACCCCTATTCCAGAAGAAGTATTTAAGATTGATCAAAGAAGGATTGTCGGACTAATTATAGATATAGAGTCATTAAGAAGAATTAGAAAAAATAGACTTGAAAAATTCGGACAAGATCCTGGGGGTGTTTACGCCTCGCTCTCTTTAATTTCTAAAGAAATTGATTATGCAATGGAAGTTTTTAAACAAAACAAACGTTGGCCTGTGTTCAATGTTACGGACCGTGCTCTTGAAGAAACGGCCAGTGAAATTGTAAAAGTTATTAGTAGTAGGCTTGGTTTGCCTGATTCTGTTTTATTTTAGGAGAGACTATGTTTTTACTTTTAGGATTAAATTTTTATCTGATCTTTAAGTACAAATTCAGTGAAGCTGTAGGAAGATTTACCAGTTTTATTTCATCGGTAACTTTTTTATTTTTAACACAAACCATGACAAGTAAAAATTTATCTCTGACATTGGTTTTTTTATTCACATTTTTAACTTGCTTTGCATTTGGTTCAAAAATGATTTTTAGTAGAAAAAGAAAATTCTTTTCATTGAACCTAACTCATTTGCCTTTTTTTTCTCTGATATTTGTCCTTGTTCTAAACTTACTAGCAGGGCCTAAAGTGACTTCTACATTTAAAGAAATTGTAGCTCTATCTTCTGGAGCTATTATTGGTTTAATTTTCCAAACTTTAGTGTTTATTCCATATGGTTTTAACTCCTATAAAGAGTATTTCCACTTCAGAATTTTTACAAAAAATAAAAATGATAACTTCAACTCCTTACTCACTTGCTTGACTATAAACCCTGCTAACTGGTTAACTACTAAAGAGTTTTTGACTCAAATTAACGCCAAAGACTCAGAACAAAATAAAGAAGGATTACAAAAAGTTCTTGTTAATCTAGTATTCTACTGGACTCAACAGACTCAATTTAATTCACTTAATCCGCTAGTAAAAAAAATTAATGATATTTCTTTTGAGCAAATTAAAAAAAATCTTGTGGTCTTTGATCTCACAGATAGCGATGTAGACTTAATTTTTAATATTTTTAGATGCGGCTGTTGGAAACCAGGTTTGTTTGTACTTGATCAATATTTAGTAGCCAACAAACTTTCATTAAAATACCCATCCGCTCTTATCTTTGCAGACAAATTTATACACGACTTGAAAAAAGCTTCTTTTGATGATGAAAGCATCGAAAATTGGCTAAAGTATTATAGCGCTATATTTAAAGGAACACCCATCTCTCAAAAAATTAACCTCATTTATCACAATAAAGATGATTGGTTCAATCCTGAAATCAGACATGCTGCCCTATAGTTTGTAGTAAATTCCAACTAAAACACGATCTTTATTTCGCATGCTATCACCCGTTCTTGCTCTCTGATGAAAATAATCACTTACAAAACCACCTTTTCCAGAGTCCTCAGTTTTGATTTCAATATGTCCTGCATCTTGTCCCCATTTACAGGTACTTGGAATAACACGATTCGCCTTATCTCTATCACAATACTTCACAATTTTATTTTTATCAGTAGGTCCATACACCAAGATAGCTCCTTTCGGAGCTAAATTAGGATGATCTATCAGCTTAGAAAAATTCACATTTTGCAATCTTGTTTTTTCTAGCTGTTTGGGATCAAGCAAATTTTTATAACCTTCTTTTTTTAAAACCTCATCTGAGTTTTTGGGATAAACACCCTCTAATCTTTTCTTGGTTAGTCCGGATTGCAAAAGAGCTTCTTTCACATAGCGATAACAATAACCTATTGACTGTGATTTTCGATGCTCTTTTGCATACTTAATAGATTGATTTATTCGTGACTTTACTTCTAAATCCCAAGGAGACAGAAGTCTTTCAAAATAATCATTAATTTGTTGCGCTTTTGTGTGAAAAAGAATCTCACCCATTTTAAACTGTGGATTTTTTTGACAGACTTTGCAATTTCCATTAAAAATGCCTTCTGTAGAGCCCTCTGAATAATTTTGGTTAGGATTCCAGGTTTCTGATCCATCATAATCAGATTCCAAAGTTACTGGTAAGTCTAACTCACCATCCACTTTAATTTTCTTTAAATCTTCAGCCTTTATTTCTATTTCCATTTCTTGATCTTTTAATTTTTTATCAATTGAACTTTTGATTTTTATTTTTTCTTTATAAGACCGACGTTCTTCCCTTGGTAGACTCGCAGAATCTTCATTAGTTTGCGATCGATTTTCCATTAACTGAAAAAATGTCATCATCTTAAAACGTTCAAGTATTGTCTGTAAAAATGGGTCCTCTGTTTGTTCTGGGACACTTGGTTTTAACATAAAATCCATATTACTATAAAGATCAAAGCGAGTCCCATCCGGAAGAAGAACTTGTCCATTGGATGTGTTAACTGTGATAGGACTTGTTAATATTGCTGGTATTTCGATCTGTCTCGAATTGAAACGACCTTCTCCAAAATTTTTTACATGTTCTAATTCCCCAGGAAACATGCGTTCTGTTCCTTGAACCTGATGAACAAATATTGCCGACACTAAAAAAAAGAATTGCCATTGTCTTAGTCTCATTAGCATTTTATCAATAAGAGTCTCTAAAAAATTCATCATAATCTTTTTAGATTCAAGACTGATTCCAACTTAAATAATTTCTCATTATGAGATAAAAATAATTCTATCTATCCTTACTGGCTTTCATTTTGACTACAATCCAGAATGCTAATAGAATCACACACTAATAAAGTGTCTCTATCGGAGTAAGTCATGATAATAACAAAAATTTTTCTTATCTTGTTTTTAGTAAGTATCTCGCTTTGGGCAAACCCCAGAATAGATTGGGAGATGATTGTCCCTCAAAATAAAACTCTGACTTTCAAAGGAATGTTTATTCCAGAAGTTAAACGCATCTCTGAGTCTGTAAGTCATATTGAACCCTCTGGACAAGTACGAATTAAACAACTAAAGCATCAAGGTTTTATTTGTTTGAGACAAAGTCAGGAGAAAACTTTATGTAGCTTGACTGAAAAAAATCAAACACTTCCTGAAGATCTAAAATTTTTTGTAAATCAAAAATTAAAAAATTTTAGAATTTCTTTTTTTCAATTCACTCAGGAACCAATCCTACTGATTGATACCTCGACTCAAAAAGAATGGGCTTTTTTTCAAAAGCTTCAAATTGGCGAACAAATAGTTGATAAATACAAACTTGCTTATGTTTATGAAAATCAAAGTTACTATATTGCTTTACAAACGAGTTCTGAACAACCCTTTTCATTAATTAACATGATTAATCCTAAGCAGGTTTCCATAAAGATGGTGACTTCATCAAAGGTGGGAAATCAAAACATAGGATATATTTTTTATATTGTTCTAGATGCTTTTACATAATCAGATGAAGATAACCCTATTCTGATAAAGTTTAAAGTATTTACTTGGTCTAGTTATCTTACTTTTTTCAAGTTACATTCTGCAACTTCATTCAACTCATGCTCGTTCCAATCATGAAAACTCATTTTTTTACATCTTTTTTACGCTTAATCACTTTATCCTCCTGGTAACAACCATAAAAAGAATACTGTATATCACAACGACTTTTTCTGGAGGGACTATATTTTCAAGATAACCTATATGGTTATTCAGGAGGAAACTTTGGATTTTGCTATTACAGGAATCATCGGCGGCGCTGTTCTTATATATCTTACCTATGCTTTATTTAACCCCGAAAAATTTTAAAGGATTTTTATGAAAGTAAATGACTATATACAATTTGTTGTTTTTGTTTCATCACTTATAGCCATCACTCCCCCCCTTGGAAGTTTTATGGCCAAGGTTTTTGGGGGAGAAAAAACATGGCTACATAAACCTTTATCTTGGCTTGAATCACTTACATACAAAGCTGCAGGGGTTAATCCAAATGAGGAAATGACCTGGAAAAAATATGCTATGTTTTTTGCGCTTTTCCATTTTGTAGGAATCATTGTTCTAATGCTTTTTCAAATGACACAAGTATGGCTACCATTAAACCCACAAAATCTCCCCAATATTTCATGGCACTCAGCCTTAAATACAGCTGTGAGTTTTGTCACCAATACCAACTGGCAAGGTTATTCCGGTGAAATCACTATGAGCTATCTAACTCAAATGGCAGCTCTTAGTGTTCAAAATTTCTTGAGTGCTGCTTGCGGAATAGCTGTTGCCATAGCCCTAATCCGAGGTATTGCTCGTCGATCGGTAGGTACAATCGGAAATTTTTGGGTTGATACCACACGTGGAACTATCTATATTTTACTACCTCTCTCTGTTATATATTCCCTTTTTTTAGTCAGCCAAGGTGTCATTCAAAATTTCACCCCCTTCGCTGACATCGTCACTTTAGAAGGACATAAACAAACAATACCTCTAGGCCCAGCTGCTTCACAGATTTCTATAAAAATGCTTGGAACGAATGGTGGTGGTTTCTTTAATGCTAATGCAGCTCATCCTTTTGAAAATCCAACACCTCTTTCAAATTTTGTCCAAATGCTTTCTATTTTTGCCATAGCAAGTGCTTTAACCTACACCTTCGGGATCATGACCAAAGCACGTAGACATGGTTGGATTTTATTTACGAGTATGTTGACTTTATTTATCATTATGACTTCTATCTCTTTATATTCCGAATACACTTACAACCCTATCTTAAGCCAAAATGCTATTATGGAAGGTAAAGAAATTCGCTTTGGCGTTTTCAATAGCATTTTATTCTCTTCTATCACAACCTCGGCTTCCTGTGGGGCCATCAATACTATGCATTCCTCGCTATCTCCCCTCTCTGGTGGAGTTGCTATGCTTAATATGATGTTAGGAGAAATTATTTTTGGCGGAGTAGGAGCCGGACTTTACGGAATGTTACTATTTGTTCTGCTCACAGTCTTTATTGCAGGCTTGATGGTGGGACGTACACCTGAATATCTTGGTAAAAAAATTGAGGCCCCTGAAATGATGATGGTCATTTTAGCCATCATCGCTCCATGTGCTTCGATTTTGATTGGCACAGCCATTTCAGTTACGACACCTTTGGCTTTATCTAGCCTTACTCACAAAGGGCCTCATGGTTTTTCAGAAGTTCTTTACGCCTTTACCTCAGCTGCTGCCAACAATGGGAGTGCATTTGCTGGACTCAACGCTAATTCCATTTATTATAATTTAATGCTAGCCATAGTGATGCTCATCGGCCGATTTATCATCATTCTGCCAATCCTTGCCATAGCTGGTAGCTTAAGTCAGAAAAAATATGCGCCTCCATCTTCAGGAACTTTTGAAACTGACACAGCTCTTTTCGCCATTTTACTTATTGGGGTTATTATGATTGTAGGTGCATTAACATTTTTGCCAAGCCTTTCTTTAGGACCCATCATTGAACATCTGATGATGATCAAAGGCCAAACTTTTTAAGGGGATATTATGAAAGAAAACAAACAAAACCCACTTTTAGATTCAAAACTCGTTATTCCGGCTCTTAAACAATCTTTTGTGAAACTCCATCCAAAAGTACAAATAAAAAATCCCGTTATGTTTGTAACTCTCATAGGTGCGATTTTGACTAGTATTTATGTGCTTTTTAACATCGGACCTGGTTCCAAAATTTTTGAATTACAGATCGCTTTGTGGCTATGGTTCACTGTTTTGTTCGCTAACTTTGCAGAAGCTATTGCTGAAGGACGAGGAAAAGCTCAAGCCGAAAGTTTAAAAAAGACTCGAACTCAAACCATGGCAAGACTTGTTACTGATAACAAAGAATCAAAAATAAGTGCTGCCGATTTAAAAAAAGGAAATATCGTTATTTGTGAGGCCGGTGATACTATTCCTGGAGATGGTGAAGTGATTGAAGGTATCGCGAGTGTGGATGAATCAGCCATCACAGGGGAGTCAGCACCCGTTATTAGAGAATCTGGTGGTGATCGCAGTGCTGTCACTGGGGGTACCAAAGTCATTAGTGATCTCATCAAAATTAGAATCACAGCAGAGCAAGGAAAAAGTTTTCTTGATCGAATGATTTCACTGGTTGAAGGGGCAAAAAGACAAAAAACCCCAAATGAAATTGCCTTAAGCATAGTTCTATCCGGACTAACAATTATCTTTGTTCTTGCTGTGATTTCATTAAAGCCTTTTGCAGATTATGCAGCGACTGCCGCCAATCAAGATTTATCCAGTATTGTGACTGTCCCTGTGTTGATCGCATTACTAGTTTGCTTGATACCAACAACGATTGGTGGCTTATTAAGCGCTATTGGGATCAGTGGTATGGATCGTCTTATTCGCAGAAATGTTTTAGCTACTAGTGGTCGTGCTGTTGAAGCTGCTGGAGATATCGATGTCTTGCTGTTAGATAAAACAGGTACTATTACTCTAGGAAATCGTATGGCTACTGCCTTTCTACCAGTGACAGGAATCACAGAAACCAAGCTTGCAGAAGCTTCACAACTCGCCTCTTTAGCAGATGAAACGGCAGAAGGACGTTCTATTGTCGTTCTAGCTAAGGAGAAATTCGCCTTTCGCGCTGAAAGTCTTCAACCAAAAGAAGTTAGATTCATACCTTTTTCAGCAAACACACGCATGAGTGGTATTGATTTTCAAAGTGTTTCCGGTGAAAAAAATATTCGCAAAGGAGCCAGTGACTCTATTAAACAACACATACAAAGTATTGGTGGCATCATTCCGAAAGATTTAGATGACATTGTTGATAACGTTGCCAAAAAAGGAGGAACTCCTTTAGTGGTAGCTGAAGATAAAGAAATTTTAGGTGTTATTCAACTTAAAGACATTGTTAAGGGTGGAATCAAAGAACGTTTTGCTGAACTTAGAAAAATGGGAATAAGAACAGTAATGATCACAGGAGATAATCCTTTAACAGCAGCTGCCATTGCTGCTGAAGCCGGTGTTGATGATTTTATGGCACAAGCTACTCCGGAAACAAAACTCAATAGAATCCGAGAAGAGCAAAGTATAGGGCACCTTGTTGCTATGACTGGTGATGGAACCAATGATGCTCCCGCATTAGCACAAGCTGACGTAGGAGTTGCAATGAACACAGGGACGCAAGCAGCAAGAGAGGCTGGTAATATGGTTGATCTTGATAGTAACCCAACGAAACTCATCGAAATTGTCGAGATTGGTAAGCAATTATTAATGACTCGTGGATCTTTAACTACTTTTAGTATTGCTAATGACGTAGCAAAGTACTTCGCTATTTTGCCAGCCTTATTTAGTAGTCTGTACATAACTCAAGGTGATGGTACTGGGCCACTTGGGGTTTTGAATATTATGCAACTTCACTCTTCCCAAAGTGCTATTCTGAGCGCTATTATTTTTAATGCCCTCATTATTGTTGCTTTAATTCCTTTAGCTCTCAAAGGAGTTAATTATCGTGCAAAAGGTTCGTCTCAAATCTTGCGAAGAAATTTATTAATCTATGGTTTAGGTGGTATCATTGTACCTTTTATTGGTATCAAATTTATTGATTTACTGATCTCAACTATAGGACTTATCTAAAAAAGGACTTAATCATGAAAAATTTATTTATTGCCATCCGTTTTAAAATATTTATGTTATTTTTACTTGGAATATTTTATCCATTTCTAATGACTGGCCTCGCACAGTGGGTGTTTCCTCAACAATCTAATGGTAATTGGATTTTTGTTAATGGAGTCAGAGTAGGTTCCTCACTCATAGGGCAAAGTTTTGAAAAAAACGAATACTTTTGGTCAAGGCCATCTGCCATCAATTTTAATCCACTCCCCTCAGGAGGATCTAATCTTGGCCAAACAACCAAAGACTTAAAAAAACTAGTGGAAGAAAGAAAACTTAAGTTGAAATCACTTCATCCTGAGCAAGCGGAAGAACCACCACAAGACTTACTTTTTGCCTCTGGCAGTGGATTAGACCCTCACATAAGTGTCGAAGCTGCACTATATCAATTAAAAAGAGTAGCCCATGCCAGAAATTTAGATTTAGAAAAAGTAAAAATTTTGATAGAACAATTTACTGAGGGAAGACAGTTGGGACTATTTGGAGATCCAAAAGTGAATGTACTTTCTTTAAACATAGCTTTAGATAATCTTAACGGAAAATAATTGTGAGGCTTGAGTGAACGAAGATAATCGCCCCAATCCAGATGCACTTCTCAATGCTATTAAAGAACAAACCCAAAAAGAAAATTCTGGTCAGCTACGTATTTTTTTAGGTATGTCCGCAGGAGTTGGCAAAACCTGCGCGATGCTACAAGCAGCTCATCAAAAATTAAAAGAAGGCATTGATGTGGCCATAGGTGTTGTTGAAACCCATGGACGTGCAGACACTCTAGAATTAGTCAAAGGACTACCAATAATACCCCAAAAAAAATTTGAGTATCGCGGAACCCTCCTTGAGGAAATGGATTTAGATGCTATTCTGAAAGCAAAACCAAAATTAGTTATTGTTGATGAACTTGCTCACTCGAATATTCCTGGCTCAAGACATGAAAGAAGATATTTAGATGTTATTGAAATCCTAGAGGCTGGAATTGATGTCTATACAGCCTTTAATGTACAACATTTAGAAAGTAGAAAAGATTCAGTTGAGGCTATCACCGGAATTACCATTAGAGAAACAGTACCTGATAGTATTTTAGAAAGGGCCAACCTTGTTGAGCTGGTTGACATTGCTCCTTCAGAACTTCTAAAAAGATTGAAACAAGGAAAAGTTTATCCTGGTGAAAAAGCTATTCAAGCAGAGAAAAATTTTTTTAAAGAAGACAAGCTAACAGCTCTACGAGAAATTGCCTTACGGATGACTGCCGAAAGAGTTGACCAGGATTTACAAAAGTTTATCAGTACTAAAAATGACGGTTCACTATGGCAAACAAATGAAAGACTTCTTGTGGCTGTCAGTCACAGTCCCTACTCTGAAAAGTTAATTCGAGCTACCAGAAGACTCGCTTATAATTTAGAGGCACCATGGATTGCACTTCATGTAAATACAGGAATAACGCTCAATGATGCTGATCAAAGCCAATTAATAAAGAATTTAAATCTTGCCAGAGAACTAAATGCCGAAGTCATTACAACTACAGATATAGATTTACCTTCAGCCATAAAAAGAGTTTGTAGACAAAAAAATGTCACGCAATTAATTGTTGGTCGTCCAACCAGAAGATGGTTTAGAGATGTTTTAGAGCGTGGCAATTTGCTTGACCAAATGGTTCGCAATCATCTTGAAGTAGACATACATATTATCCGCCAAGAAAAGCTTCACCAGGTACGACCAGACCTTATTGATGAAATTTCCTATTATCACCCTAAGACGAGTCTTATTAAATATTGGTATACATTCTGTTATTTAATTGGCATGAGTATGCTGGGAGCAATACTTGAAAATTTTATCGGCTATAAGGCTGTTGGATTTGTATTTTTACTATCTGTCATTATAGTTGGAATGTTTGGTTCTTTAGGAGCTGTTATTTTAGCAGCAAGTATGAGTACATTTATTTGGGATTATTTTTTTATTCCTCCAAAAATGACCTATGCTATCAATAACTCTGAAGATCTTCTTATGTGTGTTTCCTTTTTTGTTGTTTCTCTGATTACTGGATTTTTGACACAGCGGATACGCTTTCATGAAAAAACCATTCGTGAACGCGAAGAGCGAACTCAATTTCTTTATGAAGTTTTAAGATCTATTGCTAATGCCAATGAAAAGACAGACTTCTTAAATCAAGTCATAACCAAGGTTGGTAATCATTTAGAAGCGAATTGTGGGATCATTCTAAAATCAACTCAAGGAAAATTAGAATTTAATGAAGCTAGAATCTATTCTATAAGGCTCAATGAAAAGGACCAAGCCGTAGCTCAATGGTGCTTTAAAAATAAAAAAATAGCTGGATGGTCCACTGATACCTTGTCTCAATCAAGAGCCTTATTTTTACCTCTTTCTGGTGTTTCTGAGACAGTTGGTGTTTTCGTTTTTCAACCCTTAAAAAAATCGAGAAAGCTAGATATCGAAAAAGAAAATTTACTTTTTTCTATCGTTCAACAATTAGGATCTAGCATTGAAAGACATTTTTTAAATAAAAGACTAGCTGAAGCACAAAGAATAAAAGATTCTGAAGAATTACACCAAACCCTCTTAAATTCTATTTCACATGAAATGAGAACGCCTTTGACTGCCATTCTTGGAACGGCCGCAGCACTTGAAAATGAAGATCTTATAAAAAATCCGAATTATATAAAAGAAATTTCAGTGAGCCTAAATGATGCCGGAGATAGATTAAACCGAGTTATTGAAAATTTATTAGATATGAGTCGACTTAATTCAGGAGTATTATCTTTAAAGCTAGAATGGAACGACTTTAATGATCTACTTAATGTTGTAGTAAAAAAGCTTGAAAAACCTTTGAGTCAGCATCAACTAAAAGTAACTTTTCTGAATGAGCTTTATTTAGCTAAAATTGATTATACGCTTATGGAACATGCAATTGCAAATATCCTATTAAACGCAGCCATGTATACACCTGCCAAATCTGAAATTAAAATAACTTTGAAAAAAAGCAGTAGTCATTTTATCATAGAAATCATGGATAATGGACCTGGAATACCAGAGGAATCGATGCCAAAAATTTTTGAAAAATTCTACCGTGCTCCCGATAGCCCAACTGGAGGCACAGGTCTTGGTTTATCGATTGTAAAAAGTATTGTTGAACTTCATAAAGGTTCAGTAAAGGCATTTAACGTCTCCTCAGGAGTTAGTCATGGCGCTTGTTTTGTGATAGAACTACCTCTGGATATACAGCCTCAAGCTCCAGGAGAATAAGACAAATGAATCAAGAAGTTCGTATTTTGATTATTGATGATGAAAGCGCCATCAGGAATACTCTAAAAATAAACTTGACCAATAGTGGTTATAAAATTGGAGAAGCAAGTGATGGCAAGTCAGGAATTAAACTGATCACTGAATTTCATCCTCATCTGATTTTATTGGATCTAGGATTACCAGATACTAATGGCCTTGATTTATTAAAGGATCTTCGTAGTTGGAGCCGAGTTCCAACTATCGTATTAACAGCTGCAAATGATGAATCAATGAAGGTTAAACTTTTAGATGCTGGAGCTGACGACTATCTGACCAAACCATTTGGCAACAAAGAGCTTTTAGCCAGAGTTCGTGTGGCACTAAGAAATATTGGCATGATTGAAGCAACCCCCATTTTTATCTCTGACGACTTAGAAATTAATTTATCACTAATAAAAATTTTAGTATCTGGACATGAAATCAAACTCACAAATACAGAATATGAAGTTTTATCTCGCTTAACCCGAGATCATGGAAAAGTGATACCACAAATGCAGTTGCTAAAGCAAATTTGGGGAAGTGCTTCTGAAGATCAAACTCATTACTTACGCATCTACATAAATCAACTAAGAAAAAAAATCGAAAAAAATCCTTCTGAACCAAGACATATTCTAACAGAACCTGGTGTTGGTTATCGTTTAGTTTAGTATTCTTGTTAACTCTTCAATTGAAACTTTTAATGACTCCGTTTGTCCGGATAATTCATTCGCTGTTTTTGAACACTTATACCAATTCCAAAAAATAATTCCCTAAATTTGAGTTGTTAATTTTTGGCCAAATTGATTTAATTTATCCGTGGTTAAAACAGAAGAGCTTGTAGAT
>JABWCN010000072.1 GCA_013359135.1 Pseudobdellovibrionaceae bacterium | reverse complement strand
TGCTTGGAATGTTTTTTGTGATCAAGATGGGGCTATTAAAAATTTATGCTCAAGAAGTTGGGCTCAAATTTAGGGAATTATTTTTTGGAATTGGTATTACTATTGAATATCTCTATGGATATCATTTCTATGTGTTATTTGAATAATCTAACCACAAGCTATCATCTTTCGATTAAATACTCATAATCCTTGCAACGTACGCTAAATCCAATTAGGCTTTTTCAATGGGAAAAAAAACTTTGAAAAATGATTGGTACTCAAAAATTGAAACAGCTTCAAAACAATGGGTAAAATGGAAAAGAAAAATTGCATACAAAGGAAATAAATTAGTTGTTTCTATTCCTGTCGATGACTATTGGCATTTCTTAGAAAATGGCTTTGCCTTAAGATTTTTTGATACACGAGGTGGGTATTGGGATGTGTCACTGGAAACACCACTAAATAAAATAAAAAAAAAGAATATCATAAAATATATTAAAAGATGCGAAAAATTTTTAGATCTCGAAGAGTGTTGTGCTTGCAATAATAAGGCTTTTTTAAGATTTTCCGCATATGGTGACAAAGTATGTTCCAAATGTTCTATTAAATCACATAAAAAGCTAAATCAAGAAATAAAAATCATTGAAAAACAACGAGAAAGCTTACGATTTAAAAAGTATAAACTTAAAGGCAAGAACTATGTTTTAAAGGCATGGATTCATCCTAAGAAAAGTGGGGATGATTTTCTAATTGAAAAAGCATTTAAAGTTAAACCTACTCAAACACAGATTAAAGCGCTTATGAAAAAGGAAAAAAGTTCTGTCGAAAATGATTGGACTATAATAAAAATTTAAATTCTAAGACAGTTGTTATAGTTACTCCAAAGGGCTTTGTTTGATCTTATTTTTTCTATGACTCAAGCTCATAGTTAAAACATCTTTAATTTCTTTTAAATCTTTTAAAATTATATTGTGGAGCAGGAGATTTCAAAACTCCTGTAATTGATTAAATCGATGTTTAAATACAATATTTTCAGAAGACGTTGCTGCCTCTTTAAAAATTTTAAAAAGTCTTCTCAGGATTATATTTAATTCTGTTGCTTCTTTATCACTGGCTGAATAGTTTTCCCTAAGATGTTTATTGGCATAATCAAATATTAAAATAGAATTGGGATCTGAATGAAAACTCTTGTTTTTTTCAATTAAATTAATTAATCGAAAAAATAGCTTATTTTTTTTTGATAAGTCAATTGGTTTTACTGTGACAAAATAAGCAACTCGTTCAAGGCCACTTATCCCAAGTTTTTCAATAGGAATATCGTTTATATACTTTGAGAAAGAATCTTTGTTTGATGGCAGGTATACCATATATTTGACAGCCGTTGAAACTAAATCAATATTATTCGAATTAAATGCCCTCAAGAAAACAAGTTGAAGCAAATCTTCATCATATTCTAAATTCCACTTCGGAGGATTTGATGAACTAAAGATTTTGTAGAAAGAGCTCAAAAATTTGAACAGATGATCATTCGAAAATAGTAAGTTGGGATAAGGTCTAAATATAGCTGGTGAGCCTATTTCAAACCAGCTTTTTATCGCATCTTCAAATAGGCTATCATTTTCAATGCTACTTTTAATAATTTTTATTTGATCGAGAGTTGAAAATTGGCTTATATTTGTAAGGTCAACTTTTATATTAAACAGTTCTAGGTTTTTCAATTCTTCTCTTGTCCAATTCGGTAATTTATTTATTTTGTAGGGTATTCCCTGATGACTTTGAGCAGTCACTGTAGTTAAATCGACATTTTCTTTTTGTAAAAGTTCAATTGCCTGAGTAAGAAAAGGCAATTCTGGTGAGTAGTGACCACTAGCATTTGTAATTAATTTTAATATTCCATCATGTATAATCATTTCCCCAGCACCAGCCACCTCACCACCCGCGAGAAAAGAGGAGTGATTGATTTTACCCTTTCCTTTAATTAAGTAGTTAAATAAATAAAATTGACCATTTTTATCTATGACATATGAATATTTATAGCCTTTTGTGTCTACTGGTTTTCCATCAGCAGAATAAACTCTTCCTTTTGAAAAACTTAAACGGCTATTTTCTCTTTCTTTTTTATTTAAATAGTAAACTCTTTGTTCTTCATCATCGAATAGGAAAGACTGAGCCATTTTTTTTTACTACAAGATTTTGATTTTTACTCAGATAGTGATGTCTGCAAATATTTGATTCAAATGACAAGACTTGGTTAATGCAAAAAAAAATACTCAAGTAAATAAAAAGCTTCATTAATTAATTAAACTTGCAATCTTTATACCAGAATATTTTATGTTTCTTGTCTGCGCACTATGATTATGAACTATTAAGATTTAGTCAATTATGCATTGATAGCTGATTTGTGGTGAAAAAAACTGAGGGCTTTACTAAATCGAGAATCCAATTAATCGGAGTAATAAGCTAAATATGGTGTCAGTTGTCTGCAAGTTAGGACTTGTGTTACAATATAGCAATCTAAAAATCATTCAAAAGTCAACTACCTTGGGGACTGATTTTAGGAATAGTTTTTGAGCTAGTCGAAATAGATTAAATCGAATTGTGAAGAATACCCTCGCATAAATTTTTATTTTGGCAGATAAAAACTTAATTGTTCTATGAAACTTTTCAGTATTCACTATTGAGCAGAGGAGGCTGCTTGTGTAAGCTCTTCTATGCGGCGATCAAGGTTGTTGATAATACCTAATGCGTAGGAGTAGGGGGCTATGGGCTTATATCCAAGTTCAGGTTCATTTTTATACTTTTGTATGAAGCTTGCCATTATCAATTTTATCCTATCTAGATCTTGTAAACTCAATTTCATTTGGTTGCCATGGCCTTCATTGGTTTTAATTACTTTAATAGCTTTTATTGTATGACTCTGAAGAATTGGTATATTCTCGTGACTCAAATTCAGTATATGACCTAAACGCAATATAACTGACATAGCTGGTGTCATACCAACTTGAGTCAGGGTGCTAACCCAAACAGGAAACCCAAAATTTTCATCTGTCATGTTAGTAGTCTCACTAAAACTTTCAAAAGGCTTTCCTGGGAACTGACGGCGAAAATCCCCTAGCAAGGTTGCAATATTTCCAGTTCCAAAATCTAGCTCTATAGATCGATCTTTCATAATCTGGTCAATTAAAAGTTCTTTAGCTTCAGCAGTTAGAAAGTGATCATCTCTGATTATTGCGATCATTTCTAAGTTTCTTTCCGTAACAACCTTAGCTCTGTGAAGAACATGACGAGGCAGAATCAACGAGCTTAAATGTGCTGAAGCTTCATGAACAGTTAGATTAGTATCTTTATCTGCGTAAGGAAAGAACATTTGAAAATGTTCTCCGCCAGAGATACTTAGATGCAATATCTGTTCAGAAGTTGCCAAGCCGAAACCAACAGGCAAGTATGATATTTCTTCCAGGCCTTGTTTTTTCAGTTCGCGATTTATTTTTTTAATTGTTTTAATTAAGTTCTTAGATCCTGGTATAAAAAGACGTTTTGTTAATCCATCTTGCATCTCAACAGAAAAACCCATTTTTTGGGCTAATTTAGGTCCTAAAATCAAAACTGGATTTCTTGGATCGCCATCTCTCGTAAATCCAGTTTTAAAATGATTAAAGCGTGAGCCCCAAGGTAAATTATCTTGACGTTCTAAAACTACAAGTCCATTTCGAGTTTGCCCTTTAAATATAACGGTTCTGACTTGACTAAGATAGTCGGGGGTTTCCACAAGTGTCTTCAAATTATATAAAACCTTATCATCAAATTTAGAATAAAAAATAAGACAAGAATTTGGAGATCCTTTTGATGACAAAAAAACAAAAGTCATTGAAATAAATATGAAAATTGTGAGATTTCTAATCTCCATATAAAAATTCTCCTCGAATAAAACATGAAAATTTCTAGATCAATACTATTATTCTGAATAATTCTTTATTGATTATTTTTCTTCTTAATCTTAGGAATAATATCCATAGTTAAAGTGTATATGGCACTTGATGACAAAATTCTTTTTCTATTTTGATAGTCTGAGGCCTTACCATCGCTTAAGAATTTAGTGAAAACAGTTAATTGCTCGTTGTTATAGGAAGACAGAATTTTCATTGCATTTTCGATCTGCATATCACTTGGGGTGAAATCTCCAAGATAATCTGAGGCGATTCCCATTATTTTGATAATTTCATCAGTTAATACTTCAACCCTAAATGTTTGATAGTAACTCGAACAATTTTTAACAATCGTATTAGCTGATGCTAATTCGAAAATAAACAAAATAAAAAAAATCTTTAAAAATATATTCTTCATAGAATACCTCAAAAATTAAAAATGTCTTAAGCTAGTAATGGAGCAAAATTCATTCCATCCTAATCATTCTAAAACTATAATGCTGCCAATAACTGAATAAATTCCTTCTATTTGATGTCAAAAATAGTCACTTTTGTTGACCTCTCCGTGGTCTTTCAAGCAGATCCTGGGGTTAGGTTACATACCAAAACCATCTAGTAGTGTTAATATCTCTAGAGTTAAGTAGTCCTCTTTAACGGATTAGAGACCGTAAAGGCTGATATCATAGCTGAAAAATATAATGATGTAAAAATTGAAATAGAAAATTTTTCCACTTGGGTATGAAATGTAGCGTCCATAGCTATAATCAAATCTTCTGTAGCTTTGATTACAAAAAATATTGTTCGAAAAATCAAAAAAAATTGCACTGTCTAATATTTTGACGGTGACAGTCTGTGGTTCAGTTAGAGATCGTTTAAACATCAATTTGTCTTCTATTCAAATTTAAACTGATTTTATTATGGAATAAAACCTGCTCCAGTCTAAATCTATAAAGGTCGTTCTGGTTGAATGATGGGAAATTAATCCCACGACACTTGTAAAGGTATCCTTTTTTTTATGTTAGTAAAGTTATTTAAAACAATTGTAGGAATATCCAGCTTTACCTATGTAAAACTTTTTTTAACATTCTTTTTGATAGTGTCTCCAAATGAAACATTTGCACAAAGAAAATGTGAAATTCTATATAGATCCGAAGGTACTAAAACAGTAAGCCAAAGCGTGAATATGGGAGCTAAACTCCTCCACCAAAAAGACCCTCAGCTTCACATTTCGCGGTCTGTGGAAAAAGCGGTGGCAACTCATAAACGGACATTTAAAGAAACTCTTCAAAAACCAGCCGAGAAAATAGATGTATGGCTTAAATCTTTGGAAAAAATATCAAACAGAGCAGAGTCAAGCACAAATACTTTAATCCAAATTAAAACTATGTTACAAAACCAATTCGTTTTAAAGCTCGAAGATATCCCACAATCCTATTACGATTTACAAGTTAAACTTGCTCGTGAGCGAGGTCTTGGAGATATTATTTTAGTAGCCGAGAAAAAAAGACAACTTGCCGATATTCTAATAAATGATCAAAAAAAATCTTTGGACTATTGGATCGAATACTTAGTTTCCAAAGATACCTCCATGTACCCGATGTGGCTAAAGTATTGGATGTTTACTGGCATGACAAAACTTTCAAAGTATCATCCACAAACTGGAAAATTCGATAATCGGGATAAAGGAACTGTGGCACCTTTTGCTGATTTGAACAGAGAAGCTTTAGGATTAGTAGCTGATCATGTGTTGCAATATCTAAATAAAAGATCCCTTGATGAAATTCAAGATCCAGAATTAGTAAAGATTTTACCAGATCTCAAATTTGGAAAAATTTATGGGCATATATTATTTAAACTAAGCATTAGCAAACAAGGCGTCTTTAAAACTAATCAAGGTCGTTGGGTCATCTTTAAAAAAGGCTCAGATCACATGCCTTTGGTTAAATCTTTGGAAGGTCGAAATACGGGCTGGTGTTCAGCTGGAGAGTCGACAGCAATGTTGCAACTGCAGAAGGGTGATTTTCATGTCTATTACAGTTTAGATGCTTATGGCGAACCTGTACACCCTCGAGTCGCTATTCGCATGGAAGGCGATGACATTGCTGAAGTTCGAGGAGTTGCTGCCAATCAAAATCTTGATCCCCAAATTAACCAAAGCACCGTTGTATCTTCTAAGATGAAAGAGTTTGGTTCGAAATCTGATAAGTATCAAAAACGGGAACGTGATATGAAGTTGTTAACTCAAATCGAAACTAAACAAAATGCAAAGATCAGCTTAGAAAAAGAAGAGTTGAAATTTCTGTGGGAGCTTGAAAATACAATTGAAGGTTTTGGATATGATAAAGATCCCCGAATAGAACAAATCAGATCTCAAAGAGACTTCAAATCAGATGTTATTGAAGTTTATGGCAATAAATACACACGCGAAGAAATCACAACTACAACTGAAGAATTTATTGCAGCAAAAGGCACTTCAAAAATTCACTTAGGTAATCTTCATTTAGACCACTTTGGTTCTATAGAGGGGCTTAAGCTTCCAGAAATCCTAAATGGATCTCTCTATTTAAACGGCTTAACCTCAGCAGAGGGGCTCAAACTTCCAGATAGTCTCAGTGGAAATCTTTATTTGAACGGTTTAACCACTGCACAGGGGCTTAAGTTTCCCAATGCTTTAAATGGATCTCTTAGTTTAAACAGCTTAACAATGGCACAAGGGCTTAAGCTTCCAGATATCATAAATGGATATCTTAGTTTAAATAGCTTAACCTCAGCAGAGGGACTCAGACTTCCAGATACTCTCAATGGAGATCTTGGTTTACGCAGCTTAATCACCGCTCAAGGACTCAAACTTCCAGATACTCTCAATGGAAATCTTGATTTACGCAGTTTAACTACAGCACAAGGGCTCAAACTTCCAGATACTCTCAATGGATATCTCTATTTACACGGCTTAACCTCAGCAGAGGGCCTCAAACTTCCAGATACTCTCAATGGAAATCTGATTTTAATCAGCTTAACTACAGCACAAGGGCTTAAACTTCCAGATACTCTCAATGGAAATCTTGATTTACGCAGCTTAATCACAGCACAAGGGCTTAAACTTCCAGATACTCTCAATGGAAATCTTAATATAAAGAAGTTAACCACAGTGCAAGGGCTTGAGAGACCCAAAAAATTACAAAATTGCATTGGTCCAGATGATTTTATCGAGTATTGACTCATAGATAAATGATAATGAAGAGAGTTAAATCATAATCTGTAGATAGGCAGGCCTCTTTGTTGACTATAGAAGTTCGGTTATTCTGAAGAAGCGATTGACTTGTTTTTCTAACTCTTTTTTTATTTCAAAGGGATTCATAGATTCATATTTGGCCGTTAGGGAATTACGCTGGCACACTTCAAAGACTCCTGAGTTCCTAAGGTAATTCCATAGTGGATTTCAAAGATTTTCGTAAATTTAGTTCATCGGAACTATTTAAAGTATTTGTAGTTAAAAGGTTGAGTCCCTATATGTTTTTTGAACTGATAAAAAAATTGTGTAGCTGATGAAAAACCAGACTCAACTAATGCTGTTGTTACACTAGCACCTGATGACAAAACTCTAATAGCTTTGTAAATACGGACTTTTTGACGGTACTCAATGGGTGTTAGCCCGTAGGTTTTTACAAACTCTCTGGTCATTACAGATCTAGAATATTTAAGATTTTTAGCTAAATTATTGATTAACAAAATATCCGAATAGCTTTCATCAATAATTTTTTTTGTTCTTTCGGCAACAGCTGACGAATTTTTCTGCATCTTTATTTCTGTTTTATTTTTTGTTTTTTTTATTGAATCAAAAATGTTATCTAAATTTTCTGGAATTTTCTTATCCCATTCGAATAAAATAATTTTTTTGTTAAATTCCAGAGGTAATTCTCTTTTGAATGAACTAACAGAGTACCAAAATATTTCAGATTTATTAAATTGAAACTCAGCAATAGAATAGTTACCAATTAAAACTCCACAAGGTCCAGTTATAGGCAGGTAGTCATTTCCATTTCTTATTGAAAGCTGTCCAGGTTGTAAATCAGCAAACGCAATCATCCAAAATTCGCCGTAAGCTTCGATTTTTTTTTCATTTTTGTTATAATTTTGTTTTCTAGACATCAAAAGCATTTCATTATTAGTATTTGTAATACTAGACTCATAACTTTTAGTCTTAATCTTAAAGCTAAATTCGACATTCATAATATAAAAATAAAGCCTAACTTCCATTTCATTACAATAAAAAAGTCACAAAACCGTATAAGAATAAAAATTAATTATGTTATTTTTATCTCATCTGACGGGGGTTATGAATGTCCTATTTTTCAAAGGTTGCTACTACAAATGCTGAAAGAACTTCTTGGCGTATGAATAATGCTTTGGAGCCTGCTCATATGGTCACAATGACCTCTTTAGTATCCGCTGAAAATCTACATAAAAAACGCGAAATATTACGCTCTCAAGGGCGTGTCGTTCCTTCTTATACGGCTTTAGTTATTAGAGCTGTAGCTATTACTGTGAAACATTATCCAGAAGCTAATCGTGCGATCTTAGGGCTACCATTTTTTAAACAATTATATCAATTTAGTAATATAGATATATGTGTAGCCGTCGAAAAATCATTGCCTGCGTTACCTGGACAAGCTTACGCTGCGCTAATCACGAAGCCTCTAGAAAAAAGTATCGATGAGATTACCATTGAACTTAAAAAACTGGTAGATAGTAACGAGCAAAATGATCCAAAGTACAGACTGTTTATGAGTATTTTAAAATATGTGCCTACTCCATTAAGCAATCTAATTATTAATATTACCTACCTACATCCCTATTTTTGGTTAAAGTACCGCGGCTGCGCAGCTTGGGTCAATTCTCCTTCCAAGGCAGGGGCAGATTTAGTAATGACAACATGGCCTTGGCCTCTAACTTTTTCTTTTGGGAAAGTAGAAAAGCGGCCATTAGTAATTGAAGATTCTGTTAAAGCGGCATTAACTATTCCTCTACTGCTCTCATTTGATCGTAGAATAATGGGTGGTGGGCCAGCTAGTAGATTATTTGCTAAATTTACAGAAATTATAGAAACTGGGAGTGATGAACTCTTTTATTAAGTTTATATAGATTTTTTTAGTGAATTGGTTGCGCTTTAGAACCCTTTGGTTATTTCTGTAATTTGAAAGTTAAATAGAGGCTATATAATCAGTCAAAGGTTGACATTGATAAGTTGTGTTTGTTTAACTTTAAAATTAAGAATGGGGTATTGCTGAACCATGCCACGACATCTATATTTAATTAAAAATTCTTTAAACGATAAAGCGGTTTATTTTCAGATGAGTCGAAAGTTTATCTCCATTCGAACACAGCCTGCCGGATTATACCAAGCTAGCCATTTTATGACATCACTCAAAACAGGATTGAAAATGGAAGAGTCTTTTAGTTCTCCCTTCAAGTTTTTACTTGATCCTGAGATACGAAATCCCCTATTTCCAACTTTTTTTGAGTCTCCAGCATGGATTGGCACCAAATCTTTCTATCAAGAGTTCTTGAATTTAGGAATCAATAACATCGAAGCATTTCCGGCAGAGATACACAATGATCATGGTCAACCTGTGAATTATGACTATTTGTTGTTAAATATAGTTGGTATGGTTCCTTGTGCAGATATGAAGAAATCTAAATTTCGAACTCTTGGAAAGGATATGAACCTGATTTATGATTTGGTCGTGAATAGAGAAAGTCTTGGCGCATATGACATATGTGTCGTCGCCGAAGATACCAACTGCATGCTTGTTAGCGAACGAGTGGTTAGTCACCTACAGTCACATGGATACAAAGATATTTTTTTCAAAGAGGTTAAATTAAGTTGAAACAATACAAAATAAAAAAAAATAAAATAGTCACATTAGACTATAAAGTCACAGATGCAGATGGTAATATTATAGATGATGGTCATATCCCATTTGAGTATCTTCATGGTAATTATCAGGGGATTTTTCCTCAGATTGAAAAAGCCTTGGATGGATTGACTGTTGGTGATAAGTTAGTTTTACAATTAGCTAGAAATGCTTTTGGAGAATTTGATGATGACTTGGTACTGGTTGAAGATGCCTCGCTATTACCAAAAGATATTAAACTAGGATCAATCTTTACTCTCTCAGGTGAAGAACTACAACTTTCAAGTAATATTAATTCCTCGTTAATTGAAGCCGGGTTAGTTTTTAAAGAAGTTTATGAAGATTTCGGAAAACCAATGATCTACAGGGTTACCGACATTGCTGAGGGGAAAGTTGTTCTTGATGGAAATCACCCACTCGCATCAATGGAGCTGTGTTTCGATATAAAAGTAGCAAACATTCGAACTGCGACTTCTGAGGAGCTTAACAAATTTCATATGAATGGTAAGGACACCAAAGTAAAAAAGAAAAAGCGTAAAGGCTAAAAAAGAGATTTTTCCTGTATCCAGCAAAGATTGACTAACTTATTGTTCTTCTAAATTAATGTGAAGAAAGTCTACAGTATACTGGAGTTAATGTAGACTTAGAGGAATCAACAAAAAGATAGGTTCCTTTATACGGATAAGAATAATTTAAAAAAGACCAATCACCCTCCTCTTCAATAGATAAAATCCCATAGGATGTGACAATTTCATTTTCCTTATCTGTTAGGGCTTTGCCTGTGTAGAGTCCCTTCGGAAAAAGGTAATGGCTGCTTTGGCTTTGTTGAATGGATTCAAAGTTAAAACCCCACTTTTTTTCAGGATGTGGAGTTGAGTAAATTTCTTGAAAGTTTATGACAGTTTGAGAGTTGTCCACAAAACTTATAAATAGATGGACAGCCATAGTGTCTGCTTCATTTTCAAAACATTCTATATTCATTGCTGAAACAGCATTACCAAAAACTAGAGCTATAAGAACCATCATAAGATTAGTTTTTTTTATTTTCATTGGATTCTCACTATTGGTATAATTTGCTTAATCCTTACTTATTTTTCAGGGAAATACAATTAAAAGTATCTGTTGATTTTAGCTTTCTAAAAGAATTGGCGTTAAATGGATCAAAAAATATTTTTGTAACCATTTTCAGCGTTTATATTAAAGTCGCCTCGGACTTCCTAGCTTTTAGCCAGCGATAAAAGCTTTGCTTCTAAGAGGTGCAAAGATTTGACTCCGCACTTAAACAAAAAGATAGAGCTACTTTTTTCTAAACAGACTAAAGTAGATAGACTGTTGCTTTTAGTGATAAAAAAAAATAGCATAAGCTGTGTTAATGATATAAGGAGCCTTGATGAAATTTTCATTTATTGCCAGTTTACTTTTGCTTTTATCAACTGAGTATGTTTTTGCTAAATATTCGGTTTGTGATCAAGGTAATGATTGCACTAGCATTCTTGATCCCTCTGGGAAAAAAAATGGTATTGAAGTTTGTAAAAGTGGAAAAACAATTCGTCGAAAGGTTTCATATAAAAATGATTTAAAAGAAGGGTTGTGGGAGTGTTTTGATCAGGACGGAAAGTTAACCGAATCTCGGATTTATAAAAATGATAAAAAAAATGGTCTTCATAAAATCTGGCAATCTTCAATTCAAAAATTCGAAGAGTGTGATTACAAAAATGATGAATTAGATGGTGTTTGTACAAGTTATCAAACTTCTCATAGTGGTGGTCAAACAAGAGTATCTGGAGTCTATAAAACGGAATATAAAAATGGACTTAAACATGGATTTCAAAAAATTTATGATGATATTGGCAAAGAAATTAAATCTCTTTGCTACAACAAAGGACAACTTGTTGAAGTTGATAAAGAACCTTGTAATCAAAAAATTACTCAAAAAAGCGAGAAACCCTTAAAAAAAGTAGATATTTCAAAGAATAAAATTGAGTATTATGGAAGTGGAAAAATTAAAGCTAGATATCAGCTGATTGATGCCGGTGATTATGAAAATTATGAGAGTTTTTATGAAAATGGTCAGATTAAAAATTATTTCAAGCGCAAAAGTAAGTCTGAAGATTTTCACAGCCCAGATATTTATGAGTTTTCTACTTTTACTGATACTGGATTAATTAAAAAAAAGGGAATCTGCGAAATATATCCAAGTGAAAACTTTTCTAAAGATTATTGTTCTAAATTTAATGGAACAGAGACTGAATACGATGATAAAAACGAAGTTTTAGCAACCGATTCTTACAAGCTTGGAAAGTTAGATGGATTATCTATTTACTACATCAGAGAAAAGCAACAAAAGAGAATTACAACTTACAGAGAAGGTATAAAAATAAAATATGAATTGAAAGATATCAAATCTGATAAAACAATAGAAACTCAGGAGTTTTTTGACGATGGCTCCATAAAAAGTAAAACTCACTAGAGTCCCTTGATTATTTGTTTTGGTAAAAAAACTAAAAGTAGAGGCAGTTTAACGAAGTTCTTACCCGAAGCATCTAAGTATGCTTAGATTTATTCAGTTAAATGATTTTAATATAAGTATTGACCAATGTTTAAAATAGCTTACGATTTTAATCAAAAAAGGTAAATTTTATGAAAAAAAAGAGCTTAGTAAGTAGTATAGTTATATATTTTTTTTCTTTGATTCCATTTTTTAATTGTTTTGCCGAAATAAAAAATCCACTTATTGGTAAGTGGAGATGGGACTTTTCAAGTTGTAAGCCCTCTGAATTCATTTTCTCTAAAAATAAACTTATCCAAAATATAAATGTTGATGGAGAAATTCAGACTTTCGTGTACAATGAAGTAAAATATGATGTTATAAATTCCAACGTGACCGTAGATTTGGGAAAAAAACATTCTTTTAGTAAAACGCCAGATTCAAAAAAATTAACATTT